>JBBILI010000012.1:0-137800 GCA_037445025.1 Rhodospirillales bacterium
CTTGGGCGGCTTCTCAAACCGGGCCAGCCGGGACTCCAATTCCGCGATCCGCGCGAGTGCTGCTTCCAACTGGCCAACAAGCGGCAGCAGAGACAGGATCAGCGCGTCCTTCTCGGCGACCGTCAGCTTGGTGAGATCGATCTTGGGTGCCACCCCGATGTTGAATCGAATCGCCCGTGATCGCGTCAACTCCCTTCGTGGTCACCCCGGATGTGGAGGCCCAAACCGCCACAGGCTACCCACGTGAGCAATTACGAAAGAACTTCTCTTTTGAAAAAAAAGAAGCAAAAAATTTTCATCCGTTAAGCAGAATATGAGAGGTCGTGGTCCTTGATGGGCAGGCTGCGGATGCGCTTGCCGGTGGCGGCGAAGATGGCGTTGGCCAGCGCGGGCAAAGCCGGGGGCAACGCGGGTTCGCCCAGGCCCGTCGGCGGGTGGTTGGTGACGTTGAAATGCACCTCCACCGGCGGTGACTGGCGCATGCGCAGCGGCAGCACCGTGTCGAAATTGCCTTGCACGATCTTGCCGCCCGCAACCGTCAGCCCGTGGCCCAGCGCCGTGCCAAGCCCGTCCAGCGCCGCCCCCTGTGCCTGGTTCTCGGCGTTCAGCGGGTTGATGATCTGACTGCCGATGTCGCCGGCCACCCATACCTTGTCGATCGTGATGTCACCGCCAGACGACACCGTCGCCTGCACCACCTCGGCGAAATAGCCGAGATGGCTGAAGTAATAGGCGAGCCCCATGCCGGTGCCCTTGGCGAAGGACCGCTGGCCCCAGCCGGACTTCGCCGCCACCAGCTCGATCACACCGCGCATGCGCCCGGTGTCGAATCCTGGCCCCTGGCGCGGACCCGGCGGGTCCGGCAGCAGCTGCGGCGGACCCAGCAGATCGAGCGCGAAGACCATCGGATCGCGCCCGGCCGCATGCGCCAGCTCATCGAGGAAGGACTGGAACACAAATCCCAGACCGTTCGAACGCGGGGCCCGCAGCGGCCCGGTGGGTGCCCGCAGCGGCATCATCGACACACCGTATTCCAGGTGCTCGACCAGACGCGCCGGATACTCCGCCGGCGGCATCTCTGCCGAGGCCGCCATGGCGCCGTCTTCGCTGAAGGTCACGAAATGATCGGAGAAGGCGACCAGCCTGCCGCCGGCATCGACGCCGCCCTTGAAGAAATGGTAGCCGGCCGGGCGATAGAAATCGTGCCGCATGTCGTCCTCACGGGTCCACAGCAGCTTGACCGGCGCGCCGGCCACCTTCGAGATCCAGGCCGCCTCCACCATGTAGTCGTTGCTGAGCCGCCGGCCGAAGCCGCCGCCGGCGCGGATCATGTGCACCGTGATGGCGGAGTCCGGAATGCCGAGCGTGGCAGCCACCAGCTTGGACCCGGGGGCCGGGTTCTGCGTCGGCGCCCAGATCTCGACCCGGCCATCAGCGACATGGGCGGTGCAGTTCTGTGGCTCAAGGTCGATATGCGACAGGAACGGATACTGATAGGCGGCCTCGACCACATGGGCGGCCTTGCTGAAGCCGGTGGCGATGTCGCCGTCGCGACGCAGGATGTCGCCGGGCTTTCCCTTGGCGAGCCGCTCGGCGGTGGCCAGGAATTCGGCACTGCTCTGGCCGGTGATATCACCTTCATCCCAGGTGATGTCGAGCTGCTGGCGCGCCCGGTTAGCAAGCCACCAGCTGTCTGCCACCACGGCCACGCCGTCGAGCAGGCCGCGCAGATTGCGTCCACCTTTGACTTCGAAAGCCGCCCGCACGCCCGGCAAAGCGCGGATCTCGTCCACGTTGGAGCGAACCAGCCGGCCGCCATGCACATCGCATTTCTGAAACACGGCGTAGAGCATGCCCGGCACGGTGACATCGATGCCGAAGATCGGCTGCCCCGTGACGATGCGGGGCACTTCGAGGTTGCGGATGGGCTGGCCGATGATGCGGAAGGTCTTGGGGTCCTTCAGCGTCAGCGTGTCCAGATGGGGCACCGGCATGGCGGCGGCCTGGGTGGCCAGCGCGCCGTAGCCGAGCGTTCGCCCGGTCGGCCTGTGGACCACTTGGCCCGGCGTGGTGTCGCATTCGGCCGCGGGCACGCCCCACTGCGCCGCGGCGGCGGCGATCAGCATATGCCGTCCGGCGGCACCAACCTTGCGCAGCGGCAGCCAGTTCAGCGGTGTGGCGGTGCTGCCACCGGCGGTCTGGCTGAAATAGCGCGGGTCCAGATCGGCCTGCTCGATCTGCACCGCGTCCCACGTGACGTCGAGCTCCTCGGCGATCAGCATCGGCAGCATCATCTTCACGCCCTGGCCCACCTCCGGGTTCTTGGCGGTGACCGTCACCTGGCCGCTGGGGGCGATGCGCACATAGGCGTTCAGCATCACCGCATCCGTCCCGGGCACGCCAAGCGTCGCGGCCTTGGACGGGGTCGGCAGGGTCGCGGTCAGCAGCAGCCCACCGCCGGCGGCAAGGCTGGCCTTGAGGAAGTTTCTGCGCGCCAGCATGGTCAGATGCTCCCTGTGGCGGCCGCGCGATGGATGGCGGCGCGGATGCGGGTGTAGGTGGCGCAGCGGCAGAGATTGCCGTTCATGGCGTCGTTGATGTCGCTGTCGCTGGGCTTGGGCGTGCGCGCCAGCAGGGCGGCGGCGGACATCATCTGCCCGGCCTGGCAATAGCCGCATTGCGGCACATCCAGCGCGATCCAGGCGTCCTGCAGGCTTTTGCCGACCTGGGTCTGCCCGATCGCCTCGATGGTGGTGATCCTGGCGTCCCCCACCGCTGCGATCGGCATCTGGCAGGCGCGGATCGGGTGCCCGTCGCTGTGCACCGTGCAGGCGCCGCACTGGGCGGCGCCGCAGCCGAACTTGGTGCCCTTGAGGTCGAGCACGTCGCGCAGCACCCAGAGCAGCGGCGTCTCGCCGTCGACATCGACGCTGCGTCGGGTGCCGTTGACTTCGATTGTGTAGGTCATGGGCGGTTCACTCCAACGCGCCGGGGGCGATTTCGTCGTCTGAGGCCAAAGCACCGGAGTTTAGCGCCCTCCGGCCCACCGGGACAACATGAAGGCCATGCCCTGGCTGACAACGGGTCGGAGCGGAGACTTGTCGGCGTCCGCCGGTCGCCTTAGGTTGCCCGTTAATATCGATAATCAACCGATAGGGGGAGACCATCCGGACCAGGCGGGACATGGTGCCGCGGGGGCAGTCCATCCTCAACGAGCTGCGCCGGCGGATCGTGCTGAACGAACTGCGGCCCGGCTCGGTGCTGGTGGAGCTGGCGTTGGCGGCCGAGCTCGACGGCAGCCAGTCCTCGATCCGCGAGGCCTTGCTGCGCCTGGAAGGCGAGGGGCTGGTGATGCGCTCGGGCCATCAGGGCACCACGGTGACGGATCTCGACGCCGCCGAAGCGGCCGAGATCCTCGGGCTGCGTCGGCGCATCGAGGCGCGGGCCGCCAAGGCGGTGCTGCGCGGCCTGGTGGCAGCGGACCTCGCCCGGCTCGAAACCGCGCTGGCCGCCATGCGCCAGGCCGCCGAGGACGACGACCTCTGGGCCATGGTGCAGGCGGACACGCGGTTCCATCTCGATCTCTTCGTCATCTCCGGCTTGCACGCGATGAAGCCGATCCTGGCGCGCTGCATCCTGCACACCCACCGCTTCCGCCTCTGGGCGCCGTGGCACCAGCGCCCGCTGATCCAGACCTCGGACCGCCACCAGCCGATCCTGGCCGCCCTGCGCGCGGGCCAGCCGGCCCAGCTGCGCCGCTGCATCGAGGCGCATCTCGATACGATCGTGGAGAAGCGGGCCATGCCTGCGATCGCAGCCGCATCAGAGCCCGAACAACGCTCACAAGAAGCGAGGGAAACGCCATGAAGCTCACACGCCGCACCATGCTCGCCGGGGCCAGCGCCGCCATGGCGGCCACACCGCTGGCCGCCCCGCACGCCCAGAAGCCGGTGACCATCCGCTGGTAGTACCATTTTGACGACCCCAAGGCGACGCCGGACGCGCTGGTGGCGGGCTTCGAGACGCAGAACCCCGGCATCCGCATCCAGGCCGAGAGCATCCCCTGGGGCGGTGGCGCGGATTACGACACGCGGCTCCACACCGCGCTGATCGCAGGCAACGGGCCGGATGCGGCGATGGTCAAGTTGCAGAACATGACCGGCCTGATGGAGATGGACGCGCTGGCGCCGCTCGATGCCAATATCGACGCCTGGAGCGGCAAGGTGGACATCTCCGAGGATCTGTGGAAGCTCCACCGCGCGCCGGACGGCAGGCGCTACTATCTGCCGCTTCAGTACGTGGTGCTGTCCCTCTATGTCCGCACCGACTGGTTCGCCCAGAAGGGCCTGTCATCGCCGACCAGCTTCGAGGGTTTCCTCACCGCGGCCAAGGCGCTCACCACCGAGGACCGCTGGGGTTTCGGCCTGCGCGGCGGACCCGGCGGGCATGATTTCTGGGCCAGCTTCGTGCTGGGCGGTGGCGCGAAACTGGAGAAGGGCGGCCTGCTGACGCCTGCGGCGCTGAAGGCCAACCAGTGGTTCATCGACCTGCACCGCACCCAGCACGTCACCCCACCTTCGGCCCCCACCGACGGGTTCCTGCAGACCATCAACAACATGAAGGCCGGGCGGACGGCGATGACCATTCACCATGTCGGCTCCGCCATCGATCTGGTGGCGGCCCTGGGTGACGCCATCACCGCCGTGCCGATCCCGCGCGGGCCGACCGGCGATGGCTGGACCACCTATGGCGATGGGTCGAGCGCCGTGTTCGCCGCGTCGCAGAACCAGGAAGCCGCCTGGAAGTGGATCGCCTATCTGTCCACCGGCGCGGCCAACGCCGCCTTTGCCAAGGCCTCGGCCCAGCTGCCGGTGACGACATCGCGCCTCAAAACCTGGAACGCCCAGCCCGCCCGCTTCATCGAGGCCTCCGCCCGGTCCCTGCCGATCGCGCGCGTGCTGCCGGCGACGACGCAGACGGCGGATTTCACCCGCACCGTCTGGCCGCAGACCACGCAGAAGGCGCTGCTCGGCCAGATCTCGTCCGACGACATGATGAAGACCTTTGACAGACTCTACTTCGGATGAGGCGAGAGGCCGCAACCCCCTGGCTGCTGCTGGCGCCGGCGCTTGCGATCACCACGGTGCTCGTGCTGGTGCCGGCGGCGCAGACGGTCTGGATGTCGTTCCATGACGTGATCCTGTTCCGTCCGCGGTCGCGCCGCTTCGTGGGGCTCGCCAACTACACGACGGCGCTGGCCGATCCGGTGTTCTGGGAAGGGCTGACCAGCTCGGTGATCTGGGTGGTCGTCTCCGTCGGCCTGCAGTTTCTGTTGGGCCTGGCGGCGGCGCTGCTGCTCAACCGCCGCTTCGCCTGGCGCGGCATCGCCCGCGCGCTGATCGTGGTGCCCTGGGCGCTGCCCAGCGTCATCACCGGCCTGATCTGGACCTGGATGCTCGATTTCAATCTCGGCCTGGTGAACGAGCTGGGCCTGCGCCTCGGTCTGCTGGCACATCCCATCGCCTGGCTGTCGCAGCCCGGCACGGCGTTCGCCGCCGTCATCCTGGCGGTGGTCTGGCAGGGCTTCCCGTTCTTCGCGGTCACCTTGCTGGCCGGACTCCAAGCCATCCCCGGCGAGCTCTACGAAGCCGCGGCGCTGGACGGGGCAGGGGGGATCGCCCAGTTCGTCCATGTCACCCTGCCGGGCCTCGCCGGCGTCATGACCACGGCCCTGCTGCTGCGCATGATCTGGGTCGCCAACTCGCTTGACCTGATCCTGGTCTTGACCGGCGGCGGCCCCGGCACCGCCACGCAGACCCTGCCGCTGCACGCCTTCCTCACGGCGTGGTCCGGCGGCAATTACGGCCAGGGCTCGGCGCTGGCGATCATTCTCACGCTGCTGCTGCTCGGCGTGGTCGTGGCCTATCTCATGCGGAGCCGGCGGGCGTGACCGCGAAACGACTGAAGCTGTTCTTCGGCACCGAGGTACCGGTGCTCGCCATCCTGCTGTTCGCGCTGGTGCCCTGGGGCTGGATGGTGCTGTCCTCGCTGCGCCCGGAGGCCGACCTCACCCGCACCCCGCTGCATCTGCTGCCGGACACGCTGACGCTGGCCAACCATATCGAACTGCTGGCCCGCACCTCGTTCGCCGCGAATCTGCGCGACAGCGTCATCGTGGCCGCCGGTGCCGTCACGCTGGGGCTGCTGCTGGCGCTTCCCGCCGCCTACGCCTTCTCACGCTTCCGCTTCCCCGGCCGTTCCACGCTGATGGTGCAGTTCCTCGCCATCAACATGTTCCCGGTGGTGATGCTGATCCTGCCGCTGTTCGTGCTGCTGCGGCAGCTGGGCTTGCTCGACACGTATCTCGCCCTCATCGCCGGCCACGCCACCTTCACCCTGCCGTTCGCGATCTGGCTGATGACCAGCTATGTCGACGGCATCCCGCGCGATCTCGACCAGGCCGCCGCCATCGACGGCGCCACACGCTGGCAGATCATGCGCCTTGTCATTCTGCCGCTGACGCTGCCCGGGCTGGTCGCCGTCGGCATCTATCTCTTCATCGCCTCGTGGAACGAATACCTGTTCGCGCTGATGCTCGCCGGCCAGCACGTGCGCACCGTCACCGTCGCGCTGCAGAGCTTCATCGGGGAGAACCAGATCCAATGGGGCCTGCTGATGGCGGGCGGCACGCTGGTGTCGCTGCCTGCCACGATTCTGTTTCTGATGACCCAAGGAAAGCTGGTCGGCGGTCTGACCGGCGGCGCGGTAAAGGGATGAGCATGAGCTGGATGCCAAAGATCGGCGTGATCTCGATGACCTATGCGCGGCCGATCACCGCGGCGCATGTCCCGCTGTTTCAGCGGATGAAGGCGGCGGGGATGGATTTCTGCGAGCTGCTGGTGCCGGAGGCGGATGAGGTCGATCCTGCCGAAGCCGGTGCCGCGGCCAGGGCCGCCGGCCTCTCGGTGGTGCTGGCCGCCCGCGTGAACGTTGATCGCGACCTCGCCTCCGACGATCCCGCGTCACGCGCCGCGGGTGTGGCCTATCTCCGCCGCTGCGTCGATGTCGCCGTCGCCATGGGCACCGACCTCGTCGGTGGCCCGCTCTACGGCACGCCCCTGGTGTTCGCCGGCCGCCCGCCGCGCCCGTTCGATGCCGCCCAGCGCGCCGAACGCATCGCCCGGGTGGTGGACGGTCTGCGTGACGCCGGGGCCTACGCCGAACGGCACAAGGTGCGCCTCGCCGTGGAGCCGCTGAACCGCTTCGAGACCGATTTCTGCAACACCGGCCGCCAGGCGGTCGCTCTGGTGAAGCAGGTTGGCAGTCCGGCGGTGGGCGTGATGCTCGACACCTTCCACATGAACATGGAGGAGGACGACATGTACCTCGCCCTGCGCCACGCCGCCCCGCACCTCATGCATTTCCAGGCCAACGAGAATCATCGCGGCTATCTCGGGACCGGCCATATCGACTGGACCGGCATCTGCCGCACCCTGTTCGACATCGGCTACCCCGGTGTCATCACCCTCGAGCCGTTCCGCCGCACCGACCACAGCCTCTCCGTGCCGCTCGCCCAATGGAAGCCGCCGGTGCTTGATGAGGACGACGATCTGCGCCACAGCGCCAACCTGCTGCGCGGCCTGCTGCACGCGGCGGCGCATTCGTGATGCGCATCGGCTGGGTCGGCTGCGGCCGCCACGCGGAGGAGATGCTGCTGCCGCAGCTCACCCGCCTGCCCATCACCCTCGCCGCGGTCTGCGACGCCAATGCCGAACGTCTGGCCCTGATCGGCGAGCGCTATGGCGTCACCGCCCGCTATTCCGATACCGCCGATCTGCTGGCCCATCCCGGTCTGGACGCCATCGGCATGGCGGTCGGCCCCGGCCTGCACGCCCGCATCGGCGCGCAGGCGATGGAGCGCGGCCTTGCGGTGTTCATGGAGAAGCCCCCCGCCGCCACGGCGCAGGAGGCGCAGCATCTGGCGGAAATCTCCGCCCGCACCGGCAGGCCCTGTGTGGTCGGCTTCATGAAGCGCTATTCCACCGCCAACCGCATCGCCGGCAACATTCTGGCGTCGCCCGCGTTCGGCCCGCGCGCCAGCCTGCTCGGCGAATACATGACCGCCCCCGGCTATTTCGTCGGCAACCCCGACTACACCGGGTTCCTGCTGCACCACTGTGTCCACGCGATGGACCTCGTCCCCTGGCTGATCGGCGAACAGGTGACGTCGGTGACAACCCGCCGGTTCGAGATGGAGCCTGCCAAGCTGCTGCTCCATGTCGGGTTCGGTTTCGCCTCGGGCGCGCTGGCCACCGTGGTGCTCGGCACCCACCAGTCCCGCGGCACGCCGATGGAATGGTGGCAGGTGATGGGCGATCACAAGCGGGTCGAGATCCGCAACGTCCATGAGGTCCGCTACTACCGCGCGCCCGGCTTCAAGGCGGACGATCCGCTGGCCACGTTGGATCCGTCGCAGGACGCGCTGATCTGGGAGCCGAACCTGACGGCGGCGGCCAACGAGGACCACAAGGGCTACCACGCCCTGCTCGCCGCGTTTCTGCGGCTCGTGCGCGGCGAGCCCTCGGACGCCCCCGAGATCGCCGACGGCGTGCGCGCGATGCGCGTGCTGGAGGCGATGATCCGCTCGATGGAGACGGGCGCAGCCGAGACGCCCTGATGCGGGACGCAAGAAAGCAAGATCCTCTTTTCTGAAGAAAAGAAGCAAAAGACTTTCAAAAGTTTATGGGCCCCTCCGGACAGTCGCGATTCAAAGGATGAAAGTTTTTTGGTTCTTTTTTCAAAAAAGAACCTCTTGCCTTCCTTCAACCAATCGCCGCCCGGGCTCAGCCGCTGATCACCAGCGCCTCTCCAAGCAGATCGACCGTGATCGGCGAGGCGGTGAACGCGATCATCAGCCGTGCGATCACCGGAACAGTACGATCGATATGCGGCAGCAGCGCCTGATGTTCGTAGGTGAACATATGCAGCGTCTGCTCCACCGTCATGGCGCCGACATGCCGGCTGGTGGGATCGACGCGCAGGCTCTTTTCGTTCTGCTCGATCTCGACCCAGATCTCCAGCACAGGCTCCGCGGGCGTCCCCGGCGCACGCCGCGTCAGGGCCGCGAACATCAGCTGGCGCGCGATCAGCGCCGGCGGCGGCAGGGTGTAGCGCAGCATGACGCGCTGGCCTGGCCGGCGGCGATACGGCTGGTTGTCGGCACCAAGGAGCTGAAAGCGGCGCTGGGCGCGATTGTCGCCGACCGGGTCGATCGCGCCGGTCAGGCGCAGACCATCCTCGGCAAAGCCTTCGAACACCGCGTCGCCGCCGGGCAGGCAGCCCTTCAGCAGCACCTTGCCGGTGGAGGCAAGGGGCACGGCGATGACATGGGGGGCGACGTCGGAGCCAACCGGCAGACCGATCATCGGGTCGAGCACAGCGGCAAGCCGGGCGCCGGCGCCGCTGTCCGGCCCCGCGATCTGCTGCCAGAAATACAGCGAGCGGATGACGGTCGGACCATCGCCGCTGAGCAGGCCGAGGATGTCGATCAGCGGCGGGGCGTCGGCGGTCTCGCTCATCGTGTGGCTCCCTTGGCCCGGGCAGGGGCTGGTGCATCGATCCGTTCGAGCAGCGCTTCGAACCGGCTCGTGGCCACCGCGAAACCGCCCGCCCCGAGCGTTGTGCCGCAGGCGATGGTGACGCTGTGGTCGCAGCAGGCAGCGGTGTGCAGCGCCTGATAGGGGGGGGGCGCGTCAGCCTCCGCGATCAGCACGCCGAGCCGGCCGTTCCGGGCGAGACAGGCCCAGCCCATGGCGGCCGCGACGCCGACGATCCGGCTGGCATGTCCCAGAAGGGCTGCGAGCGTCGCGAAATCCGTGGCGTCGGTGTCGATCATCCGATAGCCCGCGGCCTGGGCGAGCTTGCCGATGGCGGCGCCGTTCAGCAGAGCCGGTCCCGCCGAGGTGGTGAGATAGAGTTTCTCCGGCGGACGGGCCGCGCTGAACGAGACGAACGCGGCATCGCCCCGCTCGCGTGCCAGGCGCCGGCAGAACTGGTCGAAGGCGGCGCTGCGCCGGGCGGTCGCGAGATGCAGCGTCGGCGGCACCGCCAGGATGCTGCGATACAGCACGCCATCGCAGTCATGCTGCAGCCGGTCCGGATCGAGGCCCAGGCTGGCGACGCTGTCGCGCAGCAGGCGGTGGGCCGGGCTGGGCGCCAGGATGTCGACATCATCGATCGACAGGCGGCGCTGCTCGCAGTGCTGCAGCAGAATCTCCAGCCGGGGCCAGATCGTGGTCAGGTATTCGCTGTCCGGCACCGCCGTCGCGCCGAGCAGGAAGGCCTGGCGATCGTTGACACGGCGGATGGGCGTGGTGCGGGTGAGCACGAGGGCACCGCCCTGGAGCCAGCCGGCGCCGGACAGCAGACCTTGCGCGGCCAGCGCGATGTCGGCTGCCTCGTGCATCTCGTCGTCTGCAATCGGCAGGATGGCCGGATCGAGCAGCGCCGGTCCGTCCTGCGGCACCAGCAGCACCGTCCGGCCATGGGTGAACAGCGTGACCGCGCTGACCTCGGCGACATAGTCAAAGCCGGTGGTGGCCCGCAGGCCGTCGGACTGCAGCGTGGCAAGGGTGGCGCCGAGTGGGCCCGGCGGCAGCGGGTCGATTACGACGGGCGGCCAGCCCGCGGCGACATCGCGCTGCGGCAGCGGCATCTGCACGACGACACCGCCCTGGCTTGCCGCATCGTCGCGGGCGGTGCGCCATGCCCGGTCATGCAGGTTCCAGAGGTCACGGGTGAAGCGCCGCGGCTGCATGGCCCGGGCATGGGCCTGCTCCGCGGTCTGGCCCGAGAGGTCCTCGAGGCACAGCAGCACCTCCGAGGGATCCTCGCCGCGGCCTTCGTGGTCGGCTGCTCCGGAGCAGGGGATGACCGCCACACAGGCCGCCGGCAGGGAGGCGAGCTGCGGCAGCAGGTCACGCGCGGCTTCCGGACCCAGGCGCACCACGGCGCGCGTCTCGCGGACCAGCCAGGGAGCGATGGCCTGCAGCAGCGTGATGGCCTCGACCGCGGTTGCCGCCCACAGCGAGACGGTGGTGATCGCGGTGACCGGCAGGGTCTGGGCCAGCAGGGACAGCAGCCCGGCATGGGGCAGCACGATCGCGGCCGGATCTGTGCTGCCGGGCAGTCGGATGGCGGTGGTGGCGGACGGTGCGTCCCAGGCCAGAATGCCGCAGCGTGAGTCCGCGCCGAACAGAATGCGCTGCGGCCGGCCGGTCAGCCTGGCGTCGAGATGCACATGGGTGCTGGCGGGTGCCGCGGTGCGGGCGAGATAATGGCCGGCGAGGTCGAACATGTCGGCGCGCCACGGATCGCCGGCGGCGATGATCGCGTCGCGGTAGAGCGATGCAAGGCCCGCATCGGTGACGCGCAGCTGACTGCCGGGCAGCGGCCAGCCCTGGCTGCCAGGGCCGGTGTGCAGGCGCAGGCGATCGAACAAACCGAACCAGCTCATATGCCTGCCTGTTCTCTCGTGATGGAATGCTGCATTGAAATGGCGCGCCGGTCGGCATTGCCGCCGCTGTCTGGCCAGCACTGCCGGCATCGGGCGGGGGTGGAGGTCCGGGCCGGAATACAACGTAGTAGCAATTTCAATCTCTTAGTAAAAAATTTGGCACTTTTTACCCCTATAAATATCAATGAACTTTGCGAAATTCCCAAACCTCAAGCCCCGAACAATTATGTTTCCGGGCTTCTCGGACGCTACCATATCTTGTGTCCCCCCCACAAATCCCAGGAGATCCCGATGGCTGCCATGTCCCCCATGGTGACCCTGCTTCGCAACAAGACCGTGCGCAAAATGCTCGAAACCAACATGGCCACCATCGAGATCGCCAGGGAGTTCGGCACTAGCAAACAATATGTGCTGGCGATGATCAAACGGCACAAGCTCGACAAACCGATCCCCAAGAAGCTCACGCTTCCCGCCAACGAGAAGAAGGTCCTGGCCATCGCTCGCAAACACAAGATCGAGCTGACGGTTGAGGATATTCAACGGTTCTGACTGCCAACACTCTTACTCCCAGGAGCAACAAAATGCCGATGCTTCCCGACGCCCCGCTGCGTATGAACAACGACAACATCAACCGCCTGCAGCCCATGCCCTTCGTGTTTCCCGGCAAGCCCGCCGCGGGAGCCGTTCTGCATCAGCAGATCACCGAGTATTCCACGATCCCGCAGAACCTCGTGCCGGCCAATGACCTCGGCACTTCGGTGGCGGGCGTGATCCCAGGGATCTGGGCGAACACCGCGCCGACCAGCACCGCTGTCTTCACCCTCAACTACATTCGCCCGAGCGTGAGCAACACGCCGGTGGCGCTTGGCACCTTGACCCTGACGGCTGCGACGCACTCGACGGTCGCGGTCTCGTCGATCTCGTCCATCAAGCTGCTGCCGGGTGACGTGCTGCAGGTCGTGGCGCCGGCGACGCAGGATGCCACGATGGCCGATATCGCCGTCACCATCTCCACCTACGCCACCTGACCACGACAGCACCGGATAGGTTTGAGAGGGGCGCCCGAAGGCGCCCCTTTTTTGTTCAGGTCCACCCGCCCACGGGGACCGGCCGCGCGGGCGCCATGCTGCGCCGTGCCTCATACCGCTGCGCCAGGCTAGGGGCGTCCATGGCGTGGCCCAGGCAGGCGTATTGCAGGGCGTCGGCGAGATCGGACCAGGGGTGCGACTTCTCTGGTGTTTCATCCACCGCGCCGTTTGAGCGGCGCTTGTAGCGGTATTTGCCGGAGAGCGCCTGGATCAGTAGTGGGCAGCGGTTGGGGTCGATCAGCAGTGCTGCGCCTTCGCCGCGGCGCTCAAGAAGCGGCTTCTCGACGGCACGCAGACGCGGCTCGATGTCGTTGGTGGAGGCGGGCAGGGCGAACAGGCCCTCGGCCTTGAGCACGTCGAACGCTGTTTCCTCGCCATACTGCGAGCGGATGCGGCCGGCTGGATCTGCGATCACGATGGCGCGCATGCCGTAGAACAGGTCGCTGGCCAGCATCGGGCGCAGCTTCTCGCGGAGGAACTGCCGCAGGCCCATGTCGTCGGACGTCACTTCCGCCTGGATCAGCATACGGCCCATCGGGTCGATCTGGGTGATGATCGCGGTGGGGGTGCGGCCCAGATCAAGCCCGATGACGAGCGGCCGCATGCGGTTGACTTCAAGGCCCGTGGGGGCGTTGTGGAAGCGAGGGCTATAACTAGTTTTGAAAACAGAACTACCAGCCAGGTCTTCGCCGTTCAGGCCATGGACATGGACGTTGACCCATTCCTCGCTGAACGAGGCGATCAATCGCTCGTAGTAGCCGGGCACCAAATTCTCGCGGTTCTCCGCCTGAGGGCTCGTTCCCGACGGCTGCCGGAACAGTTGGTGGTCAGGGTTGTCACTGCCTTCGAGGAATTGTGTCCATTCACTGCCATCGGCGAAGGGGTTGCTGTCGCCGATCACGCCGAAGCGTCGCGGATCGACGCCCATGGTCTTGTTAGGGTAGCGGCCAACGCGACCTGAGATTGAGGCCACGAGTTTCTGGGGGATTTCGCGGAACTCGTTGAGGTAGGCGGCCGTGAGCTGGGTGGACAGCAGCCGCTTCTGATCTTCTTCCGTGTCGAGCGGGAACAGGATCCAGTCGCTGTGGATATCGTTGGCGCGGATCTGGATGGTGCTGGTAGTGACGTGGAAGGTGGCTGCTCCGCGGAGCAACTGCAGGACGTCCGACAGCACCGTCGTCTTGAGCTGCTGCATGGTGTTGCGGATCAGGGCCATGCGCGAGTGACGCAGGCCGTCCGACGCCGGCGCCTGGATGCTCGCGGTGATGAACAGGTCCATGATCGAGCCTGTCGTCTTGCCGGAGCCTACCGGTCCGACCACCCATCGGCCAAACGATCGAGCGCTGTGGAACCGCGCCATGGTGGGGCTGGCGGCGTAGTTCATGCCAGCTGTTCCACTGCGGTGTCGATCACACGTCCCTGGATCACCATGGGTTGCTGCCCGATGCTGATGTTCAGGTTGAACCCGCTGCCCGAGCCGACCGCCACCTTCTCGTCATCGTTTCCGATCTTCGCAAAGCGAGCGATCAATTTGAACAGTTCAGTCCGATGGTTAAGCGGGTGTGAAGTGTTCTCAAGTTCTGCATAGTATCTAGGAAGTAAAGACTCAACAATAGTGGCAGCTTTTACTTCAACTCTCTGAGAACCGTTGACTGCGGCATTCCACTCGATGACCGCCTGGGCAAGCATAGAACTAAAAGTTATGTTGTTTTTGATCGATTGCCATTGGCTGTCGGAAACACCATGGTTGCCCAAAATACTCTTGAGCGGTTGAATGTTCATCGCAATCTCTCGGGCGAGATTAGCAAATGTTGGATCAAGTATTCCGGTCTGCATGGCAATAGTATTGTTGTTTTGGTCCACTGTATACTCCAAAATATCTAGTTGCGGCGCCTATTAAGCGCAGCGTATATTGATTTTCATGGTTGAGCCAGTTGCACGTGGACCTTTGCGGATCGTGTCGAACGCGGACTTGACCCGCGCCGAGACGAGCACGGCTGCGCAAGAGGCCAGTCGACTCAACGCCGAGCCCGACACGCTATCGCAGCTGTCGGCCTTCATCCGTCAGCAGTGGTATATCGCGCGCAACCACCGGGCATCCGGGAACGAGGGATGGGACGAGCGCCTGCTCAAAGCGATGCGGGTGTTCAACGGCGTCTATGACGCCGACAAATTGGCTCAGATCCAGCAGTTTGGCGGCAGCACCGTTTATGCCCGCCTGGTCTCGGTGAAGTGCCGCGGTGCCACCTCGCTGCTGCGGGACGTTTACCTGGGGCACGAGCGCCCTTACGCCATCACGCCGACATCGGACCCGGAAATTTCCGACGACGGCATGACCGCGATCGGCCAGATGGTCACTGCCGAGCTACAGAACGCGCAGCAGGG
Source organism: Rhodospirillales bacterium (assembly GCA_037445025.1). GTDB lineage: Bacteria > Pseudomonadota > Alphaproteobacteria > Acetobacterales > Acetobacteraceae > CAIQQQ01. The sequence goes on from JBBILI010000012.1 coordinate 14,989, forward strand.
CGCGGCGCAGGGCCTGCCGGTGCCCACGCAGTCCGACATCGACGAGCGCGTGCGCAAGCTGCACCAGCAGCTGAAGGACGCCACCAAGGTCAGGGCGCGCGATGCAGCCGAGAACGTCGAGGATGACATCGACGCGCTGCTGGTCGAGGGCGGGTTCTACGACGCGCTGGCCGAGGTGCTGGTGGACCTGCCCCTGTTCCCCTTCGCAGTGCTGAAAGGCCCCACCGTCCGCATGGTGCCGGACGTGAAGTGGGTGAAGGGCAAAGCCAAGGTCCAGATGACCGCCAAGATGTTCTGGAACCGGGTGTCTCCGTTTGACATCTGGTGGACGCCTGGCGCCAGCAAGATCGATCAGGCGGCCATCTTCGAGCGCACCCGTCTCACGCGTGCCGACCTCAACGACGTGCTGGGGCTGCCCGGCTACGATGAGCAGGCGGTGCGCGCAGTGCTGCAGGACTATGGCCGTGGTGGCCTGGTCGACTGGATGGATTACACGGACGCCGAGCGCGCCGTGCAGGAAAGCCGCGAGAACCCGACGCTGAACCGCAGCGGGATGATTGACTGCTTGGTCTATAACGGACCGGTGCAGGGCTCGATGCTGCTGCAGTTCGGGTTCTCAGAGAAGGACATCCCGGACGAGGACCGCGATTACATGGTCCAGGCTTGGCAGATTGGGCGGCACACCATCAAATGCCAGCTCTCGCCTTCGCCGCGCAAGCGCCACCCCTACTACATCACGAGCTTCGAGAAGGTGCCAGGCACCATCGTCGGCAATGGGCTACCCGACATTCTTGAGGATGTGCAGGACGTGGCCAACGCGACGCTGCGCTCGCTGGTGAACAACCTCTCGATCAGCTCCGGCCCGCAGGTGGTGGTCAACACCGATCGCATGGCGCCGTCGGCGGACCCGGGCAGCCTGTTCCCCTGGAAGCGCTGGTATGTGGTCGACAACCCCATGCAGGCGAACAGCGCGGCCGATCCGCCAGTCTCATTCTTCCAGCCGCAGAGCAACGCGCAGGAGCTGCTGGCGGTCTACACCGCGTTCTCGCAGATGGCCGACGAGCTGTCTGCGATCCCTCGTTTCCTGACCGGCACGTCCACTCTGGGCGGCGCCGGCCGCACCGCGTCGGGCTTGGCCATGCTCATGGGTAACGCAGGCAAGATCCTGCAGACCGTGGCCGCCAATATCGACCGCGACATCATGGAGCCATCGCTCACCGGCCTGTTCGACATGCTAATGCTCACCAGCACCGACCCTCTGCTGAAGGGCGATGAGCATGTCGAGATCAAGGGTGTGGCGGTGGCAGTGCAGCGCGAGACCGAGCGCCAGCGCCAGCTTGAGTTCCTGCAGGCGACGGCCAACCCGATCGACAGCCAGATCATCCAGCCCGACGGCCGGGCGACGCTGCTGCGCGAGGTGGCCAAAGGGCTGGGCCTGCCGGGCGCCGACATCGTGCCGTCCGACGATGCGATCAAGGCGCTCATGGCGGCCAAGCAGGCAGCTGCTCAGCAGGCGCAGCAGTCGCCGATGATGGGTCACAACGGCGGCCCGCCGATGAACGAACCGCCGGGCGCTGACGGCGCCAAGGCACAGGGCCACCAACCCGGCAAATCCACAGCGCACGGTCCCATGACCAACACCGTGTCGGCCAACCCGCCGCCCACACCGCCGCTCGGTCACGGCATTCCCGCAGGAGCACCACATGGCTGACAAGCGCATCAAGGATCTGAGCAACGGAGGTTTCCCGGTTCAGAACACCGCCAACGGCAGCAAGACGAGTTACCCGAAGTCCGGGCAGTTCGATGGCGCGATGACGCGCAGTCCGTCCGGCGTCTCCAAGGCGACCGGCTCGCCCAAGGTGGAGTTCGCCCAGGGCGGCGGCAGCTCGCCCCATCCGACCTACCCCAAGAAGGGGCAGGAGGGCACGAACACCATGAAGCCCTCCGTTGCCGCTCCGCCCAGTCAGATGCCGAAGGCGCGCTGACATGGCAAAGAACAGCATGGGCTCGCTTGTCCGGCCGGATCAGAAGGACAGCAACAAGCAGAGCTACCCCAAGAAGGGTGCGGAAGACAGCATCCCGACCGGCAAGGGGAAGGCCAAGGCTGCGCCGCCGAAGATGGACAAGATGATGGGCAAACGCGCTCCCATGACGTCGAAACGCGCCCCCTGATGGCCAAGACGCCCGCCTGGACCCGCAAGGAAGGCAAGGACCCCAAGGGGGGTCTGAATGCGGCTGGCCGGGCGTCCTACAACAAGGCGACGGGCGGCAACCTCAAGCCGCCGCAGCCGGAAGGCGGCCCGCGCAAGAGGTCCTTCTGTGCCCGCATGGAGGGCATGAAGCGCGAGAACACCAGCGCAGCCACCGCCAAAGATCCCGACAGCCGCATCAACAAGAGCCTCCGGGCATGGAAGTGTTGACATGAGCAAGCACAATCCCGCGCTCGCCAAGGGCAAGTTCGGCATCATCAAGAACGCCGGCAAGAACAGCCAGGAACAGATGCTGCCCTCGCGCCATGCACTCACTACGCTCACTGGTGGCGCGGCGGACAGCCGCATCAACAACCAGTATGGCAAGAACCCGACAAACGAGACGATCGCCGGCGAGCCCGGCGCCAGCTCGATCAACGACTTTGCCAAGCGCACGCCGCTCAACAACGTGCAGGCACAGGGCCTCGGGGAGCCGGTCTCGATGCTGCCGTCGCCTGGCAATCCCTACGGCACCTGACGCATGCAGATCGACCTCATCCTGATCGATGCGGCTCTCAACCTGCGGGCCAGTGCGCCCATGGCTTGGGAGCAATTCGTGCGGGCGGTCGACTTACATGCCGCGCGCCTCGCGGCTGATCTGGTGAAGGCCGACCTGTCCCGGCTGCAGGTTGGCCAGGGACAGGCGCAGTCCATGCGCCAGTTTGCCGATGCGCTGGCACGCGCTCCTGCAATCAAAGAACAGCTGATGAAGAAGTCCCCCACATGAACGTCGTCATCCCCCGACAGATCCGCGAGCAGATCGACGCTGCCAATACGGCGATGCAGGAGGCGGGCCTCTTACCGTCCACCGACGCACCGCCTGCCGAACCTGCGCCGCCCGTCGAGGTGACCATTCAACCCGCGCCGGGTGAGCCGGCAGCGGGAGATGGCATTCAACCCGCGCCGGGTGAGCCGGCGGTCCAGCCCCCAGTTGCTCCGCCGAGCAACCCCCCGACCGTCGACTGGGAGCACCGCCACAACTCGATGAAGGGTCGGTTCGACGTCATGTCGGCCGAGCTGACGCGGGCCCAGGCCGAGATCGCGGCGCTGCGCGAGCGCTTGGCCAAGCCGCCCGCGGAACCCGCAGCCACGCCGGTGCCGGCCGATTTCGAGCTGACCCCGGACGAGCGCCGTGACTACGGCGATGACTTCGTGAAGGTCATCGAGAAGCGCGCCAAGGCCGCTGTGCATTCCGAGCTGACCAAGCTGCAGCAGGAGACCGAGCGCCTGCGCCGGCAGGTTGAGGGCGTCACCGCGAACACGGTGGCTGATGCCCACACGCGCATGATCCAGGGGCTCAACACGCTGCCGTTCGACTGGCGTGCGGTCAATGAGACCGACGGTTGGCGGAGCTGGTTGCTCCTGAACGATCCCCTTTCAGGCCGAAATCGCAACGAGATGTTGCTTGAGGCATGGAACAACAACGATGCGCCACGCGTGGCGCGTTTCTTCGAGGGCTACCTATCAGAAACGGCATCCGCGGCCCCGCCCAGGGTTCAGCAGCAGGCCGCAGGCGCGACACCGGCAGAACCGCCGGCCGCCCCTGCACTGTCGCTGGAAAGCCTGGCGGCGCCCGGAAGTGTGAGGTCTGGGGCCGGCAACAGCCTCCCCCAAGAAAAGCCCATCTTCACACCCGATCAAGTCGGCCGTTTCTACACCGATAAGGCAACCAGCAAGTATAGGGGCCGTGAGGCCCTAGTTGCTGAGCTACAGCGCCAAATAGAAGAAGCGGTGAGTGACGGTCGGGTTCGCGGCTGAACCCCACATCACACCCTTTTGACAGGAGGCCATTATGGCCAATCCAGGCGCCATTACCATCGGCACCCAGTTTTCGGGTTCCGCTCCCAACCCGGCTTACTCGGGCATCTTCATTCCGCAGATCTGGTCGGGAAAGCTGATCGAGAAGTTCTACGACACCACGGTGCTCGCGGCGATTGCGAACACCGACTACGAAGGCGAAATCAAAAATCAGGGCGATACGGTCAATATTCGGACCAAGCCCACGATCACCATCCGCTCTTACACAGTTGGTCAGCAGCTGACGGTTGATCGTCCGTCCAGTTCGCTGGTCCAGCTTTCCATCAACCAGGGCGAATACTTCAACCTGGCGCTGGAAGACGTGATGGAGATCCAGTCGGACATCAACCTGATGTCTGCCTGGGCCGATGACGCGTCCGAACAGATGAAGATCGTGATCGATCGTGCTGTTCTCGCGACCATCAACGCTGGGGTCAGCTCTCTCAACAAGGGCGCCACCGCCGGCCGCATCTCGGCGAACATCAACCTAGGCACCACCGGCGCGCAGGTGGTTGTCACGCCGTCCAACGTGCTGACGAACATCATCGCGCTTGGCCAGGTGCTCGACGAGCAGAATATCCCCGAGACCGGCCGTTGGCTGATCGTGCCGCCGTGGTTCGCGGCGGTCCTGAAGTCGTCGCCGCTGCAGCAGGCCTATCTAACCGGCGACACCACGTCCGTGGTCCGCAATGGCCGGCTGGGCATGATCGATCGGTTCACGCTCTACAGCTCGAACCTGCTGCCGACCGCGACCGAAGGCGCGAAGACCGCTACCTACATCTTCGCCGGCCACAACCACGGTCTGACCTTCGCGTCGCAGATCACCAAGGTCGAGACCCTGCGGTCCGAGCTGTCCTTCAGCTCACTGCTGCGCGGCCTGCAGATCTACGGCTCGCAGGTGGTCGACGGAACCGCCATCGCTACCCTGTATTGCTCACAGTAATACTGTAGTCAATACGCTGTTCTTGAAGTGCTGATGCGTCATGATACTGGCGCATCAGCCAGCGGCGGGAGAGATTTATGTCTCGAACAGTTGGGCAGTGCATCGGCGAAGCACGCGGTCATCTGAACGATACGGTCGAGTTTGGTGGATCATATCGATACACCGATGCCGATCTGTATCTATACTTCGGAAACGCTGTGCTCGAAGCGCGCCGCATGCGGCCCGATCTGTTCCTCCTGATCGGTCTGACGACGACCGTCCCGCAATACTCGCCGACCGCGGACGTCAACACGCCGTTCCCGATCGATGAAACCTATTTCCCGGCCTTTGCCTACTACATCGCGGGCAAGGCCGAGCTGCGAGACGACGAGTTCAACACGGATGGTCGTGCGGCGCAGTTCCTCGCCGGTTTCCGCAGCATGCTGGTGGGCGGCGCATGAGCGGCACCGGCAGCATCATCCCAACTCAGATCAACGACGCTCAGGGCGGCGTTAATAGCGAGGGCTTCACCTACCTGCTGACCAACCTGCTGGCCGACTGCGCGGGGCTCACGGAGGCCCAGGCCCGCATGTCGTTGCTCAATGCAGCGCGCGAGTTCTGTCAGCGCACCCAGGCGTGGGTGGATGTCATCTCTTTCAACCTCGTGCCGGGCGCGGCGAACTACATCCTCCCGCTCGATTACATCAACGTGCGGGTGCTCAACGTCATCGCGGCATCAGTGGGCGGGCTGCCGCTGTCACCTGCCTCGGTGCTGGCGTCGGGCATGGTTGGGTCCTTCTCGGTGGTGGGCACCAACACGGCGCCGACCGGTCCGCCGGCGGTGTTCTCATTGACGCCACCCAACATCTTCAACGTCGTGCCGACACCCACCAAGGCGGATACCGCGGTGGTGGCGGTGGCCGTCATGCCCGTCGCCCAGGCCGGCACGTTGCCGACCTATATGACCGAGATGTTCTTCGATGCGTTGCTCGCCGGAGCAAAGAGCCGGCTGCTGGCGATGCCGGGTCGCCCATACACCAGCGCACCTGCCGCGCAGCTGCAGCAGCGCATCTTCAAACAGCAGTGCCAGCTGGCACGAGCTGAAGTGCTCAGCAAATACACCCAAGGTCTACAGGATTGGGCTTTTCCGTATTTTGCTGCCTGCAAACGTGTTGCTTTGGGCGGAACCGTCCCAGCGGCATCGTCAAACCTACAATCTGCAACCGCTATGTATTCGGGGAAAGCTGTGATCACAACCACACCCATCACGCCAAACGGCACGACGACTGTATTCACCATCTACAATGCTTCAACCGGGTATCCCATCACTCCAATATCGTCGGCTGACCTGTTCGTCAGCGTCGACGGCGTGGTGCAGATCCCGGGCACCAACTTCACCTGCACGTCCGCGGGTGTCCTGACTTTCACCACGGCACCCGAGGCGGATGCCGTTGTCTCAATTCTGTGGGTTGGTGGAGATCTGACATGAGCATCGAGCGCATTCAACACCAGGGCGGCTCCACCACTGGCTGGACGCCGCCGTCGATCCTGTCGCGCGAGCTGGCCGTCGGTCAGGCCGATCAGCAGATCTTCATGGGCGACACCACGGGCACGGCGCGGCCGATGCTTGGGATCACACAGTTCTCTGTCTTGGCGAACTACGCTGCCGGCGCGTTGGTGGTCTATGCTGGCGCCATCTACAAAGCTGTCGTCGCTGTGACTGCCGGTCCGTTCAACGCAGCGAGCTGGACCTCAATCTCTGAGCTGAACGGTGTTCGGCCGGAAGACTTCGAGGGTGTTGGCAATGGGGTCGTCGACGATACAGCCGCAGTTCAAGCGGCCGCGACGGCTGCCGGTGGTGGGGCGCTGCTATTCTCCCCAGGAAAAACATACAAGATATCGGGTGTTATTCAACTTCCCGAGGCTGCTATTACGATCCGTGGGTATGGGGCCACGGTCGTTCCTGTGGTGTTGTCCTCCTTCACCCCGGATACATCGACTGGATCAAACCTTTATATCTGCTTCTGGTCTCATCCAGCGTCTCTCACCGAGGGGCCGGTGATCATCGAGGGGCTTTCATTCAAATCGCCTGATGAGGCTCGTTGGGCGGGGCACGCCATCACGTTGCAGAACCGACAAGATGTGACGGTTCGCGATGTGTATAACAGCTATCTCGATGATACTGTGGCGCTGGTTGGGTGCGCAAATACTTTGATCACGGGGTGTCGCAGTTATTATGCGTATAACTGTGCGTATGATCATTGGGATGCGGCGCAGAATGCACTTGTGTTGGGTAATTTTACTTTTGGTTGCGGGTCAGACGTCAATTTTAACGCGGAGAAAAGCTCGACTTCCGACACGTTGACTGCGACCGCAGCAATCGTAGCCGACAATATTTTTGTAAACTGCACAGGGGCAAATGTGTTTGTCGCGCCTTTGGCCTTGGACTCCAATGTCTACAAAGCCATCATTCAGCGAAACCAGTTCAAGAACATGGGGGCTCCTGTTTCTGGAAATTATCCGCAGGGAGTTACTGTTGAACAAGCTTCGTTCGTCACAGTGTCGGACAACATATTCGACGGGTATGTCGGGGCACCGATCTATATCAATGCTAGCGACAGTTCAGGAGGTCATTTATCAACTTATTGTAGCGTGATCGATAATACGATCTTGAATTCAACACTTTCGACTGCGGCGTTTATCATAGCGTGCGGCACACATCACACTATCGCAGGCAATAAGGCGTATAACTCGACGGCGCTGATCGCTATCCAGGTGGATGATCCGTCGACGTTTATTGGTCAAAACGATCTTTCAGGTTGGACCTTCGCGTATGTTGCGAATGGACACACTTATGGAGGTGCGACATCCCCAGCCATGCAGATGGATGTGGATCTCGTGGACCAGCAGTTCATGTTCCATCAGCCGGCGGCAGTGTTGGGGACCAGCGGCGGCAACCTTAAAATTGAAGGACCGCGCGTTTTGGATGGTCTGGCTGGCATCACCAACAGCGGCACGGGTTCTGTCACAGTGTTCGGACCTGGCGGGTTGGCGACCTATGGCGGCGGCATCACGATGTCTGACGGGTCGCATGGCACTGTCGTTTTCACCCCGCCGACGGCGGCGAATGGCCCGGTAACGGCGCAGCTCTTTGGGTCGTCCGGGGGCATCGTCTTCGATTTGCCGGTTCACCTGCAAGCTGGTGCTGATGACAACGCCGGCCATTCGGTCCTGTTTGCTTCGGCGATCCCTGCGACGGGTGGCCTCTTGGGCACTTCCGGCACGCTTGGGGTTGCAGGTGCGGTCTCCGTCGGCTCTGGCCTGGCGCTCACCAGTGGGACGCTTGTTGCTTCGGGCATCCCTGCCACCGGGGGCTTCTTGTTCACCACCGGCACTGAGGGGGTGGCTCAGGCATTGGCCGTCGGTGCCAATCTGAGTGTCGTTGGTTCCTCTCCTGGCACGCTTGAGGTCGCGCCGACGCCGACGTTCATCGAAGTGATCGTCTCAGACGGAACGCACGGAGGGTTCACGTTCAATCCACCTTCGGCCACCAATGGGGACGCCACGGTCTCCCTGGCCGGAACAGGTCGCGTCGTGTTCGGACCGTCGATCGTTTCCGATGGCAACATCGTTGCGAATGGAACGATGTCGGCCGACGGCAACACGGTTCTCACGACCACAGCTATCCCGCCCTCGGGTGGTATTCTGGGCACGACAGGGACTGCTGGTGTAGCGGGCGCCATTACGGTCGGTGCTGGTCTCAAGCTCTCAGGGACCACTCTCAGTTCTGTTCTGAGCGCCTTCGACGGGGTGGTCACTATTGGGGCCAACACGACCCTGACAGACGCCGAATTTGGCAGCTTCTTGATTGCAACAGCCGCTTGCACGATCACGACCCCAGCTCCCGCCGATCTGACCAGCGGACTGTTTGTTCTTTGGAACAATGCCGGAGCTTCCGTGACGCTCTCCACCCCCAGTGGCGGCTTCTACGGCCCTGCGGGCAGCAATTCCAGCACCCTTACCGTGGCAATCGGTGTTGTTCTTCGCATTGTGTCGATCGGCTCGATTTGGTGCGTTTTCTCATAAAGGCGTCGACACGTAGTATCAAGCCAGGAATAGCGACTATGCCGGATCCGAGCATGCAGGACGAAATTCGCATTGCTTTGCTTGAGCAGGACATGCAGAGAACGCGTGATGCTGTGAATGAGTTGAAAGGATCAATGAATACACTCGTTCTCGGTCTTGGTGAGATTAAAACGATATTGGCTCAACAGAACGGTGCTCAGACCGCGCTGAAAGATAACACGGCGCGCAACTTGTCGCTCGTGGCAAATGGCATCGCGTTGCTGGGTCTCGCCATTCAACTTTTCGCCGGAGGGCATATCCATGTCACCCCTTGATCAGTTCAGCCGCTGTCTGGCGTTCACCATCGGACCCGGGCCGACGTCAGGCGGACAGGAAGGCCCGTTCAGCAACGACCCGAACGATCCAGGGGCCGCTACCAATTTCGGCGTCTCGATCGCGCAGTGGGCCGACTACACACGCACCAAACCCACGGTCGACGACATGAGGGCGCTCACCCGCGCCCAAGTCGTGCCGTTCTACCGCACTCGATACTGGAACGGGATGTGGTGCTGGGACCTGCCGATCGGCGTGGACCTGATGGTGTTCGACTTCGGCGTCAACGCCGGCCAGCCCACCAGCGCGATCGAGCTGCAAAATCTGGTCGGCGTCAAAGTCGATGAGCATATCGGCCCAATCACAGCACTCGCAGCCCGCGGTGTCGAGACAACAATACTGTTGCCGAAGCTCTTAGAGGCACATCTGGTGCACTACAAATCGCTCGATGACTGGCAGTATTTCGGTGTAGACTGGGAACGCCGCGCCAGGGAGTGCTTTGCGGCGGCCCAAGCCATGCTTACCCAGCCGGCGGGCAGCCCGGCATAACCCAAGCCATGCTTACCCAGCCGGCGGGCAGCCCGGCATAACCCAAGGAGATCCCCCGATGAAGTTTTCCGATTGGATCAAGCAGGCGACGACTGGCCAGGGCTTTGCCGGCGCCCTGCTGGTGACCACGACCTACCTGCAGGGCGGCCTGACGCTGACCCAGTTCGTTTCCGGCCTGGTGGCCGCCGCGGTGCTCATCGCATGGCCCGAGCGCACCGCGCTGTCCGTCGAAGCCGGCCAGGCCGCGGGCGATCTGATGGGTGTCGTGAACGCCTATCAGCAGGTCGCCGCCGCAGGTGCCATTCAACCCCCGCCGGCGCCCACGCCGGCCCCCATCCCCGTATCCGTGGTTGGCAAGCCGCTCGCGGCTGTCGGTGCGCTCTTGCTGCTGACATTTGGCCTCGCCGCATGCTCGTCGGCGCAGGTGACCGCGGCTCTCAGCAGCCCGACGGGGCAGCTGTTCTGCGCGTTGCAGACCGGCGGGGGTGGCACGATCGTGGCAGGCGTGGTCGACGCCGAAGCGTCAGCGCTCAACCCCGCGGCTGGGCAGGTGGCGGTCATCGCCACCAATGCGGCGCAGAAGACGGTGCAGGACGATTGCGCCAAGGCAGCTGCGGCCGTGGGCCTCGCCGTCGGCGTGCCGGTGTCTCCGCCTCCGGCTCCGGCAACGGCGCCGCAGGTAGCCATCGTCGTCGCCTCTACGCCGTCGCCGTCGCCAGCGCCAACCACGCCGGCGACTGTCACGACCACCAACTGACCCAACACCCCCAGCCGCTTCTAAACCGGGCGGCTGGGGGTTGCTCAGCGGAGCAAAACCGTGTCCGGCACGCGCTCAGTTCAAAACACGCCCATCGCCAGCGCGCTCGATCCCAGCGGCTGGCTGCTGATGGTGCCAGGATCTGATGGCGCCCTCGAACGCGTGCCGACCTCGATGGTGCCGAAATCGGGCACGTCGCTGGCGCTCGTTGTGGGTTCCATCACCTTCCCCGATGGATCGACGGTGTATACCGCCACGGCGATGACCGGCCCAACCGGGCTGGCAGGTGCCACCGGTCCTGCGGGGGCGACAGGCGCGACAGTCGCCACGGGTGCGGCCGGCGTGGGCATCACGTCGGTGACCATGAACGGCAGCGGGCAGTTCGTCTTCACGCTTTCCAATGGGGTGACCATCACCGCATGACCACGCGCACGCCACAGGCTGCGCCGATCAGCACCACGCTCGATCCGGCCGGCTGGCTGCTGCAGGTGCCCGCCAATGGCGGCGCGCTCGAACGCGTTCCATGCACGGTGATCTTTCAGCCTGGCAGCACGCTCAATCTTCGCGTGCGGTCCGTCACCTTCCCTGATGGCACGGTGGCCACCACGGCCAATGCGTTCATCGGCGCCACGGGTGCTCGCGGTGCCACGGGTGCAGCCGGTGCGGCCGGCGCCAGCATCACGTCGATCACCAACAACGGGACCGGCACCCTGACGATCACCTACAGCGATGGGACCAACCATTCGGTGAGCTACCCCTACACGCCGCCGAGCTCCACCGGCGGCACGGGAGGGGCTGGTGGAGGCGAGACCGCTGGTGGGAATGGCGATGGTAGCGGGGGCAGCTCGAATGCAGGCGGAGGGGGCGCTCCATGACCGCCATCGTGATCCGCGACTTTGGTGGCAGGGTTCCGATCACGGGAGACCGGCTGATCCCCGACAACGCCGCCACCGTAGCCGTCAACACCGACGTGTTGTCTGGCGAGCTGCGGGGTATTCACGCGCCGGGCGCGCTCTATACGTTCCAGAGCAGTAGCCCGACATATAAGAAAGTCGCTCATTTTGACTACAACGGGCAAAGCTATTGGTTCGGTTTGAATACCCCTGACAGCGATATTGTGCGCTCGCCTTTGGCGAACGATGCCTATGGCCGGTATTATATGGTCGATCCCGGCACACTGCCGCGCTTGATCACCCAGGACATCGTGCAGAATGGTGGCACTCCGTTTTTGCTCGGGGTGCCGGCCCCAACCGGTGCGCCGGTGATCACACCCGCTGCCGAGACTGGCGCGACCGGCGAGATCGTCACTACCCGGGCATATTGTTACACTTATGTCACGGCGTTCGGCGAAGAAAGCGCGCCCAGTCTAACGAGCGAAGCCACTGGCGACGCGGCCGGGGCCTGGACCGTCAGTGGAATGGTGGTCGCCGTCGACAACCTGGCGCTGCGCAACATCACTTCGATCAACCTCTATCGCACCGTCACCGGCTCAGACGGCTCGACCGCGTTCTATCTCGTCGGGAACATTATCACCGGTGGTGCCACCACGATGGTCACCGAGGCGCTGCTCAACGACAGCGATGGCACGCAGCTGACCGACTTCGATGGCGTGAGTTTGCAGGACAACGGGCAGATTGTTTCCACGACAACGCCCGGCACCTACACCGACATCGCGTCAGACACTTTGCTGACGAACAATGACATCGCCCTGCCGAGCACCTACTGGCTGCCGCCGCTGGCGATGGACGGCCTGATCAGCAACCCGGGTGGCTTCCTTATCGGGTGGTCGGGCCGGAACATCTATGCGTCGGCGGTCGGGTTCCCGCACGCTTGGCCGTACAGCTACGCGCTTGCTCTAGAGAGCAACATCATCGGCATGGCGTTGTCGGGCACCAACGTCATCGTGATGACCGAGACGACGCCGCGGCAGCTCAGCGGCACCACGCCGGACAGCTTGGCGATCTACGACTACGGCATGAACGAGCCCTGCCAGTCCAAGGGGTCGATCGTCGCATTCCCGCCGGCCGCGGTGCTTTACGCCAGCCAGAACGGCCTCGTGACGGTTGATTGGATCGGCGCGCACATCTCCACCTCGCAGCTGATGGAGCGCGATGTCTGGATCACGGAATACAACCCCACCCAGATCCAGGCTGTGCGCCAAGGCACCAAGTATGTGGCGTTCAACGGTGCCGGCACCGGGTTCATCTTCGACAACCAGTCGCCGCGCATCGGCTTCATCGATACCGCCACGGCGCTCGGGGCGCCCAACGTCAGTGTCGATTATGGGTCGGGCGATGCGATCGTGTTTGTCGGCAACACCGCCTATCGCTGGAATGACGTCACCCAGCCGCAGACGCCTTGGCGCTGGATGTCCAAGCAGTTCCAGTTCCCCAGCCCGCTGAACATCGGCGCGTGGCGCGTCGAGATCGACGACACCGCTGCAGCCGCCTTGCCGCCGGTGAACGCGATCGAGGACAGCCTGCTGCCAGACGGCGTGGCTTTGCGCATGCGCGCCTATGCCGGCATGGGGAGCGCGCTCACCCTGATCGCCGATATCAGCCTCAATGTCACCACGACCGGGCGCTTCCCGTCGGGGTTCAAGGCAGACACCTGGCAGTTCGAGTTCATCGGCCAGGTCAGCATGCGCTCCTTCAAATCCGCTGAAACCAGCAGGGAGCTGGACAAGGTATGAGCGACACTAGCACCAAATTCCGCCCGATCCCGCCGCCCGGTTCGACGGTGCAGAGCCTCGCCGCCGCAGTGTCCGCGCTCACCCAGGTGGTCGAGCAGTTGGTCGGGCATCGTGGGGACGGTTCACGCAAAGCGCAGCTGCAGGCCGACAAGGAGAGTCTGCAAAGCCAGATCAACACTATCACCAAGCGGCTGAAGGCCGCCAACATCCCATGAAGCTCTTGATCAACGATCCGGCAGTGGGCGAGTTCGTCGAGCAGCACGCCGGGGCGCTTTACACCAGGCATGCCGACGTGACGTTTGGCACTGAGATCGACGGTAAGATCGCCGGCGGGGTGATCCTCACCAATTTCACCGGTGCAGCATGCCAGTCGCATGTGGCCGGGGTGCATCCTCGCTGGCTTTCGCGCGACCTGCTGTGGATCACTTTTCATTACGTGTTCGTGCAGCTCGGGCTGAAGCAGGTGCTGGTGACGCTCAACGCTGCCAATGAGACAGCCAGGCGGTTCAATGAGCGGCTGGGCTACGAGACCGTGTGCTCCCTCAAAGACGTGTTCCCCGACAGCGACATGCTGGTGATGAGCCTGCGCCGCGATCAGGGCCGGTTCCTCGACATTCAACCGCGGACGGTCCGCGCAGGAGGCTTCCATGGGCGGTAAGAGTTCGGCACCGGCGGCCCCCAACTACACGCCGATCGCTGCAGCCGATCAGCAGGCGGCGCAGCTGCAGTATCAGCTCGGGCAGGAGCAGCTGCAGCAAGCTGCGAGCGAGTATGCGCAGAACAACGCGACCGCGCAGCAGGTGATCAGCGCCGATATCAGCACACAGAACCAGCAGGATGCGTCTGCCGCAAACGCGCAAAACTTCTACGACAGCACCTACAAGCCGATCGAAGCTCAGTTCGCACAGCAGGCGCAAAACTATGACACGCCGGAGCGCGAGGCGCAGCAGGCGGGCATGGCCGGTGAAGCAGTGGATGCCAGCTACGACGGCCAGCGAGCGCAGGCGGCAGCGCGCCTTGCGTCCATGGGCATTGATCCGTCGCAGGCTCGCGCAGGGGCGCTCGACAGCCAGATGTCGACCGTGCAGGCGACTGCGCGAGCAGGTGCCGAGAACATGTCGCGGCTGAACACGATGCAGACTGGCCTGGGCCTGAAAGACACCGCCATCAACATCGGTCGCGGCTACTCCTCTGCGGTGGCGAACACGTTCAATTCGGGCACCGGCGCCGGCAACTCCGCGGTGGGAGCCAACACCAGCACCACCAACGCCAATTCGGGTGCCGTCGGGACCGCCAATGGGTTCTTCTCTGGCGGCAACAACGCCAACTCCGCGGCAGCCGGCGCACTCACCCAGGGCTACAACGCGCAGCTCAATCAGTTTAACGCCAACCAGAACACCAGCTCCGGCATTGGTTCGGCGCTGGGCTTGATCGGTGGCATCGCAGCGAACGCCTTCCTCGCCGAAGGCGGCTATATCGATCCGTCCATGTCCCCTTCTGGCGGGCAGCAGGTTGATGACATCCCGGCCAGGGTGAACGCCGGCGAGTTCGTTATGCCGAAGGATGTGGTGGCCCACGAGGGCGTGCGGAAAATGCAGTCCATCGTGGACAACGTCCGCAAGCGCATGGGGCTGCCGACGGGTGGGGCACCGGGCAACCAGCAGGGCAGCGGTGCCAACGACGACCTGCCGGCGGGATCGATCCCGTTGCCTGCAGGTGCGTCGGCAGGGCGTGCGCCGGCGACGGCAGGGCCTGACAACGCGCCGCTCGGCACAATCACGCAGCCGTCTCGGATGGGCATCCCGATGAACCGCGGGCGGCGGTCGAGCCCGATGGGCAATATGCAGTCCGTTGGGCTGCCGATCTAAGGAAGAACGATCATGGGTTTCGGCCGGGAAGTCTCGGACTTCGTGAACACCGCCTCCAAGGTCTACACCACGGTAGGCGACCAAAAATACAAGCAGTCGATCGCCGACTTCAACGGCGCCAAGACGCGCGAGGCAAACATTGCCAACTCGACGCGGTTGGGCGCCGCCAGGGCTTCGGCGGCTGCTACCGGCAACCCCGATCCGTTCGATGGGTTGGACAGCAACGGCAACATCAAGCCGGTCAACGGGCCGCCGCAGCGCGATCCCGGTCTGTGGGACCGGATCAAGAACTTTGTCACTGGGTCCGGTAGCTCAGGCGGCTCAGGCGGTCAGCCGCCGGCACAGGCGGGCGTGCCGATGAGTGCGCAGCCTCTCATGCAGGCGGCCTCGTCACCGGCCACCGGCTTGCCGATCGGTGCATCGACCGGTGCCGGCCCCAATCCGCCAACGCCTGGATACGCCGATGGTGGCTTGGTCACGCCCCAGCCTGTTGCTCCGCCGAGCAACAACCCGACCGCCTACACCCCTCCGGCGCCCGATGTTCCACCGAGTACGCCTGCGCCGCAAGCCGGAGCCCAGAGCGCGCAGCAGGATCCCGCCCAGGGCCCAGCGCAGGGCACCTCCGGTGCTTCGCCGCAGTCGATCGATATGTCGATGGACCCGGTGGTTCGCGGCTTGAAGTTCCTGCAGCGTACGTTTGGCGTGGGTGGCGGCCAGTCTGCTTCGTCCACGTCGTCTGCACCGGACGGCACGACGAACAAAGTTCCCACCGCCGGCCTTCCGGTAAACCCGTCATCGGCGCCGTCCGCTTCCGGTGCGCCAGCACCGGCGCCGCAGCAAGGGCAGGGGGGGAATGGCGGCCTGCATGCGCTGCTGACCGGGATGGGCGCCGAGACCAACGAGAACGTTCATGCGCTGACCAAAGCGGTTGATCCGCACAACGAGCTGACACCTGGGCAAAAGCTCTACAAGGGCCTCGAAGCGACCAGCAACTTCTACTACCAGATCGGCGATGTGGCAGCCGGCGATAAGGCTGCCGCGAGCCTGCTGCAGAACTACCGCCAGAATATGCTGATGTTCGGTGGTCAGGCCGTCGCAGCGGCCAACACCGGCGACTGGAAGTCGACCGCGGCCTTGCTCGAAAAGGCGTATGACTTTGTGCCGGACGGTGTGACCGCGAAGGTGACGCCAACGGCGAACGGCGTGTCCGTTCAGCGCTTCGATCAGCAGGGCAAACTCATCGGCTCGTCGAACATCGCCGGTGCAACCGCGGTGCGCGACACCGTGGGCAATGCCATGGACTTCGATCAGTGGGCCAAGTTCCTCGTGACAGAGCGCACCCAGCAGGAAGCTGTGCGCCACAACCAGGCCCAGGAAGGCATCGAGGGGCAGCGCAACTCGATCATGGCCGGCGACCTCGCATTGCGCACGAAGGACGCGGCGTTCCAGCAAGGCAACATCACCGCCGATCGAGCATCCGGCACCGCGCTCTCGTCGGCTTACGCGGTGGTATCAAAGGCGACGAACGACCTGACCAATGCTCAGGCCAGCGGCGACCAAGAGCAGATCCGCAACGCGCAGGCTGCCCTGAACGCCGCCAAGGACGCCCAGTTCGCTGCCGAAGGCCAGGCTCAGCCCAGCCAGGTCTTCACCATGACGAACATCGACGCGCGCAACGCCGGTATGAAGAACCAGGCCGACACGCTGGCAATTCACCGCGAAGTGGCGGAAGCCACGGGGATGTCGCGGAAGGCCATGGCGGACTACAACGAGGCCCGCGCCGCGCTGGCCACCGCGCGCCTGGGCACGGATCAGACCAAGATCCAGCAGGCGGAGCAGGCGCTGAACCTCAAATCTCGCGCTTTGGACATCGCGCAGCAGCGCGTCACTGCCGCCTCCAACCGGGCAGGCATCGTCAAGCCCGGCGTGCAGGGGCTCACCAGCCAGACCGACCGCGACCAAGCCTACCAGTCGATCATGGAGATGCCGGAGATCAAGACGCTGTCTCAAGGATCGAACCCTGCCGCTGGCGACGCCGCGTCAAGCCTCGCGCTTGACATGATGCAGAGTCAGCCCAAAGGCACCAGCACCATGCTGGCAGGCCGCTACGCTGCCGGCATCGTTTCAGGCAACCAGCAGTATCAGTTTGACCCCGGCACCAGCACCATTTCGGGACCGGCGGGTAAGATGCAGGTGTCCCAGCAGGCCGCCGCGATGATCGAGGAAGGTCTGGCGCGTCGCAGCCAAGCGCCCGCGCCGGCGACGCGCGGCGCCAGCGACAGCGCGACGCTGTGGGGCCGCATACTTGATGCCGAGCGCCACCCGCCGATGTCTGCGCCGCCGGCACCCACTGCTGCACCGGTATTACCAAGCACCTCGCCCGGGCTTGCACAGTCGGTCCATGTTGCTCCGCGGGGCAACATGCCGGCCTGGACCATCGCCACCCCGCCGCCACGCACTGGTCTGCCGCTCGGTGCGCTGACCGGCGCTCGCGCGCCATCGAATGACCAGATGCGGGCCTATCTGAACGGGCTACCCCGGTGACAATTGCCACCGACGGTTCGGACTTCGTAGCGCCGGCCGCGCCCACATCGCCTCCGGGTGGGATGGGGCCGCCTGCGCCCGCCAGCGGTCCGACGGACGGGTCGGATTTCGTCGGCGGCCAGCCGCAGGCGGGCTCAGGCAGCATCAGCTGGTCGGACCTTGGCCGCGGCCTCTACTCGGGCGCGCTGTCCATCCCCGAGAGCCTGGCGCGGCTGGGGGATTACATGGGCAGCGACACCGCCGGCAAGGTCGCGGATGTGTTCGAGAACGAGCGCAAATACCAGATGCTACGCGCGAGCCCGGCGTTCCAGCGGGCGGCCAGCGCCAGCGTGCTGCCAAGTGCGGACAACAACATCTACGACGAAGGCGTGCTGCGCTCGATCGAGAGCCAGGGCGTGTTGGCGTTGCCGAGCATCGTGGCGACCCTGCTGCCAGGTGCTGTCGTGGCGCGCGGGCTGCGCGCTGCAGGCGCTGCCGCCGAGGCCGCGGGTATCGGCGGCGCCACCGCGGCTGGCGCGTCGCAGGCAGCGGTCACGCCCGGGCAGATCTATGGCGGCATCCTCGATGCGGTGCGCGAGACGCCCGACGACGAGCTGCGCAAGACCAGCCCTGCCTACAGCGACATGCGGGCCAAAGGGCTCGATGAAGACCAGGCCAAGGAAGCCCTGGCACGCACCTCCGCCGGCCTGAAGCCAGTCATCGGCGGTGCCCTCGCAGCGGCTGCCGTAGCAATCGGTGAAGGCAAACTGATCAGCGATGTGGCCATCGGCGGTGCCAAGTATGGCGTCGTGTCTCGCGCGCTCACCGGAGCGGCCCGCGATGCCGCGACCCAAGGTGTTCAGGCAGGGGGCACCGAGGCGCTGACCCAAGCCGGCATCAGCGACGCCACCGACAAGCCGTTCGACACCAAGGCAGTGCTCACCGCAGCGGCTGCCGGTGTGGCGCAGGGCGGCCTGCTGGGCGGTGCGCTGGGCGCCCTGGCGAAAGGCGAGGGGCGGCTGCCGACCGTGCCAAAGAATGACACGGGCGAGCTGGTCGACACGCCATCGGTGCGCGCCAAGAGCGTCATGGGCGATAGCGCCAGCCATGTGGTAGATCCTGCGCAGCAGATGGCGATGGAAGCGGTGAAGCCGCCGGAGCCGGCACCTGCCAAAGCTCCCGAGGCACCCGCTGCTACGGAACCGGCCAAGCCTGCAGAGCCGGCCATTCAACCCGCGCCGGGTGAGCCGGCGGAACCACCTGTTGCTCCATTGAGCAAACCTGCCTCAGAGCCCACTGCGCCCGTCGCACCGGCAACTCCTGCCGAGCCAGCGGCGCCGGTGGCTCCGGTAGAACCCGCGCCCGCAGCTCCGGCTGCACCACCTGAAGATCCAGCTCGCCGTCTCGCCACCGGGGGACCAGAGACGGCCGAGGGCGCCCCCGCCAGTGCTCCTGCAGGGGATGATCCTGCGAGGGCACCGGCGGGGGCAACCCCTGTTCCGCAGCTCATCACCACGCCACAGCCTGACGCTGTGGGTGAGGCCGCGCGTCAGGTGCTTGCCAAGATGACCGAGCAACTGCCGCGCTCCGCCACGCCCGACGAATTGGTGGCGTCGATCCTCAACGACGTGCGCCAGGGTGTGGGCGAGCGGCCGGCGCTTGAGCAGAGCCCAGCCATGCTCATGCAGTTCATCCAGCGCACCGTGCGCGAGCAGTTGCAGGCGCGAGCCGCCGAGCCCGCCGACACCGCGCCCTATCGCGCAGCGCCGACCGACCCCGAGGTAGGCCGCGCTGCGCCGCGCACCCGCGTCACGGCCGATGGCAGCCACACGGCCGACAGCTGGGACGCCGTGCGCCAGGACATCGCTGCTGGAAACCGCCGTCAGGAGAAGCTGGACACGTTCAAGAAGCGCGTGCTGGACCGCGCCAAGATCGACCCTGAAGACCCGTTCTACCAGCAGGCCAAGGACGTGGTGGCATCCGGCCAGGGGCAGCAAGGCGGCAACAACCGGGCGCGCAGCGAGCTGCTGAACACGTTGCGCGATCAGGAAGTGACGTATCACGCGGGCAAGCTCGATGCCGAGCGCAACGCGGCGCTGGTGAACGAAGCAGCCCCAACCGAACCTGCCACGATCGAACAGATCCTGCGCGATCACCCGGCCGAGCCCGGCGAGAAGCACGACGCCTGGAACGAGCGCATGGGGCGGATCATCGCCGATGCCGAGGCCCGCGGCGTGCCGCTCGACAAGACCCTGGAACGGATCAAGGAGCTGCAGGCCGGCGAGGGCAAGGTCACCCGCGCCAAGGCGGTGAAGCTCAAGCAGGACATGGACATCGCCGAGTTCGCAGCGAAGCGGCCAGATGTGCAGGTGGCGCGCACCGGGAAGGAACAGGCGGGGATCGACGCCAAGATGCTGCTCACGCGCCCGAGCGCCGAGCAGACCAGCCAAGGCCGCGGGGCCGGCAGCGAGGATGTGGACGGCAACGACTGGGTGCCGGGCGAGGGCAGGGCGACTGACGAGGACACCCTGATCAACTTCCGCAAGGACACCGACACGGGCGGCTACGGCTACGAGCACGGCGGTGTGCAGCGCCGCATCAGCCTGCAGCCCGACGGGTCTGTGCATGTTGATCTGCGGAGCAACGCCGGCACCACGCGCGAGGTGATCCCTGCCAGCCGCACCGGCACGATCAGGGAAGCCCTGGGCGCCACGCAGATGAACGCGCCCTATGAGGGCCAGCTCAAGACGCAGCTGAGCAGGCTTGTCGGCGATGTGCGCGTGGTGCGGGTGCCCGAGGGCAGCCAGGCGCTGCCGGGCAAGGTCCTGGGCGCGTTCATCCGCGATTACTCCAAGCCCGATGATCCCGGCATCATCGTGGTGGGCAAACACGCCACACCGTCGGATCTGGCGGAGACCGTGCTGCACGAGGCGGTGCATGCGGCGACACAGACCCGCCTTGAAACCGACCCGGCGTTCCGCACCAGTGTCGACGCGCTGCGCAGCTACATCGACGAGAACGTCTCGGCGGGCGACCGCACCAAGGGCATCGATTACGGGCTCAGCAACGCGCACGAGTTCATCGCCGCGGCCATGACCAGCCCTGAGATGCAAGACCTGCTGTCGACCATGCGGTTCGATGCAAACCAGGCCGCCTACCACGGCATCGACACGGCGCGCGAGCCGCGCACGAGCCTGTGGCGCGCGTTCGTGGGGCTGGTGCACCGCACCTTCGGCTTGCCAGCCACCAACGAGACCGCCCTTGAGCACGCCATGAACCTGGGCTGGCGCGCGATGCAGGGCTCGGGCGAACAGTCACAGGCCATCCGCGCCATGCGGATGAACGAGCGCAGGGTGGTGGCCTCCAACCGCATCACCACCGACACGTTCAACCGTATCCGCGAGACGCTGCCCTACCGGTTCGAGGGGGCGTCGCAGGGCCTGCGACAGTTTGGCCTGGGCTGGATGGCGGGCAACCAGATCCGCGATGTCGGCGCCAAGCTGTTCGGCTGGGCCGATACCGAGCACGCCCTGCGCGCCAAGGCGGCTGAACCGCTCTCGCACACGCTCGATGCGCTGAGCGCCCAAGGTGCCGAAGCCAGCCGGCTGCGCGCGGCGGCCGACCCGATGGTGGAGCGGTTCGATGCGTTCAAGCGGACCAATGGCCGCGCCGCCGAGCAGCTGAGCCAGCTCATGCTCGACGCCACCAGGCTGAACGTGCATCCCGATGTGCCGCTGTCGGACGCGGCGAACGGGCATCTGCGTGCCGGAAGCCTTGACGACGCACAGGCCATCAAGGCGCACCCCCAGCTCGCCCGCACCTATGACGCGCTGCCGGCCGAGGCCAAGGCGATCTACCACGAGACCAAGGCGTTCTTCGAGAAGCAGCACAGCGATGTGGTCAACCAGCTGCTGACCAACCTGATGCAGAACCGGCACTACGAGCTGGCGGATGAGGCCCACAAGGCCGGCACGCCGATCCCGGCGGGGCCTGACTTTGCGGCCCTGGCGCAGCGCGTGCGCGACAAGGCGCTGACCGATCCCGACAAAGCGTTCATGGGGGACGTGCTGGACAAGCACGTCGAGAACCTGCGTCGCATGTCGCAGATCGACGGGCCCTATTTCCCCATGCGGCGGCACGGTGATCACGTGCTGCAGTATGAGACCAACGAACCGGCCGAGCAGGTGTTCACCTCGCGTGCCCATGCCAAGGCAGCGATCGAGAACGCCCGGGCACCGCTGCAGGGCGTGGAACGCCAGCAGTTCGACGCGCAAGGCAACCGCCTCACAGCCGACCAGCTCAAGGACCCGCACGTGATGGCCGACCCCAGCAAGGAGCGCTGGGTGGTGCGGCTGAACAATCAGGGCGTGGAGTTCTTCGACAGCCACCACGAGCTGACGCGCCGCCGGCGCGAGCTGCAGGCGGACCAGCGCATCGCATCAGTGAGTGACCCGCAGCTGCGTTCGCAGGTGGACGCGTTCTCGAACACGCTGTCCGGCCAGCAGCTGCGCCAGCTGCACGACGCCGTGGGCAAGATGGGCCTCACGCCCAGCCAGGCCGAAGTGACGCGCCAGGCGATCAGTGACGCGGCGCTGCGGTTGCTCCCCGGGGCAAACGCCCGGCAGGCTTACCTCCGCCGCACCGGCATCGACGGCGCCTCGACCGACATGCTGCGCTCGGTCGCCAACACGGCAAGCGCCAGCGCCAACATGCTGGCCAAGCTGCGGCACAGCGCCGATGTCGTCTCGGGCATGGAGGGCATGAAGGACTGGATCAAAGCAAACCGGTCCAGCTCGGGTGCCGACACGATCAAGCGCCAGCAGATCCTGCGCGAAATGGAGCTGCGCCAGCGCATGGCGGCGGTGGACACCGCCGGCGGCGGATCGACCAACCCGATCATGCGCAAGCTGCAGAGCCTGTCCTTCATCAACATGATCGCGTCGCCATCGAGCACGCTGGTCTACGCGATGCAGCCCTGGATGCTGGGCCTGCCGCATATCGGTGCCCGCTACGGCCTGCCTGCTGCGGCACGCGAGCTGGCCCGCGCCACTGCCATGCTCGGGCCTCGCAGCCTGCTGGCGGCGTCGGCAAAGCAGATGGTGCGGCATATCCAGGGCGGCAGCACGTCCGGGCTGCCGGGGTTCCACGATATCATCACCCGGCAGGTGGAGGGCGCGAACACGCCGGACGCCGCGGCGCTGGGGCAGATGCTCCGCCGGTTCGCCCATGAGGGGCTGATCGACAGCCATGCCGGCATGGAGCTGCGCCGCGCCTCGATGCCGGAGCAGTCGGCGTTCTCGCGCGGGCTGCAGCATGCCGAGGACATGGCGCGCTCGATGCCGAACGCGGCCGAGGTGATGTCTCGTGCCATGACCTCGATTGCCACCTATCGGCTGGCGATTGCCAAGGGGCTGAGCGAGGCCGAGGCCATGGCTGCCGCCCGGAAGGCCGTGATCGATACCCAGTTCGATTACTCGTCGGCCAACCAGCCGCGGTTCTTCGACGCCCGCAAATACCCGTGGCTGGCTCCGGCCTTTACGTTCAAGAAGTATGCCACAGGCCTCTATTGGCTCGTCGGTCATTCCGCCTACCAGTCCATCAAAGGCATGACCCCCGAGGAACGCACGGTCGCGCGGCGCCAGTTTGCCATGCTGATGGCCTCGCATGTGCTCATGGCCGGCACGCTGGGGCTGCCGACCGACCCGATCAAGCTGGTGGCCGGAGCCGCCGCGCTCGCCATGGGCGAGGATCAGCCCTACGACTGGGAGGGCTGGTATCGCACGCAGCTCGCCAATGCCGTGGGCAAGGAAGCCGGCGAGGTGATCGCCCACGGCCTGCCGAACGCCATAGGGCTCGACCTGTCCCACCGCGTCGGCCTCGATGGCCTGCTGTGGAACCAAGACGTTCGCGACTTCAAGAGCGACACGATCAGCGGCGACATCGGCAACTTCCTGCTGGGCGCACCGGGCTCGACGATGCTGCAGGGGTTCAACGCGGCGCAGCAGATGCGCAACGGCAACACCGGCAAGGCGGTGGAAGCGCTGCTGCCGCGGGTGCTGCGCGACGGCATCCGAGCCTTCCGCTATGGCGACGCCGGCGAGACCAGCGCGTCCGGCCATCAGGTGTTCGGCCCGATCGGATCGGCCGGGATGTTCTACCAGGCGCTGGGGTTCACGCCGTCGTCAGTGTCCGAGGGGCGCGAGGCGCAGGCCTCGATCGCCAACGCGGCAGCTGCGCAGAAGACCGGACGCGCTCACCTCGTCGACCAGTGGATCCAGGGCGCCGGCCAGGATCGCAGCACCACGTTCGCCGCCGTGCAGCGGTTCAACGCGGCCAACCCCCACGACAAGATCACGATGGTACAGCTGCAGCAGGCTGAGAGGCGCCACCGGATGGAGAACCGACCAGGCTTCGTGCCGAAACGGGGAGCAGATGCGCGTGCCGCTGGGGCATACGCCAACACAGGGAGCTGACCATGACGACGACCGTGACGATACGCGTGCCCTACATCCACGGGGACAAGAAGGTGCAGGTGCTGCAGCGCGGCCCCACCGGCGATGAGGTGGTGGTGCGCGACGGCCTGGTGCCGGGCGCCGAGCATGTCGACCATGTGTGGGACGGCTACGAGCTGTTGATGCGCGAAGTGAAGATGGAGGGCTGAGCCATGGCCAAGAAAGAGACGATGAAGCAGTTCGAGAAGTCCAGCGTCGACAGGAGGCAGGACAAGGCCGGTGCCAAAAAAATGAGTATCCCGGTCGGCAAGTATGAGGGTTCGCCCAAGGATTTGAAGGAGGATATGAAGACCCTCAAGGCGATCAACAAGAAAAAAATGAGAGTGTGATGGGCCGCACGACCAAGGAGGACTATGCCCGGCACTATGCCGACTATCAGGGCACGCCGGAGCAAATCAAGAAGCGCACCCAGCGCAACGCGGCCCGTGCCGAGATGGAAAAGAAGCACGGGCCTGCCGCCATGAAGCACAAGGACGTCGACCACAAGAAGCCGATCCGGTCGGGCGGCACCAATGCGCCGGGGAACCTGCGGCTGGTTGCTCCGTCGAGCAACCGCGCCAAGACCAAGTAGGCAACAATGAGCGACGTTGATTACGGATACTACTGGTTTCGCCACCACACAGATGGGTCAACATTCATCGCGTGCCGAGATGAGGGCGATGGACGCTGGTATATGCCCGGCGTCGGACACCCCGTCATCCACATCGAGCGCTCCGCTACCATGTTGGGGCCAGTGCCTCGCATGGTAGCGGGGGGTGGCAGTATTGATCATTGATGCTGGCGTCCGAACACGTGTGACCCTATATCTGTCAGGCTTCCGAGAGAAAGCGTTGTTTATGAGGATCGATTGTCTGGTGAGGGATAACTTAAAAAACCAAAATCTTTCTGATATCGCACTTTATTATGAGGCAAAATGCAACGATAATCTACCACTATTTCAGGAAAATTTTTTGCCGGAAGCTATCATCAAGGAGCATTACTCAAACAAGATGGCCCCGTCTGTGTTTGTGTATAATGTCAAAGGTGGATATGTCGGCGGAGCAAGCCAAGTATTTGTTAATAAGAGGCTGTATCAGCATCCTTGCGTTCACCCTCAATACATGAGCGACATCAAAAGGCTGCCCGATCATTATCAAAAAGCGATATTCGGTTCTCTATTAGAAAACGAACCAGAAGTAATTATATCTGATATTCCGTTGGTGCTTCCAATACATCATCATTATATCTATGGACATTTTATACTTGAGAATATAACGAGAATATATTTGACCTATATAATTGGGCGTATGGGGTATAATTTTCGCGTAGTTCTGCCTAACCAAATACCGTTTTTCATGAGAGGGGCTTTAACAAAAATATTCGGCCAAAATATTTTGTGGTATGACGCTGAAAAGCAAGTTGCTTTAGCCCCCTCCATATTACTACCATCTGCAATGCAGGATGATTACTATTTTCATCCAGCAGCTAATCTTGCTATGGATTTTTGGAGAGACGTGTTGCTGGAAGGTTCTAATCACGATCAGGAAGAAGCCAGTAAATACGCATTTGTTTATCTGTCTCGTGCAAAAATGCCGCCGCGAGATTGGCGTCGTCTGATAAACGAACCAGAAGTTGATCATGTGTTAAGAGATCTTGGCTTCACGGTTGTTTACCCTGAGCAGCTGTCGCTGTCAGAACAGATGTTAGTTTTTTCAAATATGAAGTGCTGTATATCTGAATACGGATCAGCATCGCACAATATGCTGTTCGCGGATAGAAGCACAAAATCGATGGTCATCAACTCCTTTAGCCATATTCAAAGTCGAGTAGCGCAGCTTCGAGGTCAACACCTTGCAGTTCATTTGCCAGAAGATGGCAACTGGCGACGTGGCACCGCTGACGAAGACACGTCTTACTCTGTCAACATTCAAAAGCTGCGCGAGGACTGCAAAGCCTTCTTCAGCTTGTAATACCCGCCGTCGCTGCCTGCATCGCCTGGGTCAATCCCGCCGGCCCCACCGGCGCGGGTTGAATGGCGGACTGACCTCGCTTCTGCTCGATCCACTCGTCCCACCCGGCGAAGCTGAGCAGCCCGGCCTGGCGCAGCTTGTGCAGGTCGATATCGATCACCATGATCCGGCCATAGGCGTGGGGTGTGCCGGGCGCCATGACGCCGTTCTTGGTGGTGGCCCCAAATAGCTCCGCGAGCCCGTCGAACACGGCGCGAGGCGGCACGCGGTTGTCGACCATCCACTGCCGGAACTCGCCCCGATCCAGCCGCAGCACCCCATCGAGCAGCGCTGCCTGCACTACCACACGCTCGATCCGTGTCACGTCGCTGAGCACCGAGACCTTCAGCGGCAGCTTCTTGCCCAGCGCGTCCCTCTCGGCGAACAGGTAGTCGGTGATGAGGGTGTGCCGGCTGATCATCGCGCCATGGTAGCGGCCGAGCAGCGCCACCAGGGGTGCCGGTGTGTCGATCGAGGCCGTGTCGATGGTCCGGCCGCGGCGCAGCACCTGAAAATTGTCGCAGAGGAAGTCGGTGAGCGCCGTGACGTCGAACCGGCAAATCCCGAGCTTGGTGGCGAAGAACGCGCCGCAGATGAGGGTGGTGACCGTCACCACCCAAAACCGTTCTTCGGGGGTCGCCTTCACCCGGTCGAGCACCATGGCGTAGATGGTGTCATAGGCTTGCTTGGCCTGGGCGTGGTTCTGGCCGAGCCAGGTGGCATACTGCAGGCCGGCGTGCCCGTAGGATTTATTTGCTCCGCGGATCAAGTTCTCAAACTGGACCTGCTGCTCGGGCGTCGGCTTAGGGGCCCGGCTCGGCTTCACGGTGATCTCGAACGTCCGCATCAGGCCGGCATCGGTGTTGCGATCGGCCGTGGTCATGAAATCGAGGATCGAGTTATTCGACGCCACCACCATCATGGTGCGCCAGGTGTTCGTCTCCCGCGCCGT
Source organism: Rhodospirillales bacterium (assembly GCA_037445025.1). Classification (GTDB taxonomy): domain Bacteria; phylum Pseudomonadota; class Alphaproteobacteria; order Acetobacterales; family Acetobacteraceae; genus CAIQQQ01. The sequence continues at coordinate 42,196 of JBBILI010000012.1, forward strand.
GGCCGACGCGCTCATGCGGGATTTTTCCTTGCCCTGGCAGAGCTGGTAGAACATCGAGACGAACTTGTTGATGTTGTCGTTGCCCTTCAGCTCATCCCACAGCAGCGGCAGGTGCCGGAGAACACCGGTGCGGCCCATCGCCGAGTTGGTGGTGTCATCCATGGTCGACATGGCGGCAGCAGGATCCGCCCAGACCGCCTGTGCCACCTTCATGGCCGTCGATTTGCCGATGCCTGACTGCGTGCTGTAGGCCGACAGCAGGGTGCCGGCCTGGCTCCCCAGCTCGATCAGGGGCGCCGCGAAGGCCGCGGCCACGATCGCGTTGAGGTCCTGCCGTCCCTGGCTGAGCACGGCGTTGGCGGCGTCCTTCCAGGCCTGATAGTCGCCCGTGGGCTTGTAGTGAACCACCACGTTCGTGTCGCCGGCACCAGCGGCGATCCCCGCGCCATGGACGCGCCCGTCATAGGCGAAGCCCTTATAGGCGGCGCCGTCCATCACCCAGCCCAGCGCCGGGGTGACGTTGAGGTGGTAGGTCGCCTCCTGCAGCTGTCTCATGAAGTCCACGACAAATGCCCTCGCCAGTTTCACCTGATGGTCATGCAGATCGCAGTCGGCCCGGCCGAACGCTGCGTCGATGTCAGCCGGCTGCTTCTTGGCGCCGATGACGAACAGATCGCCCGTGCGCCCATGCGGCAGCTTGAGCTTGGCGATCAGGCACGTGCCGTGCTGCGGGTGGCGCTCCAACCGGGCTTCGAGCACGTCATACGGCAGCACCAGCACCGGGGGCTCGGGCGTGCCGTCCTTGGCGGGCTTGCTTTCGCGCCATATGCCTAGCTCGTTGCGGTAATAGGGCCACCGGATGGGGGGCGGTCCAGACGCAGCTAGGGCGTTGGGCGGCGGGGATGCGGTTGGTTGAATGGCGACCACGTTCGCCGGCCGCACCATGGCGGCACCGAGGATCTGGGAGACCTTGTGCGCGCCGCTTTGGCCCGCGCCGATCATCAGGGGGTAGCCGATCTGGCCCGCGAGCGCGCAGCTTGAGCATTTCGCCGGTGCGAGCGACCCGAAGGTGGTGCAGGCGGTCCAGCCCTTGCTGGGGTCGGCGGCGCGCGTGGCGACCGCGCGGTCGAACTCCGCGTCCACCTCCGCCGGCGTGTAGCTGCGGTGCCCCGAGGATACAGCGTGTGCATAAGCCCGGCCGTTCTCGCCGAAGCTCGTGTTGTAGACCAGCTGGTGCCACATCCCGTTGTCGTGATCCCGGCCGCCGGTGGCCGCGGCCTCCTGAAAGATCGGGCAGTAGGCCACCACGCGCCCGAGATCGACCGGCACGTTGCGATCGACGCCCTGGCTGAACTCGCCGGTGTCGGGCAGCGGGGCGCGGGGTGGGCCGGGCTGGCCCAAAGGGTTAGGGATGCCTTGGGTGGCGGCCTTGATCGCCAGCGACAGGTCGACACCCGGCAGAGCGTGGACATTGCTCCCTGCAGCAACCTGCATCCAGGGTTCGAGCAGCGCCTGCATCTGGGCGAGCGTGTAATCCTCGGCGATCCAGGCGGCGCCGGTGGCCAGCTGCACTGGCTTGGCGTCGCCGCCCTTCCAGTTGTTCGTGCCGGGCACGCGCAGGACGCGGGCGCTGTCTGAGCTGCACTGCTTGTCGAACAACAGCCCGTGATGTTCGAGGCACCGGATCATGGCTTGAGCCAGGGGCTTCCAGACCGCGGCGGTGATACCGTGATCGAGCACCCAGTAGACGTGCAAGCCGCCCGAGCCCGATAGGACGATCACCTGCGGGTGCGGCAGCCCTGCGGCGGCGCAGACGCGGTAGAGGTCGGTCCATGCTGTGGCGGTGTCGGCATAGGCGCCAGGCTTGACGTCCAGATCGAAGAAGAACGTGCGGAGGCGATGGGTGTTTTGCTGCAGGCGGCGCGCAGCGCGGGAAAACCCGCCGGTGCCATTGCTCTGCTGCGCTTCCGAGCATGAAGACTGCCGGAGAAAGACGTTGACTTGTTTCTTGTTTAGATGGCGGACATGCTGCAACGCTTGGTCAATTTTGTTTGAACTGTATCCCCACCAGGGTGAAGTTTTATTGTCCTGTTCTTCTTGCTTGGTGTAGTGGATATTTACAAACGCAGACCCACCGTTTGGGTCCGTCCAGTCGATGACGCGGAGCAGATAGTCCCGTGTCGGATCGGTCATCACGGCCCTCAGAAAATGGATGAGCGGGGGCCGCCAACCTACGGCCCCCGCTCATCTCTGTCACCAATTCCCGCCGTCAGCCCGTGATGTTCAGGCCAGCGAGCAGAGCGTCAACGCTCGGCGAAGCGGTCTGCACCGGTGCCGGAGCGGGAGCGGCAGGCGCTGCCACCGGAGCCGCCACGGTCGGCGCGGGCGCAACGGGTGCCGCACCCTGGACCGGGATGGTGGCTGCGGGTGCCGCGCGACGGCGCGTGGCGGGCGCAGGGCTGGCAGCAGGTGCCGGCTGCGCTGCCAGCCCTGCCTGCATCGCCTGGAACGCCGCCCACTGGGCCGGATCGACGCCAGGCGGGCAGGGGATGGCCGCGGTGGTCTGAGCACGCTGCGCCTGGGCGGCGGCCATGCGGGCGGCCTCCTGCGCCTCGTGTTCCAGCTCGCGCTGCTTCTCCGCCGCCTGTTCAGCCAGCCATGCAGCCTCTGCCTCGGCCTTGGCACTCAACTCGGCCTCGATCTTGGCGGCCTCCTGCTGCGCGACGAACGCCTCGAACGCAGCGCGCTGCGGGTCGGGCGCGGGAGCCATCACAGGCGCCACGGGCGCGGCCATCGGGGGCGGCGCGAAGGCTGCCGGTGCCGCGGGTTGAACTACGGGCGCCTGCGCTGCCTGCGACGCCTGGAATGCCGCCAGGGCCCGCGCCTGGATGGCTGCCGGGTCCGACGCGGCGCCCATCGTCGGCACCGGCGCCGCGTCGGACTCGATGCCGCCGGGCTCGGTGATCGACAAGATGGTCTCGACGCGCTGATCATCACGCAGCTGCCACATCAGCCCTTCCTCATCCGGCCCGAGGGCGCGCACGGGGGTGAGCACGATCTTGGGATAGGCGGCCTGCCAGTCGAAGCTGATCTTGGTCACCACGCCGAAGGTCGGGAACCCCATGGCGCGCACCTTGGCGTCGTAGCTGACCAGCTCGCCGAGAGAGGCGGGCGGGATGCGCAGCAGCACCGGGCCGTCATGCGCCTCGTTGCGCATCACGTCGATCGCACCGGGAGCATAGACCTCCATGGCCGGCACAATGGCGACCCTGCGGCTGTCCTGACACGCCTTGCCGCTTTTGCCGGTGGTCTCGTTGATCTTCGAGCCCCAGGCGTTGCGCGGGCAGGTGGCGCAGACACCGGCCTGCTTCTTCTGCGCGGCGGGGTCGGGCGTGACGCCGTTGGCGGACCAGCAGTCCGGCGCCTCGGCGCTGCCCTCCTGATACCCGGCCTCATAGAAGATCTTGCTGATCGACGCGTTGGCCTTAACCATCACCACCGTCATGGAAGACGCGGGCTCGGGCGGGTTGCTGCCGGCGCGCATCACCGGCGTGGTGACGCCCTTGTGCTTGAGCTGGAACACCTTGCCCTTGATGGACATGACGGCAAAGCCGCCGGTGACGCCTGCAGCGAACTCGCTGGGCGCACCCTTGGTCTGCGCCATGTATTCGGCCATGCGGCTGGACATGGTGGCGGGCAGGCCGCCGGCGCCGACCGGCGTGGGGATCGTGATCGCGTTCATCGTGGGGGATTACTCCGCTGAGTTAGAAGGCCGGCGCACGCCGACCTCGTAGTGGACGCTCATGTTGAGGCCGGGCGGCAGCGCGCCCTGGGCTTCCGCCCATGCCTCCACAGCCGTCTTCGACGCGCGCCAGTCGACCAGCTCGAAATGCTGGCCGGCGCGCACGAAGTCCTTGAACGCGGCGCCATCAGCAATGGTCACGCTGACCTTCTTGCTGCGGTAGAACGTGCCCTGGTTGCTGGCCACGCTATCCACGTTCGATTTGTTGAGGTGATCGAGCAGGATGCCGTTGAGCAGCTGCAGCGCCTGCCGATACGGCGCCAGCTCGCCTTTATGGCGTTCCTCGATCTCTTTGATCTTGTCGCGCACGGCGACATACTGACCGACCCGATCGGCAGCAGTGGGCTCGGGTGCGGGGGCAGTTCCCGCCGGGGCCATGGGTTGAATGGCGGCGCTCATTGTTGGTGCGTCCTTGCGCTAGAGCGTAAACATCATTGTTTACTTATAGTGTCATCCTCGAACATTTGCAAGAGCAAGTTCTGCGTTGATTGTTTGGAGCGCAGTCTATTGTAAGTCAAACGTTCAATTGGTGTGCCGGTAAACATCAATATTTGTTGTTTCTTCTTCTGACCAATTCGTCGGATGCGAGCGTTGGCCTGGTCGAAGATTTCCAGATCGTTGATCGGGCCGAACCACGCGATGGTGTCGGCAGCTGTGAGTGTCAGCCCGTGCGCCATGGTGCCGGGATGAGCCACGATGACCTTTGGCTCGAACGTGTTCTGGAACCGGTTGAAGATGTCGTCGCGCCGGCTCTTGGAGACGTCGCCCTCGACGGTCTCGACGGTGAAGCCGGCCTGCCGGATCTCGTCAGCCAGCCCCTTGATGCAGTGCGTGTAGGGCGCGAAGACGATCACCTTCTCTTTCGTTTGTGAAATGGCATCGATCAACGCGTCCAGGCGATCCTCGTTGTCCAGATGAACGACGCCGTGGTCGTTGGTGTAGACCCAGCCAGACGCGACCTGCAGGAGCTTGGTCTGCAACACGCCGGCGTTGACCGCGGTGATGGCGCCAGAGGCAACCTGCACCTTCGCCTGCTTGAGCAGCGCGTTGTAGACCTCGGTTTGCTTGCTCCCCTGAGCAACTTCGACGAACCGCATGATCAGGTCGGGCAGCTCCACCACATCGTCGAGCGTGAAGCGGACGCTCGGCTGCATGGCGGCAAACACGGTGTCCATGGCGTTGTGCCGGGCCACCCATTTGAACTGCGAGACCTTGAGCATGGTGGCCTCGCGGAACCGCGTCATGCTCGGGTCGACGTGCTCGGGGGTGAGCATGCGGATCTGCGCGTGAGCATCCACCGGCTCGTTCGGCGTCGGGCCGCCGGTCATGCCCCACACCCACGGCACGTCCTTCACGAAGCGCGCCGTGGTCTTGGTGATGAAGGCGCTGCCGTTACGGTATTTAGCCAGCTCATCGAGCACCACGAGGTCGATGTCGCCGCGTTCCTTGAGGGTCTGCTGCACAATCGCCAGGCCGTCATGGTTGACGATGTAGATGTCTGCGTCTTCCTCGCAGAGCTTCAGCCGCTTCTCGCGGGAGCCATGCAGCACCACGGCACGTCGGTGCGGGATCGTCTGCAGCACCTCGCGCGCCCAGGTAAAGGTCAGCGTGCTCAGCGGAGCAACCACCAGCGTGCGCCGCACGACGCCCTGCGACATGAGCCAGTCGGCCGCCCAGAGCGCACTCTTGGTCTTGCCGGTGCCGAACCCGTTGAGCACGTAGGCGCGCTTGTTGGTGGTGAGCAGCGCCACTGTCCTGCGCTGCACGTCGTAGGGCTGCTGGATGGCGTTCGCCCAGTCGTAGTGGTGCAGCACCGGGGCCGGCGCATCGATGCCGTAGGCGCGCAGGAGCTGCGTTCCCGCGGTGTCATGGGGCATGGCCAGCATGGGCTTGCCGTTGAGCATGAGGCCTTTGGCGCCTGGCACGATGTTGGCCACCGCCGGCACGAACGGCACTATGATAGCACCGTGGGCCTTGCTGACGATGATGTTGCTCATTGCAGTAACAGCCTCACTTTGACTAGCGCTAGTTCCGCCTCACTCGCAGTTTGGAAATACCCAGCCCGGTTCCAAATACCTTCGTTTATGGAGCACATTGGATTTATCCAAATAACCGCACATCTCCCTGTAAATTCATTAACCAATACACCCCAAATAGGACCGCCAAAATCATCTATGCTATAGCAGTTATATAAATAATAATACTCTTTTGCAAAACCTAACCAGAACCATTGTTCTTCGGTGAGTTTTTGGTTCATGACCCCCTCGACTTGAACAGCACCGCGTCACCACGGCGCGTGTTGATCTGTGGAGTAACGGGCTCAAGGTGCGCGGGGTTGACGCAGGCGCGGTTCCGGCACCGGTGATCGAGCACGTGCCCGTCGGGTATCGGACCGACCAGGCAGGCGTAGACGAGGCGATGCGCCACGGGCTCGCGCTTGCCGTCCCAGGCCCTGCCATAGCCGTTGCGGTTGCGGCGCCCGGTCCACACCCAGCAGGGGGTGGTGTGCGGCTCGGGGGCTGGCTGCTCGACGATGCGCTCCCGCAAATTGGGCGGGAGCATGGGTTGAATGTCCGGGACAGCAAGGCACCTGTCGGCGCAGCGGTCAGTATGCGGGCAGTCACACTCGGCGTGGGTCTGGCCCATGTAGACCTGGCTCATCCCATCAGCATCCTCACCATGGCCTTGAGGGCTTCGACGTTCACATCCACGCCGCCATCCAGCTCGACCGGCTCGCCGTTGACGAGGATCTGGAACATGATGTGGTTGTCGTCGTTGCGCAGCATGGGTGCCGGCGACACGCGGTATGTGTCTTTCATCCATCTAACGAATTGAGCGCAACGATCGCCGCGGTGATCATTGATCACACGCTTTCCCAGAAACTTATCTGTTCGGGTATATTGGTCGAACCTCATTGCAGCGCCAACCTGAGCATAGTGATCAGGGCCTCAGACGGGAACTCGTCAATCGGCTCGAACATCGTGATGAGCGGGTCGCCTGCGCTGCGCGCCGCGTCGACCCTCATGGTGTCGCCTGCCGGCTGCTGCAGGCACACGATCACGCAACCCGGCACGTGCTCGCGCATCACCGCCTCGAACTCCAACGCCTTCACCTGCGCGTGGAATGACCAGTGGTCGGACCCACTCATTCGTTCAACAACCATGTTGCTAGATCCCTGTAGGTGTCTGTTCTGCTGGTGCCGTCGATGCGAAACACCTTTCCGCCTGACGCCAGCACCTCGGCGATCGTCTGCTCTTGAAGCGTGGTCGGGTCTTTGCCGGGCCGCTTGGTCTCGATCACGAACCCTCGGCCTTTGCTGATGCCGTGAAAGTCCAGCCCGCGCTTGCCGAACCCGGCCTGCACCGGCATAAGGTAGTAGGTGCCGGTAGCGTTCAGGATTTTTTTGACTGCGGCTTTGACGCGACCCTCGGGCGTCATGTCAGGCCGCTGCCAGTGCGGCAGCGATTGCTTCCTTCCACCCATCGGTGCCGATGGTGTCGAGCTTGCAGGCCACCGACGCCTTGCGGCCGCTCACATGCTCGAATCCCACGGTCAACGGGTCTTCCCAGCGCACATAGTCGACGTGCCAGCCGCGGTGCTGCATGGCCTGGCCGCGCATGGTGTAGGCGATGTCACGCCGCGTCAGGTTCCGGGCCGCCAGCTGCGCGTCGATCGGCAGCATGGGGATGGGGACCGCCGTGGGCTCGGGGTCACGCATCGCGGGTGCTGGAGGAACAGCTGCTGGGGGTGGGATCAGGACCGCCGGCTCACCCGGCGCGGGTTGAATAGCGTTCAGCAGCGCCAGAGGGTCGGGATTACTCGGCGGAGCAACGCGGTGTTTGCGGGACATGTTGGCTCCTATTGGCCCCAGTGCGGGCAGGTTTTGACAGGGCACCAGTTGCGGCAGAGGCGCCCCGGGTCGGCCGGATATGTGGTGGTGTTGTAAGCGTGCTCCATGGCCTGGACGCGCGGCAGCAACTTGGCCCAGAACCCCGGCATGTCCTCGCGCCGGTAGATCTCGTCGTTGCCGGCCACGTTGTCCTTGAGCCAGATATAGTTGCACTTCACCGCGGCGAGCGCGGGGTTGTGGGCGAACATGGCAGCAGCGGTCAGCCCCAGCTGGACAGGCTCATCGAGGATCTTGCCGGTCTTCCAGTCGCCCGCCCAAGCCACCACGCCGTTCACCACGGCGACGTCGACCTTGCCGCGCCACCAGGCATCCTTGTCGAAATAGCCACACGGCCCCAGCTCGCGCGTGATCGCCAGTTTTAGCTCGACCAGCTTCTGGCCCGGCATCGCAGCAACCTTAACCGCCCATCGTTCATAGTGACCCATGCCCATAGGCAGTTGCGCGCCGCGTCCGATGCGCAACTCCATCGCCTTGTGGACGTCGTTGCCCCAGGTGAGGTTGTCACTTTCTTCCTCGACCACGCGCTTGGCGATATCCACCTCGTAGTGCCGCTTGCGGCAGGTCTCGAAATTCTTGAGTTTGCTATACGACCAACTAAACGGCTTGATAGATACTGGCGCAGGGGGTATCATGTTCATGCAAGAGCCTGTATTGTTCGCGCTGGTCAAAAAAAAGGCGGCAACCATAACATGGATGCCGCCCTGTCAAAACGCAATATAGATCATCTCTTTTATTTTTCGCCCCCACGGCTGGCTGCTACAAGTTTCTTTAGTTGGCCGATAACCCGCTTCACGTTGTCAGGGGAACGCGGCGAACCGGAGGCGATCACAATACCGCCGTGCCCCCTGAACTGAATATGTTGTTTCTTGGTGAAGGATATTTCAAATCCGTTTTGATTGGCGTAGTCTATCGCTTCTTGGTTACGTTTGCCGTTACCACCGGTCTGCTTCTGCGCCATCGTTGTCGATCCTTTGATCGGTGCTCAATGCGCAGAAGCTAACTGATCCTACTTTGCGTCGCCATATGTGGCGCCTACACCGGCTTCAACTTCCAGCGGTAGGCTCTGTGCCCAAGAGGGAACAGATTTCATTGCGTTACACAGCAGATCAGTAAACCACGTCACATCCTCATCGCGCACAACATAAACAAGTTCGTCGTGGCATTGTAGTGCGAGAGGATACTGTGGTGCTGATCGCCGCATTTCAACCCCGGCACCCATGGTCAAGATCCTTGCCAGGGCTTGGACGATATTCTCTGTAACTTTTGCTCCGTAGAGTGATTTCCATTTTTTGCCGTGACGATATCGCCATCCGACTTGTTGATAGGTCGACCCATCGTCGAGCTTGCGGTCGAAGGTGTGCCGTTCAAGGTCGGTGTAGGTGAGACGCATCCCGTTCGGCAGCACGATCTCGTTGTGCCGGGTGAACACCGGACCCCAGCTCTGCAGCCGGCCCTCGAACATCGCCTGAATGAGATTTTCGCAGATATCCCAGAGCTTTGGGATCTTGGAATACTTCGTCCGGTAGAGCGTGACGATGCGCTTGTCGTCGCCGGGCGGCAGCCGCACCTCACGCCCGAGTTGATTGCGTGATTGAATCGGAATGGTCTTACCGAACTTTATATGGCCGACGCCGAAGCCGAGACCGAGAATACCAGTCTTGCCGATGAAGCGCTCGGTTAGGTGGTTTTTCTTGTTGACGAGATACCCGAAGATCGATGACGCAAATTGTGAATACACATCAATTTTATTGGCGAACGCGTCAACAAGATCCTGTTGTCCTGCCAGCCAAGCAACAATACGCGCCTCGATCTGTGCCGCGTCGGCGGTGATGACTTTGTAGCCGCGCGGCGCCCGCAGCGCCTGTCGCAGCTTCGACTTGCGGTTGAGGTTCTGCAGGTTCATCGACCAGTCGCCCGAGAGGCGATGCGTGTGCGCCCCGGAGTAGCGGAGCGGCACCGGCATCATGGGCGCGATCTGGTTGGCGCCCACCTGCGTGATGGCGGCACCTGGCGCAAGCGTGTCCCACGGCAGCACGCTGATCGCAATGAAGCGCCGGGTGCGGGTTTCCTCCAAGGTGCTCTTGTGCCCGAACCGTGCGGCCATCAGGGCCTGCACGTCCGGGTCGTCGTGCTCCTGCAGCTCAAGGAACTCCTGATCTGTCTTGCTGAACGCCCAGGTCTCCTTGCCGGTGGTGGAGCTCACCTTCCGCGGCGGGTCGACGCCCAGGTTTTCCAGCAGGACGGCGAATTTGTCGTTGGACTGCAGCTCGCTGGCATCGGACATGCTGAGCCGATCGAGCAACGCCTGCTTGTCGGCCTGCACCTGCAAGAGATGCTGCAGCAGGATCCCGGGATCCAACTCGAACTGCGGATTGGCCACCATCCGCACCACCATGTCCATAATGATGAACTCGTCAGGCGGGAAGTTGCTCCGCAGAGCAAGATAGATCTGCCGGCACAGGTCGGCGTCGTGCCGAGCATAATCCGTGCCCTCGGCGTAGAGGGTGCGGTTCGCCTTGAACTCGGCGAACCGGTAGCCCTTCATCCGATGGATAGCGCTGCCCTTGGCCGGCAGGCCGAGGTGCTTGGCGCAGCTGTCCAGGCTCACCGTGCCAGTCTGCGGGTAAATCGTGGGCCTGGCCATGGCCAGCGTGTCCACCCACAGCCCGGGTTGAATGCCATAGCGCCACGAGCTAATGGCGGCATCGAAGCTGGCGTTGTGCGAGGCATGCGCGCAGCTGGCCCACGGGATCTGCCGGAAGACATAGGGTAGATCGGGGCCGTCCACCCACACTGACGCTTGGTCGTCGATCTTGATGGCGGCACCCAGGCAGTCGAACCGGGGGTCGAGAATGTATTCTGCTGGGCTCATTTTGCGCAGCGAATACTCGTCGGAGTAGTATGTCTCATAGTCGACCGTGATAAATTTGGTCATGGTTACACCGCCACCACTGGTTGGCCACTCCACGGTGCGGTCACCTTCTTGTCGATCCAATGAACGTTGCCGGTTATGGCGCTGTAGTCATATGACACGTCGGGGTCGATGACGTTGCAAGCCGCAAGCAACGCCTCAACCGCCGCCATAGACGCCTTGTATTTTCTGAGGTTGACCTCGCGCCAGCTTTCCGGGAACCGTGCCTTATCCCCGCTTTCAGTGATGCCGCCGACCTGCGCCAGTGTTGGCCACGCCTTGGCGGCCTGCGCCGGCGTCGCGCATAGCTCAAGGAAGTCGCGCACCAGATTGCGCGCCGCGGCGATCCGCAGGCCGATCATATGCCGCTCGACCGCCCAGGCGGTGAACGCCTTCACAGCTTCCACATCAGCTGTCGGCACGATCTCCCAAGGGCCGTGGACGCCAGGCCGAGCCGGCAGCAGGAGGCGCATTCCGACGTAGCTGAACGTGTCGCGGCCGACCGCCGGCAGGCGGAGGCGGCACTCATAGTCGGTGGCCACGAAGGGGTGTCTTAGAACTAACGTGATACTTTCAAAAAGATATCTAATATGAAAGTAATGAGGTGCCAAAGTGGCAGCGCGGGACAGGGTGTCGAAATGCTCGGGCAGCACCAGCATGTGCTGTAACTGCGTGACACTGATCGGGCAACGCTGGATCATAAGTGCGCGGTCTGTTCGTGCTGCGAACTGAGAGCATACATCGGACTTCCATTGCTTGGGGTGCTTGCGAGGGCCGGTGCGTTTGTGCATCGACATCATTCACTCCGCGGAGTAAGTGGTTTGTGGGGGCAGGCCGAGCGGCATGCGGATCCAGAACCGCCAGAGCTGGTTGCCGGCGGCGTCGCAGCCATCGAGTGTCCAGCCGCCCATGCCGGTGTTGCGCGGCTCGGCTGTAGCGGTGAGGTTTACCAGCACGAGGATGGCGTCAGGCTCGGACAGCTGCCCAGCCTTGAGCGCTTCGCGCACAATCTGGCCCAGCGCCACGCGTGCCGTGGGCCAGTCTGCCACCGGCACTAAGGCGTCGCGGGTGCCAATCACTGCACCCACGATCCAGAACCTTTGATGGTCGCTCACGCGCCGCCCTTGGCGAAGTCCGGCGGGATCATCACCTCGTCGCCCCACGGGCACTTGCGATCAACGAGCTTGGCCCACAGCACCGGGTAGGCCGGCGCGTGCCGCGGGAAACTGCCAAAGGTGTCCGTCAGGTAGACCAGCGCATCTGGGGCGATCCCCATCTTCGCCACCTCGTCAAACACCGGGCGAAAGTCAGTGCCGCCGCCGCCGGGCGCCTTGCGCCGGCGGAGGTCGTGCAGCTCGCTGGCGTCTTCCAGCTCGTCCACGCGGCCGACATTGGCGTCGCACCACATCACGATCAGACGGCGTGGCCGTAGATCCTCAAGGATGCCGCCCAGGCAGCCGAAGAACATGGTCAACTCCTGCTGACCGATCGAGCCGGAGGTGTCGATACCGACCACGATATCACCGCAGCCGTTGCCGGAGCAGCCCGGTGCGATGATGGCCTCGGTGCGCGCCAGCAGGCGGCGATCAGGGCGTTGCCAGGAATAGCCGGTGTTGCCGATGCGGCGGTTGAAGAAGCCCTGGATGTGCTCGCGCCAGTCGATCGCGGGCTCGATTACTTCGCCGAGCAACCGGTCTAGGCTGGCCGGCAGCTTGCCAATGGCGCGCGAGGCGGCAGCCGCCTGCGTGATGGTGTTGGCCCAGGACTGCGCGTCATCCTTGCGTTCCTGCGCGGCCTGATGAGGCGTCTGACCGGACGCTGCGCCGGGGTCGAGGTGCTTGTCGAAGCCGGTCTGGCCCTGTTTGCCCTTGCCGCCGCCCTGCTTCTGCTGCGCCATGAGGGTGGCCCACACATCCACCACGGCCTCGGTGCCGTCGCGCGAGAGATTGGTGTCGTAGAGCCCGCAGGCGGGGCGCTGGCCGATCTTGGCCTCGGTGAGCATGGCGTTGATTACGTAATCGGCGGCCTGGTTCATGATCTCGCTGGCGTTGGCATCGTAGGGAATGCGCTTGCCGGTGCCGGTGGTGACGTAGCCCTGCTTCTTCCAGTGATACCTCAACTCACAGTGCATCCAGATCACGTGAGCAATTTCGTGGACTGCAATGAACACTCGTTCCTTTACGGTGAATTTGAAGAAGGTGGCGGGGTTGAAGATGAGGGACCGACCGTCGGTTGACGCGATCGGCACTTGGTCGCTGAACACCACCTCGCATTTGGCATAGAAGATGTGAGCGAAGAACGGGCTGTGCCACAGCATGGCAGTGCGGGTCTCGTCCCACTGCTCCTGTTGGTTGGACGTGAGCATAACGGCCGGGTAGCTCTGGCGCGCGAGTTCGGCACGCGCTTCCATGATAGCACTTGTGGACATTGGGGTTACTCCGTGGAGTGAACGAGGATCAGTATTCGATGGCTTCCCGGATCTTATCGACGAACTTTCCGGCGTCCGCATCGACAACAAAGCTCTCACTGTCGAAGTCGTCGGTGATCTTGGCCACGGCCTTGATCATAGTCTGATAGTGCTTGATCTCCGCTTCTTGCTCGTCGACCCTGCTGCTCCACTCATCCGCAACCCGCGTTTCGGCTTCGTAGATGGCCTCGTCGTGGTCTCGCTCCGCTTGCTCGGCGTCGACCATGCTGGTGCCGATATGATCGAAAAAATCCGCCAGCTTGTAGTCCAGCTCACGCCCGGATCGGCCGGCGATGATGATCATGAGCTGGTGCAGCTCCTGGCAGTGATTGAGCGTCAGCCCGAACCGTGCCTGCTCCATCACGTCGATCAGGCGCCGGTTGGTGGCAGCGCGGGCCTGCTCGATCGAATAGACGAGGCGCGGCGCGTCGTAGGCCGGCGTCACCGGCGCGGGTTGAATGGCACGCTTATTGCGGATCTGGTTCATGCCAGCAGCTCCAAGAGTTCAAGTTGTTGCGCCGCCGAGTAAGCGGCAGGGATGGGCAGGACATCATCGGCCGCGTCTTCCTCGGCCTCGATCTCCATGATGGCGACGTCGATCAACTGGCGAGCCTTGGCGCGAACGGCACGTGCCAGCGCGTAGGTTTCCATGGTCGCCAGCTTGTGGCGGGAGTTGTTCACCTGCCAGTTCAAAACGAACATGAAGTGATCAGGGTTCACTGGATCGGGGTCCGCCTCGGCGGTGCGCGATGCGATGGTGTCGTAGGGAACGGGCGAGACTGCCCGTTCCCGGCGGCGCTTGAGGACGGGCATGCTCTGGCTCCCTGTTAGAACACGCTCGCCGCGGCGATGAGCGCCGCGTTGTTCGCGCACCAGTCGCCGATCGCCTTGGTGTTGATCAGCCCCGGGTTGCGCTTGATGGCGGCGTTGACGAACACTACGCCGAACTCTTTGGGCAGACGACGCGCATAGGCCACCACCGGGCCGATGCTGTCCTTGTCGACCTGCGCCGCCAGCGAGAAGATCACCAGCATCTGCCCGTCCGGACCCTTCGGCAACTTGGCCGTCTCGGGGTTGGCGAGCACGTCAGACCAGCGCGGCAGATCGTCCTGATGCCGGAGGAACGTGGCGACCTGCGCCGCGGCACCGGTGCCGATGATGCCGGCGAGCAGGTTTATCGCCTTGTCGTTGTGTGGCAACGGCGCTCCGGGTTGAACGAGCGCCGCCAGCATGTCGAAGGCAGCGACAACCGAGCGCGGCGTGGCCCACGGCCCCTGCTTGTCCGGCACGCCGTCGCTGAACACCACCTCCGGGTTCTGCGTGCAGAACGCCATGCACTCCGGGCGCTTGCCGGCGTGCGCCATCCAGTTGACCAGGCTGTCGAGGTCATCCTTGATCTCCACGATCCACGAACGATTGATGAGGAAGTCGTAGGTCTTGCTGACGCCAGAGCGATCGGACTGCCGGTTGCTCGCGGCGATCACGACCCAGCCGGGCGGCAGCTGCCACTGGCCGATCCGTTTGTTGAGCAGCAGCTCCGCCGCGGTCTTCTTGACGTCAGGCTCAGCCTGGCCGAACTCGTCGAGGAACAGAATGCCGTGCTCGTAGCTGCGCGCGTCGTGGCCATCCTCGGTGGTCAGCCATGTCGGCCGGGTGTAGCGGGTGATCAGCTCAGCGCCGCCGTCCGGGTCCTTGGCCGGCACCATGAAGCCGGGCAGGTCGGTCGGCGTCATGGTGCCCATGAACGCAGTGGACAGGCCCCAGGGCTTGCCTGTCAGCTTCGCCATGCGGTGGGTCAGCTCCTTGACGACGGTGGATTTGCCGCGGCCGGGGGCTGAGCGCATGTCGATTGCGATGCGACCGCTGCAGATCAGCGGCGCATTGGCCAGAACTTCGGTAAGCGTCATCGTGGTGGCGGAAGTCATGTTGCACATCCTTGAAGTGTGATGATGTCGGCTTACTCAACAGAGTAAGTAGTTAAGCAATCGTCAGACAGTTTGGATCAGGGCTTCGCCTTCCACACCGCCAGCACATCAAGCATGTCGCGCGCCTGCTGCATGGCCTGATCTCGCGCCTTCTGGTCTTTGCGCAGCGTGTCACCGTCGACGCCGTTGCACAGGCTGGCCAGGCGTTCGGACAGCGCGGCGAGGCGAGGATCATTGACGGCATTGAAGGCCGGCAGCAGCTGCGCCAGCTCCGCCACGTTGGTGATCAGCGTGTCGTTGAACACGCCCTGGCGGCCGACTTCCTCACCCCTGGCTTGCCGCTCCATGCGGTCCTGATAGGCCGTGAGACGCTCGACCAGATGGTCCAGGGCCTCAGCCACGCGCCCCATAGCCTCGCTCTGCGCGGACTCCCAGGACGCTCGGGTCTTGCTGATGATGTGCGCTGTGAGCGCCTGCACGGTGGCTTCGGGCAGGCCCTTGAACCGGCTGCCGTCCGGCAGCGGCTGGAACACGAACTCCATGGAGTAACCGCTCAGGATCTCGTCGGCGGTCGGCGGCTTGACGTTGAGGCGGCCCACGCCCTGCGCCGCGGCAGCGATGATGCTGTCCACGTTGGCCGCCATCTCGGCCTTCACCTGGCGCATCTGTTCGGTGATGGGCTGCATGTCGCGCAGCACACGGTTGAAGTTGGCGTTCGGCAGCAGGCGCCAGCCGTCGCCGTCACCCCAGGCGAGCGTGACCGCGTTGAACGCCTCGCGCGCCGTGTTCTGCAGCTTGGCGAGCTGCTGGTGGTAGTGGTCAGCACCGGCGAGACGGTTGACCGTCAAGCGGGTGGCGTCGGCACGGGCGCCGTGGCGCTCGGCGGCCTCCTTACTGGCTTCGCGGTCAGCGCGACCCAGGCCAAGCCGTTTGATGCGGATGGCAGCGAGCATGGAGGTGGCCTGCAGCGCGCTCACCAGATCGGCCGGATCGGTGAGCGCGGGTTGAATGGCGTGGTCGGCGATGTTGGTGTCGGGCATTTGCTGCTCCGTGGATTAGAGGGTTGAGGTCAGGCCATGACCACCGCGCCGGTGGCGGCCGTGAGTTTCATCGTCGTTTGCTCTGGGGAGTGAAGGGGCGCAGCCCGGCAGAGAGGTCTGCCGGGCTGCGCGTGGACGGTTACAGTCAGGCGCTTGGCAGCACGATGTCCGTGAGCTCGGGTGCCAGCTCGGGTGCCAGCTCGGGTGCCAGCTCGGGTGCCGGCTCGGGTGCCGGCTCGGGTGCCGGCTCGGGTGCCGGCTCGGGTTGAGACAGGCCGGCTTCGCCCAGGATCGGGATCACCGACAGCTCTGGGCTCTCGTAGACGGGCGTGCGCCAGGGCTCGAAGACGATGCTGCTGTCGCCCGCCTTGTGCAGCGTGTCGAGCCGATCACGCGCCACCACGTTGTTCTCGTCGTTGAGCATAACTTCAGCACGCTCGTAGCTGATCACCCGTCGGGTGATGATGCCTCGGAATTTGGCCATGCGTTGCTCCTGGGAGTGAGGGAAGGGGTAGGCGCACGGCCGGCACACACCGGCCGCGATAGCCGTCAGGCGCGTCCTGGGGCTGTCCCAGGAAGGCGCTGGCGGAGCTATGGGGTCGGTTTGGCCTGGTAGCTGCGGAGCGTGATCAGCAGCGCCTTTGCGCCCACTGTGAGGTTGCGCAGCCGGGTGCTGATCACCTTGTCCGGGTAGTGAGTGAACCGGTTGAGGTGGCAGCACGCGCAGACCTGCTGCGTGGTGTTCAGGTCGGCAGCCGCTCCGGTCAGCAGCTCCACCACGCGCTCGAGATCGGCGATGCGCTTGGCGAGCGTGCCCTGCGCCGTGGGCGACAGCGTGTTGCGCGGCGGCTCGAACTTGCTCTGGGGAGCAAGGTCGAGAGGTTCCAGATGGTCAGGCGTCCAGCGGCCCATCAGCGTGCCCACCCGGCAGGCGGCGTGGGGATCGAGATGCTGGAATTGCGACCATGTGGGGAAGGCGCCGGCTCACCCGGCGTGGGTTGAATGACGCGGTGGTATAGCTCGTGCGTTCGAATGGCGACTGCGTCGCGGGCACGGCGCTCGGCGGCGATCCGCACGATAGTGTCGCGGTGTGCGGCGCTGAACACGAAGGGGCCGATATGCACGAACACGAAGCGGCGCTCCTTGTCATAGCGGGCTCTGAACATCATGGGGTGGTGTCTCCCTGGGGTTGGTCGAGGATGGCGCGGCGGGCTGCCAAAGCGTGGCGAAGGGCAATGCCATAGGCGCAGTGGTAGGACGGTGCGCTGCCGATGTCGGCACCCGTGTTGTCTATGACGTGCCAGCTGTAGCACGGGCGTGATGTGGCTCGGGCGTTGTGTTGGGCTGGCACGATCGTGGCGAGACGCTGGCCTTGGAACACTATGCCGCGCGGCCCTTGGAGCGGCCAGTGCTCGATGAACTGCAGCTGGGGTGCCCCGTTGATGCGCGCATTCATGATAGCACCCTGTTCGGTGGCGTTCGTCATAATTCACTCCGCAGAGTAATTGTTGCACAGCAGGCGAAGTTTGGTGACGGCAATGGTATCGGTGCGCCTGCGCCCCCACCCGGTCATACCTGGGTCAGTATGCGGATCTTCGCCAGCATCGCCTCTGCTTCCTCGCGGGTGCAGAACTTGGCGACGGTGCGCCAGTTGTCTTGCTGGATGTTGCCAACAGCTGCATCGATCTCGCAGCGCCATTGCAAAAGCACTAATTGGTTTTTGCGCCGGGCCCGGTGAACGATGCGCCATGCGTCGTGGCGCAGAGCCATAGTCTCAGGGTGTGCCATTCGCCAGGTGTGGCGTGGGCATTTGTCGAGCTTCAGCAGCTCCCAGTGTTCGAGCTTGAGGAGTTGCGTGTTGCCAGTAGGGTTCGAGGCGATCGTGTGGGTCATCTCGTTGCTCCGTTGAGCAAGAGCTGGATCTGTGCGCGGATGCGGTCTGGCGGCGGGTCCCACAAGCACGGCATTGCAGTGCCGTGCTCAAGATCGCTGGTGGGAAGGGTGGCAGCCGGCTCGCCCGGCGCGGGTTGAATGGCTGCGGAGGACATGGTTCGCCTTTGGTGATGTGACAATATAGTTGTTTGTTATTGCCGGGATGTCAAGTCTTAGCCGTTGGTGAGCAGAAGTATTTTGGTGAGGATCAGTCGAGCCTCACCTGCGGGGAGCATCCACATCGCCACGTCGCCGAAGACGGCGTGCGAGGAACGATCGGCCATCCACCATACTTCCCACCCTCCGGGCATAGGCTTGATGGAGAATGGCGGCGTGCCCGGCGTTGCGTCATATTTGACCCAAGCGAACGACAGTAGACCCAGCAGCGTGATCTACGTCCCGAGCGGATGGTCTTTCGCGCGTTTGACGCAGCGAATATTCACGGCACGATCAGCCGCGTGCCGTCGGTGATCTGGCCCAGGTGCGCGCTGAGCTTGGTGACGGCGAGGTTATAGGCGTGCTGAAGGCGCACCGTCTCATCCTGGCAGGCGTGGACCTGGCGCTGCAGGTCGAGCGCGCCATGCTCGCCGCCGGTGAGCATGGCGCGCTCGCGCGGGTCGGCGAGCTGGATCATCTCGCTGGTCAGCGGCGTGGGTTGAATAGTGAGCGGGCGGGTGTCGTTGGGCATGGGTTGCTCCGTAAGGTTAGCGAGCGGGGTTTGGTGGGACGGCACGCGCAGGGGTGCGATGGCGCCGGCGCGGTTGAGATGGTGGCGATGCGGGCGGCTTGGCCGGCACGAGCTGCAGCGGTGTGATGGGCTTGGTGGGGCGGCCCTTGTTGGTGAGTTCGATGCGCTCAACCATCCGCTTAGCCGAGAACATGGCGCGGTCGAGGGACGGCAGCCGAGCGTCGGCATGCAGGAACTTAATCGGCCGCCTGTATCGCACCAGCGAGAGGCTACCGTCGGTGTGGTGGCGGATCAGCACGGGGATGTAGACGTTCTTTCCGTCTATCCAGTCGTATGCGCTGATCACAGCGGCGAACCTGCCGATCGGCAGCAAAGTAGCGGACGGGATCTTGGCCACTTAGTTGCTCCGTTGAGTAATGGATAGCTAGATGGTTGTGTTTTGGCAGCGAGTTTTAGCAAACTCACCGTGTAAAACGTATGTAGCGCGTTGATATCGTTATTCAATAGCGCAGATTTTGTGCGTTTAATCGGGTTTGAAGAGAGGGAATATTTTTTCGTGGTGACGTGGTGCGTGCTCAGACGGCACTGCTGCATAGATTTTTTGTCGTGCAAAAAATCTAAGGCACAAAACCTCTCGCACGACGTTTATCTTTTTTCTATTAAAAATATAAATATAATAGATAGATAGAAAGAAAGATAGTAATTACAACAGCTTGTGCCGAAACAGGACGTCGAGTTTGCCCAACATAGCTGCCGAAACGCAACCAAACAAACAAGCAATCTCAATGACTTAACAAATGTGTGCTTCACCTCATAGATAATTTTCTAGCCAGCCACATACACAGCCATCGAGCCGACTAAGAAAATGTAACTAGCGGTTGTAAAAATACATAGCCGACTAAGTGATTGCGCTGATACACAATCACTTAGTCGGTTGCGCTGTTTCACTTACTCCATAGATTAAGCTACCAAGAACAAACCGCTGTGGATCGCGGTGTCAATCGTCACCGGCGGTGCGACAGGGGCCTCGGCGAGTGCCGAAACAGGGGCGGCGAGTGCCGAAATCAGCTCAGTTGGTTTGTCGGTTATCTGTGCTTCGGGCTGCTTGGTCGGCTGCTTGTCGTTGCGGGCCGAAACGATGCCAGCCACTTTGTCGGCTGCATCGCGCGCCTTGAGTTTGGCGTCCGCAACCGCATAGTCCGCTTCCGCCTGTTCAAGCCGCTGCTTGGCGAGCAGGTCGTCGGGCATCGCATCGCATGCGGCCTTCCAACCGGTGCAGACGCGCTTCAACGCACCGACGAACTCTTTCAGTGCGTCGCTTTCTTCCTCGGACCCGCCGGTGAGGATCAGGTTGCACTCGGCCTCGGTGAGCGGCCGGCCTTCCTTCTTTGACCGGCGAAGCGCCGTTGTCATCTTCTCGAAGTAGCGTGTCGCCTTGTCGCGGTCAGCCGACGCCAGCTGATCCATGAGCGCCACCGTGTCAGGCGCGTGGTTGGATTTGCCAGCCATGATCCACACCTTGGCCTTGCTCGCGGCCGATGCCTGCGAGGCGGTGCTTAGCACAGAGCCGGTGGCAGACGCCCACTCGCTCGCCAGTGTGAGCGCCTGGCCCTCGAACACGAAGCCAGCCATCGACGCGGCCATGATGGCCTTGAACGCGCGCACCTTGTTGCTGTTCACACCATCTATGACGGCAGCCGCGGTGCCATACTCCGCACCGAGACCAGCGATCTGCGACCGCAGCGCATCGAACGCCGCGGTGTTGGGTTGAATGTCACTCATATTGTTTACTCCGTGGAGTGATCTTGTTTGTGGGAAAGGCTAATTGCGGCAGACGCAGAACGACATCTGCAGGCGGCCGATGCGCACGAACCGCAGGCCGCCAACCTTGCGCATGGTAAAAACACCGCGCAGGCAATCATCGAACAAAACGCTGGCAAACACAACAACAAGCACGACGAGCACTTCGATCATGGATGTATTGAGCAATTATTCCTCCATCGTTTGATCGGCGGAGCAAACCGTGCGGGTTCACTCGGCCCATCAAACGACGCGGCCATTCAAGCATCTAGCTAAAGACCAACAGGTTCCGCTTGCTTGAATGGCCGCGTCGTAAGTAGGAAGGCTATTTGCTATAACAACACACCACTTTCTCTACTCGCCGCAGTATGGCTTTCGATGATCATGTGTTGCATAGGTTCATCCTCGGGATCGCTTGCTAGGCGATGGGATGGCACGGGTTTGGTATTGTTGTCTGGCGACCGTCGCGTGGGCCAGATGCAGCGTCCATTGCTGCTAGGTAAGGACACGCTTTCACGGTCAGACAGGCACCACCGTTGCATGGTGCGGTCCGGGTTAGCTTGAGTATCGGCTGCATCACTTCCGCCGCTAGTGAAGGCATCAAGCATGTATATCTGGCGAACCACATTGCAGCACGTTGCTGCGTCGATCCGGGATCAGAGTTTGCTTGATCTAGCGGTTTGCCATGACTGCCAAACCTCTCAAGACAAGAGCCCTACATCCGCCGCGCTTACTCCGTAGAGCAAGCCGTTTACTAAGCGGAGACACCTAGACTATCGCGGGTGCTTCGCGGTAGGATCTGATAGGCTAGCCGTTTGATCCTCTCGTTACTGGGTGCGCCGCATAGTGGGGTTTGTTCCGCGGAGTGACTGGGGGGGCGGGGGGGGCGGGGGGATGGTTGGACAGGCCGGGGGCAGGGGGTGGGGGGCGTTAGATAATCCAGTTACAGGACCATCAAAAATTTCAAACCACACAAAGAACCATTCAATCCATCACATCCCGCACCGCAACATCACGTAAAAAACACGTCAAACAGTGATTAAATCCGCTGTCTATTAAAACAAAAAATCTCGATCACTAAGGTCTTGTTGACGCCAACAATAAACATCATATGTTGCACATCAAGAGACGAAGCGAGGCAAAATATGGCGCGACGACAAGCCACTAAACCTGCAAACGTGGTGGACCTAACAAGAAATAGTTTGGTAAATGTTCCCGCTAATCTACGATCTTTTGCGGACCGTATCGATGCGGGAGAGTTCGGATCGGTGACCCGGGCTGCCACCATTTTGGAGACGGACCGAGAGCAGAAGACCTTCGCGTGGGGTCACATTCACAACATCCAGATGCTGATCGGTGTGCTGCAGACTGCCATTGTCAGAATGTCGATGGAGCTTTTTTCATGAGCGTTATTCAACCCGGCCCCCTGCGGGGGGCTATTCAACCCGTGCCGGGTGAGCCGGCACCACGCAAAGCACGCACCCCGCAGGACAGGCCACTGCCGGACTGGCCGCGGGGGCTTCGCGAGCCCCTGGCTGCCGCCTATGTCGGCCTGTCCATGACAACCATGCGGGTGGAGCTGATGGCAGATCGGTTCCCCAAGCCGGTCTGCCTCACGCCCGGGCGGCAGGTGTGGCTGCGCGAACACCTCGACAGATGGCTCGATCAGAAGGCAGCGCTGGGCACGGAGGCCAATCCGTGGGACGCTGCCATGTGACCAAGCTCAAGCTGCGCTACGTCGACCGCTTCACCGACCGGCATGGCACCGTCCGGCACTATTTCCGCCGGAAGGGCCAGCCGCGCGAGGTGCTGCCGGGTCTGCCAGGCTCAGCGGAGTTCATGGCGGCATACCAGAAGGCGTTGCGCGGGCTGCCGACCGCGGCGTCCATGACGGGCGAGGCGCCAGCGGGCAGCTTTTCCGCCCTGGTAGTGGCCTACTACCAGAGCACCGCCTTCACCCGCCTCGCTGCCGTCACCAAGGCCACCTATCGCAACGCGATCGAACGGCTGCGCAAAGACGTGGGAGACCTGCCCGTGGTCGCCCTGCAGCAGCACCACATCGAGAAGCGCATGGCCAAGATGGCGGCCACACCGGCGTCGGCCAACCTGATGCTGAAGGTGCTGCGGATCCTGATGACGCTGGCGATCAAGCGAGGGTATCGCCGGGATGACCCGACGGTGGGGATCGATCGATTTGCCGCCAAGAGTGACGGATTTGCCACATGGTCGCCCGAGGACGTGGAGGCGTTTGCCAGGCGCTGGCCGCCGGGCACGCGTCAGCACCTGGCCATGAGCCTGCTGCTGTGGACCGGGCAGCGCCGCGGAGATGTGATCCGCATGGGCCCGCAGCACATCCGCCAGGGACGCATCGAGCTGAAGCAGCGCAAAACGGGGCAGGTGCTCGCGGTGCCGGTGGCGCCCGAGCTGCAGGCGTCCATGGACGCCTGCCCCACCACGGGGCTCGTGTTCCTGCTGACCGAGGCGGGTGCGCCGTTCACCGACGCGGGGTTTGGGAACTGGTTCCACGACGCGGTGGCCGCTGCCGGCATCAAGGGCAAGGCGGCGCATGGGCTGCGGAAAGCGACGGCCAGCAGGCTCGCCGAACGGGGGGCAACAGTGAAGCAGATCCAGGCTGTGACCGGCCATCGGTCGCTGCGCGAGATCGAGCGATACACAAGATATGCTGATCAGTTGGTTCAGGCCGACGCGGCCATAAACCTTCTCAGTGCCAAACCCAAACCCTGAAAAAGTCCCAAACCGTGCGGAAAGCCGCAGAAAACTGAGAAAAATTTTAGGGGGTGGAGGTCCGGGCCGGAATCGAACCGGCATTCACGGATTTGCAGTCCGCTGCATCACCACTCTGCCACCGGACCACCCAGCCACTCGGCGGCAGGTGTTATCGGGTGTGGCGGGGGGGCGGGTCAAGGCCCGCCGCGGAGCGGCTCTTGGAGGCCCGCCGCGGAGCGGCGTCTGGAAGATCTGCCGCGGAGCGGTGCCGGGGCAGGGCTGTCCCCGGGTTGGCTTGAACGCGCCGCTCGCCTATGAAAGTGCCATCAGCACCGTTTTGGTGCGGCGCCGGAGACCGACACCATGCCGCATGCGACCAGCCAGGCGATGTCCGCCGATACCACGTCCGCGCGCAACGCTTCGTTCAGCGAAGCCGCACGCCATGCGATGGTCGACAGCCAGGTGCGCCCGAACAAGGTGACCGATGCGCGCCTGATTGCCGCCATGCGCGCGGTGCCCCGCGAGGCATTCCTGCCGCCATCGCTGCAGGCGCGCGCCTATGCGGATGACGACGTCAGGCTCGGCGCCGGCCGGGTGATGATGTCGCCTATGATCACCGGACGCCTGCTGCAGGTGGCAGCCTTGGCGGAGGGTGAGCGGGTACTGCTGGTCGGCTCCGGCACCGGTTACACCGCAGCACTGCTCGCCGCCTGCGGGGCGGTGGTGACGGCGCTGGAGGACGATGCCGCGCTGATCGCCGTTGCCGCACCGGCGCTGGCTGCCTGGGCGCCTGGGGTGACCCAGGTGATGGGGCCGCTCGCGGCGGGTTGGCCGAACGGCGCGCCTTATGATCTCGTGATGGTCGAGGGCGCCGTCGAGCAACTGCCCGAGGCGATCGCAGCACAGCTGACGCCGCAGGGCCGTCTGGTGATGGTGCGTGCCGGGGGCGCCGTGGGCCAGGCGGTGATCGGCCGCCCCTCGGCCGGGCAGCTCAGCTTTGTCGTGGCGTTCAATGCGGCGGTGGCGGGTCTGCCAGCCTTCCGGCGGGCGCCGGCCTTCGTGTTCTGACGTGCAGGGATATGCCTGGGACGTGCGTATCATGCCGCAGTGCAAAAGCTTGGCGTGGCGTGCAACGCTGTGGCACATAAACATCATGGTGGCGCGTATCCGGTCGAAATCTGGCGCGACGACACGAACCCTGGAGATGCGGATCGATGACTGAGACGAAGCAGCGGCGCAAGACGATCCAAGGTTCGGGCAAGGGCCAAGGCTCGCGCGTGGCACAGGGCGCCTGGGCCGTCGGGCTGGTATGGGCCGGAGCGACGCTGGCAAGCCACGGTGCGGCGGCGCAGTCGCACACGTTGCAGGACGCGTTGGCGGCCGCCTATTCCAACACGCCGTCGCTGCAGGCCGCGCGCGCCCAGCTGCGCGCCACCGATGAGAACGTGCCGACCGCCCTGAGCGGCTGGCGCCCCACGGTGACGGTGAGCGCTAATTTCGGCACCGCGTCCGGCGACCAGACATCGGGTTCCAACGGCCGGTATATCACGACCCAGCAGGGTCGCGCCGTGGCCGGTGCATCGACCACGCTGACGCAGCCGCTGTATCGCGGCGGCCGCACCACGGCGAGCACCAACCGGGCCGAGAATCTGGTCCTCACCCAGCGCGCCAAGCTGATCGCGTCCGAGGCGCAGCTGTTCTCCAGCACCGTGTCCGCCTATGTCGGCGTGATCTCGGCCCAGGAGACGCTGGCCCTCGACGTCAACAACGAGCAGGTGCTGCAGCGCCAGCTGCAGGCAACCAACGACCGCTTCCGCGTCGGCGAGATCACCCGCACCGACGTGGCACAGGCCGAGGCGGCGCTGGCCGGCGCCACCGCCACGCGCCAGACCGCCGAGGGTGCGCTGCAGACCGCGCGCGCGACGTATCAGCAATATGTCGGCGAGCTGCCGGGCAACCTGGTGGAACCGCAGCCGCTGAAGCTGCCGAGCAAGACGCTGGAGGAAGCCAAGGCGCTGACCGACGCCAACAACCCCAACATCATTGCCGCGGCCTTCCAATACGCCGCCGACAAGGACAATTTCGACCTGCAATACTCCGCGCTGATGCCCAATGTGAACCTGCAGGGCACGGTCTCCTACTCGCAGAATGCCTCCCAGGCCCGGGTCAAGACCACCGGCGAACAGGCGACCGTCAACCTCACCATGCCGATCTTCCAGGGCGGTTCGGAATATTCGGCGATCCGCGCGGCACGCCAGACCGCCGAGCAGGACCAGCGGCTGATCGATGACGCGCGGCGGACCGCGGTGCAGGCCGTCACCGCCGCCTGGGAAGGCTATCAGGCCGCCAGGTCGACCATCGACAGCACCCGCACGCAGATCCGCGCCGATGAGATCGCCCTCGAAGGCACCCAGCGCGAGGCGATCGTCGGCAGCCGGACCACGCTGGACGTGCTGAACGCCGAGCAGGTGCTGCTCAACGCGCGCACCACGCTGATCTCCAATTTGGCGACGCTGGTCACGGCCTCCTATCAGGTCGCGGCCGCGGTGGGGCGCCTGACGGCGCGTGACCTGAACCTGCAGGTGCCTTATTACGATGAGACCGCGTACTACAAGGCGGTGCGCGACCGCTGGATCGGCACGGGCGATTTCGCCACCAACCAGCCGGGCCGCTGACAGAATGGCGCCCGGGACGCCGGGAGCCGATACACGAGGACGCGCATGAGCAGCAGCCAAGGCAGTCAACCCGGCCCTAACGCCCAAGGTGGCAATGGACAGGCCGCCGATCCATCGATGGAGGATATTCTCGCCTCCATCCGCCGTATCCTCAGCGATGACGGCTCCTCCGGCCAGGCCGGCACCGCAGCAACCCTGCCACCCGCCCTGGCCCAGGCGCAGCGCAACGTGCTGTCGCTGGACAGCACGATGCTGGTACGGGAACCGCAGGCGACCCAGCCGATCGCCGCCGGCACGCCGTTGGCGGCGCTGAACACGATCGTACCGCCCGTCATGGAACCGCCGGTGACGCAGGCGCCCGCGGCAGCTCCGATGCCGCCGCCCGCTCCCGCGCCGGAGCCCGTTCCGGTCCAACCGCATGCCCCGATGCACGTGGCGCATGTGACGCATAGCTCGATTGCCGCACCCGCACCGATGGTGGCCCCGATGTCCGTTTCCGCGCCTGAACCCAGTGGCCTGGTGGCCGCGTCCACCGCAGCGGCGGCCTCCGCCTCGGTCAGCGAGCTGATGCGCACCCTGGCCGCTGAACGCCAGCAGGCCGCCCAGCCCGCGCCGCAGACCGTTCCGGTCTATCGTGGCGGCCCGACGCTGGAGGATATCGTGCGCGATGAGATGCGCCCCATCCTCAAGGCCTGGCTCGATGCCAATCTGCCGCCGATGGTCGAGCGTCTGGTACGGCTGGAAATCGAACGCGTCGTCACCCGCTCCGTCGGCTGATCTGCCTTCGTTTCGTCGGACCTCTCAACCCGTGATGTATCGGGCGTTGTTTCATGCTGTCCAAGTCGCATAGCCCCGCCGAGACCGAGCCCGCGCAATACGCGGGCTGGGAGCGCGAAGGTGCGTTCGCAGCCCATCCCGAGCGCAACGCCGCCCCGTTCACCATCATGATCCCGCCGCCCAACGTGACCGGCACGCTGCATGTGGGGCATGCCCTGACCATGACGGTGCAGGACACGCTGATCCGCTACCGCCGCATGCAGGGGCGTGATGCGCTGTGGCAGCCCGGCACAGACCATGCCGGAATCGCCACGCAGATGGTGGTCGAGCGGCTGCTGGCAAGCGAAGGTACCACCCGCCAGGCGATCGGCCGCGAGGCGTTCCTGGAGCGGGTTTGGCAGTGGAAAGGTGAATCCGGCGGCGCCATCACCTCCCAGCTCCGCCGCCTCGGCGCCTCGCTGGACTGGCCGCGCGAGCGGTTCACCATGGACGAGGGCCTGTCCGACGCGGTGCGGCGCGTGTTCGTGACGCTGTACCGCGAAGGCCTGATCTACCGCGACCGGCGGCTGGTGAACTGGGACCCGAAGTTCCAGTCCGCCATTTCGGACCTCGAAGTGGAAAGCCGGGAGATCCGCGGGTCGATCTGGCATCTGCGCTATCCGCTGGCCGACGGCAGCGGCCGGTCGATCACGGTGGCCACCACCCGCCCCGAGACCATGCTGGGCGACACCGCCGTCGCCGTGAACCCCGAGGATGCGCGCTATGCCGATCTCGTGGGCCAGGAGGTCATCCTGCCGCTGACCGGGCGGCACATTCCGATCATCGCCGACGCCTATTCCGATCCCGAGAAAGGCACCGGCGCGGTCAAGATCACGCCAGCGCATGACTTCAACGATTTCGAGGTCGGCCGCCGGCACAATCTCGACATGCCGTCCGTGCTGGATCGCGAGGCCAAGATCACGCTTGCCGAGATCACCCTGCACACGGTGGACGGCCTCGCCGACCCGGACTGGACCGCCACGCTCGACGGCATGGACCGGTTCGACGCGCGCAAGACGATCGTGGCCGAACTGGAACGCCTTGAGATCCTGGTCGACACCGTCGCCCATACCAACCAGGTCCCGCATGGCGACCGCTCGGGCGTGCCGATCGAGCCGCTGCTGACGGTTCAGTGGTACTGCAACGCCGCCGAACTGGCCAAACCCGCCATCGCAGCCGTCGAAACCGGCAAAACCACATTCGTGCCCCAGCAATGGGAGAACACATTCTTCGCCTGGATGTGCGACATCCAGCCCTGGTGCATCAGCCGCCAGCTCTGGTGGGGCCATCGCATCCCCGCCTGGTACGGACCGGATGGCACGGTCTTCGTCGAGGAGACCGAGACCGAGGCCGAAGCCGCGGCGGCCGTCCACTACGGCGCCCCCACCGCGCTCACCCGCGACGACGACGTGCTCGACACCTGGTTCAGCTCGGCCCTGTGGCCGTTCTCCACTCTGGGCTGGCCGGAGCAGACACCCGAGCTCGCCAAATACTATCCCGGCGACGTGCTGGTGACCGGGTTTGACATCATCTTCTTCTGGGTTGCCCGGATGATGATGATGGGCCTGCATTTCATGGGCGATGTGCCGTTCCGCACCGTCTATATCCACGGCCTGGTCCGCGATGAGCGCGGCCAGAAGATGAGCAAGTCCAAGGGCAACGTCATCGACCCGCTGGCGCTGATCGACCAGTTCGGCGCCGATTCGCTGCGCTTCACCATCAACCGCCTCTGCGGCCCTGGCCGCGATGTGAAGCTCGGCGCCGCGGCGGTCGAGAATGGCCGCGGCTTCATCACCAAGCTGTGGAACGCCGCGCGGTTCTGCGAAATGAACGCGATGCGCCCGGATCCGGGCTTCACACCCGCTCAGGCCACATTGCCACTGACGCGCTGGCTGCTCGCCGCCGCCGCCGATGCCATTGTGGAGGCGACCGCGGCACTCGACGCGTTCCGCTTCGATGACTATGCCGCCGCCTGCTATCGCTTCGTCTGGAACACGTATTGCGACTGGTTCCTTGAATTCGCCAAGCCGGCACTGGCCTCGCCAGACTCCGCCGAGGCGCTGGAGGTCCGGCAGGCGGCGGCGCATGTTCTTGGCATCATCCTGCGCCTGTTGCAGCCGGCCATCCCGTATGTCACCGAGGAGCTGTGGGGCGAATTCGGCTTCGGGCCGGCCAACAGCCTCATCACAGCACCGTGGCCCGAGGCCTTTGCCGTGCCGGGCGCTGCCGAGGCGAGGGCGGAGCTGGACTGGGTGGTGCGTCTGATCGGCGAGGTGCGGGCGCTGCGGGCCGAAATGAATGTGCCCCCCTCCGTCAAGGCGCCGGTGCTGCTGCGCGATGCGACCGCGGCCACGCTCGCCCGCGGCGGGCGTTGGCTCGAAGCCATCAGCCGCATGGCGCGAGCCTCCGAGTTCGGGCCCCTGGTGGGCGATGTGCCGCGCGGGGCGGCGCAGCTGGTGATCGACGAGGCGACCATCGTCATTCCGCTGGCCGGGCTGATCGACCTCGATGCCGAGCGCGCCCGCCTGCTGAAGGACCGTGCGCGCACGGAGAAGGACGCGGAGAGCACGGCCCGCAAGCTGTCCAACGCCGATTTCGTCGCCCGGGCCAAGCCTGAGGTGGTTGAGGAGAACCGTGAACGTCTGGTGACCGCCCAGGCCGAAATCGCCCGGCTGGACGCAGCCCTGGCACGCATTGCCTGACGCCTGCCCTGCCTGGACGCGCGCGTCGTGGCAGGGCAAAGATCGGGCAGCAACACGCGAGACAGATATGACTCCGACTGAAATCGACCGGGTGCAGACCTACCTCCGCCGCATCCTGGGCTCCGACCGTATCGCGATCCAGCCGCCCGCCAAGGCCGGCCTGTCGGTGGAGGTGACGGCCAGCGACGAAGTCATCGGCACGCTCCACAAGGACACCGACGAGGGCGAGGTCAGCTATGCCCTGCACATCACCATCCTGGAGGAAGACCTCCCCCAGCTGAAAAAACCCGCCGCTCCGGTGAAGCGCGCACGCTAACTGATAAAAGTTTTTTTGCTTCTTTTTTTCAAAAAAGAAGTTCTTTCTTTGAAAAGAAAGAACCAAAGAAACTTTCAAACGCTTGAGGGAACGCCTTCATGAAGACCTGGGATAAATCCAAGCTGCCGTCGCGTCATGTGACCGTGGGACCGGATCGGGCGCCGCATCGCAGCTACTACTATGCGATGGGCCTGACCGAGGCGGAGATCAACCAGCCTTTCGTGGGTGTGGCGACCTGCTGGAACGAGGCGGCGCCGTGCAACATCGCGCTGTCGCGCCAGGCGCAGTCGGTGAAGAAGGGCGTGATCGAGGAATTCGGCACCCCGCGCGAATTCACCACCATCACGGTGACCGACGGCATCGCCATGGGCCACCAGGGCATGAAGTCCTCGCTGGTCTCGCGCGAGGTGATCGCCGACTCGGTTGAGCTCACCGTGCGCGGCCATGCCTATGACGGGCTGGTGGGAGTGGCCGGCTGCGACAAGTCGCTGCCCGGCATGATGATGGCGATGCTGCGCCTCAACATCCCCAGCGTGTTCATGTATGGCGGCTCCATCCTGCCCGGCCGCTACCAGGGCCGCGACGTCACGGTGGTGGACGTGTTCGAGGCCGTCGGCAAGCACGGCGCCGGCAAGATCACCGACGAGGAGCTGCACGAGCTGGAATGCGTGGCCTGCCCGAGTGCCGGCGCCTGCGGCGGCCAGTTCACCGCCAACACCATGGCGACGGTCTCCGAGGCGATCGGCCTCGCACTGCCCGGCTCCGCCGGCGCCCCCGCGCCTTATGAGGACCGCGATCGCTGGGCGGTTGAATCAGGCCGCGCGGTGATGAACCTCATCGAGAAGAACATCCGCCCGCGCGATATCGTCACGCTGAAGGCGCTGCAGAACGCGGCCGTGGTCGTCGGCGCCACCGGCGGCTCCACCAACGCCGCCTTGCATCTGCCGGCCATGGCCAATGAATGCGGCATCGTGTTCACGATGGACGACGTGCTCGCCATCATGCGCGCCACGCCCTACATCGCCGACCTCAAGCCCGGCGGCAAATACGTGGCGCTCGATGTGCACA
The DNA here is from genome assembly GCA_037445025.1 of Rhodospirillales bacterium. GTDB lineage: Bacteria > Pseudomonadota > Alphaproteobacteria > Acetobacterales > Acetobacteraceae > CAIQQQ01. Next base: position 72,975 of record JBBILI010000012.1, read on the forward strand.
ATGTCGGCGGCATGCCGGTGATCATCAAGGCGCTGCTCGATGCCGGCCTGCTGCATGGTGACTGCCTGACCGTCACCGGCAAGACGCTCGCCGAGAACCACAAGGACGTGGTGTTCCCGCTGGATCAGGACGTGATCTACCCCGTCTCGAAGGCGATCTCGCAGACCGGCGGCGTGGTGGGACTCAAGGGCAACCTGGCCCCCGATGGCGGCGTGGTGAAGATCGCCGGCATGAAGAACCTGCGCTTCGAGGGCACCGCCCTGTGCTTCGACAGCGAGGAGGAGGCCTTCGCTGCCGTGGCCGCGCGCGCCTACAAGAAGGGCGACGTGATCATCATCCGCTACGAAGGGCCCAAGGGCGGCCCGGGCATGCGCGAGATGCTGTCCACCACCTCGGCCATCTACGGCCAGGGCATGGGCGAAGACGTCGCGCTGATCACCGATGGCCGCTTCTCCGGCGCCACGCGCGGCTTCTGCGTGGGCCATGTGGGGCCTGAGGCGGCGGTGGGCGGGCCGATCGCGCTGCTGCGCAACGGCGACAAGATCGTGCTCGATGCCACGGCCGGCAGTATCGATGCCATCCTGTCAGACGAGGAATGGGCCGCCCGCCGCGCGGCCTGGACCCCGCGCAAGACCGACTACAACAGCGGCGCGATCTGGCGCTTCGCCCAGAATGTCGGCCCCGCGCATCTCGGCGCGCTCACGCATCCGGGAGCGGCCGCCGAGACGCATTGCTACGCGGATCTGTGATGGCATCGGCGGATTGCATCCGCCCTACATTTGTAGGGCGGATGCAATCCGCCTCTCTGAAGCCCAGCCACACCGCAATCGCCATGGCCCGTTCGGCCAGCATGGATCACACCGTCTCGACAATCTGACCCTGCTGCACCCATGGCGCACAGGGCTTAACAGGGGCCGCAACGGCTGACAGCGCTGGCGATTGCAAACCGGCATCGAAATCCTGCCGCTTGTCGTGTTCCAGAAAGCTTGCCACCGGCAGGTTCTCCGCGAGCAGCACGTCATGTGCGTCGCGTTCGACATGCCGGTAGCTGACATGCTCCGGTCGTGCCTGGCGGATCGACGTGGCGTTGATCAGCACCCAATCCAGATCACAGCACGTGTGCCGCCGCCGGCCAGCACCCTGAGATCGCCCATCCACATGCGCGATCGAAGAGATCAGGTTCTGACATCTCTTGGCAAGGGGTCAATTTTGGACCCGCAAGAGCCGACAGAAAGGCGCGGGCATGGGCCCTCGTGAAGGAATCCCTGCAAGCCAACAGAGTGCGTATCGGAATGTTGCTCAATCCTGTCGAAACGCTCACGTCTTTGCGCGACTACATTCCATGGAAACCATGCTTCTATCTCGTCCCAACCAAAGAGAGGGTTCCATGCTTTCCCGCCGCGTCTTGTTCTTCGGACTGGTCACCGCTGCTGCGGTCGCAACCGTGACAGCCGCTCAGGCGCAGCCGGCTCCCCCGCCGCTGCCCTACGGCCCGATCCCGGCTCCCCGCTACGAACAGGTGCCGCCCCCGCCGCCGGGCCGACGGATGGTGTGGGAGCCTGGCCACTGGCACTGGAATGGCGCGCAGTATATTTGGCTCGGCGGACGCTACATCGTGTTTGCGCCGCACCATGAGCATTACGTGCCAGGCGAATGGGTCTGGCGTGGCCGTTGGGTGTGGGTGCCGGCGCACTGGGTGTAACGCTCAGGCCAGATCGATCACCACCGGCACATGGTCGGAAGGCTGCTCCTCGCCCCGCTCGCGCTTGTCGGGCTGGGCGAAGAGCAGCCGTTCGGCCAAGGTGGGGGACAGCAGAGCGTGATCGATGCGCAACCCGCTGTCACGCTGATAGGCGGCTGACTGGTAGTCCCAGAACGTGTAGACCGCGCCATGCGGATGCAGGGCACGGATCGCATCGGTCAGGCCGAGCCACAGCAGCGCGCGATACTTCGCCCGTGTGGCCGGACGTACCAGCGCGTCGTCGGGTGACAGGGCGCCCTTCGCGTAGTCCTCGTCGGTGGGTGCCACGTTGTAATCGCCCAGGATGACGAAGGGCGTGTCAGCTGCCTGCAGCGCTTCGGCACGCGCGTACAGCGCGTCCATCCAGGCGAGCTTGGCGGCATAGCCGGCAGGCCCGCCGGAATTGCCGTTGGGCAAATAGATGCCGATAATGGTGATGTCACCCGCGACGAGTTCGATGTAGCGGGCGTTGGTGTCCTCGTCCGACAGGCCGGGCAGGCGCGTGTGCACCGTCTCGAACGGAATGCGGCTCAGGGCTGCGACGCCGTTATAGGCTTTCTGGCCCACCACATCGCATCGGTAACCCGCCGTCTCGAACGCCGCGCGGGGAAAATCCGGCGCCTGGCATTTGATTTCCTGCAGCACCAGCACATCCGGCTGCACCCGCGCCAGCCAGCGTTCCACATGGCCCTGACGCTGGCGGATGGAATTGACGTTCCAGGTGGCGAGACGCACGTTGCTAATCGATCGCGAACGAGGTTCCACAGCCGCAGCTTGAGGTCGCCTGCGGGTTGCGCACGGCGAAATGGCTGCCCATCAGCGCGTCCTTGTAGTCGAGCTCGCTGCCGGCCAGCAGGTCGAGGCTGGCGGGGTCGATGAACACGCGGGCGGAGCCCTGCTCGATCACCACATCGTCGGCCGATGTCTCGCGATCGAGATCGAACTTGTACTGAAAGCCGCTGCAGCCGCCGGCGAGCACGGCCACGCGCAGCGCGCCTCCCCCGTTGGCTTCGGCGATTTCGGCGATGCGCTCGGCGGCGCGGTCGGTGACGCGGAAGGGCGTGATGTCCATAGCCACAACATAGGCAGAACGCGGCGGCGATTGAAGGGGTGGCGCGTTGTGTGTATGCGCGATGCATGAACAAGCGCGCCGCTTTTGCCGTCCGCCCGGAGACGTCTCGCGGCCGACTCCATCTGGAGCCGGAATCGCCCTCGCGCAGTCCGTGGCAGCGCGACCGCGACCGCATCATCCACAGCTCGGCCTTTCGCAAGCTGCAATACAAGACGCAGGTGTTCGTCAACCACGAAGGCGATTTCTACCGCACCCGCCTCACCCACAGCATCGAAGTGGCGCAGATCGCCCGTTCGGTGGCGCGCGAGCTCGATCTCGACGAGGACCTCACCGAGGCCCTGGCGCTGGCGCATGACCTCGGCCATACCCCGTTCGGCCATGCCGGCGAGGATGCGCTGGGGGCGGCGATGAAGCCGTTCGGCGGCTTCGACCACAACGCCCAGGCGTTGCGCATCGTCACCCTGCTGGAAAGCCGCTATGCTGATTTCGACGGGCTGAACCTCACCTGGGAAACGCTGGAGGGCCTGGCCAAGCACAACGGCCCGCTGCGCAAGCCGCCGCCCTACGTTGCCGACTACGACCATCGCCACCGGCTCGACCTGCACACCAATCCCTCCGCCGAGGCGCAGGTGGCGGCGGTGGCCGACGACATCGCCTATCACAGCCACGACCTCGATGACGGTCTGCGCGCCAATCTGTTCACCATCGACGACATCGCCCATCTGCCGGTGGTCAAGCCCGCGCTGGCCGAGGCACGCCGCGCCAGCCTGGACATGCCGCCGCAGCGGCTGCGCCACGAGACGATTCGCCGGGTGATCAACACGTTGATCAACGACCTGGTGGCCGAAACGCGCCGCAGGCTCACCAAGCTGGAACCTGGCGATTCCGACGCGATCCGCCGGGCGAAGCTGCCGGTGGTGGCGATGACCGAGGCGATGGCCGAGGCCAACCGGGTGATCAAGGAGTTCCTGTTCGCCCGGATGTATCGCCACTGGCGGGTGAACCGCATGACCGCCAAGGCGCGACGGGTGACCGGGGAGCTGTTCACCATTCTGCACGGCGCGCCGGGCCTGCTGTCGGACGACTGGCGCGGCCGCGCCGGCGAGGTGCCGGGCAGCCCGCGCGCCGCGGTGGCGGTGGCCGACTACATCGCCGGCATGACCGACCGCTATGCCCGCGACGAACATCTGCGCCTGACCGATCTTTCGGTTTCCGGCTGAATTCCAGGATCTCAACCCATGAGTGACAATCTTTTCGCCGACATGCGCGCTGTCGTGCTCGACGCCCTGGCCCGCGTGGTGCCGGAGCTTCCCCCCGAGATCGCCGTCCGTGTGGAGGTGACCGGCACCAAGGACCCCGCGCATGGCGACATGGCGACCAACGCGGCGATGGTCGCGGGGAAGGCCGCGGGGCGCAAGCCGGCGGAGTTGGCGGCGTCCCTTGTCGAGGTGCTGCGCGCCGCGCCCACAGTGGAGCACGCCGAAGCAGCCGGTCCGGGCTTTGTCAATCTGCGCCTGCACGCGTCGGCCCTCCGCGCGCAGATCGGCGTGATCCTCACCCGCGGCGAGTCGTATGGCGACAGCGTGTTCGGCGCCGCCACAAGGGTGAATGTCGAATACGTCTCCGCCAACCCGACGGGTCCGATGCATATCGGCCATTGCCGCGGCGCGGTGGTGGGCGACGCGCTGGCCAACCTGATGGCCAAGGCGGGATTTGACGTCACCAAGGAGTATTACATCAACGACGCCGGCGGGCAGGTGATCGCCCTCGCCTGGGCGGTGTATTGGCGCTACCTGCAGGCGCTCGGCACCACGCTGACCGAGGAGGCGTTCTCTGCCGCCGTCCCGGGCGGGCTGCAGTATCGCGGCGAATACCTGATCCCGGTCGGCGAGGCCCTGGCTGCTGCACACGGTGCCGCACTGGCGGGGGAGGGGCTCGGTGTCGCCAAGGCGGCGCTGTGGTTCGAGACCGTGCGGACGACCGCGCTGGCCATGATGATGGCGGGCATTCGTGAGGATCTCGACCTGCTGGGCGTGCGGTTTGACGTCTACAGCTCCGAACAGGCGCTGTTCGAGCGCAACGCCACCGACGCCGTGATCGACCGGCTGGACGCGCAGGGGCTGATCTACCAGGGCACGCTCGAACCGCCCAAAGGCAAGCTGCCGGATGACTGGGAGCCGCGCGAGCAGACGCTGTTCCGCTCCACCCGGTTCGGCGACGACGTGGATCGGCCGCTGCGCAAGTCGGATGGCAGCAACACGTATTTCGCCAACGACATCGCCTACCACGCCGACAAGCTCGACCGTGGCTTCGCCATCCTCATCAACGTGCTCGGCGCCGATCACGGCGGCTATGTCTCGCGCATCAAGGCCGCCACCAAGGCGCTGGGCGGGCAGCTCGACGTGTTGCTGTGTCAGATCGTCAAGGTGCTGAAGGGCGGCGAGCTCGTACGCATGTCCAAGCGCGCCGGCACCTTCATCACCTTGCGCGACCTGCTCGACGAGGTCGGGCGCGATGCGGTGCGCTTCACCATGCTGACCCGCAAATCCGACGCGCAGATGGATTTCGACATCGACCAGGCGGTCGCGCAGACGCGGGAGAACCCGGTGTTCTACGTGCAGTACGCCCATGCCCGCTGCCGCAGCGTGCTGCGGGCGGCAGGGGAGAGCATCGACACCAGCCCCGTGGCGCTCGCTGAGGCCAATCTGGACAGTCTGGACAACCCGGCTGAGATGGCGCTGATCCGCCGTCTGGCGTCCTGGCCGCGGATGGTGGAGCAGGCCGCACAGGCGCGTGAGCCGCACAGAATCGCGTTTTTCCTCTATGACTTGGCGAGCGACTTTCATATGCTGTGGAACCGTGGCAGGGACGATGCTGCACTGCGGTTCCTCCAGGCTGACCAACCCGCCGAGACCGCCGCCCGCGTGGCGCTGGTGGCAGCGACGGCCATGGTGATCCGGTCCGGCCTGGCGGTGATGGGCGTGACACCAGTCGAAGAGATGCGCTGATCGGGACCCCTCCCGGCCGGCGCCAGGAGCGGTAGGACATGCGTGACGATCTAAACATTCCCTTTCTGGAGCAGACCGGAGGCGGCGACGGCTTTGGCCGGGTAAGCTACGGCACACGCCAGGGCGGCATGGATCCGAACACCAAGCGTATGGCGCTGATCGCGGCAGGGCTCGGCGGTGGGCTTTTGCTGGTGGTGGGCGCGTGGTCGATGATCGCGCCGCACCATGCCGGCATCCCCGTGGTGCAGGCCGACAGCCGGCCGCTGCGCGAGAAGCCGGTGAACAAGGGCGGGCTGAATGTGATCGGCGCCGATGAGCAGGGGCTTTCCAGCGACACGGTCGGCAAGGCGGTGGTGGCGCCGGCGCCGGAAGCTCCGGCCCTGGCCGCCCTGCAGGCCGCCGATGCGCCGAAACCGGCTCCGGTGCCGGCCGCCCCGCCGGCGCCCCTGGCGGAGGTTCCCAAGGTCACGCCGCTGCCGGACGTGCCGTCCACAGCACTTGCCGCGAGGGCCTTGCCGGACGTGAAGCCGATCCCGTCGCAGGCTCAACCTGTTCCCCAGCCGGCACAACGCGTGGCGCTGACCGCACCGACGGCACCGGCACCTGTGGTGATGCCGCCACCGCCGCATCCGGTTCCCCATGTCGAAGCGAGACCTGCGCCGGTGATCGGCGGCCATCAGGTTCAGCTGGCCGCCGTCGCCTCGCAGGAGGCGGCGCAGGCGGAATGGCAGCGTCTGGCGCGGAAATATCCGGCTTTGCTCGGCAACCGTCGCCTGGAGGTCAGCCGGTTTGACCGCGATGGACACGTGTTCTGGCGTGTGCGCACCGGTGGGTTCGCCGATTCCGCCAGTGCCAGCGCTTTCTGCAATCAGGTCAAGGCCAAGGGGGCAGCCTGCGAAGTGCCGCGGGCATGAGTGAGAAAGTTACCGCAGCAACGCCGTGGTCGGAACCAGCGCGCCACGGACCTGAACGAGCGTGAGCGCATCCCGTTCCTGTAGGGTGACATAGCCTGAACTGGTCCAGTGGAGGGGTGCGGCCGGTACGTTGCGCGCCGGGTCCGTCAGGGCAGCGTGTTGCATCCCCATGATGTTTTCGGTCTCGCGCAGCCGGTCGAACGTGGCAAAGCCGCCGAGCAGACCTGCGACCAGGGCAAGGCTGAGTGTCATCAGTCGCGCAATTGTCGACACCTTCATGACAATCTCCTTTTTGCGTGGCAACCAGCGGTTTTCACTGGCTCAACGACGTCAGTGTGTGCCGCAAAGGTTAATTTTCCCTGAGGAGTGCGGCAGACATGACCGAGACGCGGGCCGCCATCGTGGGCATCGCAGGATCCGTCCTGGCGCCGGCCGAGCGTGATCTGTTCCGCGCCTGCCCGCCCGCTGGGGTGATCCTGTTCGCCCGCAACATCGCCACCCCGGAGCAGCTTCGCGCGCTCACCGCCGATCTGCGCGCGGTTCTGCCCCCAGATGCGGTGCTGATGGTCGACCAGGAGGGCGGCCGCGTCGCCCGGCTGCGGCCGCCGCACTGGCGCGGTCATCCCTCGGCCGGACGCATCGGCGCCCTGTGGTCCGCTGATCCCGCCGCCGCCGCGCGGGCCGCCTGGCTGACCGGTGCGCTGATCGGCCTCGATGCCCATGCGATGGGGTTCGATGTGGTCAGCGCGCCGGTGCTCGATCTGCGTCTGCCGGGCGCAAGCGATGTGGTGGGCGATCGCAGCTTCGCGGCCGACCCCGCCGTCGTGGCCTCGCTCGGCGGCGCCATGGCGGAGGGGTTGCTGGCCGCCGGGATCCAGCCGGTGATGAAGCACGCGCCCGGCCATGGCCGGGCCCTGGTCGACAGCCATCTGGCGCTGCCGGAGGTGCCGGTGCTGCACGCGGACGACATCGCGCCGTTTCGCGCCCTGGCCGCCTTGCCCTGGGCGATGTCGGCGCATGTCCGCTACGCCGACCGCGACGGGAGCCACCCGGCAACCCTGTCGGCCGGCATCATCGCCGAGGTCATCCGCGGGGCCATCGGCTTTGCAGGCGTGCTGTGCAGCGACGACCTCGCGATGGCGGCGCTGGACGGTGATCCTGCCGCGCGTGCGCTCACCTGCCTCGCGGCGGGTTGCGATATCGCGCTCTACTGCCCAGGTGATGGGCGAGGCACCGCTGCGGTGCTGAACGCTTGCCCCTGGCTGACCGAGGCCGCACAGCAGCGGCTGGCGGCGGCCCGTGCTCTTGCGCAACGGCAGGCGATCGCGCTGGATGCCACCACTCTGTCCGCCGAAAGGGACGCCCTGCTGCCATGGAAGACATGATCCTCAGCTTCGCGCTGGCTGCGATCCCGGCGATCCTGGCGATCACGCTGCACGAGGCCGCCCACGGCTACGCCGCCTGGGCGCTGGGTGACGACACGGCGAAACGCCTCGGCCGGCTGTCGCTGAACCCGCTCGCGCATGTCGACCGGTTCGGCACCATCCTGCTGCCGGGGTTCCTGCTGATCTCGCAGCTGCTGACGATCGGGCACATCAACTTCATGTTCGGCTGGGCCAAGCCGGTGCCGGTGGCGGCCAGCCGCTTCACCAATCCGCGCCGCGGCATGATGTTCGTCGCTGCGGCCGGTCCGGCGATGAACTTTCTGCTGGCCTGGCTGGCGGGGCTGGCGCTGCATGTGGTGCCCGATCTGTCGCCCCAGGCGGGGCATATCGTCGAGCCGTTTCTGTTCTATTTCATCCTCACCAACCTGGTGCTCGGCCTGTTCAACCTGCTGCCGATCCCGCCCCTCGATGGCGGGCGCATTGCCGTCGGTCTGCTGCCGCTGCCGCTGGCGATCCGCTGGGCGAAGCTGGAGCGCGCCGGCATCGTGGTGGTGCTGCTGGTGGTGTTCCTGCTGCCGGAGATGGCGCGCAGCTTCGGCGTGCGGTTCGACCCGGTGCACGACGCGCTCGGCCGCCTGCTGCCCTGGGCGATGGATTGGGTGCTGACCTTGTCGGGCCATGACCTCGGCGCCTGACACCGCTGCCCCCCAGGACACGCAGGAGGGCAGCCTGGTCCTGCATCTGCAGGGTTTCGACGGCCCGCTCGACCTGCTGCTCGACCTCGCGCGCCAGCAGAAGCTGGACCTCGCCACCATCTCCATCCTGTCGCTGGTCGACCAGTTCCTGGCGGTGGTCGAAGGCGCGCGGCGCGTTCGGCTTGAGCTTGCCGCGGATTGGCTGGTGATGGCGGCCTGGCTCGCCTGGCTCAAGTCACGCCTGCTGCTGCCGCAAGGCGAGGCGGCCGAGGAGGGCGAGGTGGCGGCCGAGGTGCTGGCCAACCGGCTGCGCGACCTGCAGCGCGTGCGTCTGCTCGCGGTCTGGCTGTCACAGCGCCCCCAGCTCGGCCAGGACGTGTTCGCCCGCGGCGCGCCCGAGGACCTCACCGAGCGCGACCGCTCGCGTCTGGCGCTCGACATGCCAGGCCTGATGCGTGCTTACCTCGCGGCCCTGCGCCGCGGTTCGACCGCAACCCCCTACCGCCCGCGCCCGGTCAATCTGTGGAGTGTGCAGGAGGCGCTGGCGCGGCTTGCTGCCCTGGTTGGCAGCCTGCCGGACTGGTCGAGCCTGGACGCGTTCCTGCCGGACGCACTGGGCACACCGCTGCAGCGCCGCGGGGCGCTGGCCAGCACGCTGATCGCGGGGTTGGAGATGGCGCGCTCCGGCACGCTGCGGCTGCGCCAGGAGGACGCGTTCGGGCCGATCCTGCTGCGCCGCACCCAGGCGTCGGAGGACGAGGATGTCTGACAGCGTGACCGATGACGATGTGCGCCTCGCCGAGGCGCTGATCTTCGCCAGCCCCGCCCCGGTGACGCGCAGCGCCCTGGTGAAGGCGCTCAGCGATGCCGCCGACGTGGTCGCCGTGCTCGAGGCGCTGCAGCGCCGCTTCAGCGGCCGCGGCGTGGAGCTCGTGGAGATCGCCGGCGGCTGGCAGTTCCGCACCGCGCCCGACCTCGCGCCGCGGCTCAGGCGCGTCATCCAGGCGCCGCGCCGGCTGCCGCGGGTGGCCATGGAGACGCTCGCCATCGTCGCCTACCACCAGCCGGTGACGCGGCCGGAGATCGAGGAGATCCGCGGTGCCGCGCTGTCGCAGGCCACCATGGACCAGCTGCTGGAGAACAACCTCATCGCGCCGCGCGGCCGGCGCGAAGCGCCCGGACGGCCGACGCTGTGGGTGACCACCCCCGAATTCCTCGCCCAGTTCGGGCTGCGCGACCTGCGCGAGCTGCCGCGGCGGGATGATTTGCTGGTGGAACCGCCGGCGCCACGTGCCGAAGCGGAGTCGTCATGACCGCCGGCCACGGGTTTCCCATCTCCCGGCTTTCCTGCTAGCAACCGGGCTCAGGAGACACGCACCCCAATGTTCGACTTCGCCTGGACCGAAATTGCGCTGATCGGCGTGGTGGCGCTCATCGCCATCGGGCCCAAAGACCTGCCGGTTGCCATCAAGACCATAGCCGGCATGATCAAGAAGGCGCGGCGCATGGCCAGCGAGTTTCAGGGTCATGTCGACGAGATGGTGCGCGAGGCGAACCTGCACGAGGTGCGCGACCAGATCACCCAGCTGCGCAATTTCGACATCAAGTCCGAGATCGCCAAGGCGGTGGATGAGGACGGCTCGCTGCGCCAGACCTTCGCGGAGAACCCGCTGAACCCGACCAGCAGCTTTCCCCAGCCCGCCGAACCTGCGGCGGCGGTGGAGGAAGGCCGTGTGCTCGACCGGCCGGCCGAGGCCGTCGCGCCGCAGATCGCTCCCGCCTTCGTGCCGCCGGAATCGGGCGGCACGCCCGCCCCCTATGTGCCCAAACCGCCGCCGGTGCCGCCCGCCTTCGTGCCGCCCGGCACCTCTCACACCGCCTAGTTTCGCAACAGGATTCCCGTGGCCACCACCGAAGAAGACGTGATCGACGACAAGCCGATGCCGCTGCTCGATCACCTGATCGAGCTGCGCCGCCGGCTGCTATGGTCGGCCCTGGCGTTCCTGCTGTGCTTCTTTTTCTGCTATTACTTCTCGCAGAACATCTTCTCGTTCCTGGCCAAGCCGCTGGCCGACGTGCTGGAGGCCGAGGGCGGTGGGCAGCGGCTGATCTACACGCATCTGACCGAGGCGTTCTTCACCTACATCAAGGTGGCGTTCTTCGGCGCGGCCTCGATCTCGTTCCCCGTGGTGGCCTCGCAGGTCTGGCTGTTTGTGGCGCCTGGCCTGTATCGCAGCGAGAAGCGCGCCTTCGCGCCGTTCCTGCTGGCAACGCCGATCCTGTTCTGCGCCGGTGCGGCGCTGGCGTATTATTTCATCTTCCCCGTCGCCTGGAAGTTCTTCGCCGGCTTCCAGAGTGCGAACGGCGCCGGTGGGCTGCCGATCCAGCTGGAAGCCAAGGTGAGCGAGTATCTCGACCTGGTGATGAAGCTGATCTTCGCCTTCGGCGTGGCGTTCCAGCTACCGGTGGCGCTGTCGCTGATGGCCAAGGTGGGCATCGTCAGCTCCAAGAGCCTCAAGAAATATCGGCGCTACGCCTATGTCGGCATGTTCATCATCGCCGCCATCCTGGCCCCGCCGGACGTGATCACGCAGACCGGCCTCGCCGTGCCGCTGATCCTTCTGTACGAACTGTCGATCCTTGCCGCGCGCATGGTCGAGCCAAAGCCGGCTGCCGAGGACTGAGACGATGCATGATATCCGACTGATCCGCGCCGAGCCGGCGGCGTTCGACGCGGCCATGGCGCGGCGCAAGGTGGCGCCGGTGGCGGCGGGACTGGTGCGCACCGACGAAGAGCGCCGGGCAGCCATGACAACGCTGCAGGAATTTCAGGCGGAGAAAAAGAAGCTCTCCGAGAGCTTTGGCAAGGCGCGGCGTGCCGGCGAGGACACATCGGCTCTGACTGCGCGTCTCGACGAACTGACCGGCTTCATCGCGGCCGCGGAAGGGCAGGCCACTGCGGCGGACGCGGCGATCCGGTCGATCCTGGAGACCCTGCCGAACATCCTCGACCCTGAGGTGCCGGATGGCGCCGACGAGACGCAAAACTTCGAGATAAAGCAGGTCGGCACACCCGGCAAGCCGAACTTCCCCGCCAGGCAGCACTTCGAGCTCGGAGAGGCCATGGGCCTGATGGAGTTCGAGCGTGCCGCCAAGCTCGCCGGCAGCCGCTTCACCATCCTGCGCGGCGATCTGGCCCGCCTCGAACGTGCCATCGGCCAGTTCATGATCGACCTGCACACCCGTGAGCACGGCTACGAGGAGGTCGCGGTGCCGCTGATGGTCAACGCCGCCACCATGTACGGCACCGGCCAGCTGCCGAAATTCGAGGAAGACCTCTTCAAGACCACCGACGGCCGCTACCTCATCCCCACCGCCGAGGTGCCGCTGACCAACTATGTCGCCGGCGAGATCGTGCCGGAGGCAAAGCTGCCGTACCGCTTCGCCGCCCTCAGCCAGTGCTTTCGCAGCGAAGCCGGCTCGGCCGGGCGTGACACGCGCGGCATGCTCCGCCAGCACCAGTTTCCCAAGGTGGAGATGGTCAGCATCACCCACCCCGACGCCTCGGCCGCCGAGCACGAGCGCATGACCGAATGTGCCGAGCGCGTGCTGGAGCTGCTGGAGATCCCGTATCGCCGCATGATGCTGTGCGCAGGTGATACCGGCTTCGGCTCGGCGCGTACCTATGACCTTGAGGTCTGGCTGCCCGGCCAGGCCGCCTGGCGCGAGATCAGCTCCTGCTCGAACATGCGGGACTTCCAGGCGCGGCGCATGAATGCGCGCTACAGCGGGCCGGACGGCAAGTCCAAGGGCTTCGTGCATACCCTGAACGGCTCGGGTGTCGCTGTGGGCCGGGCCCTGATCGCGGTGATGGAGACCTATCAGCAGGCGGATGGCAGCGTTGCCATCCCCGACATGCTGCGGCCGCGGATGGGCGGACTGACCCGCATCGGATAGAATCGTTGCGCGAGCGACGATGTAACGGCCCCTGCTGATCCCCACATCAAGGGCTCAAAAAGGGACACCAGAACCATGAGCGATCTCGTTGTCATCGCCTTTCCGTCTCAGGCGCGCGCGGAGGAAGTGCGCGGCATGATTCTTAAAATGCAGTCCGAATATCTCATCGAACTCGGCGATGCCGTCGTTGCGGTGAAGGGTGAGGACGGGCATGTGAAGCTCAACCAGCTCGTCAACGCCACGGCCTTGACTGCGGCGTCCGGCACGATGTGGGGGACGATCATCGGGCTGATCTTCCTGATGCCATTGGCCGGGGCCGCGATCGGCGCCGCTTCCGGGGCGATTGCCGGAGCGATGACCGATCTGGGCATCAACGACAATTTCATGAAGGACGTGGCCGGCGCCATCGCGCCAGGGCAGGCGGCGCTGTTTCTGCTGATCCGCAAGATGACCACGGACAAGGTGCTGGAGGATCTGCACGGCGTGGGGGGAACGGTGCTGCGGACCAGCTTTGATCATTCGAAGGAAGAGGCGCTTCGGGCGGCTTTGGCGGCGTAGGAAGCAAGCGGTTCTTTTCTGAAGAAAAGAACCGCTTGCTTATCCCCAGAACACCACCCTCCGGTGCACCCACCGCACCGCCTCCGTCCCGCCGATCCCAAGCAAGGCCAGCAGCGTGACGCCGCCGAACATGGTGGCGATGCTCATGTTCGCGCCGGACGAGGCGATGAGGTAGCCGAGCCCGCGCTGCGAGGCTACGAACTCACCGACGACGGCGCCGATCAGCGCGAGCGAGGTCGCCACCTGCAGGCCCACGAAGATGCCGTTGGCGGCCCCCGGCAGTTTCACATGCCAGAACACAAACCAGCGCGAGGCGCAAGAGACCCGGCAGAGATCGACCAGATCGGGGTCAGCGCCGCGAATGCCCGCGACGGTGCTGACGAACAGCGGGAAGAAGCAGATCAGCATCACCAGCACGACGCGGGATTCGAGGCCAAAGCCGCACCAGACCATGATCAGCGGTGCGAGGGCCACTTTCGGCACCGCCTGCAGGGCCGAGACCAGCGGATAGAGCACGCGCTCGAACAGCTTCTGTTCGGCCAGCAGCACGCCAAGCAGAAAGGCGAGGCCGCCGCCGATGGCAAGGCCCAGCAGCGAGGCTTCGACGGTGGCCCAGATATGCGGCCACAGGCTGCCGTCACCAAAGCCGATGGCGAGGGCCTCGGCCACGGCCATCGGGGTGGGCAGGAGGTAGTCCGGCAGATGGAGCAACGTGACTGCTCCCCACCAGAGGGCGATGACGAAGGCGGCGCCCAGCAGGGGCGGCAACAGGCGGGCGGGTCTCATGCGGAATGGTCCAGGGCGCGGCGGAGCTGGCCGGTGAGGGCGGCGAATGCGGGCGTTTCCAGCAGGTCCAGCGTGCGGGGGCGGGGCAGGGTGCAGGCGATGTCGGCGGTGATGCGGCCGGGGCGGGGGCTCATCACCAGCACGCGGTCGGACAGGAAGGCGGCTTCGGCGATGCTGTGGGTGACGAACAGCGCGGTCTTGGCGTCGGCGAGCCAAAGGCGTTGCAGCTCGACCATCATGGTTTCACGGGTTAGCGCGTCGAGCGCGGAGAAAGGTTCGTCCATCAGCAGGATCGCGGGGTCGTTGACCAGCATGCGGGCGAGGCCCACGCGCTGCTGCATGCCGCCGGAGAGCTCATGGGGGTAGGCGTCGAGAAACCCGTGCAGGCCCACGGTTTCCAGCAGGGTGCGGGCCCGGCGTTCGGCGCTGGCGCGGGATGTGCCCTGGGCGAGGGCGGGGACCAGCGTGTTATCGAGCACCGACTTCCAGGGCATCAGCGTGGGGCGCTGGAAGGCGATGCCGACCTGGCGGCGCGGACCGGTGATCTGGGTGGCGCCCTGCCTGAGGTGGCCGGTTGTGGGCGGTGTCAGCCCGGCGAACAGGCGCAGCAGCGAGGATTTGCCGCAGCCGGAGGGGCCGAGCACGGAGACGAAGGCGCCGGGGGCGATCGACAGGGTCAGGTCGCGCAGGGCTTCGGTGTGGCCGCGCAGGGTTGTGTAGGTCAGGCCGACATGTTCGGCGGTCAGGTTGTCCATCAGGAAGGAAGGCCTTCTTTTCTGAAGAAAAGAAGCAAAAGACGTTCATCCGTTGGGCCGTTGCCTCTCCGGAGAGGGCGCGGCCCAACGGATGAAAGTTTTTTGGTTCTTTTTTTCAAAAAAGAACTGCTTCTCACTGCGCCGCCTTCGCCCGCGCAATCACCGCATCCCGATCAAACCTGGCGAATTCCGGCACCAGCGCATTGGTGAACAGCCGATCCACCGGAATATCGTTGCTGGCGAGCTCGCCGGTCTTGTGCAGCGCCTCCACATAGGTGCGGATCGCCGGCAGATCGAACTGGCCGGGCACACGCGGCTTGCCGGTCTCGTCCACCGCCATGCGCTGGGTGCGGCGGCGCATGGTCTCCACGTCCGCGGCCAGGGTGGCGGCTTCGTCCTCCGGCTTCGGCCTGGTTTCCGGATGAGCGCGCCAGAACGCCTTGATGCAATAGGTCGGCACCGTGTCGCACACCGCCGCGATCTCGGTGACCACGCGGCCGAAGCGGGCCAGCAGGTCGGGCTGCTCGCGGATGGTGTCCTCATGCGCGACATAGGCGTTGGAGATGGCGGAGAGGAAGATCGGCTTCATCGGCAGGCGGCGCAGCGGTGTGCCCTGCTGCTCCATCAGCCGCGTCCAGGCGTCGTTGTAGTTCAGGGCAGCGACGCGGCCGGTGCGCAGGGCCTGGAAGCCGGAGCCGAGAATGCCGACCGGCACGATGTCCACATCGCTGCCCGGCATCAGGCCGGCGTCGCGCAGCAGGGCGCGGGTCTGCGGAATCGTGCCCCAGGTCAGCGCGCCGACGCCGATCGACTGGCCCTTGAGATCGGCGATCGTGTGATACGGGCTGGAGGCGAGCACGGCGAGCTCGAGGCCGTTGTACGGGTTGGCGTTGTAGAAGAAGGTCACCGGCAGCTTGGCCTTGCCGGTGTCGTAGGAGGCCAGCACCGGCTCGATCAGCGGCAGGCCGATCAGCACCTTCTTCTGGGCAATCTGCGGCAGGAAGGCGCCGGCGCCCTGGAAGACGATGAATTCCGGCGCGATGCCGACCTCGCGAAACAGGCCGAGCTCCTCGGCCGCCGCGGTCACCCCGTCGGTGGCGGAAGGCGGCACGGCAAGGGCCACCGTCACATGGGTTTGCGCCCAGGCGGGGGTGGCGAGCAGCAGCGCAACGGCGAGAAGACGGCGGATCATGTCGTGGCCTCCTGCAGGAAATTCAGCACCTCGCGCCAGGACTCCGCACTGGCATGGGCGTTGCCTTCGACGGTGCCGCCATAGGCGAGCATGATGCCGGAGACCGGGTGCGGGCGGGCCAGCACGGTGTTGGGCTCGAACGGGATGCCGATGGTGTGGCCGGCCGCGGGGTAGCGCGCGTGGCGCACGGGGTATGGGTGGCCGGCTTCGCGCAGATACTGCACGGCGATGTCCGAGAAACGCGTGGAGGGCCACAGCGCGTCGTCCTCGCCGGAGATCATCAGGATCGGGCCTGCGATCTTCTCCAGCGGGATCATGGCGGCGGACACGGCCTGCGCGTCATCCACCGCGGTGTCGAACGCGGTGGTCTGGCGGCGCGGCGCGGGGGCGTTGTCGAACAGCTCCCACTTCGCGGTGCGGCTGAGCGCGCTGAGCACGGGAAGCGGCTTGCCGTGATGCGTCCAGGCCGGCGCGTGGCGATCCTCGCCGGGACGGCCGGCATTCAGCACCCCGTTGGTCACCGGGCTCGGCACATAGGCGATGACGGCGTTGACCAGCGCCGGGAAGGTGGCGCCGAGCAGCAGCGACAATTCGCCGCCGCGCGAGACGCCGCTGAGCGCGACGAAGCCATTCGCGGGGGCAAGACTGCGACGGGCCCAGGTCAGCGCCTGTTCGAAGTATTCGAGTGGGGTGTCGGAGATGTGGTTCGGCAGGCCGGGCGCGCCGAAATAGCCCAGCGCGAAGGCGGTGTAGCCATGGGCGGCATAAAGTGCGGCGCGACGTTCCATGATGCCGCCGCCCGAGCCTGCGAGCACGACGACGACGGGATGCGGCCCCGCGCCGGGCGGGGTGAACACGGTTCCGACCATGCCGGTCTCGGCGATCGGGCGGCGTTCGACACCTGGCGCCACGAACAGTTCCACCAGCGAGGCGCTTGCCTCGGTGCCGGACACGCCGGTGGCGTGCAGACGGAGGGTGAGCGGGTCGGCGGTCTCGGCCTTGCGCACCCCGTCCTCGATCTGCTGCAGGGCGGTGATCACGGCGGTGGCCTGTGCCGTGAGCCAGTCGCCTTCCACCGGCGCCACATGATCAAGATCGATGTCCCCGCCATCCGACAGGAACGAGGCCGCGCTGCGCCACAGCCCGCCATCGGTCTCGCGCAACGACGCCTCCAGGCGGACCAGGCCGGGCGGGAAGCCGCGCAGGACGATCCGGCGCGGAACGTCGATCAGCGCCTGGTAGGGGGTGACAACGATCTGCGGCAGGACGGTCATCTGCGGCACCTTTTTTTAGGAAGGAAGGCCTTCTTTTCTGAAGAAAAGAAGCAAAAGACTTTTATTCGCTGGGCCGTTGCCTTTCCGGAGAGGGCGTGGCCCAGCAGGTGAAAGTTTTTTGGTTCTTTTTTTCAAAAAAGAACCACTTGCTTACGCCGTCGCATAGGTCGCCCGCCCGATCGCCAGCAGCACCCCGGCCTCGTTGGTCACATCGACATCGACGACGCCGACCGTCTTGCCGTTGCGCCGCACCTTCGCCGTCACCACCAGCGCGGTGTTGATCGCCGGGCGCAGATAGTCCACCCGGAAATTCACCGTCGGCAGCGGCCGGCCGAGCAGCATCACCAGCGTATAGTCGCCCACCGTGTCGATCACCGCCGCGATCGGCCCGCCATGCCACTGCCCGCTGCCGCGGGCGCGCTCGAACTCCGGGCGCATCGGCGCGCGCATCACCACCTCCTCCTTGTCAGGATCGGCGGAGAGCACGATCAGGCCCATGAAATCGATGAAGGTGGATTTGGCGAGCCGCGCCTGCAGATCGTCCACGCCCAGCGGGGTCACAACGTCGCTCATGGGGTCACCACCAGTTTTCCGAACACCTGTCGGTCCTCGATACGCTGCAACGCCGCCGCCGCACCCTCCAGCGGGAAGGTCTCGTCCACCACCGCCTTCAGCCTGCCGTCCTGCACGAGGTCCAGCAGCGTCACCACGTCGGCATTGGCCCAGCCGTTGGAGCCGAGGATCTTGAGCTCGAAGGTCCAGATGAAACGCAGATCCTCGGCCGGGTCGTAGCCGGCGGTGGCGCCGCAGGTGAGCAACCGGCCACCGACGCGCAGCACGCGCAACGATTTCGTCCAGGTGTCGCCACCGGTGTAGTTGACGACGACATCCACCCCCCGGTCGGTGCCGGCGCCGCGGCGGACGGGCTTGCCGTACAGCTCATAGACGGCTTTGACGAAATCCTCCTCGCGGTAGTTGATGGTGTGGTCGGCACCGAGTTCGCGCAGCATCGCCTCTTTTTCAGGCGAACCGGCACAGGCGATGACGGTGGCGCCGGCCAGCTTGGCCAGCTGCACGCAGGCCACGCCCACGCCGCCGCTGGCGCCGAGGATGAGCACCTTCTCGCCCGCCTTCACGCCGCCGTTGGTGTACATCATGCGCAGCGCCGTGCCGTAGGCGCAGGGCAGGGCGGCCGCCTGCTCGAAGGACACGCCGTCCGGCAGCCGGATCAGCTGGTGGGCGCGCGCACGGCACAGCTCGGCGAACCCGCCGTGCTGGGTTTCCCCCATCAGCCCGCCTTCGACACGGTTGATCGGGTCCACCACCACACGGTCGCCGACCGACCAGCCTTCGACCCCGGGGCCGACCGCGATGATCTCGCCGGCGACATCCAGACCCACGATGGCGGGCATCGGGATCTTGATGCCGGGCATGCCGCGGCGGGTGAACACGTCGTGGTAGTTGAAGGAGGAGGCGCGGACGCGCAGCACCACATCGCCTTCGCCGGCCACGGGATCGGGAAAATCCGTCTCAACCTTGAGTTTGTCGAGCCCGCCGTGTTCGCGCAGTACCAAAGCCTTCATGCCGTCCGTCCTTCAAGTGGAGCCGATTGGGCGGCTTCCCGCCGCAGCGCATTCCGATCCACCTTGTTGGTGCCGGCAAGAGGGAATTCTGCCAGGAACCAGACGCGGCGGGGGTGCAGATAGGGGGCGGCGTGGGCGAGGGCGTAGTCCTTCACCGCCTGCTCGGTGAGCGTGGCACCGGCGCGCGGTACCACGAAGGCCACCGGCTTCTGGCCCTTGATCTCGTCATCGACCGGCACCACCACCGCCTGGTTGATGTCGGGATGCAGCTCCAGCATCTTCTCCACCTCGCCGGGATATACGTTCTCGCCGCCGCTGACGAACATGTCGTCGGCCCGGCCGACGAAGCTGAAGAAGCCGTCGGCATCGCGGTGGAACACGTCGCCGGTGCGGTAGAACCCGTCCGCCGCGAGCGCCTTTCGGGTGCGCTCGGGCAGGTTGTGGTATTCGGTCATCAGCGCCGGGCAACGCATCTCCAGCTCGCCCTCGTCGGGATCTGCACCCACCAGGCGCAGCTGCACCTGCTGATGCGCCACGCCGAGTGCGGCCGGCGGCGTCGGCAGCCCATCCGGATGCGGTGCGAACACCACCGGGCCGGCTTCGGTGGTGCCGTAGCCGTTGGTCAGCGCGGCTTTGGGGAGCACCTTGCGCACGGCGTCCAGCAGCGTGGCCGAGACGGGGGCCGAGCCCATGCGGATCGACGTCACCGAGGACAGATCGGTGCGCGCCAGCCGCTCCGTCTCGCGCAGCATCATGGCGATCATGGTGGGCACCGAGGTCAGCGCCGTCACCTGGTGGGTCGCGATGGCATCGATGAAGCTTGCCGCGGTGAAGCTCGGCAGCAGCACGATGCTGTCGCCCTGGCCGAGCGCTGCCTGACACACCGCCAGCGCGTTCATGTGATACAGCGGCGCGGCCACCAGCGAGCGCTGCGCGCCGGCGGAGGGGCCGCGCCTGCGCATGTCGATCACCCAGAGATGGCTGTGGTGGGACAGCACCACCCCTTTGGGCCGCCCGGTGGAGCCGGAGGTGTAGAGGAACATCGCGGCGTCGCGCGGGTCCGGCACGATGGCGGTGAACGGGCCGGGGTCGAGCAGCGCCTCGAAATCGGCCCCGAAGGTCAGGCAGGGCAGATCGCCGGGGCAGAGCGGGGCGCGCGCCGCGTCGGCCAGCACCAGCTTCGCGTCGCAGTCGCGCAGGATGTAGTCGACCGTCTCGGCCGGCAGCTTGAAGTTGACCGGCACCGTCACCAGCCCGGCCCGCATCGTCGCCAGAAAGGCGGCGAGATACTCAGCCCGGTTGGCCGAGAGGATCGCCACGCGTTCGCCCTTCTCCAGGCCACGTGCCAGCAGGCCGCGTGCGATGGCGTCGGTCAGCGCATCGAAGGCCCGCAGGGTGTAGGTTCGCGGCGGGGCTTCACCGCCGAGATCGACCAGGGCCACCGCGTCCAGGTCGCCGCTGCGGTCGATCGCGTCGCCCAGATTGGCGAAGGTGGTGGGTTCGGGCGGCGTCTCAGCCGGCATTGGGGTCCTCGAAGACCAGGGTGGTGTTGAACGCGGCGGCGGCGGGCACCGTCACGCGATGCGGGGAGGCGATCACGCCCGGAACATCTTGCAAGACCTGCGCCGTGGTTGCCGCCGACGCGACACGGAACACCAGACCGGCCAGGAAATCACCCCGCCCGGCCGGATCGGGCGCAGCTTCGCCCAGGCTGGCCAGGGTGGCCGCGACCGGGGCCAGCACGATCTCGGGCCCGCCGGTCAACGCGAAGCGCGTGCTGCCATTCGCCTGCGCGGTGATCGCGTCGTCGCCGAACAGCCCGCGTAAAAGCGCGATCTGCTGTGCTGGATGGTTGGTCGCCACCAGCACGCGGATGATCTCCTGCGCCCCGTTCGGATGCGCCTGCCACGCCGGGCGCCACACCAGCTCCGGCGTCAGATGTTCGCAGAAATACACCCGGCCGATGCCCGAGGTCTCCGGCGGCAGATGGGTGGTGCGGAAGCTGGCATGGCGGACCTCGCCGTCCAGCTCCACCGGCCGTGAGAAGCCCCGCGCCGGCGTGGCGGGAATGCCGGCCTGCTGCGCGTGGGCTGCGGTGGCGTCGGCATCGTCGGTCTTGAACACCAGCCCGTTGAGGCCGACCGGATGATCGATCAGTTCCGGCCGTGCCCGACCATCCTCGCCGAAGCCGAGGAGTTCGAGGTAGTTGGTGGTGAAGATCGCCAGGTTGTTGCTGGAGCCCAGCGTGTGATGGCCCCGCGGCGTGAGCTGGAAGCCGAGTGCGGCGAAGGTTTCGGCC
This sequence comes from Rhodospirillales bacterium, assembly GCA_037445025.1. Taxonomy (GTDB): domain Bacteria; phylum Pseudomonadota; class Alphaproteobacteria; order Acetobacterales; family Acetobacteraceae; genus CAIQQQ01. Next base: position 94,194 of record JBBILI010000012.1, read on the forward strand.
GCCTTGTCGATGGCGTCCCTGGCATCGATGACGACATGATCGAGAACGGCTGCGGCCATGGGCGGGATCCTTCGACGACACTGAATTCAGACATCAGGGGGATCGATATTTCGTCCGAGAGCAAGAGCCCAGCAACAGAATGCTGTCGGTGTCTCTGTGTCATGGTCACCGGGGCACAGAATGTCGCACCCGACGGGCTGGACTGAACTCTATGTCTGCCAGCCGCCGCCCAGCGCCTTGCACAGCTGCACCAGGTTCACCGAGATCCGCGTCGTGCTGTCGTCGAACGCCTGCTCGGCGCCCAGCAGCTGCCGCTCGGCGTCGAGCACCGTTAGGAAGTCGCCCAGCCCGCCCTGGTATCGTTCCTGCGCCATGGCCAGCGTGCGGCGGTTGTTGGCCACTGCTTTGGCGAGGAATGTGCGACGCTGCTCTTCCGCCCCATAGGCGATCAACGCGTTGTCGACATCGTGCAGCGCCTGCAGGACGGTGTGCTGATACTGCACCGCGGCCTCCATCTGCTGGGCCTGGCGCAGCTCCAGCATGCGCGCCAGCGTTCCGCCCTCGAAGATCGGCAGGGTGACGCTGGGACCGAAGCCGAAGGTCCGGGCGCCCCAGTCGGTCAGATATTGCGGTTGCACCGCCTGCAGCGCGGCGCTCGCCGAGAGGGTGAAGCGCGGATAGAAATCGGCGACGGCCACGCCCACGCCGGCGGTGGCGGCATGCAGCTGGGCTTCGGCGGCGCGAATATCCGGCCGCCTGCGGGTGAGTTCCGAGGGCACGCCCACCGGCACCACGGGCGGCACCGGCGGCACCGGCGCATCGCCGGCCAGTTCGGTTCGCAGCGCGCCGGGCGGGGCGCCGATCAGCAGCGCAATGGCGTTGATGGTTTGCGCTGTCTGCTGCTGCAGATTGGGCAGCTGCGCCTGGGTGGCGTCGAGCAGGGCCTGCTCGTTGGTGACATCGGTTTCTGTGGTCAGGCCGTTGGCGAAGCGCTGGCGCACAAGGTCGAGCGTGCTGCGATAGGCCGTGAGCGTGCGCTGCACGACAGCGATCTGCGCCTGCAGGCCGCGCAGCTGCACATAGTCGCGCGCTAGCTCCGCCTGGGCGGTGATCAGCACGCCATGCGCCGTCTCGGCGGAGACGTCGACATTGGCCTGCGCCTGCTCGACGCCGCGCCGCACCCGGCCCCACAGATCGGCCTCCCAGCTGGCATCGAACCCGGCCTGATACAGGTCGAACGGACGCGCCAGCGGGGAACTGGTGCTGCTTGGAATGCCGGTGGTGGTGCCGCCGGTGCCGTTGGCACTGGCGGCCGGCGAGGAAGAACCGCCGATCAGTGCCAGCACACCGCGGCTGCTCTGGGCTTCGCGCGTGTAGTTGGCGTTGCCGTTGACCGTGGGCAGCCCGGCGGCCGCAGCGATGCCATAGCTGGCGCGCGACTGCACAAGCCGGATCTCGGCGACCCGCAGGTCAAAGTTCTCCCCCGCGATGCGCCCTTCAAGCGCTGTCAGTCTGGGGTCGTTGAACTGGGTCCACCAGGCGTCGACGACCGGCAGCGACACCGTGGCACTGCCGGGCTGCTCGTTCGCGTGGCGATCAAAGGCGGTGGGCACAGTGGCTGTAGGCGCCTTGAAGTTGGGACCGACCGTGCACCCGGCCAGCAAAGCCAGCAGCGCCGCGCTATTCCATAACCGCCTCATGCCCGCCTCCTGCAGCCGCCGCGGACTTTGGCTTTCGCAGCAGAAGCACCAAAGGCAACGCCAGCATCGATACCACCATCATCAATTTGAAATCGTCCACATAGGCTATGATCGTGGCCTGTCGCGTGATCTCGCCGTTGAGGGCTGCGGCCCCAGCGGCGTGCAGCGGGTTCCACAGCCGCGCGACCGCACCATGGTCCAGCGCGTGGTCGTACGGGGTCACGCCAGCTGCGATCGAGGCGTGGTTGAGCTGCGTGTTGTGGACCAGCAACGCCCCGGTGACGGAAATGCCGATCGAGCTGCCGAGATTGCGCACCAGGCTGTAGATGCTGGTGCCCTGGGTGCGCAGCGCCGCCGGCAGCGTCGTGAAGGTGACGGTGGACAGCGAGACGAACACGAAGCCCACGCTGAGGCCCTGCAGGAATCCCGAGACCACCACCGCTTCCGCCGAGACGTCGGGCGTGAAGCCCATCATCAGCCACAGCGCGTAGATGGTCACGGCAAAGCCGAACACGACCAGCACCTGCACGCTCACCCGCCCCAGCAGCTTGCCGCAGAGGAACATCGCCAACATCGTGCCGGCCCCGCGCGGCGCCAGCACCAAGCCTGCCGTGAGCACCGGATAATGCATCAGGTTCTGCAAGTATGGCGTGAGCAGCGCCAGCGTGGCGTAAAGAATCAACCCAACCAGAAAGATGAAGGTGGTGCCCACGACGAAATTGCGATCGGCGAACAGGCGCGGCGAGATGAACGCTGTCTTCGACAAGGCGAGATGCACGATGAAGCAATACATGCCGAGTCCGGCGAGCACCGCCTCGAGAATGATCTCATTCGAGGAGAACCAGTCAAGTTCGCTGCCGCGGTCGAGCATCATCTGGAACGCGCCGATCCCAAGCGAGAGCATGGCAAAGCCGATCCAGTCGAACCGCGTGTCGCTCCGCTTTGTCTCGGGCAGGAAGATCACCAGGCCTGCCGCGGCGAGCAGGCCGAACGGCACGTTTATGTAGAACACGTAGCGCCAGTCGTAGTTCTGAGTCAGCCAGCCGCCCAGCGTTGGCCCCAGGATCGGCCCGACCATGACGCCGATGCCCCACAGCGCCATCGCCGAGCCGCGCTGCTCGATAGGGTAGATATCGAACATCACCGCCTGCGACAGCGGCACCAGGGCGGCACCGAACATGCCCTGCAGCAGGCGGAACAGCACGATCTGCTCGATCGACTGCGCCAGGCCGCACAGCACGGAGGCGAAGGTGAAGCCGAGCACCGTGACGGCGAAGAGCCGTGTGCGGCCGAAGCGCGTGGTGAGCCAGCCGGTCGGCGAGGTCATGATCGCGGCGGCGACGATGTAGCTCGTCAGCACCCAGTTGACCTCGTCCTGGCTGGCACCGAGCGAGCCCTGCATATAGGGCAGCGCGACATTGGCGATGGTGCCGTCAAGCGATTGCAGCAGGGTGGCCAGCATGGCGCACAGCGTGAGCACGCCGCGGTTGCGGGCGACACCGTCGGAGCCCGGCATCAGAACAGATCGTTGAGGCTGCGGACATGCCCGGTGTCAACGTTCAGCACCACCGACATGCCGGCCCGCAGATCCGGGCCGTCCTGCTGGGGCGCGATGCGCACGCGCAGCGGAATGCGCTGCACCACCTTCACCCAGTTGCCCGAGGTGTTCTGCGCCGGCAGCACCGAGAACTCGGCGCCGCTGGCCGGCGCGATGCTCTCGACCATGCCCTTCCACACCCGGCCGGGATAGGTGTCGACCGTGATATCGACGGGATCACCCTGCTTCATGTAGGTGAGCTCGGTCTCCTTCGGGTTGCCCTCGGCCCAGATATCTTCCCTGGACACCAGGGCGAAGGCAGGATTGCTCGCGGCCAGATACATGCCGGGCTGTACGCCATCCACCTGGGTGACGATGCCGGCGAACGGGGCGCGGATGACGGTGTGGTCAAGCTGGCGCTGCGCCTCGGCCACCCGGGTCTGGGCCCGCTGATACGTCGGGGTCTGCGCCGGATCGATATCGGCGTTGCCGGCGAGGCGTGCCAGCTGAACCTGCGACTGCACCTTCAGCATCTGCAGCTGCTGCTGGTCGGCGGCCAGCTTGAAGCGCGCATCGTCATACTCCGCCCGCGTGACGCTGCCGCCGCGCACCAGGTTGGCATAACGATCGAAGCTCGCCTGATCGGACGCGACATTCGCCTCTGCGACCTTCGCGGCGCCGAGCATGCGCTGATAGTCCTGCTTCATGGCGCTGACATCGAGCACCGTCTGCGCCAGATCGGCGCGCGCCGCATCGAGGGCGATACGAAACGGCTGGTCGTCCAGGGTGAGCAGCACCGTGCCTTTCTGGACCTTCTGGCCTTCCTTGACAGCGACATTTGCGACAATGCCGGAGACGTCCGTGGCGACGGCCACCTTGGCGGCGCCGATGGCGGAATCGTCGATCGACACAAAGCGGCCGCCCAGCAGCCAGAATCGGCCGCCGGCGACAACCACCACCGCCAGCCCGCCGAGCATGAGCAGCGGGCGCAGCCACGCCCCGAAGGCCCGCCCCCGCGGGCGGATCGTGGCGGCTGAAGGGACAGATGTGGTGGCGTCAGCCGCTTGAGACACTGGAAGACTCCTTGCGGTCGTGAGGCACGGCCGGCTTTCGACAGGCGGATATGTTGAGCTTCATGCGCTGCAGCGCCTGGGGGATCTGGCCGAGCAGATCGGGATCGATCCCTTTGGTGACGATATCCAGGATGGCTGCGCGCTGCACGGCAATGTCGGCCAGAACGTGGGCGGCCTCGGGCCGCAGATGCAGACGCCAGATGCGACGATCTTCCGGGTCGGGGCGCCGCTCGACCAGCTTGCGGGCTTCCAGCCGGTCCACCAGCCGGCCCACCGTGATCGGCTCGACCTCGACCAGTTCCGCGAGCTCCCGCTGTGACATGCCAGGGGTGCGATCAAGCCGGGCCAGGATCATCCATTGTGCCCTTGTCATGCCATGGCACCGGGCTCGACGATCGGCATCGGTGCGAATGGCACGTGCCAGGTCGTTGATCAGGATCAGCAGGTCATGCGCGGCATCGGGCATAGCTGACTTATAGTAAGCCTGCTTACGAAGCGTCAAACCACGTGGGCGTTACAATTCGTTTAAAGGCGGCGAATAACGGTTACGATGGAGGCTGGCGTGGAAATCAGGACGCCATGGCGCGGGCGGCCTGCTGGCGCAGACCATCCTGTATGTTGCGATTGACCTCGATCAACGGCTGCAGCGACAGGTTCTTGGTCAAGGCGAGGTTGGAGTAGGCCATCGACCACAGCCCCAGCTGGATCAGCGGATCCTTCACGCTTTGCGGCAGCCGGTTGTTGGTGCCGGAGAGGTCACGCAGAAACATGGACCAGAGATTGTGGTTGCGTGACAGCGCCTCGACACGGGCTCTGGCGTCATTGGCCTTGGCGAGCCGGTCGTTGCACAGGCCGAGGGCGAGGATCTCCGTTTCAACCGGGCTTGCTCCGCCAAGGTTGGAGGCACTGCGGTATCGCGAAATGCTCATTTGCGAGAACCCGTGGTTGGATCGGCCTGTATGGGACCCGTGGCCCCACCGCGTTTTGCCGATCGAAGCTCCGATGATGCCAGATGCCTCCGAAGCCGGAGCGCGGGTCTGGCGGAACGTGGCAGCCGGGCCTTGCGGACCGGCTGCCGTTTCAACCTGAAGTCATGGGCCAATGATCCAGACGGGCTGACCGGCCCGCCTGGATCGGACCATCAGCGGAACAGCGTCATCAGGGCCTGCGGCGCCTGGTTGGCGATCGACAGCGACTGGATGCCCAGCTGCTGCTTGGTCTGCAGCGAGGTCAGCATGGCCGACTCAGAGGCCATATCCGCGTCCGTCAGCGCGCCGACGCCCGAGGTGAGTGCCGAACTCAACGCGGAGGTGAACGACTGCAGGGCGGTGAACTGCTGCTGATACTGGCCCAAGGTCGCGACCTTGTTGTCCAGCGTGATGACGGCACTGTCCACCGTGGCGATCGCGGTGTTGGTGCTGGTCACCGTGCTCAGCGCAGCGCCACCGGCGGTGGCCAGCGACAGCGATGAGCCAGACGTGGTCACGCCATTGCCGGTGATGACGAGGTCGCCGGCCGAGATGCTGCCGGCACCCGTGCCGACGGCGGAGGTTGCAACCGTGGCCCCATAGCCATTGGACTGCATCGCCGCCGCCAGTTTGGACAGAACCGTGGCCTGGCTGTCCGTGGAGCCGAAGTTGACGAACACGACCGAATTGTTGGAGTCGGTGGCGACTGGTGCTGTCGGCGCGGCGCTCCCGTCGCTGAGCACGAAATACGTACTCTTGGTGCCGTTGCCGAGCTTCACATAGTCGTTCAGCGCGAAGGCGGTGGTCGAGCTCAGGCCGCCGAGATCGACGCCGGCGGCGCTGACGTTGAGGCTGGCCAGACCCAGGCCGCTCGTGCCTGTGGTCATGTTCTGCTGCGCCACTTGGATGGTGGCGCCGTTCGCGTCCTGCGTCGTTGTTAGGGACGTGATGATGGCGCTGCCCGTGGTCGGGTCGGTGCCGGTGCCGCCGGCAATGTTGACGCCGTTGAATGTGGCGCTGTTGGCAAAGGAGTTGATGTTGGTCAGCTGCGAGGTGATCTCGGCGTTGATCGTCGCCGTCGTGATACCGGACTGGACGCCGCTGAGGATCGTGTTCTTCAGCGTCGCAAGCTGGCTGCTGATCTGTGTTGCGGCGGACTGCGCCACGCTGAGCACCGATTGCGAGAAGTTCAGGTTGGCCGAGACCGCGGCCAGGCCGTTGATTTCCGCGCTCATGTTGGTGGCGATCGAATAGATCGCAGGATTGTCGGACGAGGCGCCGACCTTCTTGCCGGTGGAGATGGCCTGCTGGGTCGTCTGCAGGCTCTGGGCGGTCATGTCCAGAGACTGCAGGGCATTCAGCGCGCTTTGGTTGGTGTCGATGGAAAACATAGGATCAAGCCCTTTTTGCCGTGTCGGAATGAAGCGAGATCGACAGTTTTTGCCGGCTGAAGGGAACCTGACACCGAATGCTTAACAAGGCGTTGAAACGACCATGGAAAACCCTGTCAGCAGGACCTTGTCAGGTCGCCGGCGGGGCCACGCTCAGGCCGGCGACCTTATGCCGCGCGATCAGTTCCGCCACGAGTCCGGAGCGCTTCGCCGCCTCGACAAACTCCGCCAGGAAGGCCGCAGCTGCGGCGTTGGCCCGTGCCGTCCCGATAGCCTGCTGCACGGCGGTGAACTGACCATCGAGGATTCGGCAGCCCGGCAGATCGGGAAGATCTGCCATCAGCCCTGGCCGCAGGCCGGCCAGCGCTTCGAGCTGCTGCTCGGCGAAGGCCTTGGTGGCACCGCCGAGCCCATCCACCCGGATCAACGTGGCCTGGGTGATGTTGCGATCGAGCCAGAGTCCATAGGCACTCCGATCCGCCACCGCGATCCGCACGCCTGGCGCATCGACCTCGGCGATGCTCTGCAGGCCCGACGTCTCACGCACGAGATACGTGGCCTCGATTTCGGCATAGGCGGCCGAGAAGGCGATCTTTTCTGCCCGCGCCGGCTCGGCGCCGATCAGGCCGATATCCCACTGGTCCTGCCCGGCCGCATCGGCGAGCGCTCCGGGGCGCGGGTAGGGAACCATCTGCACGGGCACGCCCAGGCGGGATGCGATGGCGCGGGCCATGTCGGGCGATACGCCGTCCGGATCGCCGCTGTCCGTCCTTCCGGTCACCAGCAGGAAGTTGCTCATGTTGATGCCGGCGCGCAGCACGCCATGCGGCGCGAGATCCGACAGCACCGCGGGAGAGATGGACATTTGGGGCGTTCCTCACTGGGATCAGCCATGATCCTGCCGCAACCGGTCGACCGCTGCCAGATGGCGCACAGCATCCTCCGTATCCCGGCCGCGTTGGCGTGATGCGGGACTCAGCCGCACTCAAGTGCCGTTTGCGGCCGTCATGACCAGCCTGTCCTGCAGCCAGGCGCGTGTCGCCGGAGCGGTGCCTTCGATATCGCGCAGGATGGCGCCGATGCGTTGGCAATCGCCGGCCAGGCAGGCCAGGTCCAGTGCCTCGGCCTGTCGCTGCAGCCGGATGGCGCCGATGCCGGCGGCATCGCGCCGCAGATCATGCGCGCCGCGGGCCAGTTCCGTGAGGTCGCCCTCTTCGAGCAGCACTGTCATCGTCGCTTGTCGGGTTTCCGCCGCCTCCAGATGCGTCATCACCATGCGATGCAGCGCCTTGGGCGAAAGCCGGTTGGACAGTCGGTCGAATGTGAGTTCGTCGAACAGAGGAGAGTCCAGGATGGTCCGGTCGGCCTGGTCCGCCGCGGCCCGGCCTGCCCAGCGTGCCACGATCGCGAGCAGGGCGGCTGGATTGAGGGGCTTTGAGATGTAGTCGTTCATGGCGGCTGCGAGGTAGATATCGCGGTCGCCGGTCATGGCATTGGCGGTCAGAGCGACGATCGGCACCTGGCCGCGCGGACCGTCGATGGCGCGGATGGCGCGGGTGGCTTCGATGCCGTCGACATTCGGCATCTGGATGTCCATCAGAATGAGGTCGTAGTCGTTTACAGTGGCGGCCGTGATGGCGGCAGCTCCGTCCTCGGCCATGTCGAGCGCGTAGCCGGCCTCGCCGAGCAGGGCCTCGACCAGCATGCGGTTGATCGGGTTGTCCTCGGCCACAAGGATATGGCCGATATGCGGAGCCGCCGGCGAGGACATGTCGGGTGCTGCCGGCGCCGTGTTCGCCGTCTCCATCGCTGGCGGCTCGGGCGGTGGCTGTGGCGGCCGGAGCGGTGCCGCAGGAAGCTGCGCCGCCAGTCCGGCGAGGCAGTTCACCAGGTCACGCTGTCGCACCGGTTTGGTCAGACTTGCATCGAAGCGGACCGGCTCCTCCGGGAGCTCCGCCTCGCGCAGCCCGAGCGAGGACAGCAGCACGACCAGCCGGGCGCTTGGCTCGGCCATCTCCCGCGCCGCCTTGGCCACCGCGAGGCCGTTGGTGCAGGGCATGACATGGTCCACCAGCAGCACGTCATAGGGAGCTCCCAATGCGGCTGCGTTGCCGAGCAGACGCAACGCCGCGTGTCCATCCACGGCAAGATCGACCTCCATGCCGGCCGCCGTCAGCTGCCGCTCGATGATGGTGCGGTTGATCGGCAGGTCATCGACGCAGAGGGCGCGCAAGCCGGCGAGCCGCGCCGTGTCCGGCTTCACCGCGACAGAGAACGGTGCGCGCGGCAGGGTGACCTCGAACCAGAACCGGCTGCCCCAGCCCGGTTCGCTCTCCACTCCGATCGTGCCGCCCATCAGCTCGATCAGCTGCTTGCTGATGGCCAGCCCGAGGCCGGTGCCACCGAACCGACGCGCCACCGTGCCGTCCGCCTGCTGAAACTTGGTGAACAGCCGCGCCAGGGCGGCGGGCTCGATGCCGATCCCGGTATCCTGCACCACCACCCGCAGCGTCAGCCTGCCGTCAGGTGCCGGAGTGGCGGAGGCTTCAAGCGCAACAAATCCGCGCTCGGTGAACTTCACCGCGTTGGACGTGAGGTTCAGCACCACCTGGCGCAACCGCATGGCGTCGCCGCACAGGTGCACCCGTGCCGACTCATGCGTGGACGCGACCAGCTCGATCCGGCGCTCATGCGCCCGGCCGGAGAGCAGTTCCACCACATCGTCGAGCAGGTCATCGACCGGGAAGGCGATGTCCTGCAGCTCGACCTTGCCGGCCTCGAGCTTCGAGATATCAAGGATGTCGTCGATGATGCCCATCAGCGCGTCGGCCGAGCTCTGCACCGCCAGGGCATAGCGCCGCTGATCCTCGGACAGCTTGCCGGCCAGCAGCAGGCCTGTCATGCCAATGACACCGTTCATTGGGGTGCGGATCTCATGGCTCATGCTGGCCAGGAACATCGATTTGGCCCGGCTCGCCTGTTCCGCCTGCTCAAGCGCCTGCTCCAGCCGCTGTTCGAGCAGCTTCTGGGCCGTTATGTCGCGCATGACGGTGACCAGCTGGCTCGGCCAACCAGTCACGGGATCGTGCATCACCGAGTGCCGGCTCTCGAGCCAGATTTCCTCGCCTGACTTGCGGATGCCCCTGAAGAACAGATTGCGCGTCGGCCCACCGGCCATCATGGCCCGCAAGGCCTCGAGAACCGCGCCGCGCTGATCGCCGGCCACGAAGCTGCCGGGCTCTCCCGTCAGCATCTCATGGGGCGTGAAGCCGAGCACCGCGAGGCTCGACGGGGAGGCATAGGTTCGGCACAGCCGATGATCGCTGAGCAGGATGACGTCGCTCACCGTGTCGGTGAGTTCGCGGTAGCGGGCCTCGCCGGTGCGCAGCGCCTCTTCGACCAGCCGGTGGGACCGGATGTAGCGGGCCATGCCCAGGCCGAGCGCTGCGATCGTCAGAACGACCAGACCCGTGCCGGCGAAGTCCCGGATGGTTCTGCTCCGCCATGGCGCCAAGATGTCCGACCGCGTGGCGGTGACGGTGAGCACCACCGGGAAACGGGTCCCGCGGTGGTGAGCCTGCAGCCGTGTCTCGCCGTCGATCAGCGATGTGACCTCGCTGATGCCATCGCTTCCAGGCGGAATGGCGGGACGCGGCACTGCCGTGGGCACGCGCGTGCCGGTGGACAACCTGGCTTTGGACCGGTTCTCGCCAAGCATCGTGCCGTCCGGCTGCAGCAGCTCGATGTCGCGCGGAAGGCCGCCGGGCTGGTCCGAAAGGTCGCCGATCAGGCGGCGCGCCGGAAGTATGGCCATGAGCACGCCCGCGAATGTGCCCGAAGCGGTGACCACCCGGCGCGACAGCGTCAGGCGCCCCGGATCGGTCCCGTGCGCGCCGGCCAGCGCGCTGACAGCAGGTGCGAGGTCGCGGCTGTCCTGGTGATCGTGAAACGTTTCGCTGCGGGCGATGGTGAGCGGCGCGGCCGGGGGGTCCTTGTCAGGCTCTGGGCCGCCTGCGGCATTGACCACGCGGAATCCGTGCGCATCGTAGAAGGCGAGATCCTGCAGGATGTCCGTCCGGGCGGAGATCTGCTGGAGCATGTCGTGCAACCCCGGCATCCGTTCCGAGGGGATGGCAGCGTCGTCCGGGTCCGATGGATCGGCGGCAAGGCGGCCGACGATCTCAGGGATAGCCGCGGTCAGGGCGGTGTCGGCCAGTGCCAGCGTGTCCTCGGTGTGGCGGGTCATTGCGGCGGCGACGTCGCGCAGCTGCGCGCGGGCTGCACTGATCTGGCGATCCCGCGCGTCCAGCGTGCGGGCCAGGATGAGGCCCATCAGCCCCGCGCAGACTAGGCCGATCAGCAGGCCGGCACGATGCTCCGGCCGCAGCCGGATTCGCCGGAGCGCGAACCGTACGCGGTCTGTCAGAAGGGCGATGCGGCCGGGCGGGTTTGCGGACGGCAGCATGCAGAGACGCCCTCACGTGGCAGGAGACGGACGGATCCGATCCTGCCGCTGGAAGGGTTAACAAGCCGTTATCGGCGATACAGCACGTAGTTGATCGTCAGGATGAGGTCGGTATCGCTTTGCGGCGTGCTGGCCGGAAACGGCGGCAGTCTGGCGCCGCGGAATGGGGCGAGGCTGGCGGCATCGAGCGCGCGCGAGCCCGAGGGAGTCACCAGGTCCACCGCTTCGACCCGTCCGCTGCGATCCACATGAATGTGGATCTGCGCGGTGCCGCTCTCGCCACGGCGGGCGGCGTCGTCGGGATAGAAGCTGTGGGCATTCCACCATTCGTGCAACGCGCGCAGCCAGTCGTCGCCCACCGGCGCGCCGATCACCCGGATATCGGATTGCTGGTCGTTGGCATTCCGGCGTGGCGCTTCGGCGGTGTACTGCTCGGTCGGGCCGATCGCCAGGTTCAGCGGACGGTGGGTCTGGCCGTTGGCGGTCCTGGCGCCGGTGGGGGGCGGGGGCGGGATGAAATAGTCGCCGTTGACCGGCGGCTGCGGGGGGCGCGGCTGGACGGTCTGCTGACGTGGCTGCGGGGGCGGCGCCGGGCGGGGCGGCTGGCGTGCCACCGGTGGCGGGGCAGGCGTCGCAGGCGGTGGAGCCGGGAGCGGAGGAGGTGGAGCAGGTGGCGCGGCTGGCGACGGTGGCAGCTCGGGCGGCGGAACCGGCATCTCGAACGTCACCGCGGGTGCCTCGGTGTCGAGGCGCACCGTGGGAGGCGCGGGCGGTGGGCTGGGCGGCGTGACCTGCTCCGGTGCCGGCGGCGGCGGAGGTGTCTCCGGCTTGGGAGGTTCTGGGCTCGGGGGCGGCGGCGGCTGGGCGGCCGGAGGTGCCAGGGATGGCGCTGGGGGCGGCGGTTGCTGTGGCGGCTGTTGCGGCTGTGGCGGCGCCGGCGGCGCGCTCGGGGCGGGAGGCTGGGGCTGCGGTTGCGGCTCTGTTGCCGCCGGCGGCTGCACGGACGGGGGGGCCACGGTCGGCGCCTGCACGATCTGAAACTCGACCGGCGACTCCGCCTGCGGCACGGGCGATGGTTTCGGCCTGGAATACAGCACCACCAGCACGGCGGCGGCGTGCAGCAGCAGCGAGACGATGATGAACGGCACGATCCAGCGCCGCCGCCGCTGCGGCCGGCGCAGCGGTGGCGGCGGAATATCGACCAGCCTGGCCGCCGGCGGCGGAGGCTGCGTGTCGGTGGAGCGGCGCGAACGCATCGTGCGGAGTGGGGCCTATCTGTGAAGGGCTATGAAGCGCCGGCCGAGGGGTTGCACGAAGGCGGCAGACAGCGTCACGCCCGCCCTGCCAGTATGTGCGCCGGATGCGGGGGGCTGTTCAAGCGGGGGCATACTGCACTGCGGCAAGGCGCTCACGTCTGGACGAGGTTTAATGTCAGTCAGCATCGATGTCACAAAGGCCTGTGCGAACGGCTTTGTCCCGCTTCGTGCGGCGATCGAGGCCGGGCGGATCCCGGGCGGGGTGCTCGGCGTGGTGGATGCCAGCGATCGCCGGGCGCTGCATCATGCAGGGCGCGCCCAGTGCGCCCCCGAATCGTTGCCGATGCGCGCCGACACTGTGTTCGACCTCGCCTCGCTCACCAAGCCGGTGTTCACCACCACGGCGCTGCTGGCGCAGGTCGCAGCCGGCCGGATCAGCCTGGAGGACACGCTGGGGCAGCTCATCCCCGATCTGCGGCAATACGACATCGACACCGCGCCGGAGCGTCGGCTGACGTTGCAGGCCTGCCTCGCCCATCAGACCCATCTGCCCGCCGTCGAGCCGCTCTACACCTACGGGCAGTCGCCCGCGACGCTGCGCGCCTTCATTCTGCAGCGGGTCTGGCCGGTGGGCCCTGCCGTCTATTCCGACATCAACTTCCTGCTGGCCGGCATCGCCTTGGAACGGATCACCGGCCGGTCGCTCGCCGAGCAGCCTCTGGCGGACGGATTCAGCTTTTGCCCGGACCCGGCGCACTGCGCCGCCACCGAGTTCTGCACCTGGCGGGGCCGGGTGATGCGCGGCGAGGTGCATGACGAGAACGCGTTCGCCTTTGGAGGCGCCGCGGGCCATGCCGGCCTGTTCGGCACCGCCGATGCGCTGCTCGACTTTGCCGCCCGCACCCTGCACGACACGCCGGACCCTGCGCCGATCCGCCGAAGGATCCATGCCGATCGCAGCATCGGCTGGCAGCTGCCCAGCCCGGGCTGGTCGGGCTCCGATGCGTGCTCGCAGGCCACGATCGGCCATACCGGCTTCACCGGCACCGGGCTGTGGCTGGATTTCGGCCGCGGCTGTGCCTGGACGCTGCTGACCAACCGTGTCCATCCGAGCCGTCATGCCGACAGCGGCATCGCTGGCTTGCGCCGCGCGGTGGGTGAGGCAGTGCTGGGGGGCTGAACGCAAAATCGTTGCGCTGGCCGGGCGGCGCCTGTCACGATCACCGGCATGATCATGCGCTGCCGCCGCTTCGGGCTGATGGCACTGCTGCTGCTGGCGGCGATGCCGGCGCGTGCCGAGGTCGATCTGCAACTGGTCCTTGCCGTGGACTGTTCGGGCAGCGTCAGCAACGACCGCTTCGAGCTGCAGAAGCAGGGCTACGCGGCGGCCTTCCGCAATCCGCATGTGATCAGCGCGATCGGACAGGGCGCCAACCAGGCCATCGCCGTGACAATGCTGCAATGGACCGGCCCGTCGCTGCAGATCCAGGTGGTTCCCTGGACCGAGGTGCGCAACGACGCCTCGGCCCGGGCGCTGGCCGACCAGATCGCAGCCACGCCGCGCCGGCTGTTTCGCGGCGGCACCTCGATCAGCGGCGTGATCGACCGGGCGATGGCGTTGTTTCCGCCCAACCCACCCCCCGGCACGCGCCGCGTGATCGACATTTCGGGTGACGGCGCCAACAACGCCGGCCGGCCCTCGACAGAGGCCCGCGACGACGCGGTGGCGGCCGGCGTGGTGATCAACGGGCTGCCGATCCTGACGGTGGAGCCCGATCTCGAGCGCGCGTATCACGATGAGGTGATCGGCGGACCCGGGGCGTTTCTGATCGCCATCACAGGCTACGACCAGTTTGCCGACGCAATCCTGGGCAAACTGGTCACCGAAATCGCCCGGAACGGGGCGGCTGGTGCCGTGACGCAATGATTGCGGCTGCTGCGCTGCGAAGATTGCGTCGGGAATGCGTTCGCACTCCGCTAGGATCTAGGCGGGCGCTGTAAAACCCCCTATAGTCCAGACGTTGGCGGAGCTGGAATGAAACGGCGCCGCGGCAGATCCGCTCTCGCAACCCCGTTTCGCCCCGATACCCTGTCAAGCCATCCACTAAGGACGAGTTTCTCTTGAGCATGACCAACCATGGCCGCAGCCGCAAAACCCGCGGTCGCGGCTTCGATGACGATTTCGGCGGTTCTGACCGCTCCCCTTTCAACGATCGTCCCAGCTTCGGCGATCGCGGGTCGTTCGACCGCGCACCGGCAGTGGAAGCCCCCCGCTACGGTGGTCCGCCGGCCGGCTTCGGTCCGGAACTCGGCGCTGCCGTGAAGTGGTTCAACCCTGAAAAGGGCTTCGGCTTCGTTGAGCTGTCCGACGGGTCGGGTGATGTGTTCCTGCATATCAACGCGCTCTCCACCTCCGGCCACCAGACCGTCTCGCCCGGGGCCACGCTGCGCGTGCGCGTGGGTCAGGGTCAGAAGGGCCGTCAGGTGACGGAAGTTCTGTCCGTCGATGAAAGCACCGCCCAGGCCGGCGGCGCGCCGCGCGGCCCTGCCGGTGCGCGTCCCGCCGCTGCCGGCGGTCCGCGTCGCGGCGCCCAGCCGGGCACCGGCGTGGAGATGCGTGGCACGGTCAAGATGTACAACGCCACCAAGGGCTTCGGCTTCGTCGCGGTGCCGGACGCGGAGAAGGACGTGTTTGTCCATGCCTCCGTGCTGCAGCGCAATGGGCTGACCGGCCTGATGGAAGGCCAGTCAGTGATGGTCGAAGTGGTGCAGGGCGCCAAAGGGCCGGAAGCGGTTTCTGTTCGCCTGAGTTGACCACGCCGAGAACTTGACTTTGCGGGAAAGGCCGGGACGAAAGTCCTGGCCTTTTTCATGGGTGCGGGACGGAACGAGATGACACTCTGGGTGCGATGCCGTCATGCGGACCAGGACTGGTTCGCGGTTCAGGATGGCGAAACGCTGGTGCTGCACGACGGGGCCCCATGGGGTGCGCCCGTGCCCACCTGGGTCACGTTGCCGGCGGCCACGACGCCGCTGCTGGCGCCGGTCACACCGCGCAGCTTCATCGGCCTGTGGAACAATTTTCACGCTGCCGCCGCCAAGCAGGGCAACACCATTCCAGCCGAACCGCTGTTCTTCCTCAAAGCGGTCACCAGCATTCTCGATCCGGAGGGCGTGATCCGGCCCCCGGCGAATTTCACCGGACGCACCCTGTATGAGGGCGAACTCGGCGTGGTGATCGGCCGGACCTGCCGGAACCTTGACGAGGCGGAAGCCGCGGCGGCAATCTTCGGCTACACCTGCGTCAACGACGTCACGGCGCTGGACTGGCTCACCGCCGATCCCGCGTTCCCCCAAT
Organism: Rhodospirillales bacterium; assembly: GCA_037445025.1. Classification (GTDB taxonomy): domain Bacteria; phylum Pseudomonadota; class Alphaproteobacteria; order Acetobacterales; family Acetobacteraceae; genus CAIQQQ01. The sequence goes on from JBBILI010000012.1 coordinate 109,942, forward strand.
GGGCGCGTGCCAAGGGCTGCGACACGTTCGGCCCGGTCGGTCCTGCCATCGCAACCGGGCTCGACTGGCAGAGCCTGACCATCCGTACCCTGCTCGGCGGGCGGGAGCGGCAGGCCTATCCGGCGTCGGACATGATCCTGTCGCCGGCACGCATCGTCAGCCTCCTGTCCCGTGAGATGACGCTGCAGCCCGGCGATCTCATCGCCTGCGGCACCTCGCTCGGCGCGCTGCCGATGCGCGCCGGCATGGTGGTGGAGATCGTCATCGAGGGCATCGGCACGTTGCGCAACACGATGGGGTCCGCGCAGCCGTCAATTTAATGGCAGTTGGCCATGGCGAAGTCGTGATCGACGTGATATCGCCTCCGCGGAACGATGTATGTCGAATGCCAAGGCGTTCGCAACAACCGCGCATAACCGCGCTTGCCATAGGGAAAAAACATGATCTTCAGGCGTCCGATGCTGACGGCGTTTGCCGTGGCCCTGCTGTGCTCCACCATGATCGCAGGGCATGCCAACGCCGCCGACCCGATCAAGATCGGCCTGACCGGCCCGTTCACCGGCGGCTCCGCCTCCATGGGCGTGTCGATGCGCGATGGCGTGAAGCTGGCCGTAGACGAGATCAACAAGGCCGGCGGTGTGCTGGGCCGGCCGATCCAGCTGGTTGAGCGTGACGACGAGGCGAAAAACGAGGTCGGCGTGCAGATCGCCCAGGAGCTCATCAACAAGGAGCAGGTGGTCGCCACCATGGGCTTCATCAACACCGGTGTCGCCCTCGCCTCGCAGCGCTTCTACGAGGAGAACGAGATCCCGGTCATCAACAACGTCGCCACCGGCACGCTGATCACCAAGCAGTTCCTCAAGCCCGATTTCGAGAAGAACTACATCTTCCGCATGTCGGCCAACGACACCATCCAGTCCGGCATGATCGTCGAGGAAGCGATTACGAAGCGCGGCTTCAAGCGGCCGGCGATTCTGGCCGACAGCACCAACTACGGCCAGCTCGGCCAGGTGGATCTGCTGAAATCCCTGGAATCCAAGGGCGTGAAGGCGGTGACGACCGAGAAGTTCAACATCGGTGACACCGACATGACCGCGCAGCTGCTGCGGGCCAAGGCGGCCAATGCCGATGTGATCCTCACCTACGGCATCGGGCCGGAGCTGGCGCAGATTGCCAACGGCATGGCCAAGCTGGGCTGGAAGGTCCCGCTGGTGGGGTCCTGGACGCTGTCGATGTCGACCTTCATCGACAATGCCGGGCCGAACGGGGAAGGTGCTGTGATGCCGCAGACCTTCATCCAGGCGCCGTCCACGCCGAAGCGCAAGGCGTTCATCGACGCGTATCAGGCCGCCTACCAGGTGGACCGGATCCCGAGCCCGATCTCGGCGGCGCAGGGTTATGACGGCGTGTATCTGCTCGCCGCCGCGATCGCGCAGGCGAAGTCGACCGAGGGCCCCAAGATTCAGGCCGCACTCGAGAACCTGAACGCCAAGGTTGAAGGCGTGGTGACCGTCTATGACCATCCGTTCTCGGCGGCCGACCATGAGAGCATCACGGCGAACATTCCGGTGTTCGGCCTGGTGAAGGGCGGGCGCGTGGTCGCTGAGCATGATGAGGATATCAGCGGGGCCAATGCTGTGAGGCTTAAGACGAAGAGCTAAGCGGTTCTTTTTTGAAAAAAAGAACTTTTTCGATCGGCTGGCGCCCACCTCCGGAGAGAGGTCCGCTCAAACTAATGAAAGTCTTTTGCTTCTTTTCTTCAGAAAAGAAGCACTTTCTTTTTTACTCTCCGGAGTCCCAATGCTCATCCTCGCCCAGCTGCTCGTCAGCGGCATCGCCGTCGGCATGATCTACGGTGTGATTGCCTTCGGCTATCAGCTCACCTTCGCCACATCGAAGACGCTGAATTTTGGCCAGGGCGAGGCACTGATGCTGGGCTCGCTGGTGGGGCTCACGGTGGTGAGTGTCACCGGCTACTGGCTCATGCTGCCGATCGTGCTCGCCTTCGGCATGCTGCAGGGTGCGGTGGTGGAACGCCTCGGCGTGCGCCAGGCGATCAAGACCAGGTCCGAGGCCGGCTGGATCATGGCCACCATCGCGCTCGGCATCATCTTCAAGAATATGGCGGAGAACATCTGGGGCCGCGACGCGCTGAAGTTTCCCTCGCCGCTGCCGGAGACGCCGATCGGCTTCATGGGCGTGAACATCCTGCCGATGGAGATCGTCATCGTCGTGGGCGCCTTGGCCATGATGCTGGCGGTGGAAACGTTCAACCGCCGCTCGATCTTCGGCAAGGCGGTGGTGGCGACGGCCAATGACCGTGACGCGGCGGGGCTGATGGGCATCAACACCTCGCTGGTGATCACCTTCTCCTATGCGCTGTCCTCGATGACGGCGGCCTTCGCCGGCGTGCTGGTGGCCCCGGTGACGTTGACCGGCGCGTCCATGGGTGGGGCGCTCGGGCTCAAGGCGTTCGCGGTCGCCATCATCGGCGGCCTGTCCAGCGGCATGGGTGTGATCGTGGGCGGGCTGATCCTGGGTGTCACCGAAACGATGACGGGTTTCTATCTCTCCACCGGCTACAAGGACGTGCCGGGTCTGGTGTTGCTGCTGCTGGTGCTCTCGTTCAAACCGGCCGGGCTGTTCGGCCGCTCCGCGATCAAGAAGGTCTGAAAGCGTGCCCGGCAAGATCCTCAAGGCGCTCGGTCTGGCGGCGCTGCTGCTGTTCCCCTTCATGGTGAACAGCCCGTACTACGTGCATCTCGTCGTCGTCGTACTGATCTTCTCGATCCTGGCGCTCGGGCTGGACATCGTGTTCGGCTACACCGGCGAGGTGTCACTGAGTCATTCCGCCTTGTTCGGCATCGGCGCCTATACCGCGGGGGTGCTGGCGTTCCAGCTCGGCATTGGCTTCTTCTGGGCGCTGCCGGCGGGCGTGCTGGTGGCGGCGGGGTTCGGCGCCCTGCTCGCCTTGCCGGCGCTGCGGGTGACAGGGCCGTATCTGGCGATGGTGACGCTGGCCTTCGGCACGATCATCGAGATTCTCATCAACGAGATGAATTTTCTCACCAACGGTCCGCTCGGGATATCGCTCACCAAGAAGGTGATCTTCGACTGGCGCCCCTACGCCGACAGCCTGCCGTTCCTGAAGATGGCGCTGCCACGGATGCGCGAGATGCAGTTCTACTTCGTGGTCGCCCTGTGTTTCGTGCTCACCCTGGTGGTGATCTCGCGCCTGGTGGCCTCGCGCTACGGCCGTGCCTTCGAGGCGCTGCGCGACAGCCCGATCGCGTCAGACTGCATGGCGGTCAGCGTCTACAAGCACAAGGTGCTGGCGTTCGTGGTCAGCGCCGGATTTGCCGGACTGGCCGGCGTGCTGTTCGCCTATTCCGAGCAGTATATCGCACCGAACAATTTCAGCTTCGAACAGTCCATCACCTTCCTGCTGGCGGTGACGATGGGCGGGCGCAAGTCGCGCGTGGGGCCGATCCTGGGTTCGGCGATCGTGGTATACCTGCCCAACCTGCTGTCGGATATCGACCAGTTCCGTGTCGTCGCGGCCATCATCGCCGTGGTGGCGGTGGTGATTGGCGGCATCCGGCTGGTGCGGGTGCCGGAGGAGCGCATCAAGACCGCCATTCCCGTGGCGCTGTGCCTCGCGTTCTTCGTCTTCTCGCTCTTCCTGCAGAAGATCACCGACTACAAGCTGACGATCTACGGAATGATGATCCTGTTCGTGGTCTACTACCTGCCCGATGGGATCTACGGGTTCCTGCGCAGCACGGTCGGGCGGTTCCGGCCGGACTGGGTACGCCGGCAGGTGGATATCACCGACCAAGGCGATGCCTGGGCCGCGACGGCGCCGTCCATCGACCCGGGCAAGGCGCTGCTCGATGTCCGTGCGGTCGTCATGCAGTTCGGCGGGGTGAAGGCGTTGGATCACGTCGATATCTCGGTCATGCCGCGCACCGTGCATGGGCTGATCGGGCCGAACGGCTCGGGCAAGAGCACCACGATGAACGTGCTGACCGGCATCTACGTGCCGACGTCCGGCGGCGTGGTGTTCGAAAGCCGCGACATCGCGGGCAAGACTTCGGCCGAGATCGCCGCGGCCGGAATCGCCCGCACCTTCCAGAACGTACAGCTGTTCGGCGAACTGACCTGCCTTGAGAACATCATGGTGGGGCTGCACCATACCTATCGCGGCTCGATGGCCGATGTGGCGCTGGGCACAAGACGGGCGCGGCGCGAGGAGGCGCAGGTCACCGCGCGGGCGGCGGGGCTGCTGCGCTTCGTGGGGCTGGAGGCGCTGGCCAACGAGGAGGCACGCAACCTGCCTTACGGCAAGCAGCGCTTCCTGGAGATCGCCCGTGCGCTGGCGCTGGACCCGAAGCTGCTGCTGCTCGACGAGCCGGCGGCGGGCCTGACCGCGCCGGATATCGCCGAGCTGATGGAGATCTGCCGCCGCATCCGCGATCATGGCATCACCATGGTGCTGATCGAGCATCACATGGATGTGGTGATGGCGCTGTGCGACACAGTCACCGTGCTGGATTTCGGCCAGAAGATCGCCGAGGGCCGCCCTGCCGAGGTGCAGGCCGATGAGCGGGTCATTTCGGCCTATCTCGGCACCGCCCATGCCGATACCTGAGGGGAACGCGCATGCTTCAGGTTGAAAATCTGGTCGCGGGCTACGGCAAGGTGAAGGTGCTTCATGCACTGTCGCTGGAGGTGCCGGAAGGCCAGCTGGTGACGCTGATCGGCTCCAACGGGGCCGGCAAGACCACCACGCTGCGCGCATTGTCCGGCATGATCCGGCCGGAGTCGGGGCGGGTGCGCATCAATGGCGCCGATATCACCGGCCTCGCCTCGCACGAGATCACCCGCAAGGGGCTGGCGCATTCGCCGGAGGGTCGGCGGGTGTTTCCGGTGCTGTCGGTGGAGGACAATCTGCTGATGGGCGCGTTCACCCGCCTCACCGGATCGCGCCCGAAGGGCGACGTGAAGGCGGATCTGGACCGGATGTTCGCGCTGTTTCCGCGCCTGTCAGAGCGTCGGCTGCAGCAGGCGGGCACGCTGTCGGGCGGCGAGCAGCAGATGCTGGCGATGGCGCGCGCCCTGATGCTCAATCCGAAGGTGCTGCTGCTCGACGAGCCGTCGATGGGTCTGGCGCCGAAGCTGGTGGAGGAGGTGTTCGCCATCATCCGCCAGCTCAAGGCGGCCCGGGTGACGATGCTGCTGGTGGAGCAGTTCGCAGCCGCGGCGCTGGAGGTGGCGGATTATGCCTATGTGCTGGAGAACGGCAGGCTTGCGGCGCAGGGGCCTGCAGCGCAGCTGAAGCATGATCCCGCGGTCAGGGCGGCTTATCTGGGGGCGGCGCATTAAGGAAGGAAGCAAGCGCTTCTTTTCTGAAGAAAAGAAGCAAAAGACTTTTGTTCGTTGGTGTGCGCGTCGTTCCGGAGAGAGCCGCGACAGCCCGACAAAAGTTTTTTGCTTCTATTTTTCAAAAAAGAAGACTCTTTCTTCCTAAACCGGCTGCTTCGTCATCCGCAGATACGGCTTGAGCGTCTTGAACCCCGGGAACATCGTCGCTGCATCCTCGTTGCTGACGGCGGGGGTGATGATCACATCCTCGCCCTGCTTCCAGTCCGCCGGTGTCGCGACCTTGAACTTCGCGGTCATCTGCATCGAATCGATTACCCGCAGCACCTCGTCGAAGTTGCGGCCGGTGGTCATGGGATAGACGATCACCAGCTTGATCAGCTTGTCAGGCCCGATGATGAACACGTTGCGGACGGTGGCGTTGTTGGCGGCGGTGCGGCCATCCGCCGTGCCCGGCAGGTCGGCCGGCAGCATGCCGTATAGCTTCGCCACCTTGAGATCGGTGTCACCGATCATGGGAAAGTTCGGGTAGGCGCCCTGCGTCTCCTCGATATCGGCCGCCCATTTGGCGTGGTTGGCGACAGGGTCGACGGAGAGGCCGATGACCTTGACGCCGCGCTTGTTGAACTCGGGCATCAGCTTGGCGACGGCGCCGAGCTCGGTGGTGCAGACGGGGGTGAAGTCCTTGGGATGGGAGAACAGCACCACCCAGGAATCGCCGGCCCATTCGTAGAAATCGATCGGTCCTTCGGTCGTTTCCTGGGTGAAGTTCGGCGCGACGTCGTTGATCTGCAGCGGCATTTTATCCTCCTGGCGGACTTTGTCGGTAACATGTGAGCCGGCTGGTCCCGGATCAAGTTTAATCCGCCGCGGCCTCCTGCGCCATCGGCACGGTTTTCGGCACCACCAGCAGCACCCACACCCAGTTCATCATGAGAATTGTGGCGGTGACGACGAACACGGTGCGGATGCCGAACAGGGCCGCGACCGAGCCGCCGGTGAACGGCCCGAGAAACCCGCCGAGGAAGGTGGCCGAGGCGGTCATGCCATAGACCAGGCCGCGGGCCGAGCTCGGCACGATGCGCCCGATCAGCGCATTGGCGGTGGGCAGCAGCCCGCCCACGAACATGCCGACGCCGAAGCGTTCCGCCACGAACACCCAGTAGCTGTGCGCCACGGCCTGCGGCAGCGTCAGCAGGGCCGCCCCCATCAAGCTGATCAGCAGCACGCGGCGATAGCCGATCGTGTCGCTGCGTTTGCCGAGGAAGGGCGATGCCAGCAGATCGGCCAGGCCGGTGACGGAGAAGGCGAGGCCGGCGAGGGTAGCGATGGCGGGCACGGGCCCGGCCAGTTCCTGCACGAACAGCGTCACCACCGGCTGCACCGTGCGCACGCCGAACTGGGCGAGCAGCAGCACCAGCATCAGCGGCAGCACGCCGGGCACGCCCGCCAGCATGCGCAGATTGGCGAACACCGAGCGTTTGGCGGTGCGGCTCAAGGGCGTGAAGTTCTCCCGCACCAGGCTCCAGGCCAGCAGCATGGCGACCCCGGCCAGCAGCGACGTCAGCAGGAAGCTGAGCCGGTAGCTGCCGCTGAGATCCGCCATGGCGCCGCCGATCAGCGGGCCGATGAGCGAGCCGGTGAGCTGGCCGGTGCTGAGCCAGCCGAGCGAGGAACCAAGCCGGCGCTCCGGCACCTGGCTGGCCACGAGGGCGATGGCGGAGGCGGAGAAGCCGCTGAACGCGCCCATCAGCCCGCGCAGCGCCATCAGCTGCCACACGGTGGTGGCCAGCCCCATCAGCGCCATGAACAGGCAGATCGCCGCACTGGAGCGCAGCACCATCAGCTTGCGCCCGTGCTGGTCGGCCACCTGCCCCCAGAGCGGCGAGGCCATGGCGGCGACGAGGAATCCGGCGCTGTTGAGCGTGCCGGAGAGGAACTTCACCATGTCGGGGTCGGCCACGCCCAGCCCGGGCAGCATCAGCGGATAGACGGGGGTCATGGCGCTGAGCGCCATGGACATCACGAACTGGATGCCGACCATGGCCCACAGAGTGACACGCCATGCCTGCGCGGGCTCGGGCGGCACCCGGTCAGCTGCCGTTGGCCACCTGGCGCAGACCTGCGATGTCGCGCACCTCGACGTCCAAGGCGCTGGGGATCGCGATCAGCCTTTCAGATTTCAGCCAGCTGAAGCTGCGGCTGACGGTCTCGACGGTGAGGCCGATATAGTCGGCGATGTCGGCCCGCGGCATCGGCAGGTGCAGCCTGGTCTGGTCGCTGCCGTGGGTGCAGCCATCGGGTAGCATGTGCATGAGGAACGAGGCGAGCCGCTCGCGCGCGGTCTTGCGGCCCAGCAGCAGCATCTGCTCCTGCGCCAGCACCAGTTCGCTGGCGGCAACTTCGAGCAGGCGGCGTTCCAGCGAGGGCAGGTCGCCCATCAGACCGTGCAGGCGAGTGCGCGAGAAGCGGCACAGGGTCACGTCGTCGATCGCCTCGGCGTCGAAGGCGTAGCAGGTGGAGACGGCGAGACCGAGGAAATGGCCCGGCCCGGCGAAACCGGTGATCTGCCGCCGCCCATCGGGCAACAGCTTGTAGAGCCTCACTGTGCCGTGGGTGACATTGTAGAAATGCTCAGCCCTGGCGCCGTCGGCGATGAACCCCTGACCGGCCGGCACCACGATCTGCTGTGCCAGGGCGGCAAGGCGGCTGAGATCATCGATGTCCAGCGCCGCGCACACGCTGCGGCTGCGCACCTCGCACTCGGCACAGTTGTCGTGCCCGGCCGGCTGCACGACGATCCGGCGCGGTCGGGTGACGGTCTGCGGCAGGACGTCCTGATCGCTCATGACGTGACAGTGGCATGGGCCGGGGGGTTAAACCAAGGGAAGATTGATCTGAATCAATGCGCCGGCGGACGATCTGCCAAAGGCTCGGCTCATTGCGCGAGGGACGATGGGAGCTGGAGGCGGCCATGGGCGGATTTGCGGTCGAAGTGCTTACATCGCAGCGTGTGATGGAGATCTATCCGCTGGTGCGCCAGATCGTGCCCGGCATCACCCTGGAGAGCTGGCGGCGCCACGCCGCGGTGGTGCTGCGCGACCGTTCCGGCAATCGCGGCATCGCCCTGCTGCGCCGGGCCGGTCAGCGGTTTCCCTGCGGGATGTGCGCGTTTCATCTCGACCATGATCTGCGCCTGGGCCGCACGCTGACGGCCGAGCACGGCATGGTGATGACCAGCTTCGGCACGCATGAGGCGTTCGATGCCCTGGTGCAGGGCGTGCAGGACCTGGCCGCCGAGCGGCGCTGCGCGGTGGTGCGCTGGCTGCTGCCGAAGGCTGCGGTCGATCCGGCCGAGCTGCCGCGCAGCGCGCTCCTTTGGGTGCCGATCGCCGATGTCGGGCCGCTCACCCCGCCAGATGGCGCAGCGCCAGCGCGGTGAGCATCGCGGCGTTGCCGAGCAGCAGCAATGGGGCCACGCGCGTCATCCATCCGGACCACAGCCGGCGTGCCTGGTGGCCGGCGGCGCCGACCACGACCAGCATGGGCACGGTGCCGAGACCGAAGGCTGCCATCGCCAACGCGCCGCCGAGCGGACCGCCGGTGGACGCGGCCACCGCGACCGCGGCGTAAAGGAACGCGCAGGGCAGACCGCCCAGGGCGAGGCCCAGCAGCAAGGCGCCGCGCGGGCTCGTGACATCGAGGCTCTGCAACCGGAAGCGGAGGAAGCCCAGAGCGTTGAGCGGTCCCGGCAGATGCGCGAATCGGTGAGGGGCGAGTCTTGCCAGGGCCTGGGCCGCCAGCAGGGCCGCGCCGCCGAGCAGCAGCCAGGCCAGCACCGGCTGCAGGGCGTGCTGCGTGGCCAGGCCGAGTGTTGCGGCGGCGGCGCCGATCAGCGCGTAGGTGATGATCCGTCCGGCGTGATAGGGCAGCAGCAGCGCCTCGCGCAGCCGCGCCTGTTCGCACAGCCGCTCAGCCGGCAGGCGCTGCAGCCTCGCCCCCATCTGCGCCAGCACGAACGGTCCGCACATCGCCGCGCAATGCGCGGCACTGCCGGTGAGGCCGGCCAGGAACAGGGCGCCCAGCACGAGCGCGCCCGAACCGGCGCCGTCGGGACTGCAAAGGGCGGCGAGGGCTGCGAAATGATCGTGCATCGTGGTCCGGTGCTTGAGGATGCGCCAAGTCTGCGCGGCACCGCGGCATGCTTCCTTGATGTAGATCAATGCGCCACGCCGACCGGCCCCGCATGGTCCGCCCGCAGGCCGATTCCGGCCGTTACATGGGTGAACAGGGCAAGAGCATGGAAGAGACAAGTGAATTCCTCACCGGTGGCTTCGTGGCGGTGCTCGGGCTGATCGGGCTGCTGCTGGCCTCCGGCGCGCTCGATGACGAGATGTATCTGTTCGGCTTCTCGCTGGCGGGCTTTGCCCTCGCCTTCAACGCCATGCTGATCCGCCGCCATCACAACCGGGTGGATGCGGCGCGCGCCCTGGCCAAGGCCGCGGTGCGCCATGACTGACGCGGCCGTGCTGGGACCGATGCCCGTCTACAACGAGGCGATCGTCCGCAAATTCACCATCGCCACCATGTTCTGGGGGGTCCTGGCCTTTCTGGTCGGCTGCACGATCGCGGCCGAGCTGTGCTGGCCCGGCCTGAGCTTCGGGGTGTCGTTCCTTAATTTCGGCCGGCTACGCCCGGTCCATACCTCGGCTGCGATCTTCGCCTTCGGCGGCAACGCGCTGTTCGCGACCTCGCTTTACGTGGTGCAGCGCACCTGCCGCGCGCGGCTGTGGGGCGGCGAGGCTTTGGCCGAGTTCCTGTTCTGGGGCTACAACTTCTTCATCGTGCAGGCCGCTCTGTCCTACGTGATGGGCTACAGCCGCGGCCAGGAATATTCCGAGCCGACCTGGCACCTCACGCTGTTCCTGGTCATCGTCTGGGTCTGCTACGCCGCCGTGTTCATCGGCACGCTGGCCCGACGCGCCGAGCCGCATATCTATGTCGCCAACTGGTTCTATCTCGCGTTCATTCTCACCGTCGCCATCCTGGTGCTGGTGAACAACGCGGCGCTGCCGGTGTCGATGTATTCGTCGCGCGAATACGTGGCCTATGGCGGGGTGCAGAACGCGCTGATCCAGTGGTGGTACGGCCACAACGCGGTCGGCTTCTTCCTCACCGCGGCGTTCCTTGGGATGATGTATTACTTCATCCCCAAGCAGGCCAATCGGCCGATCTACTCGTATCGTCTGTCGATCGTGCATTTCTGGTCGCTGATCTTCATGTATATCTGGGCCGGTCCGCACCATCTGCATTACACCTCTCTGCCGGACTGGACACAGACCCTGGGCATGGCCTTCAGCATCATGCTGTGGATGCCGAGCTGGGGCGGCATGATCAACGGGCTGATGACGTTGTCCGGCGCCTGGGACAAGCTGCGCAGCGATCCAGCCTTGCGCTTCTCCGTCACCGCCGTGGGCTTCTACGGCATGAGCACCTTCGAGGGGCCGGTGATGTCGATCCGCGACGTCAACGCGCTCGCGCATTACACCGACTGGGTGATCGGCCACGTGCATTCCGGCGCGCTGGGCTGGGTCGCGTTCATCACCTTCGGGGCGATGTATTACCTGGTGCCGGTGCTGTGGCACCGCACGAAGCTTTACAGCGTCAAGCTGGTGGCGTGGCATTACTGGATCGCGACCCTCGGGATCGTGTTCTACATGACCTCGATGTGGGTGGCCGGCATCATGCAGGGGCTGATGTGGCGCGCCTATGACCAGTTCGGCTTCCTGCAGTATTCCTTCGTCGACTCTGTGGCGGCCGTGCACCCCTACTACATCATCCGTCTGCTCGGCGGGCTGATGTTCCTGGCAGGCGCCCTGATCATGGTCTTCAACCTGATCATGACCGTCAAAAGCCCCAGCACCGCGCCTGGAGCCCTTGCCGTGCCACCGCGCAATCTGCCCTCCGGCCTGACCGGCGCCGTTTTGGCGGGAGAATGACCATGAAGTTCCGTCATGACTGGATCGAGAAGAACGCGTTCCTGATGCTGATCCTGGTGGTGGTGACCATCTCGATCGGCGGGGTGGTGGAGGCGGTGCCGCTGTTCACCATCGAAACCACCGTCGAGCATGTGAAGGGTGTGCGTCCGTACAGCCCGCTCGAACTGGCGGGGCGCGGCATCTATGTCCGCGAGGGCTGCTATCTCTGCCACAGCCAGCAGATCCGCGCGCTGAAGGACGAGGTGGAGCGCTACGGCCATTACTCGCTGGCGGCCGAGAGCATGTATGACCATCCGTTCCAATGGGGCAGCAAGCGCATCGGGCCGGATCTGGCCAGGGTCGGCGGCAAGTATTCCAACGACTGGCACTACGCTCATCTGTCCAACCCGCAGGCGCTGGTGCCGGAGAGCCTGATGCCGCGCTACGCGTTTCTGGCGCAAAACGAGCTCGACTACGGCATCATCGATCGGCATCTGCGCACCAACGCCATTCTGGGGGTGCCTTACACCGCCGAGGATATCGCCCAGGCGAAGGCCGATCTGGAGACGCAGGCCAATCCGGAGGCGGATCAGACCGCGCTGCTGGCGCGCTATCCCAAGGCGGTGCCGGCCTCCGGCGGGCCGCGTGGCGTGACCGAGATGGACGCGCTGGTGGCCTATCTGCAGGTGCTCGGCACGATGGTGAACTTCGCCGACACCACCACCGAACAGATGAAGCAATAGGAGGGCGCGATGATGGACCTGATCGTCTGGCTGCAGCAGCACTTCGTGGTGCCGGTGATGCTGGTGTTTCTGCTGATCGTGGTGACCGCGTACTGGCCGGGGCGGCGCGCCAGCCTGCAGCGGGATGCGTTGATACCGTTTGATGGTGAGACGTAAGCAAGAGTGTTCTTTTTTGAAAAAAAGAACCAAAAAACTTTTTATCGGCTGGCGCACGCCTCCGGAGAGAGGTCCGCTCCAACGAATGAAAGTCTTTTGCTGCTTTTTTTTTAAAAAAGAAGTCCTTCCTTCCTTTGATTCAACACAGGACCCCAAACCGTGGCACTCAAACCGAAGCCGCCAGTCGGCACGACAGGACATTCCTGGGACGGCCTGCAGGAACTCAACAACCCGCTGCCGAAATGGTGGCTCTACACCTGGTTCGTCTGCATCGCCGTGGCGCTGGTGCTGTTCGTGCTCTACCCCTCCATCCCCGGCATCACCGGCTACTGGCACGGCGTGCTCGGCAGCTCCACCCGCGCGAATGTGGACCGGGACGTGAAGGCGCTGGTGGCGCAGCGCGCGGTGGCGATGGACAGGATCGCCGCCACGCCGATCGCCGATGTGGCGCATGATCCGCAGCTGCTGGAGATGGCCAACACCGCCGGGCGCATCACCTTCGCCAACAACTGCCAGCCCTGCCACGGCGCGGGCGGCGGCGGGCGGCCGGGCTATCCCGCCCTGTCGGCCGGCGCCTGGCTGTGGGGCGGGACGCTTGAGGACATCGAGACCACCATCACCCATGGCATCCGCAGCGGCGATGCCGACGCGCGCACCAGCGCCATGCCGAAATTCGGCGCGGACGGGATTCTCACCGCAGCCGAGATCCAGTCGGTGGCCGATTATGTCATGACCTTCTACGGCACGCCGGTGGCGGGGGCGGACACCACCAAAGGGGCGGCGCTGTTTGCCGCCAACTGTGCCGTCTGCCACGGCGAGGCCGGGCAGGGCGGACGGGCCGTCGGGGCACCGATGCTGAAGAGCAGGGTGCATCTGTACGACGACAGCCGTGACACGGTCGTGGCCCAGGTGACCAATCCGCACATGGGGGTGATGCCGTTCTGGAACACGCGGCTTGATCCCGCGACGATCAGGAGCGTGGCCATCTACGTTCATGGTCTCGGCGGCGGCGAGTAGGAGGACGGTGATGAGCGAGCCCGTGCTGGACGCGCCGGACGCCCCGGTGAGCTACTTCGCCGACCGTGTGCGGGTGTATCCGCGCTCCGTCCGCGGCCCGGTGCGGCGGGCGAAATGGGCGATCCTGGCGGTGTGCCTGGCCGTCTATTACCTGCTGCCCTGGCTGCGCTGGGACCGCGGGCCGGAGCAGCCGAGCCAGGCGATTCTGCTTGATCTGCAGAACGAGCGGTTCCGGTTCTTCGACCTCACCTTCTGGCCGCAGGACATCTATTTCCTGACCGGCATTCTGATCATGGCGGCGGTGGCGTTGTTTCTGGTCACCAGCCTGTTCGGCCGGGTGTGGTGCGGCTACACCTGTCCGCAGACGGTGTGGACGGATCTGTTCATGCTGGTCGAGCGCACCATCGAGGGGGACCGCAACGAGCGCATGCGGCGCGACCAGGGCAAGGCGACGTTCGACCGCGCCTGGCGCAAGACGCTCAAGCACGCGGTGTGGCTGGGTGTGGCGTTCTGGACCGGCGGCGCCTGGATCATGTATTTTGTCGATGCGCCGACCGTGACCTGGGAATTCTGGCACGGCCAGGCCTCGACGCCGGTGTATGTGGGCGCTGGGTTGCTGACGGCGACCACCTATCTGCTGGCCGGCTGGGCGCGTGAGCAGGTGTGCACCTTCATGTGCCCATGGCCGCGGTTTCAGGCGGCGATGCTGGACGAGCAGAGCCTGACCGTCACCTATCAGTCCTGGCGCGGCGAGCCGCGAAGGCACGGGCGGCGGGTGGTGCAGGACGGTCACGCCCTCATCGGCGGCGCGCCTGTGGGCGACTGTGTGGACTGCCACGCCTGTGTCGCGGTGTGCCCCACCGGCATCGACATCCGCGACGGCAGCCAGCTCGGCTGCATCAACTGCGGGCTGTGCGTGGATGCCTGCAACGAGGTGATGGACAAGACGCACCAGGATCGCCGGCTGATCACCTGGGACACGTTCGCCGACCAGAAGGCCAAGGCCGCCGGCGCCCAGGCGCCGATCCGGCTGCTGCGGGCGCGGACCTTCATCTACTTGGGCGCGCTGCTGGTGGGGGCCGCGGTGATGGGCACGGCGCTCGCATTGCGCAGCAACCTGGAGATGACCATCGAGCATGACCGGGCGCCGCTGTTCGTGCGCGTGCCGGACGGCGCGATTCGCAACGCCTATGCCGTGCGCATCGTCAACAAGGCCCAAGGCTCGACGGCGTTTCTGCTGTCGGCGACGGGTCTGCCCGGGCTGCAGCTGGCCCAGGGGCAGGAGGGCCAGTGGCGCGACGTCAACCTCGTGCTGCCGGTGCCGGCCGACGGGGTGGCCAATTTCCGCGTGCTGGTGTTCGGCCGGCCCGCGCCGGGGGGTGCAGCGCAGACGCCGATCACCTTCACGCTGCGCAACAGCGTCACCGGCGCCACCATCGCCTACCGTTCCATCTTCATCGCCCCGGCCGCAGGAGCGACGCCATGACCCGTACCGCCTGGCGGTTCTTTCCGCACGCCATGGTCGCCTCGATCGGCATGATGGTGCTCGTCGATGGCGGTCTCGCCTTCACCGCGCTGCGCAGCTTTCCCGGGCGTGCCGCGGAGGACGTGTTCGACCACAGCAACAGCTATAACGACGTGCTCGACATCGCAGCCCAGGAGGCGTCGCTGGGCTGGACGCTGGAGGCGGGTCTGCAGGGCGGTGCGGCGATGCTGCGCCTGGCCGATCG
Organism: Rhodospirillales bacterium; assembly: GCA_037445025.1. GTDB lineage: Bacteria > Pseudomonadota > Alphaproteobacteria > Acetobacterales > Acetobacteraceae > CAIQQQ01. Next base: position 124,948 of record JBBILI010000012.1, read on the forward strand.
GGCGGGCCGGCCGGTGCGGGGGGCCGCCATCCGCGGCACGGCGATGCGCCCGCTGGGCGCCAGCCACAGCGTGGTGCTGACCTTTCACGAGCAGGCGCCAGGGATCTATCTGGCCGATGTCGGGCTCACGCTGCCGGGGCAGTGGGAGCTGCGCCTGCTGGCCACGGCGGCTGCGGGCAGCGTGCACGCCACGCGGCGGGTGATCGTCAAGTGAATCAGGCGGCCGTCCGGACCGATGGCGTCTGTGCCCATTGCGGTCTGCCGGTGCCGGAGGGCGGGCGCTTCTGCTGCCCCGGCTGCGCCGCCGCCTGCGAGACGATCGAGCGTCTGGGTCTTGGCCGCTACTACGAGCAGCGCCTGCTCGACCCGGCGGCGCGGCCGCCGCGCCCGGAGAGCGGCGAGATGGGCGATGTCGCACGCTTCGTCACCACCGACGCCGCCGGGCGGTATTCGTTGCTGCTGGCGGTCGATGGGCTGCAATGCGGCGCCTGCGTCTGGCTGATCGAGCAGGTTCTGGCCCAGGCACCGCTGCGTGAGGGACGGGTGAACATGACCACGCGCCGGCTGCGGCTGGTGTGGGATGGGCCGCTGGATGTGGCGATGGATGCGAGCGCCCGGGTAGAGGCGCTGGGCTACCGGCTGGTGCCGTTCGATGTCGCGCGGCTGGCCGCCAGAAGCGACGCGACCGGGCGGGGGCTGATGCGCGCCTTGGCGGTGGCGGGGTTCGCGGCCGGCAACGTGATGCTGCTGTCGATCGGCATCTGGATCGGTGCCGGCCAGAACATGGGGCCGGGCACGCGTGACCTGCTGCACTGGGTTTCCGCCGTCATTGCCCTGCCGGCCATCGCCTATGCCGGGCAGCCGTTCTTCGCCTCCGCCTTCCAGGCGCTGCGCCGGGGCCACACCAACATGGACGTGCCGATCAGCATCGGCGTGGTGCTGGTCAGCGCGATGAGCCTGGCCGAGACGATCCGGCACGGGCCGCACACCTATTTCGACTCCGCCGTTTCGCTGGTGTTCTTTCTGCTGATCGGCCGGGTGCTCGACCATCGCGCCCGCGCCCAGGCGCGCGCCACCGCCGAGCAGCTGCTGGCGCTGCAGGCCGGCGCGGTCACGGTCATCCGGCCGGATGGGATGACCGCGGTGATGGCGGCCGGCAGCGTGGTGCCCGGCTGGATGGTGCTGGTGGGGCGCGGCGAGCGCATCGGCGTGGATGGGGTGGTGACGCAGGGGACCGGCCTGCTCGACACCAGCCTGGTGACCGGTGAGAGCGTGCCGCAGCCTTCCGAGCCGGGCAGCGTGGTCTATGCCGGCATGATCAATCTCGGCGATGCCATCACCGTGCGGGCGACCGGCACCGGGGCCGGGACGCTGCTGGCCGATTGCGTCCGCATGATCGAGGCGGCCGAGGCGCGTCGCAGCCGGTATGTCGTGCTGGCCGACCGCATGGCGCGTCTGTATGCGCCGGTGGTGCATGGCGCCGCCCTGCTGACCTTCGGCTGCTGGATGCTGCTGGCCGGGGCGGGACTGGCGGAAAGCCTGCTGGCCGCCTGTGCGGTGCTGATCATCACCTGCCCCTGCGCGCTGGCCCTGGCCGTGCCGGCGGTGCAGATGATCGCCACCGGACGGCTGCTGAAAGCGGGCATCCTGCTGAAATCGGCCACCGCCTTGGAACGTCTGGCCGAGGTCGACACCGTGGTGTTCGACAAGACCGGCACGCTGGCCCTGCCGACCCTGGCCATGATCGAGACCGACAGCGTGGTGCCGGCCGATCTGCGGCTGGCCGCGAGCCTGGCCGTGACCAGCCGCCACCCGCTGGCGCGGGCGCTGGTGGCGGCCTCGGGCCCGGTGCCGGTGGCGCAGGGCGTGGTGGAGGTGCCCGGGCAGGGGCTGATTCTGGCCACGCCGGAGGGTGAGGTCCGGCTGGGCAGCCGTGCCTTCGCCAAGGCGGCCTGGGCCGGCTCGACCGATGGGCCGGAGCTCTGGCTGTCGCGCCCGGGCGGCGTGCCGGTGCGGTTTCGCTTCGGCGAGCAGCTGCGCCGTGACGCGTTCGCGGTGCTGCGCGGCCTGGAAGGGCTGCGGCTCGATCTGTGCATCCTGTCCGGGGATCGCGAGGAGGCGGTGGCCAGGGTGGCGGGCGAGGTGCTGCTGCCGTGGCAGGGCGGATGCACCCCGGTGGAGAAGGTGCGCCGCATCGAGGCGCTGCGCGATTCCGGGCGGCATGTGCTGATGGTGGGAGACGGGATCAATGACGGGCCGAGCCAGGCTTCGGCGCATGTGTCGATGTCGCCCGCGACGGCGGCGGATCTGAGCCAGACGGTGGCGGATGTGGTGTTTCAGGGCCAGGCCCTGGCCCCGGTGCTGACGGTGCTGGGTCTGGCACGGCTGACGCGGCGGCTGATGCGGCAGAACATCGCCCTGGCGATTGGCTATAATGCGGTGATGGTGCCGCTGGCCATGGCGGGCCTCGTCACGCCGTGGCTGGCGGCGGCGGCGATGTCCGCCTCGTCGTTGCTGGTGATCGCCAATTCGTTCCGCGCACGCGGGGAGGGGCAGGGCGCATGGAGCTGATGATCTATCTGATCGTGCTGAGCCTCGCGCTGGGCGGCACCGGTCTGGCGCTGTTCCTGTGGGCGCTGCGTTCCGGCCAGTACGAGGATCTCGACGGGGCCGCCAGCCGCATCCTGTTCGACGATCCGGTTCAGCCGGCTGCGGTGACCACCGACACGCGCCGCACCCGCGCGTAGAGCTGGGCCAGCAGCAGTAGCACGCACAGCGACAGAAACACGGCGCTGATGGGCCGTGTGACAAAGATCTCCAGGCTGCCGCGCGAGATCAGCACGGCGCGGCGGAAATTCTCCTCCAGCCGCGGGCCGAGGATGAAGCCCAGCAGGATCGGCGCCGGCTCGAAGCGCAGCCTGACCAGGAGATAGCCGAACTGGCCGAGCCCCAGGGTCATCGCGACATCGAACAGCTGGTTGCGCGCCGCGAACACACCGATGCAGATGAAGAACAGGGCGGAGGGGTAGAGGAACCGGTACGGCACCGTCAGCAGCCGCACCCACAGCCCGATCAGCGGCACGTTGAGCACCACCAGCATCAGATTGCCGATCCAGAAGCTGGCGATGAGACCCCAGAACACATCGGGATGTTCCACGATCAGCCTGGGGCCGGGGGTGATGCCGTGGATGATCAGCGCGCCGAGCAGCAGCGCCATCACGGCGTCGCCGGGGATGCCCAGGCTCATGGTGGGGATGAAGTCACCCTGCACCGCCGAATGCGTCGACGCCTCGGGGGCGGCGACGCCGGCGATGGCGCCGTGGCCGAAGCGTTCGGGCGTGCGTGATAGCTTCTTTTCGGTGGCGTAGGCGACGAAGGAGGCGATGGTGGGGCCGGTGCCGGGGATCAACGAGCACAGGCTGCCGACCAGCGTGCCGCGCAGGATGGGGAAGGCGGCCTCGCGGATCTCGGCGCGTTTCGGCCACATGTCGCGCATGCCAAGCTTCGCGTGCGCCGCGTTGACCGGGGGCGTGTTGTTCACACTGCGCAGGAACTCGGCGATGCCGAACAGGCCGAGCGAGAGTGCGACCAGCTCGATGCCGTCGGAGAGTTCGACCTGTCCGAACATGAAACGTTCGATGCCGGTGTTGATGTCGGTGCCGACGATGCCGAGCAGCAGGCCGAGCAGGGTCATGGCCACACCTTTGACCGGCGAGCCCTTGGCCAGGGTGGCGCCGGCGAGCAGGCCGAGCAGCATCAGCGTGCAGATCTCCGGCGCGCCGAACTGAAAGGCGATGCGGGCGATGAACGGGGCGAGGAAGATCATCTGCACGATGCCGAACGCGGCGCCGACCATCGCCGCCAGCATGGTGATACCCAGCGCCATGCCGCCGCGGCCCTGGCGGGTCAGCGGGTAGCCGTCCAGGCACGTCACCGCATGCGGGGGGTGGCAGGGCAGGTTGAGCAGGATGGAGCAGATGGCGCCGCCGTACTGCGCGCCGTAATAGATGCCGGCGAGCATCAGCATCGCCGGCACGGTGGCCATGGCGAAGGTCAGCGGCAGCAGGATGGAGATGGCGGACAGCACACCCATGCCGGGCAGCACGCCCACCATGTTGCCGATCAGCACACCCACAAAGCACCAGAGGATGTTATGCCATTCCAGCGCCACGGCGAAGCCGTGAGCGAGGTCGGCGAGGCCGGTGCCGCTCATGGCATCGGTCCCAGCAGCGGGATCGGCACCTGCAGGGCGGTGGAGAACACGAGGGCGCCGAACAGGCTGATGCACACGGCCAGTGCCAGCGACGGGAGCAGCCGGGCCTGGCGGTCGCCTATCGCTGCGGTGAACACGCAGGCGAAGGTGGCGGGCAGCAGACCGGCATATTGGGCGAGGCCCAGGAACAGCAGCACGGCGGCGATGATGCAGAGCCAGCCCCGCGGATCGGGTTTTCGGTCCGGGCCGTGGATCGGATCGGGCGTGGCGTCTCCGCCGGTGGCCGCGATCAGCACGCCAATGCCGATCATCGCGAGGCCCAGCGCCACCGGAAAGAAGCCGGAGCCCATATGGGTCAAGGATCCCACGCCGTAGAAATGGCCGATCCAGGCGGCGGCCGCGCCGATCAGCGCCACCAGCGCGCCGGCCCAGTGATCCCGTCGCCTTTCTTTGGTCATTGTCTGCATGTCGTCTCGTGTCCCTAGGTTGAGTTTGACCAGAGAAAGCCGGCGATGAACAGAGCTCTGCCCTTGTCATCGTGCATCGGCTGGTGTGACGATGCGCGCGGCCGGGCTCGGCCCAAGATGCGGGGGGATATTTCAGTTTGGCAGAGACTTCCGGCACTGTGGCGTTCGCGCGGCTGCGCGATTTCATCCGCGGCGCGTTTCTCGCCCTGGGCCTGCCGGAGGCCGACGCCTTCACTGTGGCCACGCTGATGGCGGAGGCCGATCTGCGGGGTTCCGACGGGCATGGGGTGATTCGCCTGCCGCAATATGCGCGGCGCATCCGTGCCGGTGGCGTGAATGTGCGGCCGCAGATCAGGATCGTGCAGGAACGTGCGGGGATGGCGCTGCTCGATGGCGACAACGGCATGGGGCATCTGGTGATGTCACGCGCGGCCGAGATCGCCATCGAGAAAGCGCGCATCACCGGCATCGCCTGGGTCGGTGCGCAATGGAGCAACCATGCGGGGCCGGCCGCGCTGTATGCGCGCATGCCGCTGGCGGCCGATATGATCGGGCTGTATTTCGCCGTCGGCAACGCCAACCACATGCCGGCCTGGGGCGGGCTGGACATGCTGCTCTCCACCAACCCGATCGCAGCCGCGGTGCCGGCGGGCGCGGAGGCGCCGATCGTGCTCGACATGGCCTCCACCGTCGCCGCCTATGGGAAGGTGAAGGCCAAGGCGGCACGCGGCGAGATGATGCCGGAAGGCTGGATGATCGATCGCGCAGGCAAGCCGCTCACCGACCCGAAGCGTTCCGAGGAAGGTTTCCTGCTGCCGCTCGGCGGCATGGAGGCGGGCTACAAGGGCTATGGGCTTGCCATGCTGATCGGCATCCTGGCCGGCACGCTCAACGGCGCCGCGATGGGCCGTGATGTCATCGACTTCAACCATGACGATGCCAGCGCCACCAATACCGGCCAGGCGGTCTGCGCCATCGATGTCGCGGCGTTCGGCGATGTCGACGCGTTCAAGTCCCGCATCGACACGCTGGTGCGCGATCTGCGGGGCAGCGAGCGCATTCCCGGGGTGGCGCGCATCTGGATGCCCGGCGAGCAGAGCGAGCAGCGCCGCATCGCCCAACGCCGCGACGGCATCAGGCTCGCGCCGAAGCTGATCGCCGATCTTGCAGCCGTGGCGGACCTGCTCGGCATCGCCCCTTTGTTCCAGGAGGCCTGAATGCGGCTTGTTTTATTCTTGCTCGCGGTTTTGTTGGTGCCGGCGATGGCCCGCGCGCAGTCCGACTATCCGACCCATCCGATCCGCATGATCGTGCCGCTGGCGGCCGCGAGTGCCGTCGATGTGGCGGCGCGGATCGTGACGCAGAAGATGTCGGAGGAGCTGGGGCAGCAGATCGTCATCATCAACCAGGTCGGCGCGTCCGGGGTGATCGGCGCGGGGCAGCTGGCGCGCGCGGCGCCGGATGGCTACACGATCGGCGGGTTGAACGACGCCATTCTGACCATGGTGCCGAACCTGCAGGCGAAGATGCCGTGGGACCCGCTGCGCGATTTCGCTCCGGTGTCGCTGGTGGCGACGGTGGAGTGGGGGCTGATCGCCAGCAACCAGTCACCGTATCGGTCGGCGGCCGATCTGATCGCGGCGGCGAAGGCGCATCCCGGGGAGATCAACTACGCCTCCTCCGGCAATGGCAGCCCGCAGCATATCGCCATGGCGCTGTTCGCGGCCCAGGCCGGCATCCAGCTCACCCATGTGCCGTATCGCGGCGCCACCCAGGCGGCGATGGATGTGGCGGCCAACCAGATCCCGGTCGGGTTTCAGGGGCTGGCGACGGTGGCGGGGCTGATCCGTGACCATCAGATGCGACTGATCGGCGTGCCGACGGAGAAGCCTCTCGCGCAGTTCCCGGATGTGCCGACGGTGGACAGCTCGGGCCTGCCGGGGTTCCGGTTCAATTCCTGGTTCGTCATCGTGGCCCCCGCCGGCACGCCCAGGCCGATCATCGACCGGCTGAACACCGCGGCGCGGCAGGCCATCGCGGACCCTGAGGTGGCAAAACGGCTGTATGACCAGGGGCTGTCGCCGCTGGGCTCGTCGCCTGAGCAGCTTGGCCAGATGACGCGTGACCAGCTGGCGAAATATGCCAAGCTGATCAAGGACGCCGGGATCACCGGCGACTGACCGATGGAGAGATCATGACGTATTCGATCCTGGTGCGCGACAAGGCGACCGGAGCCCTCGGCGCTGCCGTGGCCTCGAAATTCTTCGCCGTGGGCGGCCTTTGCATCCATGTCGAGGGGCAGGTGGGCGCGCTGGCCACCCAGGCGCTGGTCAACCCGATGTATGCCATCCGTGCCATGCCGCGGCTGCGCACCGGTGAGGCGCCGGAGACGATCATGGCCGATCTGGTGCTGCCCGATCCCGGGCGGCTGCAGCGACAGTTCCACATCATCGACGCGCAGGGGCGCATCGCCCAGCACACCGGGCCGGACTGCGTGACCTGGGCCGGGCATGTGAACGGCGAGGATGTTTCGGTCGCCGGCAACATGCTGGCCGGGCCCGATGTGGTGGCGCGCACGCGCGATGCCTGGCTTGCCAGCACCGGCACCATGGCCGAGCGGCTGCTGACCGCGATGGAGGCGGGCGAGGCTGCCGGCGGTGACAAGCGTGGCCGGCAGTCGGCCGGGCTGAAGATCTGCACCGAGGACCCTTATCCCGATCTCGACATCCGCTCGGACGATCATGCCGATCCGCTGGCCGATCTGCGCCGTCTGTACTGGATCAGCCTGGAACGTTTCGCGGTGTTCCGCCGGCATCTCGCGGGCACCCATCACCCTTACGGCGAGATCGACCGCGCCGTGATCGATGCTGCCATCGCGCGCGATGGCCGACCCCTGACCTGAAGGAAACCGCCATGCGCCGTCTTCTGCTTGCCGCCACGATGCTTGCCGCCTCGGTGTTCTCCGCCCAGGCGCAGAGCCTGCATATCGGCCTCAGCGCCGACCCCGACCTGCTCGATCCCACCCTGGGGTCCAGCTACTACGGCCGCATCGTCTATGCCGCGATGTGCGACAAGCTGTTCGATCTCGACGACAAGCTCAACATCGTGCCCCAACTGGCGACCGAGTTTCGCTATGAGGACCCGACGCACCTCATCATCACCCTGCGCCCGGGTGTCACGTTCCAGAACGGCGAGAAATTCGACGCCGACGCCGCGAAATACTCGCTGATGCGCCATCTCGGCATGAAGGGCTCGATGCGCGCGGGCGAGGTGAATTCGATCGCCTCGATCGAGGTGGTCGACCCGTTGACCATCCGCCTGGTGCTGAAGGCGCCGGCGTCCCAGCTGATCGCCATTCTCAGTGACCGCGCGGGCATCATGATGCCGCCGAAATACACCGAGGCCGCCGGCGACAAGTTCAGCGCGCATCCGGTGTGCGCCGGCCCGTTCGCCTTCGAAAGTCGCGTGGTGCAGGACAAGATCGTGCTGAAGCGGTATCCCGGCTATTGGAACGCCGCCAATATCCATTTCGATGAAGTGACGTATCAGTCTTTCCCCAATCCCTCCGTCCGGCTCGCCAATCTGCAGGCCGGCGCGATCGACATGGTGGACGTGATCGCCCCCCCCGATATCGCCACGGTGCAGAAGGACCCCAAGCTGAAGATGGATGTCTATGACGGCATCACCTACACCGGCATCACCATCAACACCGATGGCGGACCGGCGGCCAAGACGGCGATCGGCCAGAGCAAGCTGGTGCGCCATGCCTTCGAGCTGGCGATTGACCGCACCGCGCTGAACCAGGTGATCAACAACGGGCTGTACACGCCGGTGGCGCAGGCGAACTCGCCGAGCTCGCCGTATTTCTTCACCGATGTGCAGCCGCCGGCGCGCGATGTGGACAAGGCCAAGGCGCTGCTGAAGCAGGCCGGGGTGAGCCTGCCGGTGCATGTGGAGATGAACGTCTCGAACAGCCCCGATGCGGTGCAGACCGTCGAGGTCATCCAGTCGATGGTGCAGGAGGCCGGGTTCGATCTGAAGGTGAACGCGATGGAGTTCTCCTCGGGCCTGTCGGCGGGCTATGCCGGCAACTTCAACACCTATCTGATCGGCTGGTCCGGCCGCTCGGACCCCGACGGCAACATGTGGCAGATGCTGCACACCGGCGGCGCGTTCAATTACGGCAAGTACAGCACGCCGACGATGGACGGCTATCTCGATGACGCGCGCAAGGTGTCGGACTTGGCGCAGCGTCGCGCGCTGTACCACAAGGTGTGGGACGAGGAGCGGGATGCGTTGCCGTTGATCTATCTGTGGATCCAGAAGAACACGGTGGGGATGAAGAAGACCATCGATGGGTTCGTGCCGGTGCCGGATGGGCTGCTGCGGCTGGCAGGGGTGACGATAAAGTAAGCGGTTCTTTTCTGAAAAAAAGAACTGCTTTCTTCTTATGCCTGCACCGTCATCGGCCACGCGGCGTCAGGTCAACGTAAGGTAGCGGCGGCATTCTCCTTGGCGTTCAACCACGCACGGAGATCCTGATGTTCCGCCTGACCGTCATTCTGCTCGCTGGTGCCCGCCCCGGCGATGGCCGAGGAATCCTGCACCAACACCGGTTCCATGATGAGCCGCGCCGCCATCACGCAAAGCCTGCACGACCGCGGCTTCGCCACCATCCGCGGCCTGTCCCCCCATAATGGCTGCTGGGAAGCCAAGGGCCTCGACAGCAAGGGCCAGCGCTTCGAGCTTGAGCTGAACGGCGCCAGCGGTGCGATCGTCAACAAGGAATAGCATGATGACGACGCCGGCCACGACGGACCGCCCGGTCCGCGTCTGGGATCCGTTTGTCCGGTTGTTCCATTGGGGAACGGTGGCGTTGTTCGCCACCGCCTTTCTCTCGTCGGACTCGCAATGGCTGCACCAGCCCATCGGCTATGTATCGCTTGGGCTTGTGCTGCTGCGCCTTGTCTGGGGCCTGGTCGGCACGCGGCACGCGCGGTTTGCCGATTTCGTCACCAGCCCGGGCGCCGTGCTGGCCTATCTGCGCGATCTTGGCCAGGGCCGTGCGCGGCGCTATCTCGGGCATAACCCGGCCGGGGGCGCGATGGTCGTGCTTCTGCTGGCGATGCTTGTCGTCGTTGGCGTCAGCGGCTGGATGAGCACCACCGACACGTTCTTCGGCGTGCCTTGGGTGGATCACCTGCATCATTTCACCGCACATCTGCTGCTGGTGCTCGTCGGCCTGCATCTTGCGGGAGTCGTGGTGTCGAGTCTGTTGCACCGGGAGAACCTGATCCGGGCGATGGTGACCGGACGAAAGGACTCAGGGAAGCAAGGTCTTCTTTTCTGAAAAAAAGAAGCAAAAGACTTTTGAACGCTGCATCAACGTATGAAAGTTTTAAGTTCTTTTTTTCAAGAAAGAACGTCTTTCTTTTCTTTTTTATCTTTTTCAATCAGATGTAGCCGGTTGCACCATCCGGCTTGATCATCGTCTTGCGCTGCCAATGCACATAGTCGGCGCGGCCGAGGATCTCCAGATCCATCTCCACCCCCCAGCCGGCCCGGTCCGGCCGCAGGTCCAGGTAGCCGTCCTTCGGCAGATACGGGTCCTTCACGTAATAGGCGCCCTTCGACGGCTCGGGGTTCGGGTCACCGTAGGTGTAGTTGGGGCCGTGCGGCAGGCGGTATTCGAGGATGCGGAAATTGGTGGTCGCGGCTGAGAAATGCACGTTCACGGCGGTGGCCAGCGGGCCCATCGGGTTGTGCGGGGCGATGGTGACGAAATGCGCCTCGGCGAGGGCTGCAATGCGCTGCATTTCAGTGATGCCGCCGACGACGCAGATGTCGGGCTGGACGATATCGGCGCCACGCACCTGCAGCAGGCGCAGAAACTCGAATCGATTGTAGTATGATTCGCCGGTGGCGAGCGTGCAGTGCAGACCCCGCTTCAGCTCGCCCCAGGCTTCGATGTTCTCCGGACGGATCGGCTCCTCAAAGAACAGCGGATCATACGGGGCGAGCGCGTTGCCGAGCTGGATGGCCTGGGTCGGCTCGAAGATCTGGGCGTGGGCGTCGAACGCGATTTCGTAGTCCGCACGCACGGTTTCGCGCAGCCTGCGGAAATACTCGGCCGAGGTGCGCACCACCTCGCCCCAGCGGTTGGCGTGGATGTCGATGCGCCAGGGCGAAAGCTTGAAGGCGGTGAGGCCCCATTCCGCCTGCAGCGCATCGAGCTGGTCGCGGGCGATTTCAGGATCGGGGGCGGTGTAGACGCCGGCGTAGACGCGCACGCGATCGCGCACATGGCCGCCGAGCAACTGGTAGACGGGCACATCAAGCGCCTTGGCGGAAAGGTCCCACAGGCAGTGATCTACCGCCGAGAACGCGGCCAGCCCGAGCGCGCCGGGAGGGAAGCGCGACTGCTGGGCCAGGCCGTGCATGATGAACGCGATGCGGCGGGGATCGCGGCCGACCAGAAAGCTTGAGATATAATCGAGCAGCGGCAGCAGGGCCTGGTCCGGTCCGTGATTGTAGCATTCGCCCCAGCCTGTGAGGCCGTCATCGGTATCGAGCGCCACGATCACGCGGGGGCGGTCCTTGTCGCGTGTCATGAAGGCGCGGAGACGATCGATTTTCATGAGGTTGGATCCTGTGCCAAGGTTGCGGAACCTGGGGGAACAAAGCCATGAAGATCACCGCCGCGCGCGTGACGCCGATCGCGTTCCGTGATCCGCCGCTTCTCAACGTCGCTGGTGTGCACGAGCCGTTTGCACTGCGCAGCATCATCGAGGTGGAGACAGATTGTGGGCATGTGGGGCTCGGCGAGAGCTATGGCGATCTTGGCACGCTGGGGCATCTCAATGCGCTGGCGCCGCGGCTGATCGGCATGGACCCGTTCGATCTCAACGCGCTGGCAGCCCTGGTGGACGAGGTGGTGGTGGGGCATTCGCAGACGGCCGCGACATTCCCGCCTTCCGGCACGCGGGCACGGTCGGTGGCCAATGCGGCGTTCGAGGTGGCGTTTCTCGATCTGCAGGCGCAGTTCCTGAACCGGCCGCTGTGCGATGTTCTGGGCGGGGCGGTGCGCGACCGAATTCCTTACAGTGCCTATCTGTTCTACAAGTTTGAGAAGCACCGCGATGATCCGGGCTATCCCGTCGATGACTGGGGCGAGTGCATCTCGCACGAACAGGTGGTGGGGCAGGCGCGGCGTATGGTGGAGCAGTATGGCTTCGGTTCGATCAAGCTGAAGGCCGGCGTGTTCGCGCCGGATTACGAGGTGGAGACCCTGCGCCATCTGAAGGCGGCGTTTCCCGATCATCCGCTGCGCATCGACCCCAATGGCGGCTGGACGGTGGAGACGACGCGGCGGCTGATGCCGCAGTTCACGGGGTTGCTGGAATATCTCGAAGATCCCACCAACACGCTGGCCGAGATGGGCGAGGTGGCGACGTTCGCTGACATGCCGCTGGCGACCAACATGTGCACGGTGGAATTCGGCCATATTCCGGAGACGATCCGGTTGAACGCGGTGCAGGTGATCCTGTCCGACCATCATTACTGGGGCGGGCTGCGGGCGACGCAGAACCTGGCGTTTATCGGGCGGGTGTTCAACCTCGGCATCTCGATGCATTCCAACTCGCATATGGGCATCAGCCTCGCGGCGATGACGCATGTGGGGGCGACGATTCCCAACCTCGCCTATGCCGCGGACACGCATTACCCGTGGCAGGTGGAGGAGGTGATCATGGGCGGGAAGTTGCCGATCGTGGACGGGTGTGTGGCGGTGCCGACCGGGCCGGGACTGGGGGTGACGCTGGATCGGGACGCTTTGGCGCGGCTGCATCAGCAGTATCTGACCTGCGGCATCCGCAGGCGGGATGATGCGACGGAGATGCGGAAGCATGATCCGGGCTTTACTGGGGTGCGGCCACGGTTTTAGGAAGGAAGCACTTCTTTTCTGAAAAATAGAACCAATACTCCGCTCACTTGAGGATCCGGCAGGAGGCGGGATCTCTGACGCGGAAATTGTCAGAGACGGCGTCTCAGATTTCCGCCCATTTTTGTGGCACGGTGCGTCTGAGAAAGGTGAGGACGTCTGCCCGGAAGGCTCGGAGGTTTGCGGCGCATGTGGTGTGGGTGATGGCCTTGTGCATGACACCCCACAATCGCT
>JBBILI010000013.1:0-130446 GCA_037445025.1 Rhodospirillales bacterium
TCCTGCCGCTGCCGCCCAAGTGCCCGGAACTCAATCCGGTCGAAAACGTCTGGCAGTTCATGCGCGACAACTGGCTGTCCAATCGAGTCTTCGATACCTACGACGCCATCCTCGATCATTGCTGCGAGGCTTGGAACAAACTCACCGATCAGCCCTGGCGCATCATGTCTATCGGCATGCGCGATTGGGCGCATCGGTTCTGATCAGTGAGAGTTGGTATAAGGCGATATCATGAACATGCGCCCTCGCCTGTCACTCTTCATGTTCGCGGCCGCCGTTTCGGTGTGCGCCGCGGCGGTCCCGGCCCAGGCCCGCTGGGCCGAACGCGATGACCGCGACCATCGCCGGCACGACTGGAACGGCGGCTACCGCGCCCCACCGCCCCTGGTCTATGAGCGGCCGAATGCGGTCGGTCCGTATGGCGGCTACGGCTATATTCCGCCGCCGGTGATCTATGCACCTTCGATCGGGTTGGTTTTGCCGGGGTTTGGGATCAGAACAAGGGAAAGAAAGCGGTTCTTTTTTTCAAAAAAGAACCGCTTCCTCTGCCGCCACAGGACTGCAGGCCGCAGCCGTCGCCCGCGCCAGCACAATCATCCGCCTTGCCGCCACCCCCGCGCCCGCCACATCGCCCGCCAAGGTCTGCAACGCCGGATTCGAGATCGCCGCCTTCACCAGCGTGTCCACCGCCACATTCGCACTGGTGACATACACGCCCGATAGCAAGGTCCGCCGCAGCAACGCGATGGTCCCGAGCGTACCGGGCCGCAGCCCATACAGGCTGGCCACCTGGCGCACCAGACGCACCCCCCGCAATGTCACAACCACACCATCGAGCGCCGGCGACGGCACCGCCGCGGTGACGGCCAGAACCTGCAGCGCCGCGGCACGCCCCAGCGCACCGGCCTCCTGATAGAGCGCCTGCCCCGGCCCCGCGCGCAGCAGTGCCGCGATCGCCTGCGGATCCTGCGTCGAGTCGAGGGCCGGCAGCAGCGCGGCGCCGTTGGGCACCATGCGCAGCCAGCGCCGCGCCGCATCGCGCGCCCTGGCAGGATCGGCCAGCTCGGCCCGCAGCCGGTCCACCCCGTCCAGACGCCGCAGAAAGCCCAGCTCCCGGGCCAGTGCAGCGACGATCAGCCCGCCGCCCGCCAGCGCCACCGCCAGCGTCGCCCAGCCCAGCGCAGGCGCGCGGGCAAACTGATCGGCCACGAAATTGCCGACCGACAGAACCGCCAGCCCCGCCGCCAGCACACCCGCCCCGGTGGCGGCCAGGGCGATCGTGCCGGGTCCGTCGGACACGGCCGGCACCAGCGCCGGCAGCTGCTCCGGGGCCAGACGGCCGGCCAACGGATTCTCGGTCTCGATGCGCGGCGTGATGCGGGCCTGCGTCACAGCATGTCCTCCAGCAGGAACAGCAGCAGCCGGTCTAGCCCGATCTGGTCGATCGTGCCGCGCCCACCGGGCTCCAGACGCTTGGGCGAAAAGTCCGGCAGCTCCAGAAACGGATGCGCCCAGTCGGCCACCCCAGGCCTGCGGTCCGGCACCTCGCCGGGATAGGAGCGCACCACCCCGCGCCCCGCGACATGGCCGCGCACCGCCGAGACCGGCCGTCCCTCCAGCGTCCAGACGAAATCCTCGGTGCAGCAGATGGCGGCAATGGCCAGGCTCTGCCAGGGTGTCGCCGCCGGTGCAGCGACGAGCTGCGCCATCAGCGCCGCCAGATTGGCCCGCTGGCGGCTCGCGACGTGATCGGCCTTGGTCGCCGCGAACACGATCCGCCCGATGCCCCAGGGCTGCAGCCAGGACGGCAGCAACGGCAGCTTCCGGCGCTGGCCCAGCGTCGCCGCCACCAGCCCCAGCGCCTGGGTGACATCCTCGAACGCCGCGGACCCGGCATGCAGCGCCCCGAGCAGGTCAGCCAGCACCACCAGCCGATCGATGCCTTCGAACCCCGGCGCCTGCAACCCGTCGCGCACCGCACGCTGATAGGCGGAGAAGCGCCGCTCCAGCAGCCGCGCCAGAGGGCCGGCACCGGGATACGGAAAGAAGCTCTGCCAGGGGGCCGCCTCGCCCGGCGCCGGCATCAGAAACCGGCCGGGCTGCAGCAGCGACAGCCCGGCCTGCTGCAGCGCCTTGAGGCACGTGACATAGAGGTTGTGCCCGGTGGCGATCAGCGCCTCATCCGCCGCCACCGCCTGGGGCAGGCCATGCACGAAGCGCAGAAAGTCGCGCGCCTCGGCCCGGGTCTCCAGCCGCCGCAGCGTGGCCGCCGACCAGCCGGCGAAACTCTCCCCCAGCAGCGGCAGATCGAGCAGCCATTCACCGGGATAGTCGAGAAACTCCAGCCGCAGCCGCTGCCGCGGCAGATACCCGGCCACACCGACATGCGAGAGAACGACATCGAGCGCCAGCAGGCTCACATCATCGGTCGGCCGCGGCCAGGCCGGCGGATCGGCCGCCAGCGCCGCGGACCGGCCGACCGGATCGAACCGCGGCATCGCGCCGGCACCGGCCGGCGCCAGGCGCACCGACAGCGTCCGCCCCTGCAGCCGCTCCGCCAGCGCCGGCAACGCCGGAATGCCCCGGCCCATCGCCAGCAGATTCACCGCCAGCGAGGTCAGCAGCGAGGTCTTGCCGGATCGCCGCAGCCCGGTGACACCGATCCGGACGCGGCGGGAAATCGGCACGAAGCCCCGCGCCTGCTCCAGCGGGTTCATCCGGCCGCGTCCACGCCCACCAGGAACAGACCGGCCCGGTCGGCATCGGCGATGGTGGCGGCGCGGTCGGTCAGCATGGTGCCGCCGGCCTCGAAGGCGATGCCGCGCAGACCGGCCGCGGCCGCGGCGGCGATGGTGCCCGGCCCGATCGTCGGCAGGTCGGCCCGGCGATCCTGACCGGGCTTGACCAGCTTCACCAGCACACCCCCCGGCCCCGGCCGCGCCAGCAGCCGGGCCCGTTCCAGCATCGCGTCGGTGCCCTCGATGGCCTCGACCGCCAGCACGATGCCCTGCTGCACCACGCAGCCCTGGCCGACATCGGCCGCACCGATGAGACGCGCCACGGCCACGCCGCGATCGATATCGGCCTGCGCCTGCGCATCCGGCCCGGTGCGGGTGAGCTGGCCGCGCGGCCCCAGCGATTCCGTGATGATCTCGTGGGCGCCGACGATATGAAAACCCTCTTCCGCCAGCACCCGCACCACGGCGGCCAGCAATCCGTCATCGCCGCCGAACGCGGCGCGGCCGATGCGCGCCATGATGCGCACACCCTCGGCATCCGGCCGCAGATCGAACACCGAAGGCCGCCGCACCGGGCCGACCAGCACCAGGTCCTTGACCGCTTCCGCCCGCAGCATCCCCAGAATGGTGCCCGCCGCCCCCAGCCGGGCGAAGCCATGGGCATAGGGCGCGATCACGGCGGGATCGGCATAGCCTTCCAGGCCGACGATGAACACCCTGCGCCCCGCCGCGCGCGCGGCGGCCGCGACCTGGCCGGGCAACGGCCCGCCGCCGGCGAGAATTCCAAGCGCCGGCGCCTCAGCCATGCCACGGCACTCCGGTTATGTACGTAATGGCATGCAGCTGTCCGACCTGATTGGCTGGCGCCAAAGGATTCGCAGCCATGTCTTCCCCCAGGAGCGACGACCCTGACCAGAAGCCCGAAGGCCGCCGGCCAACCCCGTCAGGCCAGGGAATCGCGCTGTGCCTGGGCCAGCTGGCCGACGAGGCCGCCGAGCTCGGCCTGCCGGAAACCTTCGCCGCGATACGGCAAGCGATCGGCACCTGCCTGCTGGAAACCTCTGATCGCGACCTTGCCGGCGAGCGCCGGATGCACTGATACCATTGCCGCCTGCCGCATCGCGGCTCAGCTAGCGTCATCATCCACATCCGCCGACGTGGCGCGGATCAGGCCGCGGCGGCTGGGGTGGTCGATGAAGTGCAGCAGCTCGGCGATCAGCGCCTCGCCACCCAGGCTGGCGCGCACCTCCGCCACACGCTCGGCGAACACGCCCTCGCCGCGGAACAGCAGCCGGAAGGCGGCGCGCAGCGCATGGATCTGCGGTCGATCATAGCCGCGCCGCTTCAGGCCGATGATGTTCAGCCCGGCCAGGCGGGCGCGGTTGCCGATCACGGTGCCGAACGGAATCACGTCGGCCTCCACGCCGGCGATGCCGCCGATCATGGCCGCGCGGCCGATGCGGGTGAACTGGTGGATCGCGGCACCGCCGCCGATCACGGCGTTGTCGCCGATGGTGACGTGCCCGCCCATCAGCACGTTGTTGGCGATCACGACCCCGTTCCCGAGCTCACAGTCATGCGCCACGTGCACGCCCGCCATCAGCAGGCAGTCCGCGCCCACGCGGGTCAGCCCCGAACCGGTCACTGTGCCGCGGTGGATAGTGACATGCTCACGCACCTGCGTGCGCGGGCCAACCTCGCAGCGGGTCGGCTCGCCTTTGTATTTCAGGTCCTGCGGCGCCATGCCGACGGTGGAGAACGGGTAGAGCCGGGCTCCCTCGCCGATGCTGGTGTGCCCGTCCACGACCACATGGCTGATCAGATCGGCATCCGCGCCGATCGTGACATGCGGACCGATCTGACACCACGGCCCGATCCGCGCGCCATCCTCGATCATGGCCCCATGGGCCACGATCGCGCGGGGGTGAATGATGCTCACCGACTATTTGTCCAGAATCATGGCGGAATACACGGCCTCGGCCACCGAGACTCCGTCGACCTTTGCCAGACCGTTGAATTTCCACACATTGCCACGCGAGCGCAGCTTGCTCACATGAATGCGCAGCTGGTCACCCGGCACCACCGGGCGGCGGAACTTCGCACTTTCGATGGACATGAAATAGACCAGCTTGCCGGCCGCGGTCGGCCCCAGGGTCTCGACCACCAGCACCGCCGAGGTCTGCGCCATCGCCTCGATGATCATCACACCGGGCATGATCGGATGTGACGGGAAATGGCCCTGGAAGAAGGGTTCGTTCACCGAGACGTTCTTGATGCCGATCGCGGAGAGGCCGAGCACGACCTCCTCCATCCGATCGATCATCAGCATAGGGAAGCGGTGCGGAATCGCGTGCATGATCTGCGCGATGTCCAGCTGGGCGATGATGCGGGGCACGGCGGTGCCGGCCTCGTTCGAGGGTTCAGTGACATCCATGGAAATTCAGTCCGACACCGTCCCCTGTGCCGACCCGGATGCCGCGGCATCCGGAGCGGAAATGTTGCTCTTGCCCTTCAATCCCGACAGCCGGCGCATCGTGGCCATCTGCCGGAAATAGCTTTTTGCCGGCTGCGCCGGCGACCCGATCACCTCGGCGCCTGCCGGAATGTCAGACATCACGCCCGCCTGTCCGCCAACCCGTGCGCCGCGCCCCACCCGCACATGGCCGGCAAACCCGGACTGCCCGGCAGCGACCACGAAATCCTCAAAGACGGTGGATCCTGAGATCCCCACCTGTGCGACGATCACACAGCATCGCCCGAGGCGCACGTTGTGCCCGATCTGCACCAGGTTGTCGATACGGGTGCCGGCGCCGATCACCGTGTCCTGCGCCGAGCCGCGGTCGATGCAGGAATTCGCCCCCACCTCGACATCGTCCTCGATCACCACACGGCCGAGCTGCGGCAGGCTGACATGGTGCGGCCCCGCCTTCGTCATGGTGGTGGCGAAGCCGAACCCGTCCTGGCCGATGCGCACACCGGGGAACAGCTGCACCCGGCTGCCGATCAGCGCGTGGCTGATGGTGACATGCGCGCCGATCCGGCAATCCTCCCCCAGCACCACGCCACGGTCGAGAACCGCGCCGATGCCGATCCGGCAGCGCGGCCCGATGCTGACCCCGGCGCCGATCACCGCGTGGGCACCGATCTCGGCCGAGGCGTCGATGTCCGCGGCAGGATCGACCAGGGCCGTCGGATGCACCCCCGGCCGCGATGGCGGCACGGGATAAAACAGGGCAGCCACCCGCGCCCAGCCCAGATAGGGCTCAGGTGTGAGAATGGCAGCGCACCCCTCCGGCACCAGCGCCCGCATGTCCGGATGCAGAATCACCGCCGAGGCGGCGCTGCCGGCCAAGGCCTTGGCGTATTTGCGATTGTCGAGAAAGCTGACCTCGCCGGCCCCCGCCGTCTGCAGCGGCCCCACCCCGTGCAGCGCCAGATCGGGCGCGACGCTTCCGGCCACGAGCGTGGCCCCGGCAGCCTCCGCCACCGCCGACAGCGTGTGCGGGCCGCTGCGCTCGAAGAACCGCGCATCGCCCAAAACCGGAGCCACTGCGTTCATCGCCCGCCGCACCCGTTACTTCTTCAGCGGCTTCGCGGGCGCCGAGGCCGGTTTCACCACGGCGGATGCCGCTGCGGGAGAAGCCGCTGTCGCAGCCATGGCGGCAGGCTCGACACCATCGGGCGGAATGATGACCGACGGCAGGATCTTGTTGAGCTGGGCCGCAACCTGCTCGGTGATGTCGAACTCGTTGACGTTCAACGCCACCTGCGCGCGGTGCAGCACCAGGTTCATGCCGCGGCTGTCGGCCACCTGCCGGATCACGGCCACCAGGGTGCGCTCGATCTGGCCCACACTGTACTGCGCGGCTTCCTGGATGATGCGGTTGCGATCACGGAACTGCTTCTGGGCGGCCGTGATGCGGTCCTGCAGCTCACGCTCCTTGGTGCGGCGCTGCTCGGGCGACATCGTGCTGCCCTGGTTGGCGAGCTGCTGCTGCAGGTCACGCCATGTGGCCTGCTCCTTCTGGGCGTCCTGATTGAGCTTCTCACGCCGGTCGCCGATCACCTTGTCGACCGCCTGGGCCGCCGTCGAGGCCCGCATGACCTCGGGCACACCCAGAACCCCGATCACCGCCGTGGGCGGCGCGGCGCCCCGCGGCAACGGCGGCAGTTCCGGCACCGGTGGCAGCTGCACGGTCACCGGCGGCTCGTTTTCCACCACCGAAGGCATCCCCGTCTCGGACGGGGCGGGCGCCTGCGTGGCCGGGGCCGGTCTCTGGGCCGGGCGGGGGCCAGGCGCGGGTGCCGGATGCGCGGGCGCCGCCGGACGCGAATTCGGCACAAAATAGTCCTGCGCCTGGGCCGCCAGAGGTAGCAATGCCAGCACAGCCGCGATCAGTGCGGCCAGCGACGAATAACGTTTCATATTGGCTAGAACCTTGTACCGAATCCGAACCGGAAAATCTGTCCCTGGTCGTAGTGCTGCTTGATCACGAAGGGCGCGAGATCGAGGTTGATCAGGCCGAACGGCGTCTTCCAGGACACGCCGAAGCCGGCGCCAAGCCGAAATCCACGCTTGTCGTAGACCGGCGGCTGGCCGTTCGCACCAACGGGGATCACCCCTCGGGCGGCGCTGGGCACGTTGAACAGCGTGCCGAGGTCAACGAAGCTGCGGCCCGTCAGGCCGAGATCCGGCGAGACCGGCAGCGGAAAACGCAGCTCGGTGGACTGGGTGATCAGCGTGCGGCCACCGAGGCTGTCACCCCCGTTGGTGGCGTGCGGGCCGGCACCGCCGGTCTGGAAGCCACGCAGATTGTCGCCACCGAGGAAGAAGCGGTCGATGATCTTTTCCTGACGGTTGATCGGGAGCAGCTGGCCGGCGCCGGCAGACAGTGCCAGGCCCCAGTCGGGGTCGCCGGTCAGCCAGTCAAGCGGCACGAAATAGGTGCCGTCCACCTTGGCGCGCACAAAGCTGACATTGCCGCCCAGACCCGCGAAATCGGTGCCGAACCGGATGATGCCGCCGGACCTGGGATCAAGCTTGCTGTCGCGATAGTCCAGCGAAAGCGTCTGGCTGATCTGCGAGAGCAGGCTGGTCCCCTGCTCGTCCTGCACGTAGATGCTGGCGCCGGGCTGGATGTTGGTGATCGATCGCTGCACCAGCGAGTAGGTCCAGGCCTGCCGCAGATGCTCGCTGATCTCGTAGCCCAGCGTGAACGAGCCACCCGCACGGCGCTCGGAATATTGCGCCACCGAGTTATTGTTGTTGTCGATCAGGAACAGGTCGGTGCTGGCGACGAGGTTGTTGCCGAGGAAATACGGATCGACGACGTTGATGTCGAACTGGGTGCGGCGCTGCGCGAGAACGCCGTTGATGCCGGCATCGATGCCGGTGCCGATCAGGTTCTTCTCGCGCAGACCGGCATTCAGCAGGGCGCCCGCGTCAGACGAGTAGCCGCCGCCCAGCGTCAGCTCGCCGGTCGCCTTTTCCTCCACGTTCACATTCACCACCGCCTTGTCGGCCACCGAGCCGGGGCCCGAGGTGACCGAGACCGCGTTGAAATAGTTCAGATCCTCCAGCCGCTGGCGCGACCGCCGCAGCAGGGCGGCGTTGAACGCGTCGCCCTCGGCCAGCTTGAACTCACGGCGGATCACCTCGTCCTTGGTGCGGACGTTGCCGGTGATGTCGATCCGCTCGACATAGACCTGCGGTCCCTCGCCCACGTCGAACACCAGGTCGACCGTGTGCTTCTCCTTGTCGCGCTTGACCTGCGGCTTCACGGCCACAAACGCGTAGCCGCGGTTCTGTACCTCGGTGGTGATCTTATCAACCGACTTCTCGATCGCGTCACCGTCGTACCAGTCGCCGGCCGCAAGGGTCACGCTCGGCGTCAGCGCCGCGCCATCGAGATTGCGCAGCGACGAGTTCACCGTGACGCTGGCAACCTTGTAGCGCGCCCCCTCGTTGATGGTGAAGCTGAGGAAGAACGCGTTGCGGTCCGTGGTCAGCTCGCCGGTGCCGCTGGTGATGTCAACATCGGCATAGCCGTTCTTGAGATAGAACCGGCGCAGCAGCTCCTTGTCATAGGCGACCCGCTCCGGATCATAGCTGTCCGACGTCGACAGGAACCGCCACCACGCCTCCTCCCGCGCGCTGATGATGTCCTTGAGCCGCCCCTCGCTGAACGCATGATTGCCCACGAAGGTGATGCGGCTGATATACGCCGCCGCCCCGTCCGAAATCTCGAACACGACATCAACCCGGTTCTGGTCGAGCTTGATGATCTTGGGTTCGACCCGGGCGTTGAAACGGCCCTTCTTGGCATAGGCATCGAGAATCTTTTGCCGGTCCTGCTCGGCCAGCTGCGGCGTGAACACCGAACGCGACCGCAACGCGACAGTGGAGCGCAGAATCTCGTCGGTCAGCTGGTGATTGCCCTCGAACGCAATGCGGTTGACAATCGGGTTCTCAGCCACCCGCACCACCAGCGTGTTGCCGTCACGCCGCAGCGCGACATCGCTGAACAGGCCCGTGGCATAA
The DNA here is from genome assembly GCA_037445025.1 of Rhodospirillales bacterium. Taxonomy (GTDB): domain Bacteria; phylum Pseudomonadota; class Alphaproteobacteria; order Acetobacterales; family Acetobacteraceae; genus CAIQQQ01. Next base: position 9,280 of record JBBILI010000013.1, read on the forward strand.
AGCGTCTTCAGCGACCGATCGAGCCGGTCGGCATCGAAGGTGTCGCCAGGCTGCACCAGCATGTAGGACCGGACCGTGCCCGCCTCGATTCGCTCGTTGCCCTCAACCTTGATGGCGTCGATCACGCCCCCCGCCATCGAAGCCTGGGCCACAACCTGCTGGCCGAGCGGATGACCCTGCATCTCCCCCGGGCGCGGCAAACCCTGCGCATGCGCCGCAGACATGCCAACCACCGGAACCACGCCAGGAACAACCGATGCCAGAACCGGAGAGACAATGCCGGTGAGAACCAGCAGGGCGGCGCGCGTGCGAACCAAAGATCTTACTCCCCACTGCGGCGCCGTCGCACCCAATGCAACAACCAACCACGGGTGACAGCAGAATACCCGCCCGGTCGCTGTAACGCCACCCACAGCCTGCGGCAAGGCGCAGCTGCGATTGGGGGACGGAGGAAGAAAGCAAGCGCTGGGGCGCTGCCCCAGACCCCGCATCGTGCGAGGCACGTGCTTCGCACGAGGGGGCCGAGCACCTGGACCTCTCGTTTAAAGAGAGCCCGTGCCTGTGGAGGGGGTCATCCCGCGCCCGGTCTTTCAACCTCGCGTGTCATGACCCCCTCCTCAGGCACGGGCTAAATCTTAACGAATGGTGTCCAGAGGCTCCGCCTCTGGCGGGTCCAGGGCAGAGCCCTGGCCTTGCTTGCTTCCTCCATGCCCCAAACCGCTACTGCGCCTGGGCGCTGGCTTCGGATCGCGTCGCACCGGCGCGGGCGGCCAGGGCGGCGGCCATGAAGTCGTCGAGGGCGCCGTCGAGCACGGCTTCGGGGTTGCCTTTTTCCACGCCGGTTCTGAGGTCTTTGACCAGCTGGTAGGGGGCGAGGACGTAGTTGCGAATCTGGTGGCCCCAGCCGATGTCGGTTTTGGCCGCTTCGGTGGCGTTGCTGGCGGCTTCGCGGCGTTGCAGCTCGGCTTCGTACATGCGCGCGCGCAGCATGCCCATGGCGGTGGCACGGTTGCGGTGCTGGCTGCGGTCGGTCTGGCAGGCCACCACGATGCCGGTGGGCACGTGGGTGATGCGGATGGCCGATTCGGTCTTGTTGACGTGCTGGCCGCCGGCGCCAGAGGCGCGATAGGTGTCCACGCGCAGGTCGGACGGGTCGATTTCGATTTCGATCGTGTCATCGATGACGGGGTAGACCCAGACGGAGGCAAAGCTGGTCTGGCGGCGGGCGGCGGAGTCGAAGGGTGAGATGCGCACCAGGCGGTGCACGCCGGCTTCGGTCTTCATCCAGCCATAGGCGGCGGGTCCGGTCATCTGCAGGGTGACGGATTTGATACCGGCCTGTTCGCCTTCGGACTGTTCGATGAGCTGCATCTTGTAGCCGCGGCGTTCGGCCCAGCGCGTATACATGCGCATCAGCATCTCGGCCCAGTCCTGCGCCTCGGTGCCGCCGGCGCCGGCGTTGATTTCGACGTAGCAGTCGAGATTGTCGGCTTCACCGGAGAGCAGGCTTTCGATCTCCTTGTGCTTGGCCTCAGCGGCGAGCGCCTTCAGCAGCTGGATCGAGTCGGCGACCATGGTGGCGTCGCCTTCCGCTTCGGCCATGGCGATGAGTTCCATCGCATCGGCTGAGTCGCGCTCAAGCCGTTCCACGGTCTCCATGCCGGTGGCCAGCGTGGTGCGTTCGCGCATCAGCGCCTGGGCGGCGGTGGCGTCGTTCCAGAGATCGGGGTCTTCGACCCGGTTGTTCAGTTCGTCCAGCCGGGCGCGGGCGACATCCCAGTCAAAGATGCCTCCTCAGCAGCGCCACCGACTGCTTGATCTGTTCGTTGAGGGCGTCGGATTCGGTGGACATGGCTCTCGCTCGAAAAGGGGGCGGGCATGAAAGGCGCGGATCAATACAGGCCGCCGAGGCCGCTGTCCACGGCCGCCGCCTGCTTGGGGGCATCGCCTGGCGCGGCACTGCCGTCGGCGGAAAGCCCGCCAGGGGAGCCGGACAGCGGGCCGGAGGCGCCGGGTTCCTGGCCGGGCTTGAACGCGTCGGTCACCATGCCGCTGCCGCTGTCCCAGGTGCCCATGGTGACGCCGGGCGGCTGGATGAAGTTGAGCTTCGGGCGGTTCTTAAGCGCCACGGCCATGTAGTCATGCCAGACAGGCCCTGCCAGCTCGCCGCCGGTCTGGTTGTTGCCGAGCGTGGTCGGGTTGTCGAAACCGATCCAGACAGTGGTTTCCAGGTCCGGCGTGAAGCCGGAGAACCAGGCGTCCTGGAAGTCCTGGCTGGTGCCGGTCTTGCCGGCGATAGTGCGGTTGAGGCCGGCCACGGCGGGGGTGCCGGTGCCGCGGGTGACGACGCCTTCCATCATGTTGATGAGCTGGAACACGCTTTGCGGATCGGCGATCTGCTTGCGCGGATCGGCGATGACCGGCGGCTTGCTGGGATCGCTGCACTGGCAGGTCAACTGATCGGCGCGCCAGATCACCTGGCCGTTGCGGTCCTGCACGCTGTCGACCAGGGTCGGGGTCACCTCGCGCCCGCCGGTGGCGATGGAGGCATAGGCGCCGGCTTCGCGGATGGCGGTGGTCTCCACCGCCCCGAGTGCTGCGGGCAGCACGCGCGGCATGGTATCGACCATGTGGAAGGCGATGGCGTTCTTCGCCACCGCGTCCATGCCCACCTTGTCGGCGACACGGACGGTGACGAGGTTGAGCGACTTCTCGAGCGCCACGCGCAGCGGCACCGGGCCGCTGAAATCCATTTCGTAGTTGCTCGGCCGCCATTTGCCGGCGGCCCCCTGGTCGACCACGAAGGGCGCGTCGAGAAAGCGCTGGCTGGGCGAGATGCCGGCCTGCAGCGCGGTGAGGTAGACGAACGGCTTGAAGCTGGAGCCGGGCTGCCGGCTGGCCTGGGTCGCGCGGTCGAACTGGCTGCTCTCGAAGCTCCAACCGCCGGACAGGGCGAGCACCCGCCCGGTGGCGGGGTCGAGCGAGACCAGGGCGCCCTGCACCTGCGGGATCTGGCGGAAGGTCATGCGTTCGGGCCGCGCCGGCGCCTTGCCGGGGGCGGCTTGCGTGCCGGCGATCACCTGCGCCATCACCACATCACCGACCTGAACCAGTTCGCTCATCTTCTTCGGTGCCGGCCCCAGCACGCCGTTCTTGGCGGGCCGCGCCCAGCCGGACACGTCAGACAGCAGGACCGGCAGCACCTTGGGGGTGGAGGGCACCTGCGGCGGCGCATCATCGGGCCGGTCGAGAAAGCCCAGGCGCGCCTCGCTGTCACTGACTTCAAGCACCACGGCCGAGCGCCATGCCGGCAGCAGGCCGGGGGGTTTGGGGGCGGCGGCGAGGGCTGCCGCCCAGGCGGTGCGGAAGCTCGCGTTCACATCCATGCGCGCATAGGGGCCGCGCCAGCCGCCGTGCAGCCGGTCGTAGCGCATCAGCCCGTCGCGCAGCGCGCGGTCGGCGGCGAGCTGCAGGGTGGGGTCCAGCGTGGTGCGCACCACCAGGCCACCCTGGGTGGTGCGCTCGGCGCCGAACTTGTCGACCAGCCAGCGCCGCACCTCCTCGGTGAAGTATTCGCCGCCCACCAGCGTCTCGGCGCGGCGGAAGCCGGAGGGCGCGATCGGCGCCGCCCGCGCCGCCACGGCCTGCTCTGGGGTGATGGCGTGATCAGCCTCCATCCGGTCGATCACATAGTCACGCCGCGTCCGGGCGGCTTCGGGAAAGCGGAACGGGTTGTAGTTGTTCGGCGCCTTGGGCAGGGCGGCGAGAAAGGCCGCTTCGGGAATGGTCAGCTCATCGAGCGACTTGTTGAAATACGCCTGCGCCGCCGCGGCCACGCCATAGGCCTGCAGGCCGAGATAGATCTCGTTGAGGTAGAGCTCGAGGATGCGATCCTTGCTCATGCTCTGCTCGATGCGCAGCGCGATCAGCGCCTCGCGGATCTTGCGCCCGATGCTGACTTCGTTGCCGACCAGCATGTTCTTGGCGACCTGCTGGGTGATGCTGGAGGCACCCTCCGGCCGGCGCCCCTGGCCGTAATGCACGAGGTCCGACACCAGGGCACGCAGCACGGCCTGCGGATCCACCCCTTTATGGGTGTAGAAGTTCTGGTCCTCGGCCGAGATGAAGGCCTGCTTCACCAGCCTCGGGATCGCCGAGCTCGGCACGAAGATGCGCCGCTCGGTGGCGAGTTCCGCGAGCAGCCGGCTGTCGCCGGCATACACCCGGCTCATCACGCGCGGCTCGTAGGTGCGCAGGCTGTCCAGGCTCGGCAGATCGGCGGAGTAGCGCTGATACAGGCCGTACGCGGCCACGCCGCCGATGACGAGGGCGAGCATGCCAATCCCGATCATCAGGCCGAACAGCCGGGCAAACACATCGAACAGGCCGAACCCGCCGCGGCGCGGCTTCCCCGGATTGCGCCCTGTCGGCGGCTTCGGCGGCTTCGCCGGCTTCGGCGGCGCGCCATCGCGAACGGGTTCCGCCAGCAGACGCTCCCGCGGTGCTGCAGGCTGGGAGGCTTCGGGCAGCGAGAAATCCAACGGCGCGTCCTGCCCGAAGCTGGGCGGAACCCGACGCGGTCTGTCCTCATGAGGAACCCTGGGGGCGCGCCCACGGGAGGGGGGCCGCTCACCGGCGTTAAAGGTCTCTGGCATGGCGCTCCATACACCGAAAGGCGCGAGGCTGCATCAGCTTGTCGGTCAGCCCGCCAGAGATGCGGGCGGCAGGGCTGAGAAATACGCGTCGACGGCGCGCTTCATGGCGGAGGCGACGCGGGCGCGGTAGTCCGCCCGACGCAGGGCCGCCTCATCCTGGCGGTTGGACATGAAGCCCATCTCGACCAGGACAGAAGGAATGTCCGGCGCCTTCAGCACCACGAAGGCCGCCTGGCGCTGCGGGTTCTGCAGCAGGCCGATCTCGTGGCCCAGCGCGCCCACCACGCCATGCGCCATGCGCGCCGCCCCCTGGCGGGTTTCCTGGCGCACCAGGCTCGCCAGGATGCGCGCCACCTCCGGCGAGGCCGAGGGGAGCGGCCCCGCGAACCGGTCGGCGGAATTCTCGCGCCGGGCCAGCGCCGCGGTCTGCGCATCCGACGCGTGGGCGCCCAGCGTGTAGACACTGGCGCCGCGCACGCTGTGGTCGGTCAGCGCATCGGCATGCATGGAGACGAACAGCACGGCACCTTTCTGCTGCGCGATGGCAACCCGTTCCGGCAGAGGGATGAACACGTCGCGCGTGCGGGTCAGCGCCACGCGGTAGCGGCCGGAGGCGGCAAGCTGACGTTCCAGCTCCTGGGCGGTGGCCAGCGCGATATGCTTCTCATAGGTACCGCTGACGCCGATGGCGCCGGGATCCTTGCCGCCATGGCCGGGATCGAGCACCACCAGCGGCGGCGGTCCATGATCGCGGCGCAAGACCGCAGCCGACGCGGGCAGCGCGAAGGTGACGGCCACGCCGGAGCCGAACAAGAGACGACGGGTGATCACGAAATTGTGCCTCGATCCCCAAAAAGCCGCATGGAGTTATCATGAAAGTTCCAGGAATTCATCTTTCCCTTTGATTACGGCCGTTCAAGGGCAGCCCTGTGGCGGTGCCACAAGCGTTGCTTGCGAACCACACCGGTTTGCTCCATTGTCGTCCCGCTTCGGCAGCGTGCCGGAAAGTGTCTGAGACAGCAGCGAGCCGCCCCTTCCGGGCCGATCCCTGCCGGCGCGGACCGCTTTCAGGACCCATTCCGTCGCTTCAACCCTGACCCGGACAGACCGCCCCAACCACGCGGACCCCGGACCCTGCGGATGAAGTGCCGCAACACGCTTCCGCCTGCGCCGCGCGCATCCTGCGCGATGGCCTTGCCAGATCGCGGCAAGGCCCGGCACAGGGACCGGATTCCCGGCCGGCACCGAGTTCAACCGGGGCGGCGTTCCAGACAAGGGGCGCACCCGCCCGCCAGCTGCAGGGACTTCCGCCTTCCGTGGCACAGACTGTCCAGACACTTTGTTTCCGATCCAGGACTGGACGCCCAGGCAGCTATGCCGGGCCGTGTGCTTCGTCTCCTTCCCTGCTGCGGCGGTCGGTTCCGCCCTTCCCCCCAAGTTTCCGCCTCGGCGACCAGCGCACGCGCGCGCCGGCGGACCATCGGAGTTCAGGACTGAATGACCAAACGCATGTTGATCGATGCCACACACGCGGAAGAAACCCGCGTGGTGGTGCTGGACGGTAACCGTCTCGAGGATTTCGACGTCGAGACATCGACGAAAAAGCAGCTCAAGGGCAACATCTACCTCGCCAAGGTCGTCCGCGTCGAACCGTCGCTGCAGGCGGCGTTCGTGGAATACGGCGGCGGGCGCCACGGCTTCCTCGCCTTCGGCGAGATCCACCCGGACTATTACCAGATCCCCGTCGCCGACCGGCAGCGTCTGCTGGAAATCGCCGCCGAAGAGGCGCGTGAGGAAGAGGAGGCCGAGGATCGCCGCGAGGCCGGTTGGGCCGTGCGCGCCGATGTGAAGCCGCAGCGCCGCCACGCCGAGCCGGCGCCGGTGGCCGAACCGGAACCCGAGCCGGCCGAGATGCCGGACGCGCCGGAGATGGCCGTCACCGAGATCGCCATCGTCGCCGCCCCCCCGCCGGAACCCGCCCCGCAGCCCGAGATCCCCACCGAGGATCCGCCTCCGGCCGAACCGACCCCGTCCGAGATCCAGGCCCCCGAACAGCCCACCCCGGCGCAGCCCATCACCGACGAGGCGCCCGACGCGCCGCGCACCGGCCCCGCCCAGCCCGCCGTCATGCCGACCGACACGCTCTACGGCGATGCCGATGCCGAGACATCGGCGACCCTCGAACCTGTCGAAGAACCAGCTGAAGACCAGCTACCCCCCGGCGTGGTGCTGGCCGGCGACGCCGAAGGTGCCACCGACGACGAATCGCTCGCCGACTCCGACGACGACAGCACCATCGAGGTCGCCGCCGAAATCGCCCCGCCCCCCGAGGTGATCGGCGGCGAAAGCGACCAGTTCGAAGGCAACGGCGCCGAGGAGGCGAGCCGCCGCCGCGCCTCGCGCATGCTGCGCAACTACCGCATCCAGGAAGTCATCCGCCGCCGCCAGATCCTGCTCATCCAGGTCGTCAAGGAGGAGCGCGGCACCAAGGGGGCGGCACTCACCACCTATATCTCGCTCGCCGGCCGCTACTGCGTGCTGATGCCCAACTCGCCCCGCGGCGGCGGCATCTCTCGCAAGATCACCTCCGCCGCCGACCGCAAGCGCCTCAAAGAGATCACCAACGAGATGGAGATCCCGAAAGGGATGGGCCTGATCGTGCGCACCGCCGGCGCCAACCGCCCCAAGCCGGAAATCCGCCGCGACTGCGAATACCTCATGCGCCTGTGGGACGACATCCGCGAGCACACGCTCCGCTCCACCGCCCCCGCCCTCATCTACGAGGAAGCCAGCCTCATCAAACGCTCCATCCGCGACGTCTACTCGCGTGACGTCGACGAGATCATCGTCGACGGCGAGGAAGGCTGGCGCCAGGCGCATGACTTCATGCGCATGCTGATGCCGAGCCACGCCAAGAAGGTCCAGCTATGGCGCCCGCAAGGCGTCGCCATGCCGCTGTTCGCCAAACACCAGGTCGACCTGCAGCTCGACGCCATGCTGGCCCCCACCGTCCAGCTCCGCTCCGGCGGCTACCTCGTCATCAACCAGACCGAGGCGCTGGTCGCCATCGACGTCAACTCCGGCCGCTCCACCCGCGAACGCGGCATCGAGGAAACCGCGCTCAAAACCAACCTCGAAGCCGCCGACGAGGTCGCCCGCCAGCTCCGCCTGCGCGACCTCGCCGGCCTCATCGTCATCGACTTCATCGACATGGAGGCGCGCAAGCACAACGCCATGGTCGAACGGCGCATGAAGGATGCGCTCAAGAACGACCGCGCCCGCATCCAGCTCGGCAGCATCAGCCATTTCGGCCTGCTCGAAATGAGCCGCCAGCGCCTGCGCCCGAGCCTGGCCGAAACCAGCTTCGTCATGTGCCCGCACTGCAACGGCCTCGGCCACGTCCGCAGCGTCGAAAGCTCGGCCATCCACGTCCTGCGCGCCGTCGAGGAAGAAGGCGCCAAGCTCCGCGCCGCCGCCATCCTCGTCCACGCCGCCCCCGCCGTCGTCATGTATATCCTCAACAACAAGCGCGACCGCCTCGGCGAGATCGAAGCCCGCTACGCCATGCGCGTCAGCTTCGCCGGTGACGAAACCCTCCTCGCCCCCGCCGTCCGCATCGACCGTCTGCGGCCCCAGGTCCCCGAAGCCGAACGCCTCCTCGCCGCCCCCCAGGTCGCCGTCGCCGCCCGCCCCATGGACGATTATGACGACACGGATGACGCCGATGTCGTCTCCGAGGAAGAAGCCCCCCCCGCACGCGCGGAGCCTGCTGCCGGACGCAGCGAGCCCACCGCCCCACCACGCGGCGAAGGCACGCCAGAGGAGGCTGAGCAGCGCCGTCGCCGCCGCCGCCGCCGCCGTGGCGGCCGCCGCGACGGTGCCACCCCCGGCGAAGCCGGCACCCCCGGCACGGACAGCGACGACGAGGGTGACGACGAAGCCCCCGAACCCGCGATCTCCACCGCCGAAGCGGCGCCCGCCACCGCCGATGGGAACGACACGCCGATCAGCGAACCGGTTCTCGAACTGTCAGAAGGCGGCGAGATCCCCGGCACCGAGCAGGTCGAACTCGACGAAAACGGCGAACCCAAATCCCGCCGCCGCGGCCGCCGCGGTGGCCGCCGCCGTCGCCGGGGCGAACCCGGCACCGAGGTCGCGGGCGAAGACACCGCCGAACCCGAACAGCCATCGGCCCCGCCCCCCGCCTACGCCGGCCCAACACCGGCCGACCCGTTCGGCCACACCTACGACATCTTCGACATGCTGGAGCAGCCACAGCAGACCCCGCCCCCGGCACCCGAACCCACAGCCCCACCCGAACCGGAGCCCACACCGGAGCCGATCGAGTCCGTCGCGGCCCCTGAACCACCGCCCTCGGTGGAGAGCGCGGCAGATCCCGAGCCCGCCCCCGAGCCGGTCATCAAACCGATCGTGATCGGCGCCGACCCGCTGCCGGACGTCGCACCCAAAAAAGGCTGGTGGCGCCGCTGAACCATACCCGGGCGGCGCGTCCCCGCCACGCCGCCCGGTATGTCTTGATCTCTACGCGGGCCCTGATATGGTCCGCCCCCGCGCCGGAGGGTTGGCCGAGCGGCTTAAGGCGCACGCTTGGAAAGCGTGTGTACGTGAAAGCGTACCGTGGGTTCGAATCCCACACCCTCCGCCACTGAAAAAGAAAGGAAGCGGTTCTTTTTTGAAAAAAAAGAACCAAAAAACTTCCGTCTCACGCGACCCTTCGGGCTACTCAATTGCGACCGCCCGATGAAAACACAACGGCACAGCACACCATATCGAAACCGGAACATTATCCACCCGATGATGCTTGAGCCTCAACGCCCTTTCAAAAACCCATCCCGCCGTGCCGCCAGAACAATCTCACGAGACAATGGAACCCGCCCCCAATCCACCGGCGGCCGCCTCACCCGAACCCGCTTCGTCACCAACACAGCCTCACCTGCGGCCTCCACCGCCACCCCAGGCCGCAACACCGACGTCTCAATCGCCAGCATCCGACACAACGGCCGCAACACCCGCATCGCCTGAGGCGCAGCCTCCAGCAGCGCCACCATCTCCGGCTGCTCCAGCACCGCCCGAAGCTGCGACCCAAACCCCGCCGCCTCATACGCCGCAGCCCGCACCAGCCACCCAAACGCCCGCGGCCAGAGCCGCTCCGACTCGGCCCGAGGCCCAGCTACATCAGCCGCCCCAACCACCACCCGAGCCCCACGCCGCCAAAGCCGCCCCGCCTGAAACCGAGCCGCCAACCCCTCCATCTTCCGAGAAATCTCACCCAACCGTCGATACACCACCAGCAGCAGAGCAGCCCCCAGCAACCCCCGCAACCCCCAACCACCCAAAGCCGCACGCATCCCAAGGATGACGTCGGACAGGCTCAAAGGGGCAGGCTCCATAATGTTCATGATTTGTCTTTATCACACGACAACTCAAAATACGACAGAATTCCTACCTCCTTCCTCGAAAGATACACACCCTCAACCGGTGGGGCGGAAAACCGCAGCGTCATCCGCCTATTTCGTAGGGTGAGTAAGCGCTTGCGCCACCCACCACACCCTCGCCTGCCATTCCTGAATGGCCCAGGCACGACCCGCCCGAAAAGGTAACCGAGAGTCAAAGTCTACCGCCATTGGTCGAACACACCCCTGAATGAGCCCCCTCAATCTGTGCGTCGGAAAGCCGCAGCGCATTCCGCCAATTGGCCAAACCACACAGCACCGGCGCAAGCGCCCAACATCCCCAAAGCCCCCGTCACCGCAGCGATCGAACGAAGCCACTGCCCGTCAGACCTAACCCAACAACCCGGCAGACCGCCCGCGATTGCATCCTTCATCCCAATCGGCGAAACTACCGACGCATACGGTGAGAGCGACACATGACAGAAACTGGCACGTCAACCGTTGTTGACGAAGCGAAAGAGGCCGCCGCAGCCCGAGATTGGCCACGCGCCGCCGCCTTGTCAGATCGCTCCATCGCCGCTACGCCCGACGATCCAAACCGCCACCTCCCGGCAGCACAGGCCTAATGGGGTGCCGATCATCTTGACCGCACAGCCCAACAGCTCGACTAGGCTTTGCAAACCCTCGGCATTTCGTTACACAAAAAATTGCTTGATCCTACCGCAAAATTTCGGCTCATTGATATTGCAATAAGAACTTAGAAATCCGTTTTTACTTCTTCGAGAAATTCGAAATATATCTCAATCGAACCGACCATTGGATGAATTCGCTAATTTTATTTTTAAATATAATTAGTCCAAATTTTACCGAACCGCTTTGGATCTCTATCTGGCGACACCGTATCAATGACAGACTGCCGCGTCCTATCATGAATGGGATATATGCGAGAACGCACTGCGCTCGTCAGGGAAGACCGGCGATTGCCTGATCAAGCCAGCGTGAGTTATAGCTACCAAAATGGGTACATAAGCGAGGCGTTATGGATACGATAATATCGGCTAAACTATTTGCCGGAAAGAGGTTTCGCTTTGGGCAGATTGGCCGACCGCCCTACGGTCACAACTTCAAGTTCGACGAGAATAATAAGATCACTGGATATAGCAATCCAAACGAACACTCTTGGGAAATAGATACCGGCGCGATTTTGGTAAAATCTAATGATGGACGAATAACAACGATATTTGATAAAATGGAATTGGAGTTTGGGCTGATAAAACTGTATGGCCGTAGTCCTGGGACTGTCATATATCACCATGAACTCAACGAAAATTCTGCTGCACACCTGCCTTTCGCTTCAGTTTCAAAGGAGCATCTGTCTTTCCCACAACCAACGAACAAAGTTGCAGTACTCGTTCGCTCGCACAAGTGCGACGCCAAGTTTGATGATCTCATGCAAAAATTGCGCGCCGCATCGAGATCTTTCGACATTTATCCGATCGTGGATGAAACTAACGGTCGACAAACGACAACTGAAAATAATATTTTGTGGCATTCGATATCGGCTTGTAGGGAACTTGGCCTCACTCAGGTTCATCAGATACTGTTCATAGTATGCGGGGATTTCCCTTATTATTTCGCCCTTCGAGAAATACCAAAATACGAATATTATATTATGATTGAAGATGATGTTGATTTCATGGAAGGGCAGGATTCTTTTTTGGAAACTCTCTCGCAACGCTTGATTGATCAACCTGGCCTTGATTTTATTGGACTTAACTTTCGAAAAATGGCTTCCACTTCGGGATGGTATCCCGCCTGCGTGAAAGTCTTTCCAGACCGAGATTGTTATAATGCCTACTTTCCATTCTCCGTTTTATCAAAGCGAGCCGCGTCATATCTATTTAGTCAAAGGCAGATAGAAGCTTCGCGGTCACCTGAGTCTCATGACGTGATTCATTGCGAGGCCTTCGTTGTATCTGCTTTAACAGCGGGGGGCTTTAACTGCGCTGAACTCAATGATATTATTTCGAACTCGTACGCATTTCCCACGATGGCTATGCAGGTTCCGTCAGACGGAGTCGGTAGACCGATGGGTTACGATTTCAAAGACGACCCCCACACTGACGTGGCAATGGTGCATCCAATCTACACTCACGAGGAATACATCGACAGAGTGTACCGTAAATTCATCCTGGGGCGATCGGGTGATTGGAACGGCCTTGAGAAGGAACTCAGAAGCAAGCATGCCGCATCAGTACCTGAGGAGCTAAAATTGAACTTGATCAATAAACGTGCTCTATGAGTAACTCGCTGCGTTATCGAACGTGTTGTCGCTTTCTTTTAAATCTCCATAAAGTAGGAGCCTTTCGTGAACTCGATTCTTATAGTTGGAGCTGGTTTTGCGGGAGCTGTTCACGCAAGAGAGCTTGCGGACGCTGGATATAATGTCGAGGTAATTGACCGGCGCAGCCATATCGCTGGAAATGCTTTTGACGAGGTTACGCCAGAAGGAATTCGGGTGCACCGATACGGCCCACATTTATTTCATACCAACAACTCAAAGGTTATTGATTGGCTTAGTAAATTTGGCGAATTTGTCGCATACGAGCACCGCGTAGAGGCTCTTCTTTCAGACAACCGACTAGTGCCACTACCTGTCAACCGCAAGACAATAAATTCAGTGTTCGGTACCGATTTTCAGAATGCGGATCAAATTAAAAACTTTTTACGCCAAGTATCAATCCCTATAGACACCCCGCGGAATGCCGCTGAATTCCTCTACAGCAACATCGGTGAGACATTAACAAATCTGTTTTTTCGCCCTTATACTAAAAAAATGTGGTCTCTTGACTTGGAAGATCTCTCAGCAGAAGTTGTTAAACGTATTCCGATTCGATTTGATGACGAGAATCGATATTTTCCGAGCGATCAATATCAACTCATGCCGAAATTAGGCTATACAAATTTATTTGAATCAATTTTTGATCATAGACGTATCAAGGTTTCGCTGGACACCGAGTTTGACCATGGCATGGTATCGGCTCACGCTCATTGTTTTAATAGTATGGCTATTGATCAATATTTTGACTTTCAGTTTGGCCCCTTACCTTATCGTTCAATCAAATTTCATCATGCTATCGTAGATAGCAATACGTCACAGCCGGGATATGGGGCCACGATTAATTTCACAGATGACCAAGCTTATACGAGGCGTACCCACTGGGACCGGATTCCAGGCCATATTGTTCAAGAACAGGGGCTCCGAATTGTTACAACTGAAGAGCCATGCGACTACGTGGACAACGATTTTGAACGTTATTACCCAGTCAAAACCTCTGACAATCGGTTCGGTGAGATTTATAAGAGATATAAAAATCTATCAGAGCAACTTCCGAATATAACTTTTATTGGGCGATGTGGAACATATCAATATTTGGATATGCACCAAGTGATAAATCAGTCACTTATTAGCGCAACCAATTGGATCGCAGATAAAAAATGATAAAAAAATATAGCGCCATGAAATAGAAGGCTGTTTTGCGTGAAAAGACATATGATTTTGGAGTTTTACGATGAATAAAGGTTCAAAAGTAACGATAACGACGTTCGCTGGCCGACGCGATCGGATGGAGCTACTAAACAATTATATCCGCGCTGGAATTGAGGCCGGCCTGTTCGACGAATGGCACATCTGGGACTTTGCCAGGACCACGGAAGATCGGGAATGGCTATCAACTTTGACTGACACTGTGGCGCAAACGCCCTCTGCTGGCGAAATGTACTATGACAGTAAGATCAAGGCAGCCGTTAGAGATCAGAAAGCTGTAGTGGAATTTTCCGTTTCCACCGCTAACGATGCCATCATTGGATTTAAACGGACCTCGCCCACCTCGGGCCCAAGCTTTGAGATTGTCGTCGGAGGTTGGGGAAACAGACGCTGCGCGCTGCGCATTTTCAGCGACAATGAGTCGCTCGAAAATGTTCGCTCACGGGTAGGAGCCCAGAACACTTTGGAAATTGAGACTCCCCAGATTTTACAATATGATACAGATAACAGAATCCGAATTGAATTAACCAAATTCAACATTACGCTGATCGTTAATCGAAAGACAACATTTTCTCATGACATCGAAATAGGACAAGTTCAATATTCGATTCTCCACAGAAGTGGATATGGGGCGAACGCTTTTTGGGACTTTTTTGATTGGCAAGACCGAACTATTAAGTTGTTTTTGAGCGGGCCTTTAAATGGTAAAGGACAGTTTTATTCGCCATACTACCAGCACTACATAAATCACGCCCGAATCTACTCCAATGATATTCTGATTAAATGTGATGATGACATTGTTTTTATGGATTTAGGTAAGTTGGCTGACTTTATAGACTTCAGAAGAAAGAACAGCCAATATTACTTAATTAGTGCGAACGTTATTAATAATGGAGTATGCGCATATTTCCAGCAGAAAGAGGGAAATATCCCACTTGAGTTGATGCAACTTGAGATGCCGGATATGGGGTTTGGTGGAAGCCTCTGGAAGAGCGCCGATCTCGCGTTAAGTCTCCACAACCACTTCCTAGATCAACCACAAAAATTTCTTTCGAATAAAGAGGAAGTAATTGAGTGGCAACAGCGCGTATCTATAAATTTTATCGCCTTTCTAGGATCAGACCTAAATCATATGTGGGACTTTAACGATGATGAAGGTGATCTTTGTTTCAAGTCAAGGCTCCGCTCTGGTAAACCAAACTGTATTTACACTCCACTAATTGTGGCCCACCTGACGTTTGGGCCGCAGGATCAAGGGTTTCCTATCTCTGACGTAGTCAACAGATACAGAATTTTATGGGAAGAAAAATGAGCACAAATTTATAAGTATTCGTGTCCACTCAAGACTTAAATGACTTCCGCAACCTTGAAGTCTAAACAGCATGCAAATTCAATTTTTTTCTATTTTCTTAGGATCCATCGCGTGTTGTGGTTGGGCAATAGGAATTTTTTTGTCTTATAGACAGGGGAATCAACGTATTGACCCAACAAAATATGAAATTGCTTCAGTAGAAATAGAACAGAAGATAAGATTTTGTAAGTCCCAAAATGATACGACTGGAATCGAAAAGGTTTACAGGGACGCTATCAAGCGATTTCCAAACGCACACAAGCTTTATTTGAAATTTGATGAATTTTTAGTCGAACAGGGAGATCGAACAGCGTCTGTTGAATTGCTGTCTAATCTACAGAGAAAATTTCGGTTTAACTCTGCGACCGAAGGATCAACAATTACCTTGACGAACATTCGGCTGATACAGTCCCTGATTGAAATTGGAAGATATGATGACGCGAAAATAAAGGCTGAGAAGTGCCTTCGAAATGCCGACTGCCATCCAATTATTGGGCAACTTTATGCTCGCATCTTCGAGAGAACACAAAATCCCGCTCGACAACTGGAAGTCCTTGAACAAAACGCATTACGTTTTCAATCGGATTATCAGACACATTTAGTGCTAGCTTCAGTCTATGATAGTCTCAATCTATTTTCTGAATCAGATTCATTACTAGAAAACTGCGTGAATATGTTTCCCGATACACTGGAGGTCTATCTTCGATACTCGCGCCACGCACATGAGGCCAAACTTTGGGAGCTAGCGTCCCAAAGATGGAAGCTAACACTTGAGCGCTTCGTCCTGAACAAAGAAGCATATGAAAAAGCAATCGAATCGCTATTGTTTCTTGGCAAAGAAGAAGAAGCTATGATCATTATTGCAAAGCAGCGACAAAATATATCAAATATTTAGATTCCCAAATTTCCGCCGACTAAACTTAACCATCTGTAAAAATGCGTTATAGCGAGAGCAATCCCAGCAACACACCGGATACATTCCCGATGACGCCCTATTTGAACAAATATTTCGATGCGCTTTAACAGCGTTGCATGCGCACCGCGGCTTAAATACGCCGTCCACTAAATTGATTACACAAACCTAGCAACACAAAACACTTAAAGATGGCGGACCCGATACGATTCGAACGTACGGCCTCTGCCTTCGGAGGGCAGCGCTCTATCCAGCTGAGCTACGAGTCCACTGAATCTCTTATACCCCACTCACCCCCCGCCTGTCACCCCTGCTCCGCCAACCAAACCCGGCCCGCCGCCTCCGCCGCAATCGGCCGCTCCCCCCGCACCACCCACCCCACCACATCCGCAATCACCGCTGCCCGCCCCAGATCGCTCGGCAACAGATGATACCCCCCGGGATAGAACGCCCGCACCGCCCCCGCCGGCAGCGCCCGCCACATCGCAACCATCGCCGCCTGCGGCACCAGCTCGTCATGCCCACCATACTGAAACAGCCCCGGCGCCGTGAACGCGTCAGCGCACGCCAGCGCCGCATCCATCAGATCCACCAGCCCCCGCAACGTGTCGAACCGCGTCTCATGCAGCGTCAACGGATCGTGTGACAGCCGAGCCATCGCAGCCGGATTGTCCGAAGGATGCACCACAACCGGCCCCCGCCCCACCTCCAGCCCCGGCAGCAGCGACGAGGCCAGCCACAGCCCCGCCTGCATCGCCCAGTTCATCCGCGCGCGTCCCCACACCGCCGGCGCAGACAGAACATAGCCGTCCACCTCAGGCCGCCGCGTGGTGGCCAGCACCATCGCAATCGCCCCACCCATGCTCTCACCCATCACAAACAGCGGCACATGCCGTGCAAGGTCGAGACGAAGCAGCTGCACCATCATGTCGGCATCCGCCACCAGCGCATCCGTGCCGGGCCACAGGCCGCGACCGGGAGCGGCGCCGAAACCGCGCTGCTCCGGAGCCACGATCAGCAGCCCAGCCTGCGCATAATCCGGGGCACAGAAGGTCCAGGCATTGCGGCTGTCGTTGAAGCCATGCAGCGCCAGAACCACGGACTGCACCGCGCCGGTCGGCCGCCACACCCGATACGGCAGGCGGGCGCCATCCGGCATCACGAACGCATCCGCCTGCTCTGCGGCCGGTGCAATGGCGGGGCCAGGGCGGGCGTTGCGCGTGACGCATCCGGCCAGGGCGAGACTCCCCAGCAGGCTGGCGCGGCGGGTCAGGGGCGAGGTAGAACGCATGACAACCATGGCTATCATGCGAAAGCCACTCCCCAATAGCCCACCCCTGCACCCCAGGGCTGGGTTTGCCGTGAAGGAACCTCCATGTCCGCAGGTATCGCCCCCCAGGCCGAGATCATCCCTGTCGACGATCGCACCGTCGCCTGCGATGGCGGCGACGGCGCGCTCGGGCACCCGCGCGTGTTCCTGAAGATCCTGGAACGCGAAGTGGTGTGCCCCTACTGCTCGCGCACCTATGTGCTCAACGAAGGCGCCGGCCACGGGCACGGGCACTGACATGGCCAGTCCGCGCCTGATCCTCATCGACGGATCAGGCTTCATCTTCCGCGCCTTCCACGCCCTGCCGCCGATGACCCGGCCGGACGGCACTCTCGTGAACGCCGTGTTCGGCTTCACCAACATGCTGGCCCGCCTGCTGAAAGATCACGCCGGCACCCATTTCGCCGTCATCTTCGATGCCGGGCGCTTCACCTTCCGCAACCGTCTCTACGACAAATACAAGGCCCAGCGCCCCGAACCCCCGCCGGAGCTGATCCCCCAATTCGCCCTGGTGCGCGAGGCGACGCAGGCCTTCGGCGTCCCCGCCATCGAACTGGCGGACTGGGAGGCCGACGACCTCATCGCCTCCTACGCCCGCGCCGCAACCGAAGCCGGCGGCAGCGCCACCATCATCTCCTCCGACAAGGACCTGATGCAGCTGATCCGCCCCGGCGTGGACATGATGGACCCCATCAAACAGAAGCCGATCGGCGAAGCCGAAGTCATCGAAAAATTCGGCGTCCCCCCCGGCAAGCTCATCGAAGTCCAGGCCCTGATGGGCGACAGCGTCGACAACGTGCCGGGCGTCCCCGGCATCGGCCCCAAAACCGCCGCCCAGCTCATCCAGGAATACGGCGACCTCGAAACGGTCCTCGCCCAGGCCCCCTCGATGAAGCCCTCCAAACGCCGCGACTCGCTCATCGAACACGCCGAGGCCGCCCGCATCTCCCGCCAGCTGGTCATCCTGCGCGAAGATGTGCCGCTGCCGATGGCACTCGACCAACTCGTCAACGCCGAGCCAGACCGCGCCGTGCTGGTCGCCTGGCTGCACGCGCAAGGGTTTCGCAGCACCATCCAACGCCTCGGCCTGGAAGATTCCGCCCCCACGCCGCCTGCGCCACGCGTCGAAGCCGTCGGCCTGCAGGGCCAGCTGTTCGCCGCGCCAGCGCCCCAGCCCACCCCATCGGCCGACGGCAAGGGCTTCGGCCCATATGAATGCGTCACCACCGAAGCAGCCCTCGCCCTCTGGATCGCCGAAGCACAGGCCGCCGGAATCCTGGGCCTCGACACCGAGACCGACGGGCTGGACGCGTTGCGCGCCAACCTGGTGGGCATCTCGCTGGCCACGGCACCGGGGCGGGCCTGCTATATCCCGCTGCGCCACGAGAATGTCGGCGAACAGCTCCCGGTGGAAGCCGCCATCGCAGCCCTCGCCCCCCTGCTCACCGACTCCTCGGTGCTCAAAATCCTGCAGAACGCCAAGTTCGACCTGCTGGTCCTCGCCCGCGCCGGTATCCCCACGATCACGCCCATCGACGACACGATGCTGATCTCCTACAGCATGGACGCCGGCGCCCACGGCCACGGCATGGACGAGCTTTCCGCCCTCCACCTCGGCCACACCCCGGTCAGCTTCGACAGCGTCACCGGCACCGGCAAGGGCCGCATCCCGTTCAGCCACGTCCCGCTCGACCGCGCCACCGCCTACGCCGCCGAAGACGCCGACGTCACGCTCCGCCTCTGGCAGGCCCTGAAACCCCGCCTCCGCCCGGCCAAATCCCTCGCCCTCTACGAGCAGATCGAACGCCGCCTCGTCCCCGTGCTGCTGGCCATGGAGCAGGCCGGCGTGAAAGTCGACAAAGCCGATCTGCAGGCCATGTCGCTCGACTTCGCCGCCCGCATGGCGGTAATGGAAACCGACATCCACCGCATGGCCGGCGAAACCTTCAACGTCGCCTCCGCCAAGCAGCTCGGCGAGATCCTGTTCGACCGGATGAGCCTGCCCGGCGGCAAACGCATGAAAACCGGCGCCTGGGGCACCGACGCCTCCGTCCTCCAGGCCCTCGCCGACCAAGGCCACGACCTCCCCGCCCGCGTCCTCGAATGGCGCCAGCTCGCCAAACTCAAATCCACCTACGCCGACGCCCTGGTCGAGGACATCAACCCCGAGACCGGCCGCGTCCACACCAGCTTCGCCATGGCCATCGCCTCCACCGGCCGCCTCTCCTCCACCGACCCCAACCTGCAGAACATCCCCATCCGCACCGAAGAAGGCAGCCGCATCCGCCGCACCTTCATCGCCGAACCCGGCCACGTCCTGGTCAGCGCCGACTATTCACAGATCGAGCTCCGTCTGCTCGCCCACGCCGCCGACATCCCGGCCCTCAAAGCAAGCTTCGCCGCGGGCGAGGACATCCACGCCCGCACCGCCAGCGAGGTCTTCGGCGTGCCGATGGAAGGCATGGATTCCATGACCCGCCGCCGCGCCAAGGCCATCAATTTCGGCATCATCTACGGCATCTCCGCCTTCGGCCTCGCCCGCCAGCTGCAGATCGAACCCGGCGAGGCCCGCCGCTACATCGAGGCCTATTTCCTGCGCTACCCGGAAATCCGCACCTACATGGACCGCACGGTCGCCGAAGCCAAAGCCTGCGGCTTCGTGCTCACCCCGTTCGGCCGCCGCTGCTGGATCGCCGGCATCGCCGACAAGAACCCGGCCCGCCGCGGCTACGCCGAACGCCAGGCCATCAACGCACCGCTGCAAGGCGGCGCGGCCGATGTGATCAAGCGTGCCATGGTGAAGCTGCCGGCGGCAATGCGCGCGGCCGGACTGACCGGCCGCATGCTGCTGCAGGTGCACGATGAATTGCTGTTCGAAGTCCCGCAGAGCGAGGCGGCGGCGACCGCCCAGCTGGCGCGCGCGGTGATGGAGGGCGCGGCGAGCCTGTCGGTGCCGCTGGTGGTGGAGACCGGAAGCGGGCATAGCTGGGCGGAGGCGCATTGAGCCCGAAGAAAGCAAGCGCTTCTTTTCTGAAGAAAAGAAGCAAAAGACTTTCAGACGTTTTGAGCGCATCTCTCCAGATAGACCAACACCCAGCGATAAAAAGTTTTTTGGTTCTTTCTTTCAAAAAAGAACTGCTTGCTTCCCTTCCTACCGTAAAAACCGCATCCCCACCGCCACCGCCGCCACCCCGAGCAGCAAGGCCGGCGTCGCCGTCTCCCCCAGCACCGCAGCCCCCGCCGCGATACCGAACAGCGGCGCCAAAAAGGTAAACCCAGACACCGCGGCCGCCTGATACCGCGTCACCAGCCAGAACCAGGCGAGATAGCTGGCAAACGTCACGATCACCGACTGGTAGGCGAAGCACAGCCACGCCAGCGGAGTGATCTGCAGCGGATGCGCGAAATCGCCCACCAGCCAGGCGGCGGCGAGCACAACCGGCGCGGACGCGCCGATCTGAAACAGCAGCAGCTGGGCGGCGGGCACGGTGCGAAGCCCCTTGTTGGCCTTCACCATCACCGTCACCACCCCCCACAGCAGGCCCGAACCGCAGCACATCGCATCACCCAGCAACGAACCGCCGCCGCCGCGCAGCCCGTCGGCGAAGGCAAACAACAGGCCGGCGAAGGCAATCACCAGTCCCAGCGCCTGGCGCGGCCGCAGGCGCTCGGCGGGCAGGAACAGATGCGCGCCCAGAGCGGTAAAGAACGGCGCGGTGTAGAGAAACAGCACGCCGCGCGAGGCCGTGGTCAGCGCCAGACCGGGGAACAACAGCAGGAATTCGGCGGCGAAGATCACGCCGATCAACAGGCCAGGCCGCAGAATGCCAGGAGCGCACATGCCGCGCAGGCTGGCAGCACCGTTTCGCGCCACGATCCAGCCGATCAGCAGAACCGCAGCGGCCGCCGAGCGGGCACCCGCAAGCAGCACCGGCGGAAAGCCGCCGGCGACACCGAGCTTGACGGTCACCTGCTGAAACCCCCAAAGCGCGCAGAGCAGCACCAGCAACGCGATCGGCGCTGCGGTCAGACGGTCGGTGCGGGTCATTGCGTAGAGGAAGCAAGAGGTTCTTTTTTGAAAAAAAGAACCACAAAACTTTTGTTCACAGGAGCGTTCCTGGCCGGAAAGGTTGGGGCAAGCGTTCAAAAGTCTTTTGCTTCTTTTCTTCAGAAAAGAAGGCCTTGCTTCCTGAGACTTGGTTCAGCGGTGCGTCAGCAACGTCTCGTCCTGCGCACGATCCGCCTCGCCTGCTCCGAGGCCGACCCATCGCCCGCCGACCAGCACCTCGCTCGGCCGGAACCTGGCCTTGTAGGCCATCTTGCGGCTCTCCTGCACCCAATAGCCGAGATACACATGCGGCAGCCCCAGCAGCCGCGCCCGCTCGATCAGCCAGAGTATGGTGAACGTCCCGAGCGAACGCTTCTCCAACTCGGGCAGAAAGAAGGAATAGACGGCGGAAAGACCATCCCCCAGCCGGTCGGTCAGACACACGCCAACCAAGGTCTCGTCAGGATCGCGGAATTCCAGCAGAAAGGTCTCGATCGGCGTGTCCTCGACCATGGCCCGGTAGTCGTAGAAGCTCATCGTCGCCATGTCGCCGTCGCCGTGGCGGGCCTGCTGGTAGCGCTGGAACAGCTGATACTGCTCGGCCGTCGCACGGGCCGGCACGTCCGTTCCCTCCACGCCGGGATTGGCCTTCCACACCTTGCGCAGCCCCCGATCGGCCGCGAAATGCTCCACCGGAATGCGGATCGGCACACAGGCATTGCAGCCGGGGCACACCGGGGCATAGGCGATGTTGTGGCTGCGGCGAAAGCCGGCGCGCGAGAGACGATCGTGCAGCGGCTCGGCGTCCGGGCCGGTGATCTCGGTGACCACCTTGCGCTCCGTCCGCCCCGGCAGATACGGGCAGGGCAGCGGGGCGGTGGTGTAGAAGAACTGCGGTCGACGGGGCGGCTTGTAGCTCATCCCTGCATCGTCCAGCGTGGCGGCAGGCCCGTCAACGGCGCATCGAGCGCCCGGGCGCGGATCACCACCAGGCCCGACAGCAGGTCATGCAGCAGCCGGCGCCGCGTGGTGATCAGCCCAAGCAGCATCAGCAGCCACAGCGCCGGCAAGGTCACGACATAGACCACCACACAGACCAACGCCTGCGCCACGCTCGGCGGCGCCAGGGTGGCGTTGTCGACCACCGCTAGCCCCAGCATGGCCTGCCCCGGCGTCGCCTGCATCGGGCTGATCAACGACAGGAAATAATACGCCGCCGGGGCGAACGGCAGGGTGGCGAACAGCGACCAGCCGAACCCGAGCGT
Source organism: Rhodospirillales bacterium (assembly GCA_037445025.1). Lineage (GTDB taxonomy): Bacteria > Pseudomonadota > Alphaproteobacteria > Acetobacterales > Acetobacteraceae > CAIQQQ01. The sequence goes on from JBBILI010000013.1 coordinate 31,803, forward strand.
GATCAGCCCCAGCGCCAGCACCCCCGCATACAGGGCCCCGCACAGCACCGACAGCACCGCGAGGTCGACAAACCAGGCCACCAAACGTCGCGTCAGAACACCACGCGTCAGCAGATCGTCCTGCAGCAGGGCCAAGCCGGGGGGGGCGCTCGGGATCATGGGGACAGCCTTATGCGGGCCGCGATGTCCGCGGCCTCTCGGGTGAGCAGTATAGTGCCGCCATCGCGCCAGGTGCGCACGAAATTCCGCGCGAGCGGACTGGCGACATCGCCGGATTCGCCAGGCGCGATCATGAAGCGGCTGCGGTCGAGGTCGGACAGGTCATACACGCCGCGAAAACCGGCGCCGTGGATGCTTTCCATCGTGCCAAGCCGTGTGGCGCCGCGGCCCAGGGTGGAATCGCCGCCGTCCTGCGCGATGCGGGCCGTGGTGAGCGGGCCGAGCAGCGGCAGCCGCCCCAGGATCGGGTGGGCGAACACCGCCACATGCGCGTCACCCCAGTGCCATTGGGCGGGATCGGGCCCGAAGCGGGCGGCAAGTTCGGTCATGGTGGCCTGGTAAGTGCTGGCCAGAAGGGCGTCACAGTCGGGGCCGCACAGCGTGGCCTCGCTGGCGCCGAGGGCCGCGTGCACGAAGTCGGGCCAGTACGGCACCGCCGCGTCATCGGCCGGCGGCACGCCGAGGCGCTCCAGCAGGGCTGCGTCAAGACGCGTCATCCAGGCGGTGAACAGCAGCGGCTGCGGGCGCTCACGGCTGAACTGGCCGTTCCAGTCCGCGAACATCGGCGCAATCCGGCGCAGCCGCGGCAGCAGATCAACCGCCACGCCGTCCACGTCATCGCTCTGCATAGCGACGAAGTCCTGCACGGTGGGATGGGCGATCTGGTCGAGCATGGCGCGGATGCGCCGTGCACGCGCGTCACCGGGCCAGTCGCGGCCGAGCGCAACCGGGAAGTCGGGCGGCGCCACGCGTTCGTTGGCGTTGACCAGGCGGCCGGAGGCGGGATGGACGCTATGCGGAAACTGCTCGCCCTGCGCCCAGCCGATCCAGTCGCCGCTGCCGTCATCGCCGCGCGCGACGAAGGCGCCGTCGCCGCCACGGCGGATCGGCACCCGCCCGGTGACAAAGAAGCCGATGCCGTCCGCGTCGGCGACCAGCATGTTCTGCACGGGCGAGCTGATGCGCGGCGCTGCCGCCGCCGCTTCGGCCACGCTGTGCGCGCGGTTCAGCGCCAGCAGGCCCGCGGCCGCGGTATCACCCGGGGCGAGGTTGGCCATCTCCACGGCGAGCATCGGCCCGTCCGGGCCCGAGGCCGCTCCTTGCGGGCGGACGAGATCGCTGATCAGCGGGCCGTGGCGGGTCTCGCGCACATGCAGCACCTCGTCGACGGCGCCGCGCACATGGATGATCTCGTCGCGCGAGGCGAACGGGCGAGGACCCGAAGGCGTGGCGTAGCCGTCATCGGCCTTCTGTTCGAGGAAGATGTCCTGCACATCCGCCCCGGTGGTGGTGAAGGTCCAGGCGATATGGCCGTTATGGCCGATCACCAGGAACGGCACGCCCGGGGCGGTGGCGCCGACGCGCATGCCGTCCGGCAGATCGATGCGGGCGAGATACCAGATGCCGGGCAGGCCGAAGGCGAGATGCGGATCGCCGGCCAGCAGCGGCTTGCCGGTGGCGCTGTGGGCGCCGTCCACCGCCCATTCGTTGCTGGCGTGGTCGGGCAGGGTGAACGGATCGGGGAAGCGCGGCAGGATCTCGGTCAGGCGCTGCAGCGCGGTGCCGGCGCCGGGGGTGAGAAACGCGTCCACGGCAGCCGCCGGCGTGTCCGGCCACAGCGCCTCGATCTGCGGGCGCGACAGTTTCGCGGAAAGCTGGAAGCGGGCAAGTTCGGCGCGCCAGTTGGCGGAGAGATAGAGGCCCATGGTCTTGGCCCAGAGCAGGCTGTCGGCCGCCGTCCAGAGACGCGGCGCGCCGAGCACGACGAACTCCAACGCCGCGAACCGGCCGCGCCGGGCGATCCAGGCGTTCACGCCGGCGGCATAGCTGTCGAGGATGGCGCGCGTGTCAGGATCCAGCTGCGCCAGATCGTCCGCCGCGTGATCACGCAGATTCAGCGTCCTGTTCATCCGGTCGAGCGGCAGCGTGTCGGCGCCCACGATCTCGCTGAGCTCGCCGCGTGCCGCGCGCCGCATCAGATCCATCTGGAACAGCCGCTCGCGCGCGTGCAGAAAGCCCAGCGCGGCCGCGGCGTCGCGCTCGTTGGCGGCGGTGATCCGCGGAACCCCGTCCCGGTCGAGCGTGATGTCCACCTTGGCCTGCAGACCCGGAATGCTCGCGTCCAGATCGCCGCCGGGCAGGCTCAGCCAGATCGCCCCTGCCACCACGCTGGCCACGACCAGGCAGAGCAGCACCAGGGCTGCGACAACGCGGCGGAACAGACGGACCATACGACGCATCGCTGGTACATGGGCCTCGGCGCCGGCGAAAGAAAGGGCGGGCTTGTGGCGGTTTCGCGACGTCTCCTAACGTCCGCGCACACAGACCGAAGGATCACGCCATGCCGACCACGCCGGACCGTCCGGAATACAAGGGCGAATTGTTCGAGAAAGGCCTTGCGGTGCGCCGCGCCGTGGCCGGCGACACCTATGTGGATGCGGCGCTGGGCCGGGCGGACGATTTCGGGGTGGATCTGCAGAAGCTGGTCACCGAGGCGGCCTGGGGAATGGTGTGGACCAGGCCGGGGCTGGAGCTGAAGCAGCGCTCGATCATCACCTGCTCCATCTTGATCGCGATGGGGCGCTCGCATGAGCTGAAGACGCATCTGCGCGGCGCGGTGAACAACGGGCTCACCCGGGCGGAGATCAAGGAGATGCTGCTGCACGCCTGCATCTATGCGGGCTTCCCCGCCGGGCTGGAGGCGTTCCGGGTGGCCGGCGAGCTGTTCAAGGAGCTCGACGCTGGCTGAGCCGGCGCTGTCCGAACTGCGGGTGGCGGACGAGGGGTTCCTCGTCGCCTCCATGATCGAGCGCTGTCCCAGAACGATGATGCTGCGCGAACTCGTGCGCAACGCCATCGAAGCCGCCGGCACAGCGCCCGACCCGCGGGTGGTGATCGATGCGGCGCTGGTCGAAGGCGTGTCCAAGCTGCGGATCTGGAACACCGGGCGCGGGCTCACGGCCGAGGAGCTGCACAGGATGTGCGACATCGCCAGCTCCATCGGCAAGCCGCACGGGCTGGACGGCAATTTCGGCATGGGCGCGAAGGTGGCGGCGCTGCCGTCGAACCAGCGCGGGCTGCGCTACCGCTCGTGCCGCGACGGGGTGGTGAACGAGGTGATCCTGGCCAAGGTCGCCGGCCTCTACGGCCGCGTGCTCCGCGCGGGCCGCGATATCGTCGAGGTCAGTGCGGCGGCACAGCGCGACGGGCGCGACCTCGCGCGGGACTGGACCGAGGTGGTGCTGCTCGGCAATCACGCGGACCAGGACACGCTGGCCGATCCCTATGGCGGCGATCCGCACAGCCCGTCCGACTGGCTGGCGCGGGGGCTGACCGAACGGTTCTTCCGTCTGCCGGCCGAAACCGCGCTGCTCCTGCCGGATGGCAGCGCCTTCACGCCGCTGGCCCCGGCCTGGCAGGGCTTCGCCCGGCACAGCGCGGTGGCGGCACCGGAAGGGATCACCCTGCATTTCCTGCACGATCCATCCGGCCTGCGCAACGGGGCCGGCGTGGTGCACCGCAACGAGATCTACGATGTCCGGCGGGACGGGGCCTGGGTGTTCCACGCGCCGCAGTTCGGCGTTCCGTTCGGGGCCCGGCAGATCAGCGTGTTCATCGAGCTGCCGGACGCGCACAAGGTGCGGGCCGACGGCTACCGGCAGTTCCTGCGCTGGCGCGACAGCCACCAGCACCACGTGGAGACACCGCATTTCGCCCGGCTGGTGGTGGCGCATCGGCCGGACTGGCTGCTGGCGCTGATCGCCGCCCTGTCGCCGGATGCGCGGCACACCGATGCGGTGCGCAGCGAACTGGGCGCGCTTGCCCGGCATCTGCGCATTCGCCGCACCCGTCCCCACGCACCGCGCGAGATCGTCGCCGACACGGTGGTGATCACTCCCGGCCCGCAGCGGGACGATGATTTCGACGCCGAGCCGCCGCCCGAGATCGTGCCGTTGCAGGACGAGACCGCCATCGCCGAGCATGGGCTGGCCGGGCGCGGCGGGCGGTATATCGCCGAGACGCACCAGCTTTTCGTCAATCTGCGCCATCCCGCCGTCGTTGCGATGCGGGCGACGCTGGAGCAGCGATTCGCGTTCCACCCGGATCAGGACCGGGTGCGGCGCCTCGCGGCCCAGGAGGCGGAGGCGGCGCTGGTGCGCCGGGTCGGGCGGGCGCTGCTGCATGCCATGGCCTGGCGCGGGGCGAAGGCTGGTCCGGGCTTTGCGGACTGGGAGATCGACCAGGCGATGGCGGAACCGTCGCTGTCGCTGGCGGCGGAGGATTTCGCGGCCTCGCTGCCGCCGTCCGTCGCGGCGCTGGAGGCGGCGCTGCGTGTGCCGCCACGCCGGCGGCGCTTTGCGGTGCCGCGGCCGGTGCTGCATGATCCGCCCGGGCCGGAGAGGCCGCGGCGCAACCGGGCGCTGCTGACGTTGCTGGCGTTGCGCGCGGTGCGGGAGGATTAAGCAAGCGCTTCTTACCCGGAAGAGCACGTCAGGGAATGAAAGTTTTTTGGCTCTTTTTTCAAAAAAGAACCGCTTGCCTACCTCGCGTCAAACCGCGCAATACCGCTCCTGAATCTCCTGATCCGCCAGCAACGCCTGCGCCGTCCCATGATGCACGATCTCGCCCTGGTCCATGATATAGGCGCGATCGGCGATGCCTAGCGCCAGCTCGACATTTTGTTCCACCAAAAGAATGGTCATGCCGGTGTCCCGCAGCCGCGCGAACAGTTCGAACATCTCATCGACCAGCACGGGCATGATGCCTTCGCTGGGTTCATCGAGCATGAGAAGTTTCGGCTCCGACACAAGCGCCCGGGCGATCGCCAGCATCTGCTGCTCCCCGCCGGACATGGTGATGGCGTCCTGGTCGAGGCGTTCGGCGAGGCGCGGAAAGATCTCCGCCGTCTCGGCGATGACATCGGCCTCGCGCCGCCGGTGGGTGGCGGCAAGCAGGCCCAGGCGGAGATTGTCGCGCACGGTGAGGCCCTGCACGATGCGGCGCTCCTCCGGCACATAGCCAAGGCCGATGCGGTTGCGCAGATGGGTCGGTTTGTCGGTCAGCTCGTGTTCGCCGAACACGATGCTGCCGGTGGTGCGGCCGGCCAGCCCCATCACGCTGCGCAGCGTGGTGGTCTTACCCGCGCCGTTGCGGCCGATGAGACAGACGATCTCGCCTTTCTCGACGCTGAGATCGATGCCTTGCAGGATATGCGAGGCGCCGTACCAGGCCTGCAGCTTGGTGAGGGTGAGCATCAGTGTTCCCGCTGGCCGAGATAGACGCGTTTGACCGTCTCGTTGCGGCGGATCTCATCGGGCGTGCCGGCGGCCAGCAGCTCGCCGTGATGTAGCACCAGCAGCCGGTCGCTGATGCCGAGCACCAGCTTCATCTTGTGTTCCACGAGGATGACGGTCCGCTCGGTGGCCAGTTTCAGAATCAGATCCATCATCACGCGGGTCTCTTCCGGCGACATGCCGGCGGTGGGCTCGTCGAGCAGCAGCAGGCGCGGCTTGCTTGCCAGCGCCATGGCAATCTCGAGCGCGCGCTGCTCGCCGTGCGCGAGGCTTGCGGCCTGGCGATCGCGGTGCTTCCACAGGCCCACGGTGTTGAGCAGTTCGCCGGCCTGATCGACGAGTTCGGTGTGGCGGCTGCGCGGGCGCCAGATGTCGAACCGCGACACCAGGGCCTGGGCCGCCACACGCACGTTCTCCAACGTGGAGACCTGCGGAAACACGGTGGTGATCTGAAACGACTTGGCGATGCCCAGCCGCGCGAAGCGGTGCTGCGGCGTGCCGGTGATATCCTGACCCTCGAAGGTGATGCGCCCGGCGGATGGCGCGAAGGCGCCGGAGAGCAGGTTAAAGAAGGTGCTTTTGCCGGCCCCGTTCGGGCCGATGATGGAGGTCAGCGCGCCGCGCGGGAAGCTGGCGGTGATGTCATGCAGGGCCCGGAACTTTCCGAAATTCTTGCCGACGGCATCGGCCTGCAGAATGATCTCGCTCATCGTCCGCGCCCCAGCAGCAGCGTGCCCCAGATGCCGCGCGGAAAGAACAGCACGCAGCCGGCGAAGACGATGCCCACAACGAGCTGCCAGTGCACCGTCCACAGCGAAACCAGGTTCTCCAGCAGCAGGAACACGCCCGCCCCGATGAACGGCCCGAAGAACGTGCCCATGCCGCCGAGCAGCGCCATCATCACCACCTGGCCGGAGGTTTCGTAATACAGCGTCTCGATCGGCACGATGGACAGATGCAGCGCCTGCAGGCTGCCGGCCAGCCCGCAGAACCCGCCGGACAGCACGAAGGCGATGAAGCGGGAGGCCCGCACGTCATAGCCGCAGGCACGCGCACGGGATTCGTTCTCGCGCACCGCCTCCATCACCGCACCGAACGGCGAAGCGAGGATGCGCGAGAGCACGAACAGCGCGACACAGACGAAGAACGCCACAACATAGTAGCGGGTAAGCGGATCGACGAAGTTGAGATGCACAAGGCCGAACAGATCGATGTCAGACACATCGATGCCGCGCAGCCCGTTCTCGCCGCCGGTGAGGTCGGTCGCCTGATAGGCGACGAAGTAGACGCATTGCGCGAGCGCCAGGGTCACCATGGCGAAATAGATGCCCCGCGTGCGGATGGCCAGCGCCCCGATGATGGCCGCGATCAGCATGCCGCCCAGCAGCCCGCCCAGAATACCCAGCCACCAGGGGGCGCCGAAATGCACGATGGCGATGCCGCACACATAGGCACCGGTGCCGAACAAGGCCGCGTGGCCGAAGGACAGCAGGCCGAGATAGCCGTACAGCATGTTGAAGCCGAGCGCGAACAGACCGTAGATCAGGATGTTCACCGCAATCGCCTTGAACGGCATGACCAGCGGAAAGATCAGCAGAAACACGATGGACAGGGCCACGCGATGGCCCTTGGCCCAGGCGACGAGGTGCGGCGGCAGCATCAGCTCATCAACCCCGCACGCCCGAAGAAGCCCTGCGGACGGATCAGCAGCACCACCGCCATCAATGCGAAAATCGACACCTGCGCCATCTCCGGCGCCACCAGCGAGGTCATCGACACGACCACCCCCACCAGCAGCCCCGCGATGATCGCCCCCACCAGCGAGCCCATGCCGCCGACCACGGTGACGACGAAAGCCTCGGCGAGAATGGAATTGCCCATCTCCGGGCTCGCCCCCTGCAGCGGTGCCGCGAGCAGCCCCGCCAGCGCCGCCAGCCCCGTGCCGATGCCGAACACCACCAGCCACACGCGGGCGACGTCGATGCCGAGAATGCGGACAATCTGCGGATCACGCGCGCCAGCGCGAATGATCAGGCCATACGGCGTGCGTTCGAGGAACAGCCAGAGCAGGCCCAGCACCACCACGGTGACGGCGATGACGAACAGGCGATACGTTGGAAAATAGCCGATGCCGATATCGGTGGCGCCGACCAGGATGTCCGGCGTGTCGAACTGCAGGCCGGTGGTGCCGAAGAAGATGCGGATCGCCTCGACCATGATGTAGGACAGGCCGAAGGTCAGCAGCAGCGGATAGTCGATCCCCCGGCCATACAGACGGCGAATGAGGAAACGTTCCGCAAGAAGCCCGACACCCCCCACGAGGAGCGGCACAAACAGCAGGCAGACGAAGAAGTTCACGCCGAAGCCCAGCAGCAGCACGCCGGCATAGGCGCCCAGCATGTAGAACGCGCCGTGGGCGAAATTCACCACCGTCAGCATGCCGAACAGCAGCGACATGCCCAGCGCCAGGAGCACATAGATCGCTCCCAACGCCAGGCCGGTGAACAGCTGCAGCGCGATCAGGTCGGGGGTCAGGCCGTCCATGTCAGCAATCCCTTAGAGCAATATGGCTTCAGGTGGACTCACCGCGCCATAAAATTGCTCGTTAAAACATAGAGCTAGATCGGGGTGGCATTGCCTATCAGATGCCACCCCGATCTAGTGTCTGTCTCTGAACGTGTTCGGAATGGTCAGCTGGCGTGTGTTTTCGAGCACCGGAGCGGAGCGGCCTGGTGGCCGTGAGCACCGGAGCGCAGAAAACGCGCGTCAGATGGCCGTTCCGGGCGCGTTCAGGGACAGACACTCAGGCGTGGCCTTCATCCTTGCAGCTGATCAGATTGTCTTGGTTGGCGGCGTCGGTGGCCAGAACGTTGAACACATCGAACTCGTTCGCCATGTCTTTCGATTTACTCTCGATGATGAACACCGACTGCACGGCCTGGTGGTCGCAGGCGCGCATCTGTTCAGCCCCTTTGTAGTAGTCGTATTTCGCGTCTTCCAGGGCTGCCACGACCTTGGCCGTCTCGACGGAGCCGGCGGTCTTGCAGGCTTCGAGGATGCCGCGCACGCCGGCATAGCCCAGCGCGCCGTAGTCGGACGGCACCTTGTTGCCGTTGGCGGCGCGATAGGCGTCGTTGAACGTCTTGGCGGACGGCGTGGTCTTCTCGATGCCCCAGTAATACGAGGTGCCGCCGATCACACCATCGAACGCCTGTGGGCCGCCGGCGACGCGGGCGGTGTAGAGCAGGATGGGAGCGACGATCTTGGTGGTGCGCTTGAGGCCGAAATCGGTCGCCTGCTTGATGGCGATCTGCTGGTCTCGGCCGAAATTCGACAGGCACAGCACATCCGGCTTCAGCGACTGGATGCGCGGCAGCAGCGTCGAGAAATCGGTCGCCCCCAGCGGATGCTTGAGCTCGGCAAGGATGTCGATGCCCATGGGCGTGCCCACCGCCTTGAAGCCGGCCACCATCTCCGCGCCATAGGCATAGTCGGCCGAGAGGAACACCACCTTCTTGCCGAATTTGCTGAAGGCGTAACGGCCCACCGCCCCGGCGGTGAGGTGCGGCGTCATGGCTTCGTGGAACGTCGTCTTGCTCCAGTCCGGCAGGGCCGCGATCTGGTCGGACTGGCTGATGGAGTTGTAGAGAATGCCGCGCTGCTTGGCGACGTTGTTGACCGCCAGCTGCACCGCGGCCGACAGCGAGCCGGCGAGGAAGTTCACGCGGTCCTTCTCGATCAGCTCCAGCGTGCGGGTCGCGGCCTCGCCGGGGTTGAGCTTGTCGTCACGCACCAGCAGCTCGGCCTTGCGGCCGCCCAGCCCGCCGGCGGCGTTGAACTGATCCACCGCCAGCTGCGCGCAGCGCACCTGGTCGGCCGCCTCGGTGCCATACGGCCCGGTGAGCGGCACCGGGAAGCCGATCTTGATGGTGGCCTCCTGTGCCCGCAGCACGGCGGGCATGGCCAGAACGGAGCAGGCTGCGAGCAGGCCGCGGCGGGTAAGCTGGATCATGTCGGTCCCTCAGATCTTATGGTTGCGCACAGCCAAACACAGCCTGGGGCGCGTGCCAAGCACCAAGCGGTTGAAAGTTTTTTGCTTCTTTTTTTCAAAAAAGAAGTTCTTTCTTTGAAAAGAAAGAACCAAAGAAACTTTCATTCGTTGGCGCGCGCGAGCGCCTGCAGGACCCGCTCCGGGGTGAAGGGGATGGCGGTCATCACGGCGCCGAACGGGGCCAGCGCGTCGTTCAGCGCGTTCATCACACAGGCGGCCGCACCGGCGGTGCCGGCCTCGCCCGCGCCTTTGGCGCCAAGCGCTGATTCCAGCGTGGGCGAGACGACATGGGCCACGTCGATATCCGGCATCTCGCCGGCCATGGGCACGAGATAGTCGGCCATGTTGGCATTGATCATCTGGCCCTGCGCGTCGTACTGGCAGTGCTCGAACAGCGCGGCACCAAGGCCCTGCACCACCCCGCCACGGATCTGTTCGTCCACCAGCATCGGGTTGAGGATGGTGCCGCAATCCTCCACCACCCAGTGCCGCAGCAGCCGGATGAACCCGGTGTCGGTGTCCACCTCCAGATAGCTGGCCTGCACACCGTTGGTGAAGGCAAACGGGTAGTCGCGCGGCACGTAATGGCGGGTGGCCATGAGTTCGGACTGGAAATCCCGCGGCAAGGTATCGGGCCGGAAATAAGCGATCCTCGCCAGCTCGCGCAGCGTGATGCGCTCGGTGCCGGTCGCGGCGTCCACCACGCTGCCGGCGCGGATGTCGAGACTGTCAGGTGTCGCCTGCAGGATGGTGCCGGCCAAGGTCAGCACATTGCCCCGCAACGCGCGCCCGGCCTGCCACGCCGCCTCCCCGCCAATGCCGGCCCCGCGGGAGGCCCAGGTGCCGCCGCCATAGGGCGTGTTGTCGGTGTCGCCCACAATGACGCGCACCCGCGCGATGTCCACCCCCATAGCGGTCGCCACAATCTGCGCCAGCACCGCGGTGTTGCCCTGGCCCTGCTCGGTGAGGCTGCTCTGCAGCGTGACGGCGCCGGAAGCATCGAGCTTCACCGCCGCCCCATCCTGGGCCGAGATCCGCGCCCCGCCCACGCCGTAGAACGCCGGGCCCGGATTGGTGATCTCGATGAAGCTGGCCAGGCCGATGCCGCGATGGATGCCCCTGCTCCGCAGGTCGCGCTGTTCGGCGCGCAGCGCGTCATAGTCCATCATCGTCAGCAGCTTGTTGAGCGAGGTGTGGTGCGACAGCGCCTCGAAACGCAGGCCGGCGGCGGAGGTCGCGGGATAGGCATCGTCACGCACCAGATTGCGGCGGCGGATCTCGGCCGGGTCCATCCCGATGCGCGCGGCCGCGAGATCCACCAGCCCTTCGGTCACCGAGGTGGCGATCGGGTGGCCCACGCCGCGATACTGCGACATCACCGCCTTGTTCTGAAACACCACGCGCGCCCGCGCCCGGTAATTGGCCACGGCATAAGGACCGCCCACCAGGTTCACCACCTGGTTCGCCTCCACCGCCGAGGTGCGGGGATAGACCGAATACGGCCCGATGCCGGTGAGATCATCGATCTCGAAGGCTTTGATGGTACCGTCATCCGTCACGCCGATGCGGGCCTTCACCACATGGTCGCGGGCATGGATGTCGGCCACGAAGCTTTCCAGCCGGTCCGCCACGTATTTCACCGGGCGCGCCAGGATGCGGGCGATGGCGGCGATGGCCATATCGTCACAATAAACATGCACCTTGATGCCGAACGAGCCGCCGACATCCTGGCAGAGGATGCGCACCTGCTGCTCCTCCAGGCCGAGATGCAGGGCGATGATGTTCTGCATCATATGCGGCGCCTGGGTGCCGAGATGCACGGTCATGCGCTGCTCGGCGCTGTTCCAGTCAGCAACGATGGCGCGCGCCTCCAGCGTCACGCCGGTGTGGCGGGCAAAGGTGAAGTCCTGTTCGATGACATGGTCGGAACCCGCCATGGCGGCATCGACATCGCCGGCATGGAGGTTGCGCTCGAAGGCGAGGTTGTCGCCCAGCGCAGCATGAATAACGGGGCTGCCGGGTTCCAGCGCCGCCGCGGCATCGACCACGGCCGGCAGCTCGTTGAAATCGATCTCGATCCGTTCGGCGGCATCCTCGGCCTCGGCGCGGCTGGCGGCCACCACAGCCACCACCGGCTCGCCCTGCCAGCGCACGCGGTCCACCGCCATCGGGTATTGCGGGGCCGATTTCAGCCCCTTGAGATGCGCGAGCACGCCCACCCAGGGCGTGCACACCGCCGCCAGATCGGCGGCGGTGAGCACGCGGATGACGCCGGGCATGGTTGCCGCCGCGGTCGTGTCGATGCGGACGATCTCGGCATGGGCGTGCGGCGAGCGCAGAAACGCCACATGCGCCATCCGCGGCAGCACGAGATCGCTGACATAAAGGCCACGGCCCTGCGTGAGCCGATCAAGATTGGGCCGAGGGATGCTGCGGCCGATATAGGAGTTGGGCAGGTCCTGGGGGGAGAGCACGTTCATGCGGCGCGCGCCTTGGCGGTGGCTTCCACGGCGTCGATGATCGCCTGATAGCCGGTGCAGCGGCAGTAATTGCCGGAGAGATGTTCGCGGATCGCCTCGCGCGTCGGCACGCCGCCATGGCGCAGCAGGTCCTGCGCCGCGATCAGCATTCCCGGCGTGCAATAGCCGCATTGCAGGGCGTTGCGGGCGATGAACGCCTGCTGCAGATCGGCGATCTCGCCGGTGTCGGACAGACCTTCGATCGTCTCCACCACACCGCCATCCGCCTGCACCGCAAGCACAAGGCAGCCACGGACAATCTGACCGTCGAGACGGATCGTGCAGGCGCCGCACACGCCGTGCTCGCAGCCGAGATGGCTGCCGGTGAGCGCCAGATGCTCGCGCAGGAAATCGACGAGATGGGTGCGCGGCAGCACATCCGCGTCGACGCGCGCGCCGTTGACGGTGAGGGTGATGTTCATGCGGCGTCCTTTCGGGCGGAGCTCATGTCGGAAACCACAAGGCGCAGCAGCACGCGGGCCAGGTGCAGGCGTGTGGCGGCGTTGGCCTGCAGGTCGTCGTGCGGTTCGAGGTCCTGGGCCAAAGCGGCGGCGGCCGCCTCCAGCGATCCTGCCATCACCGCGGCAGCAGCGCGCGGCGCCAGCGTGGCACGGGTGCCGACGGCGAAATAGGCCAGGCGCAGATCGGTGAAGCCTTCGCCTTGCCGATGGCCATGTGCTGCGAGGCCCACGAGGGCGTAGTCGCCGCTGCGCCGCGACAGCTCCCGGAAGCCATGCACGGCGCCCGGTGTGAGATCGATCTCGACTGCGGTCAGAATCTCGTCATCGGCCAGCGCCGTCGCGAACAGACCGGTGAAGAAATCCTGCGCCGGGATGCTGCGTTCCCCGTTCGGCCCCTGCGCGATCAGCCGGGCCGCCAGGGCAAGCACGCAGGCGGGAAGCTCGGCGGCGGGGTCGGCATTGGCCAGGCTGCCGCCGAACGTGCCGCGGCTGCGAATGGCGGGGTGCGCCACATGGGCGAGGGCGCTGGCCAGCAGCGGCGCGTGGGCAGCGATGATCGGCGAGGCCAGCACCTCGGCATGGCGGCTGAGGGCGCCGATGCGCAGCGTGGTCGCGGTCGTGCTGATGCCGCGCAGCGTGTCCAGCCGGCTGATGTCGATCAGCAGTTCGGGTGCCGAGAGTCGCAGGTTCAACGCGGGCAGCAGGCTCTGCCCACCGGCCAGCAGCTTGGCGGCGCCGCCATGGCGCGCCAGCAGGGACATCGCCTCCGCCAGCGTGGTGGGCCGGACATAATCGAACGCGCTGGCCTTCACGGCTGCCTCCCTTGGTCGGCCGTGAGAATTGCCACTTTCCGGAAGACGTCAACCCATGGCAGGTTTCGAACAAACAGGAGGCCCGCCATGCCCGTCAACAAGCTCGACCATTATTCCATCCGGACGACCGATCTCGACGCGACGCGGGAATTCTACACCTCGGTGCTCGGCTTCGAAGTCGGCCCCCGCCCCAACTTCCCCTTCCCCGGCGTCTGGCTCTACCAGGGCGGCATTGCGGTGGTGCATGTCATCGGCATCGACCCCAACGACAGCTCCGGCTTGATGGACTATCTCGGTGACCGCGACCAGGGCAGCAAGAGCGGCACCGGCATGATCGACCATGTGGCCTTCCTGTGCAGCGACATCGACGGTGTGCGCGCGAAGATCCAGGGCGCGTCGCTGGAGTTCAAGGAGCGGCAGGTGCCGGCGCTGGATCTGCGGCAGATCTTTGTCAACGACCCCAGCGGCGTCGTCGTCGAGCTGAATTTCCCGGGCGTTGCCGCCACCGCCTGATCAGAACCCCAATCGGGGGATGGCGCCGTTCCGCCCTGGCGGCTAGGCTTCTCGTGAGGGAAGTCCAAAACCACAGAAGGCCACCAGCGCCCATGGCGGATGTATCGATCCGAAACGTCGAGAAGGCGTTCGGAACCACGCAAATTCTGCACGGCGTCAGCGTGGACGTTGATGACGGCGAGTTCGTCATTCTCGTCGGCCCCTCCGGCTGCGGCAAATCCACCCTGCTGCGCATGATCGCGGGTCTTGAGAACATCTCCCGCGGCGAAATCGCCATCGGCGGGCGGGTGGTCAACAACATCCCGCCCAAAGAGCGCGACATCGCCATGGTGTTCCAGAACTACGCGCTCTACCCGCATATGACGGTGCGCGAGAACATGGCGTTCTCGCTCACCCTGGCCAAAGCCCCCAAACCGGTGCTGGAGCAGAAGGTGGGCCGCGCCGCGGACATTCTGGGCCTCACCCCGCTGCTCGACCGCTACCCCCGCCAGCTCTCCGGCGGCCAGCGCCAGCGTGTCGCCATGGGCCGTGCCATCGTCCGCGACCCGCAGGTGTTCCTGTTCGACGAACCGCTCTCCAACCTCGATGCCAAGCTGCGCGTGCAGATGCGCGGCGAGATCAAGGACCTGCACCAGCGGCTGAAGACCACCACCGTCTACGTCACCCACGATCAGATCGAGGCCATGACCATGGCCGACAAGATCGTGGTGATGCAGGGCGGCCACGTGGAGCAGATCGGCGCCCCGCTCGACCTCTACGACCGCCCGGCCAACCTATTCGTCGCAGGCTTCATCGGCTCGCCGGCGATGAACTTCCTCAAGGGCCGCATCGCCGGCGGCGCGTTCCAGATCGGCGACACACGGCTGCCGCTGCCCTCCACCCGCGGCGCGCCGGAAGGAACCAAGGTCGTCTACGGCATCCGCCCCGAGCACTGGCGCCTCGATGCCGGAGGCATCGGCGCCACCGTTCGCCTCGTGGAACCAACCGGCTCGGAAACCCAGGTGGTCGCCGAATTCGCCGGCGAACGCGTCGTCTGCGCGTTCCGCGAGCGCATCACCCAGCACCCCGGCGAGTTGCTGCACATGACACCGGACCGTGACTGCGTGCATCTGTTCGACGACGCCACCGGCAGGCGCCTCACATGAGCGCCACCGCCGAAATGGCCTGGGTCGCGCGCCGCCGCCCCCAGACGCGGCTGGCAAGGCTGTTCGACTCGAAGCCGTTCCTGATCTTCATCTGCCTCGCGCCTGCGCTCGGCCTGCTGCTGGTGTTCCTCACCTACCCGCTCGGCCTCGGCATGTATCTCTCCTTCACCGACACCCAGCTCGGCCGCCCCGGCGTCTGGGTCGGGCTCGACAATTTCGAATACCTGCTGACCGACCGTGTGTTCATCAACACCGTCTGGAACACCATCTTCTACACCGCCACCGCCACCGCCCTGAAATTCGCCCTCGGCCTGTGGCTGGCCCTGCTGCTCAACCAGAACCTACCGTTCAAATCGCTGATCCGCGCCATCATTCTGCTGCCCTGGATCACCCCCACCGTGCTCTCCGCCATCGCCTTCTGGTGGATCTACGACCCGCAGTTCTCCATCATCTCCTACGTCCTGCACGACAAGCTCGGCCTCATCGACAGCAACATCGACTTCCTCGGCACCCCCTGGCACGCCCGCTGGTCGCTGATCGTGGCCAACACCTGGCGCGGCATTCCGTTTGTCGCCATCAGCCTGCTGGCCGGGCTGCAGACGATTTCGCCCTCGCTGTACGAAGCCGCGATGCTCGACGGCGCCTCCTCCTGGCAGCGCTTCCGCCGCGTCACCGTGCCGCTGCTGATGCCGATCCTGGCCGTGGTGCTGACCTTCTCCGTGCTGTTCACCTTCGCCGATTTCCAGCTGGTCTACGCCATCACCCGCGGCGGGCCGATCAACTCCACCCATCTCATGGCCACCCTCGCCTTCCAGCGCGGCATCCCCGGCGCCGCCCTGGGCGAAGGGGCCGCCATCGCCGTGTCCATGATCCCGTTCCTCGTGCTGGCAACACTGTTCAGCTACTTCGCCATCGGCCAGCGCAAATGGCAGCAGGGTGGCGACGATGTCTGACGCGACCGACACCCAGGCGCCGAGCTGGGACAGCCGCACGCGGCGCGTCGTCACCCTCTACGTGCCGATGGCGTGTTTTCTGCTCATCCTGCTGTTTCCGTTCTACTGGATGACCATCACCGCCTTCAAACCCAACTCCGAACTGCTGGACTACAAGACCAACAACCCGTTCTGGATCACCTCGCCCACCCTTGAGAACATCCGCCATCTGCTGTTCGACACGTCATACCCACGCTGGCTCACCACCACGATGGGCGTGGCCTTCGGCGCCACCATCATCTCGCTGATCGCCTCGGTGCTGGCCGCCTACGCCATCCAGCGGCTGCGCTTCAAAGGCTCGAAATACGTGGGCCTGGCCATCTACCTCGCCTATCTCGTGCCGCCCTCCATCCTGTTCATCCCGCTCGCCGAGGTCGTCTACAGCTTCGGCCTGTTCGACAGCCCGATGGCGCTGGTGCTGACCTACCCGACCTTTCTGGTGCCGTTCTGCACCTGGCTGCTGATCGGCTACTTCAAATCGATCCCGTATGAACTCGAGGAATGCGCGCTGATCGATGGCGCCTCGCGCCTGCAGATCCTGCGCCGCATCACCCTGCCGCTGGCCGTCCCCGGCCTTATCTCCGCCGGCATCTTCGCCTTCACCCTGTCGTGGAACGAGTTCATCTACGCGCTCGCCTTCATCTCCTCCTCGGAGAACAAGACCGTGCCGGTCGCCATCCTCACCGAGCTGGTGCAGGGCGACGTCTACCAATGGGGCTCGCTGATGGCCGGCGCCCTGCTGGGATCGCTGCCGGTGGCGATCTTCTATTCGTTCTTTGTCGAATACTACGTCTCCTCCCTGACCGGAGCGGTCAAGGAGTAAAGGGCCAGCATAGGCCTGTTGTCGCAACCAAAGGAGGCCCACGTGAACATCATCACCCGCCGCACCGCCCTCATCGCCAGCGCCGCCGCCGTCGCCACGGCGGCAATGCCCAACTTCGCCATGTCGGCCATTCCCGTGGCCAACGTCACGCCACCGAAGCTGCCCATCGAGAACGGCGCCACGCTGCGCCTGCTGCGCCCCACCAAGTTCCTTGACCCCGACGAAGTCATCTTCCGCGCCAACCTCGCCAAGTTCACCGCCCAGACCGGCGTGCCCGTGCGTGTCGATTTCGTCGGCTGGGAAGACCTGCGCCCGCAGGTCGGCGTCGCCGCCAACACTGGCGCCGGCCCCGATGTCGTCGTCGGCTGGCCGGACGACCCGCATCTGTTCTCCGACAAGCTCGTCGAGATGTCCGACATCGCCGAGTATCTCGGCCAGAAATACGGCGGCTGGTACTCGCTGGCCGAGCGCTACGGCAAGAAATGGGGCACCAACAACTGGATCTCCATCCCCATGGGCGGCTCCGGCGGCCCGGCCGTGTATCGCGAATCCTGGATGAAGCAGGCCGGCTTCGACACCTTCCCGGCCGACCACGAAGGCTTCCTCAAGCTCTGCCAGGGGCTGCAGAAGAACGGCCATCCCGCCGGCTTCGCCTTGGGCAACGCCGTGGGCGACGCCAACGCCTATGCCAGCTGGCTGCTGTGGTCGCATGGCGGCTTCCTGGTCGATGAGAACAACAAGGTGGCCATCAACAGCAAAGAGACCATCGCCGCCCTGAAATACGCCGCCGAGCTGCAAAAGACATTCATCTCCGGCACCATCTCGTGGAACGACGCCAGCAACAACAAGGCGTTCTTCGCCGAGGAGATCGGCCTTACCCAGAACGGCGTGTCGATCTACTTCGCCTTCAAGAACGACCCGAAATACGCCGCCCAGGCTGCCGACACCAACCACGCCGGCATGCCGCTCGGCGTCTCCAAAACCCGGCCGGAGACGGCGCTGATCCTCAACGCCATGGTGTTCAAACACACCAAATACCCCAACGCCTGCAAGGAACTGATCCGCTTCATGATGGAGCAGGAACAGTACGAGCCCTGGCTGACCGGCTGCATCGGCTACTGGGCGCAACCGCTGAAGGCCTACGCACAGTCCGCGGTGTGGACGTCGGACCCCAAGATCGCCGCCTATCGTGACACCTGCGGCATGGAATACTGGAACGGCTACAAAGGCCCGATCAGCCAGGCGTCCGGTGCTGCCTCAGCCGACTATGTCAACGTGCAGATGTTCGCAGCCGTGGCCAGCGGGCAGGCGACGCCGGAAGAGGCCGTGAAGGAGGCTGAGCGTCGGGCGAAGCGGTTCTACAGATAAAAAAACTTCTTTTGTAAAGAAAAGAAGCAAAAGACTTTTCTATCGTCTGGTGCGCGCCGTTCGATCAGCGCGCACCAGACGGATGGACGTTTTTTGGTTGTTTTTTTCAAAAAAGAACATCCTGGCTACCTCTGCAGGAGACCCCTCATGGCAAAATTCAAGATCCTCACCCCCGCAGGCGCCAGCTTCACCGTGGCCGGCGGCGGCTACGACACCGAAATGGAGCCGCTGGCCGGGCTCGACGCGGAAATCGTCGAAGGTCCCGCGGATGAGGACGGGTTCGCCGCCATGGCGCACGAGGCCGATGCCATCTACGGCAAAGGCATGCGCATCACCGCCAAAATCATCAAGGCCGCAACGAAATGCCGGGTGATTTCCCTCGGCAGCGTCGGTGTGGACAGTGTGGACGTCGCAGCCGCCACGGCAGCCGGCATTCCGGTGACCAACGTGCCGGATACCTTCATCGAGGAAGTCGCCGACCATGCCATGACCCTGCTGCTCGGCGGGTTTCGCAGACTCGTGCAGCAGGACCGCATGGTGCGCGACGGTCGCTGGCGCGAGGGTCGGCCACAGCTGTCGCAGTTTCCGCGGCTGATGGGCCTCACCCTCGGGTTCATCGCGTTCGGCCATGTCGCCCGCGCGGTGGCGCTGCGCGCCAGGCCGTTCGGGCTGCGCATGCTGGCCTATGACCCCTACATCGAAGAACTGGTGATGCCCCCGTACGGCGTCGAGCCGGCGACACTGGCAGAGGTGCTGACCCGCTCCGATTTCGTGTCCATGCACGCGCCCGCCACACCGGAGGCGCAGGGCATGCTGGGCGAGAAACATTTTCGCATGATGAAGCCCGGCGCCCTGTTCATCAACACCGGCCGCGGCAGCACGGTGGACGAGTCTGCGCTGATCACCGCCCTGCAGCAGGGCTGGATCGCCGGCGCCGCGCTGGACGTGCTGGAAACCGAACCGCCGCGGCAGGACAATCCGCTGCTCAAGATGGACAACGTGACGCTCACCGCCCACGTAGCCTCGGCCTCGGCCCGCTTCGATCCCGCCCGCAAGCGCCGCGTCGGCCAGGAACTGGCCCTCGCCCTCTCCGGCCGCTGGCCGATGAGCTGCGTCAACCCATCGGTCGTCGCCAACCTATCAGCCCGCCGGTGGCAACCCGTCTCGATGGAGCGCGGCCCCAACAGTTGAAAGTTTCTTTGGTTCTTTCTTTTCAAAGAAAGAACTTCTTTTTTTGAAATGAAAGAAGCAAAAAAACTTTCATTCTTTAGGCCATCTTCGGTGGAGCCAGAGCCATTCGCCGGGGCGGGCGCGGATCCAGGCTTCGATGTGCTGGTTGAGAACGGCGGTCAGGGTGGCGATATCGGCCTGGCGGTTGCCGGTGTCCGGCAACGCCACCGGCGCACCGATCACCACACGCATGCGCGCGGGGCCCAGGCGCTCGGCATGCACCGGCAGCAGCTTGCAGCGAAACCGCAAGGCGTAGGCCGCCGCCGCCGGCGCCGTCATCGCCGGGCGGCCGAAGAACGGCACCGCAATGCCGTCATTCATCTTCTGATCCACCAGCATGCCCAGCAGACCGCCCTGCGACAGATGCCGCAACGCCGCACGGGCCCCCTGCGCGCCCTTGGGAAAGTTCGGCACCGGCGGCTGACCCGGCGGCGTGAACGCCGCCGCACGAATATCGCCGATCAACCGGTCAACCGCGGTGTTCTTCGCAGCCCGGTAGAAATTGCTCATGCGCAGACCATGCGCAGCCGCACTCAGCGGGCAGTATTCCCAGTTGCCGATATGCGCGGCAAAGAAGATCGCAGGCCCCCCCTCGGCCGCCACCGCCACCAGATGCTCATCGCCGACAACCTCGAAGCCAGGGCCCGAGGCGGTCGGCTTCATCGTCGGCAGATAAGGCAGCTCCGCCGCCACCCGGCCAAGATTGCGCCAGACCTCGCGCAGAATGCGCCCCCGCGCCGCCGCATCAAGCTCCGGCAGCGACAGGCGAAGATTGGTCTCCCCCACCCGGGACACCGGCAGCATCGGCCCCAGAAGCCCGGCCACGGCGGCCCCAAGATCCGAGGCACGAACCGGCCCGAGCCGCCGCACCACCGCCAGCACTGCGCGAACGAGCAAGGTCTCCACGGCAAGCTGCCAGCGGACCAGCCAGGTCTTCATCGGGCAATCGCCTTACGGAGAAGAACGTCGATGCCGCCGGGGTCATCCCACGCCAGCGCCACGCGCAGCACATGGGCGCTGCCGGCCGGCAGCCGAACCGCGTCCTTGGCGGTGGTGACAAGCGCTGCTCCCAGCCGCGCCGCCGCGCCGGCAAGGCGGGCGAGATCGGCCGGCGTGTAGCGGTGATGGTCGGGGAAGGCCATCGTGTGGCGTGGCGGATGGCCGGCCCGCGAGAGCGTGTCGAAAAACTTCTGCGGCCGGCCGATGCCGGCGAACGCCAGCAGATCCCGCGGCAATGCGGCAAGATCACCCAGGTCCGGGCATAGCCGCGCGCCCAGCACCGGCAGATCGAGCAACGACGCGGCATCGGTCACATCCTCCCCGATCATCACCGCGGCCTGGCAGCGCGCCGCCGCTGCCGCCACCGGCTCGCGCAACGGGCCAGCCGGGATGACACAGCCATTGCCGAACCCGGCCCCGCCATCGATCACCAGCAGCGACAGCGTGCGCAGCAGGCCCGGGTTCTGCAGCCCGTCATCCATCACCAGCACCGTCGCCCCCTCGGCGATCGCCAGCCGCGCCGAGGCCACACGATCCGGCCCGACATAGGTCGGCGCCACCGCCGCCAGCAGCTGCGGCTCGTCGCCGGCCTCAGCCGCATTGCCCGGCGTCACCCGCCCAGCGCGCAGCCGTCCGCCATGTCCGCGGGTCAGGAACGCCGGCACCTCGCCCATGGCGCGCAGCCGCTGCGCCAGGTCGATCGCCAGCGGCGTCTTGCCGGTGCCCCCGGCGGTGGCATTACCGCAGCAGATCACCGGCACATCCGCCCGCCACCCCGGCCGGGCAACACGGCGTGCCGTGGCCCAGGCATACAGAAACGAAACCGGACGAAGCCCCCAGGGCGGGCTCTGCCCATGCTGCCAGAACCCTGGCGGGGTCATCGCACGGCCCCCGCCAGCATCGTCAGCGCCCGGGCGACGCGATGCGGCAGATCGGAAGCCGACTGCGCGGCAGCGGCACAGGCCTGGCCCAAAATGCCCGCGCGCACGGGATCGCTGAGCAGCGTCTCAACCCAGGTTCGCAGCGCCGCGCCATCCTCCACCACCGTCAACCCACCGGACTGCCGCAGCAGGGCCACCGCCTCGCGGAAATTCTCGGTGCGCGGCCCCACCGCCACCGCACAGCCCAGCCGCGCCGGCTCCAGCGGATTCTGCCCGCCGAACACCGCCAGGCTGCGGCCGACAAACACGATCCGGCACAACCGATACAGCAGCCCCAGCTCGCCCATCGTGTCGGCGATCCACAGGCCGGACTCGATCGGCGGATCCTGATGCCGCGCCCGACGTGTCACCGGCTGGCTCCCCGCCAGCGCCGCCACCGCCTCCCCCCGCTCGGCATGGCGGGGGGCGATGACCGTGAGCAGCCCAGGATGCTGCGGCGCCAGCGCATGATGAATGGCAATCGCCACCACCTCCTCGCCCGGATGCGTGCAGGCCGCAAGCCACACCGGCCGGC
This sequence comes from Rhodospirillales bacterium, assembly GCA_037445025.1. Taxonomy (GTDB): domain Bacteria; phylum Pseudomonadota; class Alphaproteobacteria; order Acetobacterales; family Acetobacteraceae; genus CAIQQQ01. The sequence goes on from JBBILI010000013.1 coordinate 53,684, forward strand.
CGGAGATGAGCCGGCCCAGCCGGTCCAGCTCCACACGGTCGGCCGGCAAAGGCGGTGCCGCGAATTTCAGATTGCCGGGAACCGACACCTGCGGTGCCCCCAGCGCCTGCAGCCGCTCGCCGTCGTCCACGCTCTGCGCCTGCACCAGGCTGAACGCCGAAAGCAGCGTGCCGATCACCCGCGGCAGCCGGCGCCACAGCCGATAGCTGCGGTCCGACATCCGTCCATTGATCAGCATCAGCCGAACCCGCCGCCGCCGGCACGCCGCCAGCAGGTTCGGCCAGAGCTCGCTTTCCACCATCGCCGCCGCATCCGGCCGCCAGTGATCGAGAAACCGCCCCACCCAGGCCGGCACATCGAGCGGCACGAACCGATGGTGGACCTTCCCCCCCAGCGCCGGCGCACGCCGCGCGAACAGCGTGGCCGAGGTGACGGTCCCGGTCGTCACCAATACGGTCGTGGCAGGGCTGAGCTGCACCAGGCTGGCAATGACCGGCAGGATCGACATCGTCTCGCCCATGCTCGCGGCATGCAGCCACACCAGCCGCCCCGCCGGCCGCGCCATCGCCTCCACCCCGCGGCGCTCGGGCAGCCGCGCCGCGATCTCCTTGCCCCGGCGCAGTCGCAGCCGCAGCATCAGCCGCAGCAACGGCGCGCCAAGCGTGGCCAGCGCAGCATAGAGCGGCAGGATCAGGCGGCTCATGGGCGCCAATGTTCCGCCCGCGCGCGCGCCGCGTCCATCGCCGCCGCGATGGCGGGAAGGCTGTCCTGCCACGTCTCCCGCCCGACGGAGATGGCCGGCTCGCACACCAGCACGCCGCGGCCGAACGGCAGCGGCAGCTGCATCCGGTCCCAGCTGGGCAGCGTGATCGCACGGATCGAAGCCGCCGCACACGGCAGCACCTTGCAGCCCGACAGACCCGCCAGCTGCGCCACGCCGGGGGCCGCCACCCGCCGCGGCCCGCGCGGCCCATCCGGCGTGATCGCCACCTGCCCGCCATTCTCCAGCGCGGCAAGCAGGCTCAGCACGCCTGTGGCCCCACCGCGGGTGCGGCCGTCGCGCGCCGAGGACCCATGCGCCACCTCGAGCCCGAACCTTGCGATGACGTCACCGATAAAACGGCCATCGGCGTGCCGGCTGACCAGCACATGCAGCCGCAGACCCGGCGTGGCATCGCGCGCCCGCGTCCACAGCGCCGGCATCAGCGGCAGCACCTCATGCCAGAACGCCGCCACAACCGGCGTCCCCGTGCGATAGGGTTCGAAATCCGCGGCGCCCAGCAACGTCCAGCGCGTGGTGCGCAGCGCGAACTGCAGATAGCGGCCGAGCAGACAGCCGAGCACGGCCTGCACGGCGCCCTGTCGCAGCAGGCGTTTCAACACGATGATGACGTCAAGGTGATCATGGCGGGGCGGGTAGCACGCGGCCCGCAAGGCGGCAAACCCGGCCACGCAAAAAAGGTCAGGAAGCAAGCGGTTCTTTTTTGAAAAAAAGAACCAGAAACTTTCAACCGGCTGACGCACCTTGCTGGACTGTCAAAATCCAAACGAAGAAAGGTGTTTTGCTTCTGTTCTTCAGAAAATCAGTCTGACCTTCCCGCCAGAAGCCCGCAGATCCGCTGCGCCGTCAACGGCTGCCGCTCCACCACCACCCCCAACGGCGCCAGCGCATCGTTCACCGCAAGCGTCACGGCCCCCAGCGCCCCCATCACCCCGCCCTCCGACATCCCCTTCGTCCCGATCGGGTTGCGCAGGCTCGGCGTATGACACGCGACGATCTCGATCGAAGGCAGGTCGGACGCCACCGACATCGCATAATCCATAAAGCTGCCGGTGACATTCTGCCCGGCCGCGTCATAGACCACCTGCTCCCGCAACGCCCCGCCCAGCCCCATGGCGATGGCGCCATGCTGCTGCCCGGCCACGATCGCGGCATTGAGCAGATTGCCGCAATCCTCAGCCACGAGATACCGCACCGGCGTCACCACCCCGGTCTCGGGATCCACCACCACCTCGCACAGATGCGTCGCGTTGGAATACGTCATCGCCGGCGGATCATAGGCCCGATGCGCCTCCAGCCCCGGCTCCACCCCCGGCGGCAGCCGAAGCGGATCGAGATAGGCGATGCGCGCGATCTCCGGCAGCCCCAGGCCCGCATCAAGCCAGGCGCCGTCGATCAGCCGCTCCAGCCGGCTCTCCTGCAGCCGCAGTTCGTCACCCGAGTTCAACCCCAGCAGATGCGCCCCGATCGCGCAGATCTTCCGCTGCAGTGTCTGCCCAGCCAGAAACAGCACCGACCCGCCGGCGGTCCCGCCCCGCGCGCCCCTGCTGCCCATGCCGTACGGCGCCACATCGGTGTTGCCGAGCAGCAGGCGCACCCGCGCGGCCGCCACACCCAACCCACGCGAAACCGCCTCCGCCAACGCGGTCTCATACCCCTGGCCAGACCCCATCAGCCCCACAGCGGCATCGACCGCCCCGGACGGCGCCACCTTCACCCAGGCCGCCTCATGGCCCGAACCCGCGATCCCCGCCGCCTTGTAGAACGCCGACCCATAGGTGGTGCACTCCACCACAGTGCAGATGCCCAGCCCCCGATAAACCCCGCGCGCCCGGTCCTGCCGCTGCACCGCGCGAAACCCCGGCTCATCGAACCCGGCCAACGCGGCCTCAAGAGTGGCGCGCGGCGTGATGTCATGCAGCATTTCGCCGGTCGGCAGGGTGTAAGGCAGATCCTGCGGCCCCAGCATGTTGCGACGCCGCACCTCAACCGGATCCAGCCCCAGGTCCCGCGCAACGGCATCGATGGTCCCATCGGTCACCCAGGATGTGATCGCCATCGGCGCCCGCATCGGCCCCGCGCCGCATTTGGTGGTCAGCCACACCTTCACATCGAACGCGTAGTCGGCGATGCGATACGGGCCGGTGGCGATCATCGCCACCACGCGGGCCATGTAGTTGGCGGGATAGAAGCAGTAGGCGCCGAAATCCTCCTGCATGCGCAGCTCAAGCGCCAGGATGCGCCCGTCCTCATCCACCGCGGCGCGCGTCTCCACGACCTGCTCGCGCGCATGGGCGGCGGCGAGCAGGTTCTCGCCCCGTTCCTCGCGCCAGCGCACCGGCCGCCCCAGCGCCCGCGCCAGCGCGGCACAGGCCAGCTCCTCGCGGTACAGCGCGATCTTCTGGCCAAACGCCCCGCCGATATCCGGGCAGATCACCGTGACCTGCGTCTCCTCCAGCCGCAGCCGGCCCGCCAGCGCCGTGCGATACGGGTGCGGCGCCTGGTTGCCGACATGCATCGTCAGATGCTGCCGCCCGGCATCCCACACCGCACAGCACCCCCGCGGCTCCAGCGGCGCGTGGGTCTGGCGGTGCTGATGAAACCGCGCCGTCACCACCCGATAGGCCGCGGCAAACCGCGCCGCCGGATCGCCTGCGGAAAAAATCTGATGCGACACCAGGTTGGACGCGAGCGTCTCATCGACCAAAGCCGCCCCCGGCGCCGCGGCATCGGCAATCGAGGCCACCGCCGGCAACGCCTCGTACTCCACCGAGACCGTCTCGGCCGCATCCACCGCCTGCAGCCGCGTCTGTGCCACCACCACCGCCACCAGATCGCCATCGAAGCGCACCCGATCGGTCGGCATCGGCTCGATCTCGACGGGATGCAGCCCCTCGATCGGCGGCGCCATGCGCAGCGTGGTGGCGAGCCCGGCCAGGTCCTGCCCGGTCGCCACCATCACCACCCCCGGCATCGCCCGCGCCTCCTTCCGCGCGATGTGCCGGATCCGCCCATGCGCCATCGGCGAACGCACGAACACCGCATGCAGCGCACCCGGGATCACGAGATCATCGAGATACCTCGCCTGACCCGTCAGAAACCGCGCATCCTCCCGACGCCCCGCGCGAATCCCGTCCGCCATCACGCCTCCGACCGCAGCGATCGCCCGGTCGCCGTGTCGAACAGATGCAGCCGGTGCGGATTGAGGCCGAACGTCACTGTCTCGCCCTCCAGCACCCTGCTCTCCTTGGCCACGCGCAGATACAGCGTCTGATCCTCCACCCGCACGCCGAGATACTGATCGGCACCGGACGGCATGGCGGTCTCCACCACCGCCTGCAGCACCGCCCCGCCCTCGGCCGGGAACGTCACGTCCTCCGCCCGCAGCCCCAGCGTCACCTCTCCCGCCTCGCGTGCCGCCGCCAGCTCCGGCGGCAAGGCGATGCCGAGCCCACCGCGGCGGAACCAGGCCACGCCGTCGCGCCGCTCCAGCGTGCCGGTGAGCAGATTGATCGCGGGACTGCCGAGGAACCCGGCGACAAACAGATTCTCCGGCCGCTCATAGATCGCCTCGGGGGTGCCGATCTGCTGAATCCGCCCGTCGCGCATCACCACGATGCGATCGGCCAGCGTCAGCGCCTCCGCCTGGTCGTGCGTGACATAGACGAAGGTGCTGCGCATGCGCGTGTGCAGCCGCCTGATCTCGGCGCGCATCGAGATGCGCAGGCTGGCATCGAGGTTGGACAGCGGCTCGTCCATCAGGAACACCGCGGGCTCGCGCACCATGGCCCGCCCCAGCGCCACGCGCTGGCGCTGTCCGCCGGAGAGCTGGCCGGGCCGGCGGCCGAGCAGGTGGGTGATCTCGAGTGCCGCGGCCGCCTCGTTCACCCGGCGTGTCAGCTCCGCCTGTGCCACGCGGCGCATGCGCAGACCGAAGGCGATGTTCTCGAACACCGTCATGTGCGGGTAGAGCGCGTAGCTCTGGAACACCATCGCCACGTCGCGCCGGTGCACCGGCACGTTGTTCATCACCTGATCGTCGAACAGCAGCACGCCTTCGCTGATGTCCGACAGGCCCGCGATCATGTTCAGCGTCGTGGACTTGCCGCAGCCGGAGGGGCCGAGCAGGACGAGGAATTCCTGATCACGGATGTCGAGATCGAGCGCCTCGACTGCGAAATGGCCGGAGGTGTAGCGCTTGGAGACGGATTGGAAGCGGATGCGGGCCATTTTAAGAAAGGACTTCTTTTCTATAGAAAAGAAGCAAAAGACTTTTGTTCGTTGGAGCGGACCTCTCTCCGGAGGAGGGCGTCAGCCGATCGAAAGTTTTTTGGTTCTTTTTTTCAAAAAAGAACATCTTGCTTACCCTTTCACTGCGCCAGCCGTCAGTCCCGACACGATATACCGCTCGAACACCACCGCCAGCACCACCGGCGGCACCACCGCCAGCACCCCGGCCGCGTTGAGAAACGAGAAACTCACCGTGAAGTCCGACGTGATCCCCGCCACCACGATCGGCAGCGTCTGCGAGGCGGCGGTCTGGGTGAACATCAGCGCCAGCAGAAACTCGTTCCAGCTCGCCAGAAACGCGAACAGCCCTACCGCCACCAGCGCCGGCCGCGCCAGCGGCAGAAACACCCGCGTCAGCACCTGCAGCCGCGAACAGCCATCCACCCGGGCGGCGCGGTCCAGATCATCCGGCATCTGCTCGAAGAAACTCGCCAGCACGAACACCGAGAACGGCACCGTCACCGCGAGATAGGTGATGATCAACGACACGACATTGTCCAGCAGCCCCAGCCGCCGTATCACCAGAAAGAACGGCACCACCAGCGCTATGTCCGGTATCACCCGCGTCGCCAGAATCGTGTAAAGTGCCGCGGCGCGAAAGCGAAAGCGGATCTTGGCCATGGCATAGGCCGCCGGCACGCCGATCAGCAGGTTCAGCACCACCACACAGAACGCCACCAGAAAGCTGTTGCCCATCGCCGGCAACAGATTGGCAGCCACCGACGGAATGAACCCGCCGCTGGTCGGGTCCACCCCGTTGGCCGACGGCAGCGCATAACCGAGCCCGGTGGCAAAGATCGCCCAGAAGTTCTGCAACGTCGGGTGATCGGGAATCCAGTGCGGCGGAATGGAGACAATTTCGCGCTCGGTCTGCAAGGACGAGGACAGCAGCCACGCCACCGGCGCCAGCACATAGACCAGCAAAACAATGGATGCCGCGGCGAGCCCAGCACCCCGCAGCAGCCTTGGCCCCCATGGCCGCGGAACGATCACCGCGGTCACAGCTTCTGCGCCATCGAGCGGATCAGCGCGTAGGACATCGCCAGTGTGGCGATCGCCAGCAGATAGCTCATCGCCGCCCCGGTGCCGAAGGAGAGGTTACGGAACGTTTCGACATAGATGCGCCACGCCAGCACATCGCTCGCCCCGCCGGGTCCGCCTTCGGTGAGCAGAAAGAACAGATCGAAATGCCGCACCGCCATCAGCAGTTCATACAGCGCCACCAGCAGAAACCCCGGCCGCAGGGCCGGCAGCGTCACGTGCAGAAAGCGCCGCCACGCCGGCGCTCCATCCACCTGCGCCGCGGCGTAGAGATCAGCCGGAATTCCCTTCAGCGTCACCAGCAGTAGGATCGCGGCCAACGGCACCTCCTTCCAGATGAACGCGTTGGCGATCAGCGGAATCGTCCGCCCGGCATCGCCCAGCCAGACCATCCCCTGCGTGATGAAGCCCAGCTGCATCAGCAGCCCGTTCAGCGCGCCGTAATTGGCGTCATAGATCCATTTCCACATCAGACCGTTGGCCACCGACGGGATCGCCCACGGGATCAGCAGACACGCGCTGAGAATCCGTCGCCCCGGAAACTCCTGGTCGAGCAGCACCGCCACCAGCGTCGCGATCACCAGAACGGCGGAAACCGACATCGCCGAGAACAGCGCCGTCCTTCCCACGCTTTCCAGAAACTGCGGATCGCCGAGCACATGGACATAGTTGTCCAGCCCCACGAAAGGCTGCCGCGCCGGCCGGCGCAGATTGACCGCGAACAGGCTGATCCACAGCGAATACAGGATCGGAAACGCCGTCACCGCCATCAGCACCAGTGCCAACGGCGCCAGCAGCCCGAACGCCGCCCGCTCGTCGTGGGTGATACGCTGCATCAGCCGGCTTTTTTCAGCTCCGCCCACTTCGCAGCCGCTAGCTTCAACGCCGCGTCCACCCCGGTCTTTCCGGTGATCGCCTGCTGCCAGGCCGTGCCGAAACTGTCGTTCCATTCGCCGAACCAGGGCGCGATGGTGTCCTTCTTGTGCGCCAGCGCCTGCTGGCGCGCCATCAGATCGACATCGCCATAGGCGCCCAGCGAGGCCCGGACCTGCGGATCGTCATACAGCGCCTTCACCCCGAACCCGAGCGCGAGGTCCAGCAACAAGGTCTTCTGGAACCGGTATTCGTCATCCGCCTTGCCACCGAACCATTCCATCAGTTTGGCGGTGTTCTCGCCCCGCGTGGCATTGGCCACGGCGCGCGGCGTCATGCCGTAGAACCGCATCCAGCCCACCGTGCTGTGGCTGCCGCCATCGCCCATCGGCATCAGCGCCTGGCGGAACTGCCCGGCCACCTGGCTCTGCGCGGGATCGTTCAGCACCCGCAGCCGATATTTCGGCAGCAGCACAAACACCGCCTTGCCGGCCGAGGCGGTCTTCAGCACCTCGAGCTCGCCGGTCGTCACACAGCCCGGCGACAGGATCTGATGCTTGTTCACAGCGTCCGCCAGCCAGGACAGCGTCGAGACCGCGCCCGATTTCGCGTCCTGCAGCACCGCGGTGCCGGCGCCGTCCACCAGCCTGCCGCCATGCGAATAGACCATCGCGGAGATGAACTCTATCATCCAGGATTCCTGCGCCATCCCGAACACCACAGGATATTGCAGCAGCCCCTTCGCCTTGATCGCGGCCGCCTGCGACGTCACTTCCTCCCAGCTCTCCGGCGGCTTGGTGAAGCCGGCCTTGGCCAGAATCTCGGCGTTGTACAGAAAGCCCATGTAGTCCGTGTAGTAGGTCAGCCCGTACTGCTTGCCCTCGTACATCATCGACTCGTTGCAGAAATCTGACGTTCCCGCATCATACGCCGTCAGGTTCTTGAACTGATCGATCGGCGCCAGCCAGCCGGCCTGCGCGAACTCCGGCAGCCAGCTGTCGGACACCCACAGCATATCGATCGGCGCACCCCCGGTGAACTTGGTGATCATGGTCTCGCGATACTGCGCGAACGGGGAGTTGCTGTAGGCCACATCCACGCCCGTCTTGGTCGTGAACGCCGCCAGATGCGCCTTCACCTCATCGACCGCCGCCGACCACGTCGCGAAATTGATCGCCTCCGCCGCCCGCGCGCGCCCGGCGAACGGCATCGCCAGCGCTGCCCCCGCGGCGGAGGCCAGCATCGAACGACGAGACAGCAGGCGTTGTGCGGATGGGCGGGCAGCGCGCATGAAAATCTCCGTTCGGACCGGGTGAGCGTAGGGCCGGGTGAGCGTAGGATACGGTAAGGCAGCGTTACAATACCATCCAAGGCCCCGCCCTCAAGGTGCGATGAAGATATCCATCTGCTGCCCCGGGAAGCTCGGCATCTCGGCCGGATCGAACGCATAGACCACCCGCAGCACCCGGGTATCCACCCGCTCCGTCCCGGCCCCCGTGAGCAAGGTCTTCGGCACCACATAGGGCTCGACCCGCACCAGCCGCAGCTTCACCCGGCGATCCGCAGCCCCCCTTGGGCTCCCCCATGCCTCCGCCTGCGGCCGGAAGCGCGGCACGTCGTTCTCGTCGATATCCGCCCGCAGATGCAGCGGCGACAGCTGCCCCATCACCACCAGCGGCGTGGTCAGGATCTGCGCCGGCGCGAACTCGCCCACCCGCACATTCACCTGCAGCACCGTCCCGTCGATCGGCGCCCGCACCGCCAGCCGCGAAAGCGTGGTGGCACTGGATTGCAGCTGCGCCTCGGCCGAGACGATATCCGCCTGCACCGCCGCCGCATGCGCCTCGGCGGTGCGCGCGGCGAAGCGCCGCCGCAGCAGCGTGTCCTGGCTGATGGCCGCCGTGCCGGCGATGGTGTTCAGCCGCTCGTTGCGGGCGAGCTGCTCGTTCTGGTCATCGGCGATCGTCTTCGCTTCCTCGTAGCGTGCCCGCGCCGCCGCCAGGGCCGCCTGCTGCACCGCCAGATCCGCCCGCGCCTGCCGGTCATCGATGGCGAACAGGATGTCGCCGGCATGCACCGCATGTCCCGGCACCGCGTTGACGACGGAGACCACGCCGGCCACCGCCGCCGGCAGGCCGATCTCCTGGCTTGCCGACTCCACCAGCCCCACCGCCCCGATCCCGCCGGCCACCGCGGCCGGCGGCCGCGGCGGTGCGATGGCCGGCTCGATCATCGGCCGTGACGGCTGGGAATGCCCGATCGACCACGCCGCGGCAGCGAGCGCCGCCACCGCCACCGCCGGCAGCACATAGGTGGCAAAGATCGAGCGGCTCATGCGGCCTCGCTGCGGTTGCTGATGATGTCCACGATCCGGCCATCCGCCATATGGGCGATCCGGTCGGCAAAGCGGTGGATGCGATCGTCATGGGTGACGACGATGACGGTGCGGTCCGGCTGCAGCGCCGTCTCGCGCATCAGCGCCATGGCCGCCTGGCCGTTCTCGGCGTCGAGACTGGCGGTCGGCTCGTCGCACACCAGCAGCCGCGGCGCATGCACCAGCCCGCGCGCGATCGCCACACGCTGCTGCTGGCCGCCGGAGAGGTCGGTTGGAAACCGGTCAAGATGCTCCCCCAGCCCCAGCCGCTCCAGCAGCACCCGCGCCGCCCGGTTGGCCTCACCGGCCGAGCGCCCGGCCAGGCGCAACGGGATCGAGGCATTCTCGGTCACCGTGAGCGCCGGCAGCAGATTGAACTGCTGGAACACGAACCCCACGGTCGCCCGGCGAAACAGCGTCCGCGCCCCCGCGCGCATCCGCGTCACGTCCTCGCCGAACACGCGAATGGTCCCGGCATCCGGCGTCAGCATGGCAGCGATCGCCGAGAGCAGCGTCGTCTTGCCGCAGCCCGACGGCCCCACCAGCATGGTCAGCTCACCCGCGCGCACCTGCAGCGACACACCGCGCAACGCGCGCGTCAGCGTCTCGCCGGCGCCGAAGCTTTTCTCCACGCCCTCGCAGTCCACCGCATAAGCCATCAGCTGCGGAACACGATCGCGGGGTCGAGCACCAGCACCCGCCGCAGGCTGGCCAGGGTCGCCATGAGCATGATGAACGCCACCATGCCGGCCACGCCGATCGCCACCCAGTCCGGCAGATAGAATCCGCGCAGCTCGCCCTTGGTGGCAAACGAAAAGAAGAACGCCGCCGCCCCCATGCCGAGGCTGTAGCCGATGAACCCCACCACGCAGGCCTGGATCAGCACCAGCCCGACCAGCCCGAGATCGGACAGCCCCATCGCCTTCAGCGCGCCGTACTGCCGCAGATTCTCGGCGACGAAGATGTTGAACGTCAGCCCGACGATGGCGATGCCCACCACGATGCCCAGCACGATGACCGTGCCGAAGCTGATCGGGATGCCGGTATGGGTGAGAAAGAAATTGATCGTCTTCCAGCGGAAATCCGCCGAGGTCAGCGCCTGCAGCCCCGTGCGCGCCGTGATCGCGCGCGCCACCGTGGCCGCGTCCAGCCCCGGCGCCGACCGCGCCAGAATGAACGACAGCTGGTTGCGCCCCTGCGGCGCATAGGAGATCGCCCGCGAATACGGCGCGTGCATGATGATGTTGGCCGTGAACGCCGCCGAGGCATCGGTGATCGCGGCGATGACGGCGCGATGATCGTTCAGCTCCAGCTCGCGCCCCAGATGCGGCGTCTCCCCCGGCCACAGCCGCAGATAGCCCGCCTCGTCGATGGCGATGGCATCCGGCCGGCGCAGATCCTCCAGGCTGCCCTGCAGAAACCGGCTCGGCGCGCCGATCAGGCTCGCATCGTCGATGCCCAGCATCAGCGCGTTCTCGATATGCCCTTCCAGCGTCTTCAGCGCCAAGGTCGTCTTGAACAGCGGCACCGCCCAGTCCACCCCCGGCACGCCGCGCACCCGCGGCAGCTCGGTGTCGCGCAGCGCGCGCACCGTGTCGATATAGTCGGCCTGCGGGTCCATCACCCAGATGTTGACCTCCTGCGCGTCATCAATCACCGAGGCCGTGCGCAGCATCAGCCCCACGAACAGCCCGCCCTGCTGCGCGATCAGCAGCGTGGAGAAGGCGACGCCGAAGATCAGGCCGAGATATTTCGCCCGATCGCCGAACAGCATCCGCAACGCGATGACAGCCATTTGCACTCCCCGCCGACCCGGCGGATATAGGCCGTGCGGGCGGTTTCGCCCATCCACCCCGGGAGAGGCACGTGCGGATCATCGCCGGAACCCTGCGCGGGCGCACGCTGCAGGCCCCGCCCGGCGCCGCCACCCGCCCCACCGCGCAACGCATGCGCCAGGCGCTGTTCGACATGCTGATGCATGCGCCCTGGGCCGAAGGCCGCATCGTCGGCGCCCGCGTGCTCGACGCCTTCGCCGGCACCGGCGCCCTGGGCCTGGAGGCGCTGTCGCGCGGTGCAGCCTCCTGCGTGTTCCTCGAACGTGACCGGGCAGCGCTGGCCGCGCTGCGCGCCAACATCGCCGCCTGCCGCCTGGAGACGATCACCCACGTCATCGCCGCCGACGCCCTGAAGCCGCCCCGTGCCACCGCCCCCGGCTGCACCCTGGTGTTCCTCGATCCGCCCTACGGCCAGAACCTGATCCCGCCGGCGGTCGCAGCCCTGTGCCACGCAGGCTGGATCACCGCCGGCGCCCTGCTGATCGCCGAGACCGCACGCGAGGAAGCCCTCACGCTACCGGCCGAGCGCCTGGTGGAGCGCGCCCACGGCGCGGCCACCGTCACAGCCTGGCGGCTCCTACCTTTGCCATAGAAGAACAAACATGCAAGCCTGCGCGAAAATGCGGGGGGACACCATGCGTCGGATCTTTCAGGTCGCCGGAGCGCTGCTCTGGGCCATGGTGGCTGTGTCATCGGCCGAGGCGCGCGTCACCCGCGTCGTCATCGACCAGCGCGGCCCCGCGTTCAACGGCTAGCCGGTCGGCACCGCCGGCGCCTATGAGCGCATCACCGGCCACATCATGGGCGCGGTCGACCCCGCCGATCCCCGCACCGCGCTGATCCAGGACATCGCCCGGGCCCCGCGCAACGCCGCCGGACCGGTGGAGTACAGCGAAACCTTCACCGTGCTGATGCCCGCCAGCCGGGCCGCCGGCACCGGCGTGATGCTCTACCAGGTCTCCAACCGCGGCGGCCGCGTCGAGCCCACTCCGGCCAACGCCGTCCCTGGCGCCACCGATGTCTGGACCGGCTGGCAGGGCGACCGGCTCGCCCTCGGCTGCATCACCGACTATCCGTGCCAGTCTCTCGACCACCCCACCGATGGCAGGCAGGAGCTGCTGCAGGTCCCGGTCGCGCACAACCCCGACGGCAGCACCATCACCGGCCCGGTCTACTGCAGCGTGCTCAACACGGCGGGCCCCACCGGCCAGATGGTGGTCTACACCACGCCGATCCCCTATCACCCCGCCACGCTCGACACCAAGGCCGCCCACCTCTTCAAGATCACCCGCCAGACCGTGGACGGCAGCGTGCGAGACCGCACAGAGATTCCCGCCACCGACTGGGCCTGGGCCGATTGCCGCGCAACCCCCTTTCCCGGCACGCCGGACCCCACCCGGCTGTGCCTGAAGTCCGGCTTCGAGAAGGAATTCGAATACGACGTCAGCTTCACCGCCCGCGACCCGCTGGTCCTGGGCCTCGGCTTCGCCGCCACGCGCGACGCGGTGGCATTCTTCCGCGACGCCGCTGCCGATGACGCCAATCCGCTGGCCGGCCGCATCAGCCACACCATCGCCCAGGGCCAGTCGCAATCCGGCAACTATCTGCGCAGCTTCCTCTACTGGGGCTTCAACCAGGGCGAGGACGGCAAGCGCGTGTTCGACGGCCTGTTCCCGACCATTGCGGGCCGCCAGATCTCGATGAACTTCCGCTTCGCCCTGCCCGACGTGATCCAGACCATCTACATGTCCGCCTCCGAGGCGCCGGTCTGGTGGTCCACCTGCGCCGACACCGCACGCGGCCGCGCGCCGGACGGCCTGCTCGAACGCTGCGAAGCCGATCACACCTGCCCGCGCATCTTCGAAAGCTTCGGCGCCAACGAATTCTGGGCGCTCAAGATGTCCGGCGATCTCAGGGGCATGTCCGCGGTGGCCGACATCGCGCTTCCCGCCAATGTGCGCCGCTACTACTTCCCCGGCACCACCCATGGCGGCGGCACCGGCGGATTCTCGAGCCATGCCGGTGCGCCCTCCGGCAACGGCGCCTGCGAATTGCCGGTCAACACCAATCCGGAGACCGATCAGAACGCCACCCTGCTGCAGGACCTGATCGCCTGGGTCGTCCGTGGCCGCACCCCGCCTGCCAGCGTCACGCCCACGCTCGCCGCCGGCCAGCTGGTGGCCCCGACCCAGGCCGCCATGGGCTTCCCCAACATCCCCGGTCTCAGTTTCACCGACAACCTGGCCAACCCGCTGATGGAACTGGATTTCGGACCCGGCTTCGACGCAGCTCACCAATCCGGCGTGCCCAGCCTGGCTCCGCCCGCCATCAAGCGCCTGTTCCCCACCCTGGTGGTGAAGGTCGACGCCGACGGCAACGAGGTCGCGGGCGAGCCTTCGGTGCAGCACATTGCGCCCTAGGGCACCTATGCCGGCTGGAACCGCTGGGCCGCAGGCGGCCGCAAGGGGCAGATCTGCAACCTCAACGGCGCCTTCTTCCCCTTCCCCGCCACCAAGGCCGACCGCCTGGCCAGCCACGACCCCCGCCTGTCGCTGGCCGAACGCTATGGCACGCATGATGGCTACGTGTGTGCCGTCACGGCGGCCACCAGGGTGGCGGTCTCAAGCCGCTTCCTGCTCCGCAGCGGCGCCGCGAGGCTGATCAGCGAGGCGCGGGCGAGTGACGTCCTGCAAGGTGTCACGGCCAGCGAGAAGGACCAGAACGTGGCCAGCGCGCTGTGCAAGGTCACGTCCCTGGAGGCGCGCTGACGCCGCTCTCCCAATCCGTCCGGGCATCGAGGACACGAACAATCAGGATCGTGTCCTCGTGCGCCAGATAGAGCAATATGGCTTTAGGTTGACTCAGCGAGCCATAAAATTGCTCGTCAAAACAAAGAGCTAGAGCAATATGGCTTTAGGTTGACTCACCGTGCCATAAAATTGCTCGTCAAAACAAAGAGCTAGAGAGGGGTGGCATCGCCTATCAGATGCCACCCCTCTCTAGGCGATGACGCGGCGGGTATGACCTCTGCGCGTCCTGCGACCCAGTGCCCGTCACCGCCGCCCGAACAGCTTCTCGATCTCCGCCTTCGACAGCTTGAGGAACGTCGGCCGCCCATGGCTGCAGGTCGCCGCCCGCGGCGTCGCCTCCATCTGCCGCAGCAGTGCGTCCATCTCCGCCCCCCCAAGCCTGCGACCCGCGCGAATGCTGCCATGACACGCCAGCCTGGCGATCACCGCATCGAGCCGCGTCTGCAACGCCGTCGTCTCGTCCTGCTCGGCCAGCTCATCGGCGACATCGCGCAACAGCGGCGCCGGATCGGCAGCACCCAGCGCCGCCGGCAAGGCCCGTACCAGTATGGCACCGACCCCAAACGCCTCGATCTCCACCCCAAGATCCGCCAGGTCCGACGCTGCATGCAGCAGCCGCGTCACATCCGCCCCCGGCAGCGCCACCACCGCCGGCAGCAGCAGCGCCTGCGTCCGCACCCCGCCATCCATGAGCTGGGCGCGGATCGCCTCATGCGTCAGCCGCTCATGCGCCGCGTGCTGATCCACCAGCACCAGGCTGCCATCGCTAGCCACCGCGAGAATATACGTGTCCAGAACCTGCGCCACCGCCGCCCCCAGCGGATGCTCAGGCACCGCCGCCACCGGCCGCTCCGGCAGCACCCGCGCACTCGGCGCCCCCAGCGCCAGCACCTGCTCGGCAAACCCCCGTGCCGCCGCGGACGGCGGCGGCGTCAACGCCAGCCGCGCCCGCGACTGGAGCTGCTGAAACGGCGTCGACTGCGGTGCCGCCACGCCCGCTCCGGCGCCCAAAGCCCGCCCCAACGCCCCGATCACCAGCGACCGCACCGCATCCGCATCGCGAAACCGCAGCTCCGCCTTGGCCGGATGCACGTTCACATCCACCTCCTCCGGCGGGATCGTCAGATACAGCGCCACCACCGCAAACCGACCCGACGCGATCACATCGCGATACGCCACCCGCACCGCCGTCCGCAGCACCGGGTCGTTCACCGGCCGCCCGTTCACCACCAGCCCCTGGAACGCAGCCGTCGCCCGGCTGACGCTGGGCGGTGCGGCAAACCCCTCGATCCGGAGATCCCCCCGCACCCCGCTCACCGCCAGCACCGTCTCCGGCCCCAGCAGACCAGCCACCCGCGCCGCCCGATCCTGCTGCGGCAGATCGAACACCACCCGCTCATCGCGCTGAAACCGGAACGCCACGTGCGGTGCCGCCAGCGCCAGCCGGCTGATCGCCGCCTCCACCGCATCCGCCTCCACGCGCGGCGACTTCAGGAACTTCCGCCGCGCCGGCGTGGCGAAGAACAGGTCCCGCACCACGATCTGCGTGCCGAACGCCCCCGCCGCCGGCCGGACCGCCCCCACGCGCGGCGACTTCAGGAACTTCCGCCGCGCCGGCGTGGCGAAGAACAGGTCCCGCACCACGATCTGCGTGCCGAACGCCCCCGCCGCCGGCCGGACCGCCCCCACCTGCCCACCCTCGACACTGATGGAAAACGCGCTGTCCGCCCCGGATGGCCGCGACGTTATCGCCAGCCGCGCCGCAGCCCCGATGCTGGGCAGCGCCTCGCCGCGAAACCCCAGCGTCTCGATGCGCACCAGCTGGTCGTCGATCAGCTTGCTGGTGGCATGCCGCTGCACCGCCAAGGGCAGCTCCGCCGCGGACATGCCGATCCCGTCATCGGTGACCTCGATCCGATCGATGCCGCCCTGGTCGATGGCCACGCCAATCCGCGTCGCCCCCGCATCCAGCGCATTCTCCACCAGCTCCCGCGCCGCCGCGGCCGGCCGCTCGATCACCTCGCCGGCTGCGATCCGGTTGACGATGGTCTCAGGCAGGAGGCGCAGAACCCCCATCAGGCGCGCCTCAAGCCGGCATCGGCCCACGCCCCCGCCCGGCCACCCATTCGATCATACTGCCGTGGGTGGCCGGGCGGGGGCGCAGGCCGGTGCCGGCTTGCGTCATCAGGCTTCGCCGCGCAATTCGCGGAAGCGGCGGATGAGCGCGGTCGTGGACCCGTCATGCCCCGCCGGCACCGCCCCCGGTGTCAGATCCGGCAACAGCCCGGACGCCAGCACCTTGCCCAGCTCCACGCCCCACTGGTCGAAACTGTTGATGTTCCAGATCGCCCCCTGCACCGCGACCTTGTGCTCGTACAGTGCAATCAGCCGCCCCAGCGCAAACCCATCTAGCTTGCCAAACAGAATGGTGATGCTCGGCCGGTTGCCCGAGAACACCCGATGCGGCGCAATCGCCGAAATCTCCGCCTCCGAAGCTGCTTTGCCCCGCATCTCCGCCGCCGCCTCGTCCAGGGTCCGCCCGCGCAGCAGCGCCTCCGCCTGCGCCAGCGCATTGGCGGCCAACATGCGATGCGCCTGCGGGCGGTCGTGGTCGGCGTTGGCACAGAGAATGAAATCGACCGGGATTACCTGCGTGCCCTGGTGCACCAGCTGCATGAAGCTGTGCTGCGCATCGGTGCCCGGCTCGCCGAACAGCACCGGACAGGTGGCGTGCGCAGCCGGCGTTCCGTCCCGCTGCACCGACTTGCCGTTGCTCTCCATCTCCAGCTGCTGGAGATACGCGGGAAACCGCTTCAGCCGGTCGTCATAGGCCAGCACGCAATGCGCCCGGTGGCCCATGGCATCGATATGCCAGATCCCGGCCAGGGCCAGCAGCACCGGCAGATTTTCGGCGAACGGCGCGGTCTGGAAATGCGTGTCCATGGCAGCGGCGCCGTCCAGCATCGCCTGGAACGCGTCCCACCCCGCCGCCAGCGCAATCGACAGCCCGACCGGCGACCACAGCGAATACCGCCCGCCCACCCAGTCACGAAACCCGAAGATCCGCTCCGGCACGATGCCGAACGCGGCACAGGCGGCGAGATTGGTGGACAGCGCCACGAAATGCGCCGCCACCGCTGCATCCCCCAACGCGCCGGCCAGCCAGGCCCGCGCCGCCGCGGCATTGCTGGCGGTCTCCTGCGTGGTGAAGGTCTTGGACGCCACCAGCACCAGCGTCGCAGCGGGGTCCAGCCCTCGCGTCAGCGCCTGCAGCCCGGTGCCGTCGACATTGGACAGGAAGCGCGCCTCCAGCCTGCCGCCATGGGCGAGCGTCAGTGCCTCGCAGGCCATGCGCGGCCCGAGATCCGATCCGCCGATGCCGATGTTGAGCACATGGGTGAAGCGCCGGCCGGTATGCCCCACAATCCGCCCGTCATGCACCGACGCCACGAAATCCCGCATCCGGCCGCGCTCGGTGGCGGCCAGAGCGGCGGCATCCTCCACGCCGCCGGGCAGGGCCGCCGGCATATGCGCGCCGTCCGGCGCCCGCAGCGCCATGTGCATCGCCGCCCGCCCCTCGGTGAGATTGACGGCGACGCCTGCGAACAGATCACGCCGGAAGCCTTCGAGATCGGCGGCCGCCGCCAGATCCAGCAGGGCCGCGCGGGCCTGGCCGTCGATCGCGGTCTTGGAGAGGTCGAGTGTCAGATCGTCCAGCGTTGCGGTGAACGCGGCGGCCCGGTCCGGATCGGCGGCGAACAGCGCCCTGATGTCCCCAGCCCCGGGCCGTGCCGCCAGCGCGTCCAGGCGCTGCCAGGCCGATGCGGCGCGGTCCTGGAGAGCGGCGCGGTCGTCTGGCATGGCGAACCCTTTCACGCAACGGCGATGCAGAGATGCCGTCGCAGGTCGGGCCAGGTTCGCCGAAAAACCTTGCCCGGGGGTAACGCGCCCGGGAAACCGGTTCCCGACGGCGACGATCCCGCGATCAGAGTCCGAACAGGTCGTTCAGCAGGCCATGGCTTGGCGGCGGCTTGATGATGGGGGTGGCGCCGGTGTCCGGTGCATTGCCGAGGGCCGCGTTAGCGCGCAGGCGCTGCGCCTCCTTCGCCGCATCCACCGCCTGGGTCGGCGGTTCCGGGTCCTTCCAGAACATCAACCGGTCGGTGAGCGAGGGCGTGCCGCGTTCCAGGGCCGAAGCACGGTCCACCTCGGTGCGGATATTGGCCGGTGCCGCGGGCCCGGTCTCCGACAGGAACGCCTGCAGGCCCGGCGTGCTGCCAGCCGGCGCCTGTGGTGCCAGCACCGCCTGCGGGATGATCGCAGCGGCCGCGGCGTCGCGCGTGCTCTGTTCCTGCGGCCGGCTCGCGCCTGGCACCGGCGGCGGCAGCGTCGTCATATCCGGCGGCATCGACAGCGGCGCGCGCGTCGTAACGGTGAACTCGTCCGGCGCATCCCGCACCAGCCCGATGTTGCGGGCGAAATTATCGGTGCCGCCGCAGGCCGCCAGCGGCAGCAGCAGAACAGCGATCAGCAGGGCCGGACGGGAACGATGCAACATCCCGGACGTGTAGCGCCCGCGCGGCGCCTGGGCAAGCATCGGAGTGGCCGGAAGCCTCACGCGCGCCGCCGACTTGGCCCGGTCTCGCGGCGCAGCATGCCATCCAGCAGCAGGGTCGCCACCCCGCAGACGATCGCAGCATCGGCGACGTTGAACACATACCAGCTGTAGCCCCAGGCATGGGCATGGATGAAATCCACCACCGCGCCGAAGCGCAGCCGGTCGATGACGTTGCCGACCGCACCGCCCGCGATCGCGCCCAGCGCCACCGCCACCGGCCAGGTCTCGGCGCGCAGCAGCCAGCGGAACAGCACCGCCACCACCACCAGCGCCACGCCGGCCAGAAGCCATTCGCCAAGCGCACCGAAATTGGCGAGCATGCCGAAGGTGACGCCGTGGTTCCACACCATGGTGAAGCTGAGGAACGGCAGAATGGCGATCGAGCCGACATCCGGCAGGTCGATATGATGCAGCACCCAGTCCTTGCTCGCCTGATCCAGCCCCAGCACGAGCAGGGCGGCGAGCAGGCCGGTCAGCACCCGCCTCATGCCGAGACACACGCGCGGAGATGCGCGACCGCATCGGCACAGCGCCGGCACAGCGTGGGATGCGCCGCAACCGAGCCGACCTCGGGCAGCACCTTCCAGCACCGCTCGCATTTCGCCCCTGCCGCCGGCCGCACGGCCACGCTGTCGCCGCCGATGCGCACATACGACACGATGGCCAACCGCTCCCACTCCTCGGGCGACAGCAGGGCGCCGGCCTCGCCTGCCGGCAGGTCGATCTCCGCCAGCAGCGAGGATTTCAGCCAGCCGGCCTTGCGGCCGTCCTCCAGCGCCGTGGTCAAGGCGCGGCGCACGGCGCGGATCTCGACCCATCGTGCCGCCAGCGCCTCGTTGCGCCAGGTCGCGGGCAGCGACGGCGTGGTCTGCAGATGCACGCTCTGGTCGGTGCCGAAGCGCGACGTCCAGGCCTCCTCGGCGGTGAACACCAGCACCGGCGCGAGCCAGATGCACAGGCAGCGATGCAGCTGATCGAGCACCGTGCGCACTGCGCGGCGCGCCAGACTGTCCGGCCGGTCGCAGTACAGCGTGTCCTTGCGCACATCGAAGTAGAACGCCGAGAGATCGGCGGCGCAGAACCCGTGCAGCGCGGGCACCACGCCGGTCCAGTCATAGCTGGTCACCGCCGTGCGGATCTGCGCATCCAGCTCCGACAGCCGGTGCAGCACCCAGCGCTCCAGCTCCGGCATGTCCTCGTAGGCCACGCTCTCGGCGTCGGAAAACCCGTCCAGACCGCCCAGGATCCAGCGCAGCGTGTTGCGGATGCGCCGGTACAGCTCGGCCTGCTGCTTGAGGATCTCCGGCCCGATCCGCAGATCCGCGGTGGTGTCCGAGTTCATCACCCACAGCCGCAGGATATCGGCGCCGTATTTGTCGCTGACCTCTTGCGGTGCGGTGACGTTGCCGAGCGACTTGCTCATCTTGCGGCCCTGCTCGTCGAGCACGAAGCCATGCGTCAGGATCGCCTTGAACGGCGCCCGCCCGCGGGTGCCGACGGCTTCCAGCAGGCTCGAATGGAACCAGCCGCGATGCTGGTCGCTGCCTTCGAGATACAGATCCGCCGGCCAGGGCAGGCCGCGGGCCTCCAGGGTGAAGGCGTGGGTGGAGCCCGATTCGAACCACACGTCGACGATGTCCATCACCTGCTCATAGGCGGCGGGGTCATAGTCGTTGCCGAGGAACCGCGACGCGGGCGAGCTGTACCACGCATCGGCCCCCTCCTCGGCGAACACCGACACGATGCGCTCCACCACCGCCGGGTCGCGCAGCGGCGTGCCGGTGGCCTTCTCGACGAACACCGGAATCGGCACGCCCCAGGCGCGCTGGCGGCTGATGCACCAGTCCGGCCGGCTTGCGATCATCGAGCCGATGCGGTTGCGGCCCTGGTCGGGCACGAACACCGTGGCGTCGATCGCGGCGAGCGCCTTCGCGCGGATCTGTTCCGGCCCATCCATGCGGATGAACCATTGCGGCGTGGCGCGAAAGATCAGCGGCGCCTTGCTGCGCCAGGAATGCGGGTAGGAATGCACGAACTTGGTGGTCGCCAGCAGCATGCCCACCGCGGTGAGGGCTGCGATCACCGGCGGGCCAGCCTTGTAGACATGCACGCCTTCGAAGCCGGGGGCGAAATGCGTCAGCGTGCCGTCATCGGCGACGGTTTCGGGGATTTCGAGGTTGTGGGCGCGGCCCAGCGCGAAATCGTCCTCGCCGTGGCTGGGCGCGATGTGGACGAGGCCGGTGCCCTGCTCGGTGGTGACGAATGCGGCGGTCAGCACCGGCACGTCATGCGGATAGCCCTGGGCGCGCAGCGGATGGGCGCAGATGGTGCCCACGAGATCGGCGCCTTTCACCACGTGCAGCAGATGATGGGTGGCGATCTTCACGTCAGCACAGAACTTCGGCAGCAGGTCCAGCGCCACCACCAAAGTCTCGCCCGGCACCGCCAGCGAACCCTCGGCCACCGAATCGACCCGCAGCACGGCGTAGTCGATCTCCGCCCCCGCCGCGATGGCGCGGTTGCCCGGCATGGTCCAGGGCGTGGTCGTCCAGATCACCACCGACGCGCCGGCCAGCGCCGCGACCGCGCTGGAGACGACGGGGAACCGCACCGTGATGGTGGTGCTGGTATGGTCGTGATACTCGATCTCCGCCTCGGCCAGCGCCGTCTTCTCCACCGGCGACCACATCACCGGCCTGAGCCCGCGATACAGCGCGCCGTTGAGCAGGAACTTGCCGATCTCGCCGGCGATCACCGCCTCGGAGCCGAAATCCATGGTCGCATACCGGTTCGCCCAGTCGCCCTCGACGCCGAGCCTGCGGAACTCCTCGGCCTGGATCGCAACCCACTCCGCCGCATAGGCCCGGCACTCCGCGCGGAACTGCAGAATGTCCACCGCATCCTTGTCGCGGCCTTCGCGGCGATACTGCTCCTCGATCTTCCACTCGATCGGCAGGCCGTGGCAGTCCCAGCCGGGGATGTACAGCGCGTCCTGTCCGGCCATCTGGCGGGAGCGGTTCACCACGTCCTTGAGGATCTTGTTCAGCGCGTGGCCGATATGCAGATGCCCGTTGGCATAGGGCGGGCCGTCATGGAGAATGAACATCTCGGACCCGGCCCGCGACGCCCGGAGCCTCTCCCACAGCCCCATCTCCCGCCATCTCTCCAGGATTGCGGGCTCCTTCGCCGGCAGATCGCCGCGCATGGGAAACGCCGTGGCCGGAAGGAACACGGTCGATCGGTAGTCCTGGGTTTCGGTCATGGGGTTCTCGGAGCAGGTGGCCGCGGGGAAGGCGCGCGCATGTCTATACCGGCTTGCCAGCCGGTCAGCTAATTCGCGCGATAAGGGCCTGGTGCATCGGCGAACTATGCGGATGCCGCCGGCGGCCGGTCAAGCAAACCGCGCGCAGCGCTGGCATCCGCCACGATCTGGTCACGCAGCGCCTGGAAGCTCTCGAACTTTCGTTCCGGCCGGATGAACGCACACAGCGACACCGCCAGCGTCTGCCCATACAGATCACCGGCGAAATCGAAGAAATGCGCCTCAAGCCGGCTCTCCGCCCCCTCGTTCACCGTGGGCCGCCGCCCGAGATTGGCCACTCCCTTCAGCACGGTTCCGTCCGACAGCCGCGTGGTCACCGCATATACCCCGCGCTGCGGCTCGATATGCGCGCCCAAGGGTATGTTCGCCGTGGGAAACCCGATCGTCCGCCCCCGCTGGTCGCCGTGCGACACCACACCGGTGATCGCCCAGGCCCGCCCCAGCAGCTGGGTCGCGCGTTCAGGATAGCCATCCTGCAGGGCGCGGCGCACCCGGCTCGACGAGATCGGCCCCTGCGCATCCACCAGGGCGGGCACCAGCGTGAGCCCGATGCCCAGCGCCTCCGCCCGCCGCGCCAGAAACGCGCTGTCGCCGCCGCGCCTGTGGCCAAACGCGAAATCCAGCCCGCAGGCCAGATGCCGCGCCCCCAGCGCCTGGTGCAGCACCTCGTCCACAAACTGCTCCGCGGTCAGCTCGGCAAACGCCGCATCGAAGCGGATCTCCACCACATGCCGCACCCCCAGCCCCGCCAGCAGTGCCGCCCGCTCCAGCGAAGGCGTCAGCCGGAACGGCGGATCCTCGGGCCGGAACACGGCGCGCGGATGCGGCTCGAATGTCACCACCCCCAGCGCCAGATCCGGCCGCGCGGCATGCAGCGCATGGATCAGATGCGCATGCCCGCGATGCACGCCGTCGAAATTGCCCAGGGCGAACACGCCGCCGCGGACGTCCTCCGGCAACGCCCGCCAGTCCGTGTGCAGCGCCATCATCCCCACCGCTTCGCCAGGAAGTAGCGGGTGTGCCCCGCGGGGTAGTCGTCGATCTGACCGAACACCGACAGCCCCTGCTTCTCGTAGAACGGCCGCGCCTGGAAGCTGAACGTGTCGAGATACAGCCCGATGCAGCCGCGCGCCTTCGCCTCCGCCTCCGCCATGCCGATCAGCCGCGTCCCCAGCCCCGACCGCCGCAGCGCCGGCGGCAGCCCGAACAGATCGATATAAAGCCAGCCCCGGCCGCTCCAGCCCCACATGCCGCCCAGGATGGCGCCCGCGTCGTCACGCACCAGCAGCGCGAAATCGCGCAGCGCCGCCGGCGCAGCACGGGCATCCGTGAAGTCCAGCAGCAATCGGCGCAGCCGGTCGCGGTGCGCCGGATCGGTGTCGAAGTCGACCGCCATCGTCGCAGGCCCGGTGCCGGACAGATCATGCCGGGCCAGGAACACCTCCTCATGCCCCGGCGGCCGATCCTGCAGCCGCCCGATCACCCGATAGCCGCGCTTCTCATAGAATCCCGGCGCCTGCATCGACAGGCTCTGCATCCACACCCCATGGCAGCCCCGTCCGATCGCAGCCCGCTCGACCGTGGCCAGCATCCGCGACCCCAGCCCCTGCCCGCGCCGATGCTCCGGCAGGAACGCCATGTCCAGCTTCGCCCAGCCCATCCAGTGCGTGGCATATAGGCCGCCTTCGACCACGCCGTTGCGGTCGCGCAGCAGCACGGCGAACCGCCCGCCGTCGTCGCGCCGTCCGGTCTGCTCGGCGTTGTAGTCGGCCAGCGGCGCCAGCACGCCGGCCCGGTGCGCGGGATCGCCCGCGTCGGTGAGCTCTATCTGCATGGCGGCAACCTGAAGCCACCCCGCAAATTGGACAAGCCCCCCGGCCCGGCCCAAAATCGATGCCTCACCCGAGGAATCCGCCCGATGTCCACCAACGCCGCGGCCGCCGCCGCCCTGCTGCTCGCCGCCCGCGCCAATCCCGCCGATCGCCTGTCAGACCTCCCCGAGGCCCTGCGCCCCGCCGACCGCGCCGAGGCCTACGCGATCCAGCATCTGGTGGCCGCCGAAACCGGCGAGATCGGCGGCTGGAAGGTCGGCGCGGCCGGCCCGGAGATCATCCAGTGCGGCCCGATGCCGGCCTCCGGCGTGACGGCGAGCCCGGCCACGCTGTCCGCGAAGACCCATCTGCTGCGCGGCATCGAGGCCGAAGTCGCCTTCCGCCTCGGACACGACCTGCCCCCTCGCGCCACGCCCTACACCCGCGAAGACGTCATCGCCGCCCTCGCCACCGCCCATCCGGTCATCGAGGTGCTTGAGTCACGCTATCTCGACCCCGACGCCGTCAGCGTCTTCACCGGCCTCGCTGACACCCAGACCCATGGCGGCTTCGTCTACGGCCCCGGCACCGCCGCGTGGCACGGCATCGACTTCCCGCACGAGACCGTCGAGCAGTATGTCGACGGCGCCCTGCAGATGACCCACACCGGCAACCCCGCCGGCGACATGATCCGGCTGGTGGAATGGCTCGCCAATGTCGGCGCCGTCTGGGCCGGCGGGCTCAAGGCCGGCCAGTTCGTCACCTGCGGCAGCTGGACCGGCAAGACGATGATCGGCGAGACCAGCACCGCCCGTGTGAAGTTCCCCAGCCTCGGCGAAGCGCAGGTCACCTACACCGCGTAGCCCGCATCGCGCTCGGGCGATGCGGGGCGGCACCACATCTCCCGAGCGCGACGTTGGATGGCCCCGCATCGCCCGAGCGCGATGCGGGCTACGGGAACGTCACCACGCTGCGGATGCTCTCGCCCTTGCGCATCAGCTCGAAGCCTTCGTTGATCTGCTCGAACGGCAGCACATGGGTGATCAGGTCGTCGATGTTGATCTTCCCGTTCATGTACCAATCCACGATCCGCGGCACATCCGTCCGCCCCCTGGCCCCGCCGAACGCCGAGCCCATCCACACCCGCCCGGTCACCAGCTGGAACGGCCGCGTCGAGATCTCGGCCCCCGAAGGTGCGACGCCGATCACCACCGACTTGCCCCAGCCCTTGTGCGCGCATTCCAGCGCCTGGCGCATCACCTTCACATTGCCGATGCACTCGAACGAGTAGTCAGCACCGCCCTTGGTGAGGTTGACCAGATACGGCACCAGATCACCCTCCACCTCGGCCGGGTTGACGAAGTCGGTCATGCCGAACTTCTCCGCCATCGCCCGCCGCCCGGGATTGAGATCCACGCCGACGATCTGCTCGGCCCCCACCATGCGCAGCCCCTGGACCACGTTGAGCCCGATGCCGCCCAACCCGAACACCACACAGCGCGCGCCGGCCTCCACCTTGGCCGTGTTGATGACGGCGCCGATGCCCGTCGTCACCCCGCAGCCGATGTAGCAGACCTTGTCGAACGGCGCGTCCTCACGGATCTTGGCCAGCGAGATCTCCGGCACCACGGTGAAGTTCGAGAAGGTCGACGTGCCCATGTAGTGCATGATCGGCTGACCGTCGCAGGAGAACCGGCTCGACCCGTCCGGCATCACGCCGCGTCCCTGGGTGATGCGGATCTTCTGGCACAGATTGGTCTTGCGGCTGAGGCAGTATTCGCACTCCCGGCATTCCGGCGTGTAGAGGGGAATGACATGATCGCCCTTTTTCAGCGATGTCACCCCCTTGCCCACATCCACCACGATGCCGGCCCCCTCGTGCCCCAGGATGGCCGGAAACATCCCTTCCGGGTCGGCGCCGGAGAGGGTGAACTCGTCGGTGTGGCAGATCCCGGTGGCCTTGATCTCGACCAGAACCTCCCCCTCGCGCGGCCCTTCGAGATCGACGGTCTCCAGGCTCAGCGTGTGTCCGGCCTGGCGGGCGACGGCGGCGCGGGTCTTCATGGGCGGGTTCCTCCGGTTGCGGGCGAAAGCTGCCCGACCACATGCAGCTCCGCAACAGTGGAATCCGTGTGATGGAAGACGTCTGGCAATACCCCAGGCCGCCTGCGCTGCAGCGCTGCCACAAGCCCATCCGCATCGACTTCGCCGGCCGCACCATCGCCGAGACGAACGACGCCTGGCGTGTGCTGGAGACCTCGCACCCGCCGGTCTACTACCTCCCCCGCGACGCGTTCCGCGACTGCGTGATCGAAGCAGCGCCGGGGCGCTCGCTGTGCGAGTGGAAGGGCCAGGCACGCTACTGGTCCATCCGGGTGGGCGAGGCGCGCGCGGTCAAGGTCGCCTGGAGCTACCCCGACCCGGAACCCGCCTTCGCCGACATCGCCGACCACCTCGCCGTCTATGCCGGCCCGATGGATGGCTGCTTCGTCGACGGCGAACGCGTCACCCCCCAGCCCGGCGGCTTCTACGGCGGCTGGATCACCGCTGACCTCAAAGGCCCGTTCAAGGGCGGCCCGGGATCGATGGGGTGGTAAAAATCGTTGATTTTCCAGACCCCAAGATATACATCCCGTCCGCAGTATATCCACCGAGGACTCACATGCAGCTCGCAAAATGGGGCAACAGCCTGGCGGTACGCCTCCCCGCCGCCGTCGTCGAGGCGCTCGCGCTGAAGGAAGGCGACGACATCGAGATCCGCGTCGCGGACGAGCGCGTGTTCGCCATCGCCCGCAAGCCTGGCCGCGACGCGCTGCTGGCCCGGCTGCGCAGCTTCCGCGGCCGCCTGCCTGCCGATTTCGTGTTCGACCGGGACGACGCGAATGCCCGGGAGCTTTCTTGACACCATTGTCCTCGTCTATGTCGCGTCCGCCGACGACCGAAAGGCCCGCCGCGCCGAACAGCTGATCGACGCAGGCGGCACCATCAGCGTGCAGGTGCTGAACGAGCTGGCCAATGTCGCGCGGCGCAAGATGCGGCTGAGCTGGGCCGAAACCGGCACGTTGCTGTCAACGCTGCGCGCCCTGCTCACGGTCACACCGCTGACGCTGGACATCCACCTGCACGGCCTGGCCCTTGCCGAGCGCTACAAGCTGTCTCTCTCCGACGCGATGATCGCAGCCGCCGCCCTTGCAGCCGGCTGCGACCGCCTCTGGTCAGAGGATATGCAGCACGGCCTCATCATCGAAAACCAGCTCCGCATCGAGAACCCGTTCCCGTAGGGCGGATGCAATCCGCCATCGCCGGAAAGCGGCGGATTGCATCCGCCCTACGCCAAGGTCTCCTTCAGCCGCCGCCGCAGCTCGTATTTCTGGATCTTGCCCGTCGAGGTCTTCGGCAGCGCGGTGAACGTCACCTGCTTCGGCACCTTGAACCGCGCCATGTGCTCCCGGCAGAACGCGATCACGTCAGCCTCGGACAGATCCTCCACCCCCGGCCGCACGGTGACGAAGGCGTGCGGCACCTCGCCCCATTTTTCGTCGTTCTGCGCCACCACCGCCGCCTCCATGATGTCGGGATGGCGGTAAAGCACCTCCTCCACCTCCAGCGAGGAGATGTTCTCGCCGCCGGAGATGATGATGTCCTTCGAGCGGTCCTTGATCTCGACATAGCTGTCCGGATGCATCACGCCGAGATCGCCGCTGTGGAACCAGCCCCCGGCGAACGCCGCCTGCGTCGCCCTGGGGTTCTTGAGATAGCCTTTCATCACGGTGTTGCCGCGCAGCATCAGTTCGCCCATCTCCGCGCCATCCCAGGCCACCGGCTGCATGGATGCATCCATCACCTGCGCATCATCGGCCAGCGGATGCGGCACCCCCTGGCGCGAGATGAAGCGCGCCCGCGCCGGCAGGTCCATCGTGTCGAGCTCCGGCTGCCACACGCAATATGTCAACGGCCCGTACACCTCGGTGAGCCCATACACATGCCCCATGGTGAACCCGCGCTGCTCCATCGCCGCGATCACCGGCGTCGGCGGCGCCGCGCCCCCGGTGAACACCTGCACCTGATGATCGAACCGCCGGGTCACACTCTCAGGCGCATGGATCAGCATGGTCAGCACCACCGGCGCCGCACACATCAGGGTCACCCTGTGTTCGGCCACGAGTGAAAAGATCAGCGCCGGATCCACCCGCCGCAGGCACACATGGGTGCCGCCGAGCATCGTCACCGACCAGGTGAAGGTCCAGCCGTTGCAGTGGAACATCGGCAGCGTCCACAGATACACGCTGCGCGGCGTCATCTCGGCGGCCAGCGCGTTGCCGGCCGCACTCAGATAGGCGCCGCGATGGTGGCACACCACGCCCTTCGGGTCGCCGGTGGTGCCGGAGGTGTAGCCTAGCGAGATCGCATCCCACTCGTCCTCCGGCAGCCGCACCGGGAACGCGCTGTCTCCTCCGGCGATCCAGTCCTCGTATTCCTCCCCCAGCACCTCGCCCGCCGCGGTCAGCGCGTCATCGATGCCGATCACCACCGGCGGGTTCGCCATCCCCTCCAGCGCGATCCGCGCCAGCGGCGCCAGCTCGCGGTCCACCAGAAACACGCGCGCCTCGCTGTGGCGCAGGATGAAGCCGATGGTCGGCCCGTCGAGCCTGGTGTTGACGGCGCAGATCACGGCCCCCGTCATCGGCACCGCGGTGTGCGCCTCCAGCATCGCCGGAATGTTCGGCGCCAGCACCGCCACCGTGTCGCCGCGGCCCACGCCGAGGCCGGCCAGCCGGGAGGCGAAGCGCCGGCAGCGGGCGAACAGGTCGCGATAGGTGATCCGCCGGTCGCCATGGATGACCGCCACGCGCTCCGGATAGACCCGCGCCGCCCGCACCAGAAAGGAGATCGGCGACAGCGGCACGTAGTTGGCCGGCGTCTTGTCGAGATCCTGGTCATACATGGCTGATGGCATGGACGAGCCTCCCGTGATGTTCTTGCAGAGGCAATAATCCGATGCCGGCCGCGGCGCTACATCGCCTTCGGCGCGCTGACCTGGCATCGCGCCTCGGCATGCGCACGCAGCCGGGCCGCCAGCACCGCGTCATCATCGTGATGCCCGGCGCGGATGGCGGCGGCGAGCTGCACCGCCTCGGGCAGATCCGGCGCCGCCACCGATGAGGCCCGCAGCGCGATCGCCATCGCATTGGCCACCATCAGCGCCTTGAACCTCACGTCGCCCTGCAGCTGCGGAATCACCTCCTGGCGCAGCGTATCCAGCGCCACCGCCAGCAACGCCGCCGCATCCGGCTGTTCCATGTCGCTCACGATGTCGCCCGCATCACATCCAACTCCAGCTCCGGCACGATATGCCCGGTCAGCGCCAGCTCCAGGCTCGGCTCGGCCCCGGACAGATGCCGCTGCGCCTGCGACAGCGCGATCACCGCCCAGCGGATCGTCGCCGCGATCTCCCAGAACCGCACCTGCGCGTCATCGACCGCCCGCCCGGACTGTGCCGCATAGGCGTCATACAGCACCTGCCGCGGCCCGATCCCGCCGACCTCGTGCGCACAGCCGAAGCGCCAGCATTTCGCACAGAGCCAACCGAGATCCTCATGCGGATCGCCCCACGCCGCGAACTCCCAGTCCAGCACACCGGTCACGCCGTGGTCGTCCACCATGATGTTGCCGGTGCGGAAATCATTGTGGCACAGCACCACATCGCCTCGCGGCGGGGCATGGCGTTCCAGATGCCGCAACCCCCATTCCAGAATCGGCCGGACCTGTCCCGCCCGGTCGAGATGCCCCCGCATCTCGGCCACGAACCGCAGCCCCGGCGTCATCTCCGGATGCGGCGCCAGAAAGCCAAGTCCATCCCGCCCGGGCCGGATCGCATGGATCAACCCAAGCTGCCGCCCCAGCGCCGCTGTCAATGCGGTCCTGCCGCCGCCCAGCGTGTCGCTGCGCACCAGGCGATGCGCCGAGGCCACACCCGCCACACACCGCATCACAAAGAACGCCGAGCCGATCACCCCCGGGTCGGTGCACAGGAACAGCGGCTCCGGCACCGCCACGCCGGACGCGAACGCCGCCTGCAGCAGGGCGAACTCCTCGCCACGCGGCCGGCTATGCGTGAGGGTCGCGGCCGAATCCATGCGCAGCACCCAGGACTCGGCCACGCCGGAAACCGTCACATCCATCCGCCAGTTCTGCTGGATGGCGCCGCCCGACATCAGCGTCATGGCGCCGATTTCGACTCCGGACGGCAGCCAGGCCTGCAGCGCCGCGCGGCGCGGCTCATCCATGGCCGGCGCCCCAGTCAAAGAACGACCCGCCCTGCGCGCGCAAAATGTTGGCCAGCACCATGCGATGCACCTCCGACGCGCCGTCCACCAGCCGCGCCTGGCGGGCATAGCGGTACATCCACTCGATCACGGTGTCCTTCGAGTAGCCTTTGGCGCCGAGCAACTGCAGCGCCGTGTCCACCGCCTTGTGCAGCGCGTCGGCCACCACGATCTTGGCCATCGACACCTCCTTGCGCGCGAAATCGCCCTGGTCGAGCTTCCAGGCCGCATGCATCGTCAGCAGCTTGCCCATCTGGATCTCGAGCGCCGCCTGGCCAATCAGCCCCTGCACACTTTCGTGATCGATCAGCGTCGCCCCGAACGAGCGGCGCTGCTGGGCATGCGCCATGGCAATCTCGAGCGCCCGGCGCGCCAGCCCCGTCCAGCGCATGCAATGGGTCAGCCGCGCCGGGCCGAGGCGGATCTGGGTCAGCTTCAGCCCGTCGCCCTCGCGCATCAAAAGGTTTTCATCCGGCACCTCCAGCCCGTCGAAGCGCAGCTCGCAATGCCCGCCATGCTCCTCCGGCCCCATGATCGGAATCCGCCGCACGATCTCCCAGCCCGGCTGATCCGCATGGAACAGAAACGCTGACAGCCCCCGCCTGGCATCATCGGAGGTTCGGGCAATCACGATGAAATGTTTCGCAATTCCCGCTCCGGTGATGAACCACTTGCGTCCATTCAGCTTCCAGCCAGTATTGGTCCTGGAGGCCGTGGTGTAGGTCAGCGAGGGGTCAGACCCGCATCCATCGGGCTCGGTCATGGCAAAGGCCGATTGGACGGCACCATCGATGATCGGCTGCAACCAGATCCGTTTCTGCTCGGAGGTCGCCACCTGTTCCAGAACCCGCATGTTGCCGTCATCGGGGGCCGCGGCGTTGAACACGACCGGGCCGAAGATCGAGCGGTTCATCTCCTCGTAGCAGGGCGCGATTCCGGCCAGGCTCATGCCACGGCCACCGCGCGCCTTTGGCATGGACAGCGCCCAGAGCCCCTGCGACCGCGCCTCGGCCCGCAGATCCGTCAGCAGTGCGGGGGCGATGTTCTCATGCAGATCATACGAGCTCGGTTGCGATTCGAGCGGAATCAGCCGATCGTCAACAAACCGTTGAATGGCGGCCCGGGTGGATTCCACCTCTTCCGGCAGCGTGAAGTCCATCAGACCCTCCTCCCTGGTTTCGCCACGCACCCTTGCGGGCAGATGGCGCGGATGCAATGCCTGCGGAAAAATCGCTATGGCAAGGGGTGGGATCTGCGATCCAGCCGTGCGGCACTGGCTGTTTCCCCATCGGGCCGCATGGCTAGGATGGAGGGATGAGATCGGATCGTGTACCTTGTGATGGCGTTGCGTTTGAACAAGATACGCGATCACGGTGGTTTTGGTACAACACGCTGTTGAAACCAGATTTTAAGCTTTATGAGATATGACGTGTGACGAAGGAGGCCGATTTGTCCCAACTCAATCGTGAGGGTGCCTCCACGTCGGCTGACGGTTCAGCAGAGACGCTGCCGCTCAACGAAGTGATGCTCCGTTTCGAAAGCCTCGGCGAGAACTGCGAGTTCGGCCTCGTGCAGCGCAAAGGCGGCGCCGAGCCGTTGGGCCTTCTGCGATTCTCCAGCACACCGCTGCCCAAGCTGCTGTCCGCTCTCACCGCGCGATTCGAAGGACTCGGCCGGCCAGACCAGATCAGCGTCGACCTGTCCTCCAACGGCCGGGAATACATGATCTCGGACAAGACGTTCGGGCTCTACTACCACGCCTGGGTGATGGCCGGAGAACGCCCGCCCGAGGACGTGCACCGCCGCGAGATCCGCAGACTGCCGTACCTCACCCGCAAGCTCGTCGAGGACCTGACCGACGGCGAAAAGATCTTCGTCTACCGCAGCATGACGCCGATCTCCAAGGCGCAGGCGATGAAGCTGGTCGAGGCCATCCGCAGCTACGGGCCGTCCACCCTGCTGTGGATGGAGCTGGCCGATCCTGGCCATCCCCCCGGCACCGTGGAATTGCTGGCCCCCGGACTGATCCGCGGCCGCATGGACCGCTTTGCCCCCGGCTCGAACGCCCATGACTTCTCGTTCGCCTGCTGGGAGCAGGTCTGCCGCAACGCGCTGGCCCTCTGGACGCAGCATCGGTCCGCCGCCTGACGATACCGTGACCCACCCCGCCGGCTTGATCATCGGCTTGCTCCACACCCGACTTCGCGTTCAAACTACAAGGAAAGCTGGAGGGGGGCGGCCATGGCGGGTGCCATTATCAAAGACTGGAACGACGCAAAGGCGCAGGCCCAGAAGATCCTCGGCAAGGAAGGCGAACTGCCCAAGCCGCGCACCGACATCGAAACCGTCATGAACGCCGCCAACAAGGCCATCGCCGAACTCGGAACGGCCTGCAAGGCGTTCGAATCCAAGGTCGATGGAGTCGAGGACTCGCTGTCGAAGGTCAAGAATGCTGCAAACCAGTACGACAGCATGATCTCCGGCGCCACGTTCGGGCTCGATCCCAAGAAGCCCGATCAAAAGAAACAGATCGCCGATGCACAGAAGATCCTCAGCGCGTCGCTGCAGAAGGTCGCGACCGCGGCGGACGGCTTCACCAAGGTGTTCGCGGACCTCGAAAAGACGATCGACACCCTCAATGCCCGGATGAAGGAGGTCGGGTAGCTCCGGCCTCGTCCTGCGCGAGACAGCGGGCCAGCCGCGCCCAGGCTGCCTCTCCCGCAGGAACCCCGAAGCGCAGCCAGCGTGGCTGGGCAGCGAAACGACGCACCAGCAGGCCTGACGCCCCCAGCCGCGCGTGCCAGGCAGCGGCGTCAGGCGTCTCGGCCAGCCGGAACAGGCAGGTGCCGCCGATCACCGCCATCCCCGAAGCTGCGAGCAGCGCATCGAGCCGAGCCGCATCCTGCCGCAGCCGCGCCGCCGCCGCCGCACGCCATGCCCCATCGCCCAGCGCCACGCTCCCCACCCGCAACGCCGGTCCGCTGACCGCCCACGGCCCCAGCGCCGCCCGCACCCGCGCGGCGAAGCCTGGCTCCGCCAGCAGAAACCCCAGCCGCACCCCTGCCAGCCCATAGGTCTTGCCGAAGGAGCGCAGCACCACCAGGCCCGGACAGGGCAGCGCCGGCGCAACGCTCAGCGCAGGGTCCTCCAGATCGGCGAACGCCTCGTCCATCACCAGCCGCCCGCCGTCCTGCGCGAGCCGTCCGGCCAGCGCCACCAGAAGATCGGCCGGAAACGCCCGGCCATCGGGATTGTTCGGCTGACACAGCACCACCGTCTCGCCCGGCGCGCAGCACGCCAGATCGTCGATGGCGCGCACCACGGCCCCCGCATTCGCCCAGGCGCGCGCATGCTCGCCATAGGTCGGCGACAGCACCGCCACCCCACGGGCCGGGGCCAGCAGCGGCAGCAGGCTGATCAGAATCTGCGTGCCCGGCGCCGCCACCACCATCGCCGGGTCCGCCACCCGATAGGCATCGGCTGCGATCTGCAGCAGGTGCTGCTCATCCTGCGGCTCCGGCAAACGGGTCAGGTCGTCCGCCGCCAGGGCCGGCATCGGATAGGCCACAGGGTTGATCCCGGTCGACAGGTCCACCCAGGGCTCCGGCGCCAGGGGCCAGCGCAGGCGGGCGTCGTGCAGCCGGCCGCCATGATCGATTGCAGCGTCACGCGTCAACGTGGCACCTCTGCCGCGTGACCCATCCGACCCTCCTGGCCACAGCCCTGCTGATCGAGGCGCTGTGCGGCTACCCCGACGCCCTGTTCGCCCGCATGCGCCATCCTGTGGTGTGGCTGGGCGCGGTGATCTCCACCTGCGACCGCCGCCTCAACCGCCCCATGCAGAGCTTCCGCGTCCGCCAGGCGATGGGCGTGCTGGGCGAACTGCTGCTGCTCGCCGCCGCGATCCTGCCCACCGCCGCCCTTGCGGCGTGGCTGACCGGCCCCTGGGTGTGGCTGCTGCCGGTCCTCGCCAGCGCCGGTCTGGCCAGCCGCAGCCTGTGGCGCCATGTCGCCGACGTCGCCACCGGCCTGGAGCAGGACGGGCTCGCCGGCGGCCGGCTTGCGGTGTCGCGCATCGTCGGTCGCAATCCCGCGACGCTGGACGAGGCCGGTGTGGTGCGGGCCGCCATCGAGAGCCTGGCCGAAAACTTCTCCGACGGCGTGGTGGCCCCCGCGCTGTGGTGCGGCGTGGTGGGGCTGCCGGGCATCGCTGCCTACAAGGCGATCAACACCGCCGACAGCATGATCGGCCACCGCACCCCGCGCCACGAAGCCTATGGCTGGGCGGCGGCGCGACTCGACGACCTCGTCAACCTGCCGGCCTCGCGACTCGCTGCCCTGTGGCTGACCCTCGCGGCGGCGATCAGCCCCGGCGCCTCCGGCGTGGGCGCCCTGCGCGCGGTGGCGCGCGACGCCGGGCGTCATCGCTCCCCCAACGCCGGCTGGCCGGAGGCGGCGATGGCCGGTGCCCTCGGTCTGCGCCTGGCGGGGCCGCGGGTATACGGCACCACCCGGGTCGAGGATGCCTGGATGGGCGATGGCCGGGCCGAGGCAACGCCCGCGGATCTGCGCCGCGCGCTGGCACTGTACCGGCTGGCCTGCGGACTGCAGATCCTGGCCGTGCTCATCGCGCTGTCTGCAACAATTTATCGATAGCCACATGCGCCTCCAGATGATCGGCGAACGCATCCAGCGTCGCCTCCACGGCCGCGTCGTGGCGATGCCCTGACGGCGCGGCGCCGAGCGCGCGCAGCAGCGACGCGCGTGCCGCGTCGTCATGGAACAGCCCATGCACATAAAGGCCACGCACCGATCCGTCGGCCGAGCCGGCGCCGTCCGGCCGGCCATCGGCCAGATGCAGCACCGGCCGCGCCAGATCCGCTCCCTCGGTGCGCCCCATATGGATCTCGTAGCCCACAAACGGCGCGCCCCCGGCCAGAAACCCGCTGACCCGCGCCAGCCGTTTCTGTCCGGTCAGCACGGTGTCCACATCGAGCAGCCCAAGTCCCGCCACCGTGCCGGCCGGGCCTTCCACCCCGTCCGGATCAGCGATCGTCCGGCCCAGCATCTGATAGCCGCCGCACAGCCCCAGCACCCGGCCTCCCCGCCTGCGATGTGCGGCGATGTCGATGTCCCAGCCCGCTGCGCGCAGGGCGGCGAGGTCCGCGATGGTCGATTTGGAGCCGGGCAGGATCACCAGGTCGCAGTCACCCGGCAGCGGCGTGCCCGGCCGCAGCAGGGTCAGCGCCACATCCGGCTCCTGCGCCAGCGGATCGAGATCGTCGAAATTGGCGATCGCCGGCAGCAGCGGCACGCAGACACGCAACCGTCCGGCGGCATGGGTGCGGCGTTCGACAAGGTCGGCCGCGTCCTCGGCGGGCAGCCGCGCCAGTTCCGCGAAATGCGGCACCAGCCCCAGCGCGGGCCATCCGGTATGCCCCGCGATCGCCGTCATGCCCTCGGCGAACAGCGACAGATCGCCGCGCATGCGATTGACGATGAAGCCGCGGATCATCGCCGCATCCGCCCGGTCGAGCACGGTGTGCGTGCCGACCAGGCTCGCGATCACGCCGCCACGGTCGATATCGCCGATCAGGATGACCGGCGTGCCGGTGGCCCGCGCAAAACCCATGTTGGCGATGTCGCCGTGGCGCAGATTGATCTCGGACGCACTGCCCGCCCCCTCCACCAGCACGATGTCGGCCTCGGCGCGCAGACGGGAAAAACTGTCCAGCACGAACGGCAGCAGCGACGGCTTCATCGCCTGGTACTCCCGCGCCCGGGCCGTCGCGTGCACGCGCCCCTGCACGATCACCTGGGCGCCGATTTCGCTCTGCGGCTTCAGCAGCACCGGGTTCATGTGCACGCTGGCGGGCACCAGGCAGGCCCGCGCCTGCAGAGCCTGCGCCCGCCCGATCTCGCCGCCATCCTCGGTGACGGCCGCGTTGTTGGACATGTTCTGCGGCTTGAACGGCCGCACCGTCAGGCCACGCCGGGTGAACGCGCGGCACAGCCCGGCCACGAGCACGGACTTGCCGACGCTCGATCCGGTGCCTTGAAACATCAGGGTTCTGGCGGTCATGCGGATCTAGGCGAGCGCCCGTTCCTCCACCACCAGCCGCCGTCCGAGCGCCTTCAAGGCGAGCTCCACCTGGCCGATGCGACTTTTGTGCACGGGATCCAGCAGTCGCCTGATGTCCTTCTCGTCCATGCCCAAGCGATGCCCCAGTTCGACGTTGGTCATCCCGACGTCACGCTTGGCCCGATACAGGGCGAGCTTGGCCGCCACAAGCAGCGGCACCGCCACCACGGGCCGCCCTCGGGCCGGGCTGGGCGACGGCAGCGGTCGATTGTCGGTGACATAGAAGCTCAGGGCCGTGGCCAGCGCATCCGGGGCTGCGTCCAGATTCGCCTGCAGGTCGCCCCAGCCGCCGGTGACCATTTCCGGCACATCGGGACACGTGATGGTGATGCCATCGGCCTCGGTGAGAATGTCGACGGGATAGGCGAAGCGCATCGATCAGTCCTCCAGATCTGTCGCGGTGATGCCAAGCTGCTTCAGGATGGCGCGCTGTGTGCCGGTTGGCAGGTCTTTCGCGTGACGCGGGATGACGGAGCTTCTGCCCTGAAGCCGCACCTTGGTGTGACTTCCGCCCTCCACGACCTCCCCAGACCATCCCAGCCGGTTGGCCAGCCGGCGGATGCGACGGAGGAGATCGTTCGGCTTCACACCCGGGATATCGGGCAAATTTGCCCGAACTGTCAAGTTCTGAACGGACAAATATGCCCGATCAAAACTCGATGCCCGACTGCGCCTTCACGCCCGCCGCGAAATGATGCTTCACCAGCGTCATCTCCGTCACCAGATCGGCGGCGGCCACCAGCTCCGGCTTCGCGTTGCGCCCGGTGATCACCACGTGCTGGCCCGCAACCCGCGCCGCACAGCCGGCGATCACCTCCGCCAGATCCAGATAGTCGTAGCGCAGCGCGATGTTGAGCTCGTCCAGGATCACCAAGGCGACGTCGTCGCGCGCCATCAGCGCCTGCGCCATCGCCCAGGCCCGCCCGGCCGCCGCCACGTCGCGCGCCCGGTCCTGCGTCTCCCACGTGAACCCCTCGCCCATCGTGTGCCATTCCACAAGATCGCCGAATCGCTCCAGCACCGCCCGCTCGCCGGTGCCCCAGGCGCCCTTGATGAACTGCACCACGCCCACCCGCCTGCCATGCCCGATCATGCGCAGCGCCAGCCCGAACGCCGCGGTCGACTTGCCCTTGCCCGGCCCGGTGTTGACGATCAGCAGACCCTTCTCGACGGTCTTGGACGCGACCTCCGCATCCTGCACCGCCTTGCGCCGCGCCATCTTGGCGCGGTGGCGCGCCTCCTCGTCGGTCATCCCTGCACCTGCATCGCCAGCCCCGCCACCATGAACACCACCGCATCGGCCACGGCCGCCAGCCGCTGGTGCAGCAGCCCGGCCTCGTCGCGAAACGCCCGCGCCAGCCGGTTGTCCGGCACGATCCCCAGCCCCACCTCGTTGGAGACCAGCACCACCGGCGCCTTGTGGGCGAGACACGCGCCTTCCAGATCCGCCGTCGCCTGCTCCAGGTCGCGTTCGTCGAGCATCAGATTGGTCAGCCACAGCGTCAGGCAGTCGACCAGCACCGGCCCGGCGGCGGCGGCGATCGCATCCGCCAGCAACACCGGCGCCTCCACCGTCACCCAGCCCGCCGCCCGCCGGTCGCGATGCTGCGCGATGCGCCCGCGCATCTCGTCATCGAAGGCCTGGGCGGTGGCGATATAGGTCCAGGGCGCCGGATGCGCCATCACCAGCGCCTCCGCATGGCGGCTCTTGCCGGAACGGGCGCCGCCGAGAACGAGGGTGAGGTGGTTCAGAGCACGGGCCTTTGACGGTGTGGTTCGGGTGGGCGTATGACTCGCAGCAACGAATGGTCCTTCCAGATCGGAAGGTGAAGAGGGAATGCGGTGCGGGGGCGACCCTAAATCCGCGGCTGCCCCCGCAACTGTAGGCGGACAGCTTCATGCCATCAGGCCACTGGGGACGCTCCCCGGGAAGGCGGGCATGGCGCGCCGGGTGCAAACCCGAGATCCGTGAGCCAGGAGACCTGCCATTCCGGACGGACAGGCTTGTCCGGCCATCGCTGACTGCGCGTTCGGGCGGGGTGCCCCGGGTGCGACGATACCAGGCGGTATCGACCTTGCGGGCGCATGCCCGCCGGGCGGTTGGCACCCCATGGTGGTGTGCGCTGCGGCGCGGGGGTTTCATGACGATTTCAACGGCCAGTCTGCACGTCTGCATCACCTGTCGCGCCGGCACCGCCCCGGCCGAAGGGGAACCCCCACCGGGCGCCGTGCTGCACGCCGAGATCGCCCGCCAGCTCGCCCAGCGCGAACACCAGGCCATCACCCTCCACCCGGTGAAATGCCTCTCCAGCTGCACCCGCGGGTCCGCCGCCTGCATCGCCATGCCGGGGAAATGGAGCTATCTGATGGGCGACCTCACGCCCGCGCTGGTCCCCGATCTGCTCGACTATTGCGACCGCTACGCCGCGTCCGCCACCGGCACCGTGCTGCCTTCCAAACGCGCGGCGTCGCTGCAGGGTTTCATTCTCGGCCGCGTGCCTGGACAGGAGATTGCCGCATGAAGATCCCCGCCACCATCATCACCGGCTTCCTCGGCGCCGGGAAGACCACGCTGGTGCGTCACGTGCTGGAGAACGCGGCCGGCCGGCGCATCGCCATCATCGTCAACGAATTCGGCTCCCTGGGCATCGACGGCGAGACGCTGCGCGCCTGCGGCCTGGCCAACTGCACCGAGGACGACATCATCGAGCTGGCCAATGGCTGCCTGTGCTGCACCGTGGCCGACGATTTCGTGCCCACCATGGAAAAGCTGGTCAACCGCGCCGATCCGCCGGAGCACATCCTCATCGAGACCTCCGGCCTCGCTTTGCCCAAGCCGCTGCTGAAGGCGTTCAACTGGCCCTCCGTGCGCAGCCGCATCACCGTTGACGGCGTGATCACCGTGGTGGACGGCCCCGCCGTCACCGCCGGGCGCTTCGCCGACGATCTGGACGCCATCGCCCGCCAGCGCGCCCAGGCCCCCTCGCTCGACCACGACAACCCGCTGGCCGAGGTCTACGAGGACCAGCTGATGTGCGCCGACCTCGTCGTGCTCAACAAGACCGACATGATGACGACGGACGCGCGCGACCGGGTGATCCGCCAGATCACCGAGCAGCTGCCGCGCGCGGTGAAGCTGGTGCCGGCGCGCGAGGGCCGCATCGACCCCGCGGTGCTGCTCGGCCTGTCCGCCGCCGCCGAGGATGATCTGTCCGCCCGCCCCTCGCATCACGATGCCGAGGATGGCGCCCATGAGCACGACGATTTCGAGAGCTTCGTCGTGGACGTCCCCGAGATCGCCGCCCCCGACGCGCTGGTGGCCCGGCTGGCCAGGGTGGCGGCGGCGCATGACGTGCTGCGCATCAAAGGCTTCCTGGCCGTCACGGGCAAACCGCTGCGCCTCGCCGTGCAGGGCGTCGGCGCCCGCTTCCGCCAGAGCTACGACCGCGCCTGGGCGCCGGGCGAGGCCCGCACCGGCCATGTCGTGGTGATCGGCCGCACCGGCCTCGACCAGGCCGCCATCGCCGCCGGCATCAGAGGCTGATCGGATGCACCTCCTGGTCCGCGACAGCGCCACGCTGGACGACCAGGTACAGGCCGAGGACCTCGGCCAGACCCCGGCCGACCTCGTGTTCCTCTCGTTCTCCGACGCCGATCTGGCAGCCTTCGCCGGCGCCTGGCAGCGCATGGAGAATCGGCCGACCCTCAGACTTGCCGCGCTGGCCAGGCTGCGCCACCCGATGTCGGTCGATCTCTATGTCGAACTGGTGATCCAGGCCGCGCGGTGCGTGGTGGTACGCCTGCTCGGCGGGCTCGACTACTGGCGCTACGGCGTGGAGGAGCTGCGCCACGCCTGCTCCTCGCGGGGCATCCCCTTCGTGCTGTTGCCGGGCGACGGGCTGGCGGATGCCCGGCTCGCAGCGCTCTCCACCGCCGATGCTCCCGCCGTCGCGCGCATGGACGGTTTCCTGCGCCATGGCGGCCCGGCCAATCTCGACGCCGCCCTGCGCCTCGCCACCGCCCTGGCGGGGCTCGGCGCGGATGACGGCACCATGCCGCACCCGGTCGACCCC
The DNA here is from genome assembly GCA_037445025.1 of Rhodospirillales bacterium. Classification (GTDB taxonomy): domain Bacteria; phylum Pseudomonadota; class Alphaproteobacteria; order Acetobacterales; family Acetobacteraceae; genus CAIQQQ01. The sequence goes on from JBBILI010000013.1 coordinate 93,980, forward strand.
GCCGGTGAACTCGGTCTGGACCTGCCGGCGCACGCCCCGCTCGCCGTCATCGTGTGCTACCGCTCACATCTGCTGGCCGATGACATCGCCCCCATCACCGCCCTGGCCGCGGCGCTGGCCGAACGCGGCCTCGGCGTGCGGGCGCTGTATGTCAGCAGCCTCAAGGACCCGGACGCCGCCGGCTTCATCGCCGAACGCCTGCGCGCGTGGCGCCCCGCGGTGGTGCTGAACGCCACGCTGTTCTCCGCCTGGCGCGAGGGTATCGGCGCCACGCTGGAGGCGGCCGGTGTGCCGGTGCTGCAGACCATCCTCGCCGTGGGCGGCGAGGAAGCCTGGCGATCCGGCTTCCGTGGCCTGTCGCAGACCGACCTCGCCATGCAGGTGGTGCTGCCCGAGCTGGACGGCCGGCTGCTCACCACCGCCATCGCGTTCAAGGCCAACGACGACGAGATCCCTGACCTCGGCTTCGCCCGCAGCATCAACCGGCCGCATGCCGAAGGCATTGCGCTTGCGGCCGACCGCGCCGCCGGCTGGGCCCGCCTGTCGCAGAGCCGGATGGGCGAGCGCCGCATCGCCATCGTGCTGTCCGACTATCCCGGCGCCGGCGGCCAGACCGGCCACGCCGTGGGCCTGGACAGTTTCGCCAGCCTGTCCGCCATTCTGGGCCTGCTGCAACATGCGGGATACGCCACCACGGAGGCAGCAGCCCCCGAGATCACCGAAGCCCTCTGTACCGCGCAGGCCAAGCCGTTCCTGTCGCTCGACACGTATGAAACCCTGTTCGCCACCCTGCCCGCGGCCACCCGCGCCGCCATCGAAGCCGCCTGGGGCCCGCCGGAGGCCGACCAAGCCGTCACCGACGGCGCTTTCGTCCTGCGCCATCTCCACCGCGGCAACGTCCTGCTCGCCGTGCAGCCCGACCGCGGCAGCCGGAACGGCCGAAAATCCGGGTATCACAACGCCGATCTGCCGCCGCGCCACGCCTATGTCGCCTTCTATCTCGGGCTCAGGCTGGAATGGGACGCCCATGCCCTGGTGCATCTCGGCACCCATGGCACGCTGGAATGGCTGCCCGGCAAGGCCGCCGCCGTCTCCGCCGCCTGCCACCCCGTGGCGCTGCTGCGCGGTCTGCCGGTGATCTACCCCTTCATCGTCAACAACCCCGGCGAGGCCGCCGCCGCCAAGCGCCGCCTCGGCGCCGTCACCATCGGCCACATGACCCCGCCGATGACGCGGGCCGGGTCGGTCGGGCTGGAGGGGCTCGATCGCCTCATCGACGAATACGCCGCCGCCGACGGGCTCGACCGCCGCCGCGGCGCCCTGCTCCGCCGTGACATCCTGGAGCGCGCCGAGAGCTGCGGCCTGCTCGCCGAAAGCGGTGCCGACCGGGCGGACAGCGAGGACGACGCGTTGGCCCGGCTCGACGCCTATCTCTGCGACGTGAAGGACCTTCAAATACGCCAGGGCCTGCACATCTTCGCTGCGCCCTCGCGCCACCGCGCCGCATTGCTCGACGCCTTCGCGCGCCAGACCCCAGGCTTCGACCCCGCCCGTCTCGACGCCTGCGCCGACGCCGAAGCCCACGCCCTGCTGGCGGCACTCGACGGCCGCTTCGTCCTGCCCGGCCCGGCCGGCGCGCCCACCCGTGCCCGCGCCGACGTGCTGCCGACCGGGCGCAACCTGTTCACGCTGGACCCCCGCGCCATCCCGACCCGCTCCGCCCTGGAACTCGCCCGCGCCACCGAGGCCGAGCTGCTGCGCCGCCACCTGCAGGACCAGGGCGAACCGCTGCGCCGCGTGGTGCTCGATCTCTGGGGCAACACCTCGCTGCGCACCGGCGGCGAGGATTTCGCCCTCGCCTTCCTGCTGCTCGGCGCCACACCGGTGTGGGATGCCGGCTCATCACGTGTCAGCGGCTTCGCGGTCACCCCGCTCGCTTTGCTCGACCGCCCCCGCGTCGATGTCACGCTGCGCATCTCCGGCCTGTGCCGTGACATGTTCGAGACGCAGATCGCCCTGTTCGACGCCGCGGTGCGCGCCGTGGCCGCGCGCGACGAGGCGCCGGACTGGAACCCGCTGGCCGGCGAGACCGACACCGCCCGCATCTTCGGCCCCGCCCCCGGCCGCTACGGCACCGGCATCGACCTCGCCGACCCCGTCACCGTGGCGGCGTCCTATCTCGCCGCCTCCGCCACGTCCTACGCCAGTGCGGACGGAAACTTCACCGACCGCGTGGCCGCCGCCCAGGCCTTCGTCCACGAACAGGACCATGCCGAGACCGACCTGCTGGACAGCCCGGACTACGCCGCCCACGAAGGCGGCTTCGCCGCCGCCGCCGCGAGCCTCGGCGCCACCCCCGCGCTGTACCACGCCGACACCTCCGTCCCCGAGGCGCCCCGCCTGCGCACGCTTGCCGAGGAGATCGCCCGCGTCACCCGTGGCCGCGCCGCCAACCCCGCCTGGATCGCCGGCCAGATCCCGCATGGCCACGCCGGCGCCGCCGAGATCGCCCGCGCGCTGGACAGCCTGCACGGCTTCGCCGCCACCCTGCCGCAGCGCTTCGACCGCCAGTTCGACCTGCTGTTCGAAGCCACAATCGGCACGCCCGACATCGACCGCTTCCTCGCCCACGCCAACCAGGCCGCCCACGAGGCCATGCGCGCCCGCTTCCGCGACGCGCTTGCCGCCGACCTCTGGCGTCCACGGCGCAACAGTGTGGCTCTCTCCCTGGTGACCTCCTCATGACCGTGCGCGGCTGGTGCCCCTCCCTGTTCGCCCCGATGTCCTCCGGCGACGGCATGCTGAGCCGGATCAAACCCTTCACACCCGTGCTGACCGCGGCCGTCCTGCGCCGGCTCGACACGCTGGCCCGGCGCCACGGCAACGGCATCATCGAACTGACCAGCCGCGCCAATCTGCAGTTCCGCGGCCTGCAGCCGGAGCAAGCGCCCGAATTCGCCCGCGCCGTGCTGTCCCTCGACCTCGCCAGCGCCGATCCGGCAATGGAGCAGCGCCGCAACATCACCATCTCGCCGCTGGCAGACCATGATGCCAGCTGTGCCACCGATACGCTGGCAATGGCCGCACTCCTCGCGAACACCCTGGCAGACGCGCACGAGCTGGCCGCCCTGCCGGGGAAGTTCCACTTCGCCGTCGATGGCGGCGGCGCCCTGCCGCTCGCCGCCACCGGCTGCGACGTGCTGCTGCGCGCCGATCGCGGCATGTGGATGGTCGGCTGCGGAGGCGGCTTCGCCGTCCGCCGCCCGGCCGCCGAGGCCGCCGACGCCGCCCGCCGCCTCGCCCGCATCTGCGCCGCCCGCCAGAGCCGGATGCGCGATGCGCTGGCCCTGTATGGGCGGCAGGGCCTGTTCGCCCTGGCCGGCCTGTCCGGCGCGTCGCCCATGCCGGGCGCCCGGCCGGTTGCGGCGATCGGCCCGATCGGCGACGCCTACGGGCTCGGCCTGCCCTTCGGCCGGCTCGACGCACCCCGCCTCGCCACCCTGGCCGAGACGTTCGGCGACGCCACGCTGCGCCTCACCCCCTGGCGCAGCGTCGTGCTGACCGGTGTGGCCGACCCCACCGCGCTGATCCGCGCCGCCACCGATTTCATTGTCACCCCGTTCGACCCCGCCAGCCGCATCGTCGCCTGCCCCGGCGCGCCTGCCTGCGCAAGCGCCGCCGCCGATATCCGCGCCGATGCGAAACGGCTGCAGACCCTGGTGCCGCAGGACGGCGTGCTGCACCTGTCCGGCTGCACCAAAGGCTGTGCCCATCCCGGCCCGGCCACGCTCACGCTGGTGGCCACCGGGTCCGGCTACAGCCTGATCCGCGACGGCCGCGCCGGCGATCCGCCGACCGCCGAACGGCTCGACCTGCCGGCCCTGCTGGCCCAACGCGCATGACCCGCGCCTATCAGCAGGACGGGGCGGCGATCTACGCCGAAAGCTTCGCCACCATCCGCCGCGAGGCCGATCTCGCGGGCTTCACGCCGGATGAGGCGCGCGTCGCGGTGCGCATCATCCACGCCTGCGGCATGGTCGAGATCACCCAGGCGCTACGCTTTCACCCCGATTTCACCCGTGCCGCGCGCCAGGCGCTGCTGGCCGGCCGGCCGGTGCTGTGTGACGCGCAGATGATCGCCCACGGCATCACCCGCCCCCGCCTGCCCGCCGGCAACGCGGTGATCTGCACCCTCACAGACCCGGCGGTGCCCGAACGCGCGCGCCGGATCGGCAACACTCGCTCCGCCGCCGCCATCGAACTGTGGGGCGAACGGATGGCCGGCGCCGTGGTGGCCATCGGCAACGCGCCGACCGCGCTGTTCCACCTGCTCGACCTGCTCGATGCCGGCGCCCCCCGCCCCGCCGCCATCATCGGCATGCCGGTGGGCTTTGTTGGGGCCGCCGAATCGAAGCAGGCGCTGGCCGACTGGGGCGAAATTCCCTTCCTCATCTGCACCGGCCGCCGCGGTGGCAGCGCCATGACGGTCGCAGCCGTCAACGCGCTGGCCAGCGAGGCGGAATGATGGCGGGCACGCTGTACACGCTCGGCATGGGCCCGGGCGATCCGGATCTGCTGACGCTGAAGGCCGCCCGCCTGATCGGCACCTGCCCGGTCGTGGCGTATTTCGCCAAGCGCGGCCGCATGGGCCATGCCCGCGCCATCGCAGGCGCGCTGGTGCCCGCCACCGCCGAGGAGCTGCGCTTCGAATATCCCTACACCGTCGAGATCGACGTGGCGGACCCGCGCTATCTCGACGGCATGGGCACCTTCTACAGCGCCTGCGCGGCCGACATCGCCACCAGGCTCGACGCCGGCCACGACGTCGCCCTGCTCTGCGAGGGCGATCCGTTCCTGTACGGCTCGGCGATGTATCTGTTCGACCGGCTCGGCGCCTATCCCCTGGTCACCGTCCCCGGCATCCCCGGCATGAGCGGCTGCTGGTCGCGCGCCGGCCTGCCCTTCACCCATGGCGACGACGTGCTGAGCGTGCTGCCGGGCACGCTGGACGCGGCCACGCTGGTGCAGCGGCTGCGCCAGTGCGACGCGGCGGTGGTGATGAAGCTCGGCCGCAACCTCGCCAAGGTGCGCGACGCGCTGTGCGCGGCGGGGCTGGCCGAGCGCGCCGTCTATGTCGAACGCGGCACCATGCAGGACGAGCGCATCGTTCCCCTGTGCGACGTCACCGCCGACACGGCGCCGTATTTCGCGATGATCCTGGTCCCCGGCCGGCAGCGGGCGAGATGAGCGGACGCCTCTTCATCATCGGCCTCGGCCCCGGCGACACCGCGCTGCGCACCCACGAGGCCGAGGCCGCGCTGGCGATGGCCACCGATCTCGTCGGCTACGGCCCCTATGTCGCCCGCGTCGAGGCCCCCGCCCATGTCGTCCGCCACGCCTCCGACAACCGGGTGGAGCTGGACCGTGCCCGCCACGCCCTGCAACTGGCGCAGGCGGGGCGCTGTGTGGCGGTCGTATCCTCGGGCGATGCCGGGGTGTTCGCCATGGCCAGCGCCGTGTTCGAGGCGATCGAGCACGGCGACCCCGCCTGGCGCGCGCTCGATGTGCAGGTGATCCCGGGCATCTCCGCCATGTTCGCCGTCGCGGCCCGGCTCGGCGCGCCGCTGGGGCATGATTTCTGTGTGCTGTCGCTGTCCGACAACCTCAAACCCTGGGAGGTCGTGCTCCAGCGGCTGACCGCGGCGGCAACGGCCGGCTTTGTGATCGCGCTGTACAACCCGCTCTCCCAGGCGCGCCCCTGGCAGCTCGGCGCCGCGTTCGAGAAGCTGCGCGGCCTGCTGCCGGGCACTACCAAGGTGGTGTTCGCCACCGCCGTCAGCCGGGCCGACGAGGCCATCGCCATCACCAGCCTCGCCGCCGCCGATCCCGCGCGGGCGGATATGCGCACCCTGGTGCTGATCGGCACGGCCGAGACCCGCGTCATCGACCGGCCGGACGGCCCGTCCTGGCTCTACACGCCCCGCCGGATGGACGCCGCCTGATGCAACAGCCACGCGAGCGCCGCCTCGGGATCGGCCACCGTCGTCCCCGCGGGGGCGGCCGGCCGGCGCACCATGATCACCTCAAGCCCCAGCCGCCGCGCCGCCGCCAGCTTGGCCTGCGTGGCCGTGCCACCGGAATTCTTGGTGAGCACGACATCGATGCGCCGCGCCAACAGCAGCGCCCGCTCATCCGCCTCGGCGAACGGACCGCGCGCGCCGATCACCTCCGCGCCGGCCGGCAGCAGATCCGGCGGATCGACGCTGCGGATGACGTAGTGGTGCCGGCCGGCGGCCACGAACGGCGCCAGATCCTTGCGGCCGATGGTGAGCAGCACGCGACGCGGGACCACGCCCAGCGCCGCGACCGCCGACGCCATGTCGTCCACCTCGGTCCAGCGATCCCCGGCCTGCGCCACCCAGCCCGGCCGGTCGACACGCAGCAGCGCCACCCCGGCCAACGAAGCCGCAGCCGTGGTATGGCGCGTCATCTGGGCCGCGAAAGGATGTGTGGCATCGACCAGCGCATCCACTTCGTTCGCCCGCAGATAGGCCACCAGCCCGTCCACGCCGCCGAACCCGCCGATCCGTGCCTTCAGCTGCGGCAGCACCGGCGCGCGCGTCACCCCGGCCAGCGACATTGTGGCATCGAACCGGTCATCCCCGGCCAGCAACCGCGCCAGCGCCGAGGCCTCGGTGGTGCCGCCGAGTATCAGAACACGCAGCACGTCACGGTCCTCGCATGAGCCAGTGGCTCTCCATCCTCGGCATCGGCGAGGACGGTGTCGAGGGCCTGTCCCCCGCCGCCCGCGCCCTGCTGGCCGCCGCCCGCCTCGTCGCCGGCGGGCAGCGCCATCTCGCCCTTGCAAGCGGCCTGATCACCGGCGAGACCCTGCCGTGGCCCTCACCGTATTCCGACGCCATTCCCACCCTGGCGGCGCGCCGCGGCACGCCGGTGGCGGTTCTGGCCTCGGGCGACCCGTTCTGCTTCGGCATCGGCGCCGTGCTGGCCCGCCATTTCGACGCCGGCGAGATACTGAGCCTGCCCGCGCCCTCCTCGCTCTCGCTCGCCTGCGCGCGCCTGCTCTGGCCGCTGCACGAGACCGCCGTGCTGTCGCTCTGCGGCCGCCCGATCGAGACGCTGTTTCCCCTGCTCCACCCCGGCCGCCGCATCCTCATCCTCTCCGCCGACAGCCAGACACCCGCGCACCTCGCCCGCACCCTCACCGAACGCGGCTTCGGCGGCACCCGGCTGCATGTGCTCGAAGCCCTCGGCGGACCCCACGAACGGGTCCGCCGCTTCACGGCGCAAAGCGATCTGCCGAACGACCTGTCCCCGCTCAACATCGTGGGCCTGGAGGTGATCGCCGGCCCGGACGCCCGCATCATCCCGCTCACCGCCGGCCTGCCGGACGATCTGTTCGCCCATGACGGACAGCTGACCAAACAGGAGATCCGCGCCGTCACCCTCGCAGCCCTGGCACCACGCGCCGGCGAAATGCTGTGGGACATCGGCTGCGGCTCCGGCTCGATCGGCATCGAATGGATGCTGCGCCACAACACCTGCCGCGCCATCGGCATCGAACGCCACCCCGAACGCCGCATCCGCGCCGCCGCCAACGCCACCAGCCTCGGCGTGCCCGGCCTGCGCGTCATCGCAGGCGCCGCCCCCGACGCCCTGGCCGACCTGCCCACGCCCGATGCCATCTTCATCGGCGGCGGCGCCACCGTCCCGGGCGTGATCGACACCGCCTGGGACCGTCTGCGCCCCGGCGGCCGCCTGGTCATCAACGCCGTCGCCCTCGAAACCGAGACGCTGCTGGCCCGGCACTGCCTGCACCGCGGCGGCACACTCACCCGCCTCTCAGTGGAACGGCTCGACCGCATCGGCACCATGCACGCCTTCCGCCCCGCCATGACCGTCACCCAATGGGCGGTGACCAGGCCATGATCGCCGCCGGAATCGGGTTTTCATCCGCCTGCAGCGTTGCCGAACTGGAAGCGCTGCTTGCCAGCACCGGCGCCCGGATCGACATTCTGGCCACCCCCTCCGCCAAGGCGGCCGCCTCCGTCGTCATCGCTCTCGCGGCCCGCCGCGGCCTGAAGCTGTGTGCCATCGACGCTGAAACGCTCGGCGCCGTGCAGCCATTCTGTGTCACCCGCTCTGACCGTGCCGCCCGCGAGACCGGCATCGCCTCGGTGGCTGAAGGCTGCGCGCTGGCGGCCGCAGGCCCGGGCGCCCGCCTCATCCTCCCCCGCATCGCCAGCCAACACGCCACCTGCGCGCTGGCTGAAGGACCCGGCGCATGACCGTCCACTTCATCGGCGCCGGCCCCGGCGCCGCCGACCTGCTGACCCTGCGCGGCCGCGACCTGCTCGCGTCCTGCCCGGTCTGCCTCTATGCCGGCTCCATCGTGCCCGTCGAAATGCTCGCCCATTGCCCGCCAGGCGCCCGCCTGATCGATACCGCGCCCCTGTCGCTCGACCAGATCGCGACTGAATTCAGCACCGCCCACGCCGAAGGCCAGGACGTCGCCCGCCTGCACTCCGGCGATCTCTCGATCTACAGCGCCGTGAACGAACAGATCCGCCGCCTCGAAGCCCTCGACATTCCCTATACGTTGACCCCCGGCGTCCCCGCCTTCGCCGCCGCCGCCGCCGCCCTGGGGCGGGAGCTGACCGTGCCGGAGGTGGCGCAGAGTCTGGTGATCACCCGCGTCTCCGGCCGAGCCTCCGCCATGCCCGCCCGCGAAACCCTCGCCGGCTTCGCCGCCACCGGCACCACGCTCGCCTTGCATCTCGCCATCCACGCGCTGACCCGCATCGTGGACGAACTCACCCCGTTCTACGGCGCCGACTGCCCCGTGGCCGTCATCGCCCGCGCCAGCTGGCCCGACGAGATGATCCTGCGCGGCACACTCGCCACCATCGAAGCCCAGCTCGCCGAAGCCCCGGTCGCCCGCACCGCGCTCGTCCTGGTCGGCCCGGCGCTGGCCGCCGAAGGGTTTCGCGACTCCGCGCTGTACAGCCCCGACTACCCCCGCCGGTTCCGCCCATGACAGCGGGCCTGATGATCGCCGCCCCCCGCTCCGGCAGCGGCAAGACCACCGTCACCCTGGCACTGCTCGCCGCGTTCCGCCGCCAGGGTATCTCGGTCAGCGCCGCCAAATCCGGCCCTGACTATATCGATCCTGCATTCCACACCGCCGCTGCCGGCACGCCCAGCCTGAACCTCGACTCCTGGGCCATGCCGCCCGCCCTGCTCGACAGCCTCGCCGCCGCCGCCGCGCGAAACGCCGAGCTGCTGATCGTCGAATCCGCCATGGGCCTGTTCGACGGTCTCACCGCGCCGCCAGGCCAGCGCGGCTCGCCCGCCGACCTCGCCGCCCATCTCGGCCTGCCGGTGATCCTGGTGCTCGACGTCTCCGGCCAGTCGCAATCCGCCGCCGCGACCGCGCGCGGCTTCGCCACCCATGATCCACGGCTGCACGTGGCCGGTGTGATCCTCAACCAGGTCGCCAGCCCCCGCCACCGATCCGGCATCGAAGCCGCCATGGAAGAAGCCGGCATCAAGGTGCTGGGCTCCGTGATGCGTGACGCCACGCTCGCCCTGCCCGAGCGCCATCTCGGCCTGGTCCAGGCCGGCGAGCACAGCGCCTTGCCCGCCTATCTCGCCCGCCTCGCCGACCTCGCCGAACGCAGCCTCGATCTCCCGGCGATCCGGGGCGCGGCCAGCAGCTTCGGCCGCACCGCGCACAGTGCCGTCCCCGCGCTGCCGCCCCCGGGACGCCGCATCGCCCTGGCCCGCGACGACGCGTTCAGCTTCATCTACCCGCATCTGCTGCAAACCTGGCGCGACGCCGGCGCCGACATCGCCCCATTCTCCCCGCTGGCAGACGAAGCCCCCCCGGATGACTGCGACGCCGTCTGGCTCCCCGGCGGCTACCCCGAGCTGCACGCGCCACGTCTCGCCGCCGCCACGACGTTCCATGGCGGAATGCACCGCTTCGCCCAGACCCGCCCCATCCACGGCGAGTGCGGCGGCTTCATGGTGCTGGGCGAAACCCTGCAGGCCGCCGACGGCACCATCCACCGCATGACGGGCCTGCTGGGCCACGCCACCAGCTTCGCCCGCCGCCGGCTCAATCTCGGCTACCGCGAAGCCACCCTCACCGCGGACGGCGCGCTCGGCCCCGCCGGCAGCGTGCTGCGCGGCCACGAGTTCCACTACGCCAGCCTCACCGACCCCGGCTCCGACGCCGCGTTCTGCACCCTGCGCGACGGGCTCGGCCAGGATCTCGGCCCCGCCGGCGGAAGGCGCGGCCATGTCACCGGCTCGTTCTTCCACGCCATCGCCAGGACATCGCCATGAGTTTTTCCATGTTTGCCGAAATCGAAGCGGCCTGCCGCTCCCTGCCCAAAGGCGACTCCACCGCCGCCGAAGCCGTCGCCGCCCGCCAGGCCACGCTGACCAAACCGCCCGGCAGCCTCGGCCGCCTGGAAGAGCTGGCGGCCTGGCTGGCACGCTGGCAGCACCGGGCCGCGCCGCGCCTCGACGCGGTCGAGATTCTGATATTCGCCGGCAATCACGGCGTCGCCGCGCAAGGCGTCTCGCCCTACCCGTCGGCGGTGACGGCGCAGATGGTCGGCAATTTCGCCCTGGGTGGCGCCGCCATCAATCAGCTGGCCCGCACCGCCGGCGCCCAGCTGCGCGTCATCCCGATCGAACTCGACCACCCCACCGCCGACCTCACCCAGGCCCCCGCCATGACCGAGGCCGAATTCTGCGCCTGTGTCACCACCGGATATGACGCCGTGACACCGGGCACCGACCTGCTGGCGCTCGGCGAGATGGGCATCGGCAACACCACCCCCGCCGCCGCCCTGTCCGCCGCTTTGTTCGGCGGCACCGGCGCCGACTGGGCTGGCCGCGGCACCGGCATCGACGATGCAGGCCTCGCCCGCAAGCGCCACGCGATCGATGCGGGCCTCGCCCGCCACCCCCACACCCCGCTGCAAGCCGCCGCCGCCCTGGGCGGCCACGAGCTCGCCGCCCTCCTCGGCGCCGTGCTGGCCGCACGCCACCGCCGCATCCCCGTCCTGCTCGACGGCTTCGTCTGCACCGCCTCCGCCGCCCCGCTGGCAAAGCTGGCCGAAGGCGGTCTCGACCACACCCGCGTGGCTCATGTCTCCGCCGAGGCCGCGCATCGCCGCCTCGTCGCCGAACTGGGCCAGACCGCCCTGCTCGATCTCGGCATGCGCCTCGGCGAGGCCTCGGGGGCCGCCGTCGCCATCCCGCTGCTGCGCGCCGCCCTCGCCTGTCACCTGGGCATGGCCACCTTCGCCGAGGCCAGCGTCTCCGACCGCGCATGATCCGCACCGATCTCGCCGCCGCGTTGAGCCTGCTGACCCGCCTGCCGGTCGGCTGGCTGTTCCCCCCCCATGCCGAGGTCGATCAGGCCCGCGCGGTCTGGGCCTATCCGCTCGTGGGCGCCTTGGTCGGCGGCATCGGCGCCGCGATCTATGCCGCCTGCCACGCCATCGGCCTGCCCCCCGCACTCGCGGCCCTCTGGACGCTGACGGGCATGCTGCTCACCACCGGCGCCTTCCACGAGGACGGCCTGGCCGACACCGCCGACGGCTTCGGCGGCGGCCGCACCATCGCGCGCAAACTCGAAATCATGCGCGACAGCCGCATCGGCAGCTACGGCGCGCTGGCGCTGATCCTCTCGACGGCCCTTCGCGCCACCGCCATCACCACCCTGGCCGATCCCGTTCCGGTTGCGACAGCGCTGATCGCAGCGACGGTCCTGGCCCGCACCTGCATGCTGCTGCCGCTCCGGCTGCTGCCGCCCGCCCGCCCGGACGGTCTCGGCGCCAGCGTGGCCCAAGGCCCGACCTGGGCCGGCGCCCTCGCCGGCCTGCTGACCGTCCTTACCGTCCTGGCGCTGCTCCCGGCACGGCGCGCCATCCTGATGCTCGTCGCAACATGCCTCACCGCCGGATTGATGACCCTGCTCGCCCGCCGGCAGATCGGCGGCACCACCGGCGACGTGCTGGGCGCCACCGCCGTCGCCGCCGAATGCGTGGTGCTCATGCTCGCTGCATCCTGAACCGTCAGGCGCAGGGTGCAGTGCGCTTTGAACTGCACCCGTCGTGCAGCGGCGCGGTGGTGCCGGTCAAAGCGAACTGGACCCTACGGGATACCGGCGACGGGCTTGGATGGCGCCGCAAGAACCAGAGCGAAGCCGTCTCCGCCGAGCTTCATGCTGCGGGCAGAAGGAGACAGACATGACCCATTTCCAATGCATCGCCCTGCCCACCGAAACGGCCCGGCGCTTCCGCGCCACCGGCGTGGATGACAGCGGCAACACGCTGCGACGCGTCACCGCGACCGATGGCGGCGCGTTTCCCTGCCGCCACTGCCTCGCCTTCGCCCGGCCCGGCGAGCCGATGCTGCTCGGCTCCTATCACCTGCCCCGTCCGCGCGGCATCTACTGGACACCCAGCCCGATCTTCGTGCACGAGCAGGACTGCCCGCGCTTCGCGGCGACGGATCGCGTGGCCCCCATCATCGCCGAGGGCGCGCTGGTCTCGGTGCGCGCCTATGATGCGGCGGATCAGTGCCTCTACGATCTGGGGCAGGTCTGCACCGGGCCGGAGGTGGAGGCACCGCTGCTGCGCGCCCTTGGCGACGCCAGAACCGCGTTCGTCAATGTGTACACGGCCCGGCCGGGGTGCCTGCTGGCACAGGTTCAACGCATGCCATGATCGGCGCGGCGGTCACGGCGACGGCGGCACCGCGATGACGTCCACCGACCCGATCGCGGGTGCCGGCCGCAGCAGATCGATCGCAGCCCCGTGCAGCAGCGGCCGCAGCAGCTTCAGCACACCGCCATGGGTGATGACGATGCTGTCCTGGCCGCTGCGACGGAGATCGTCGTGAAACGACCGCACCCGCGTGCCCAGCGCCGCCACGCTCTCGCCACCGGGCGCTGCGAAATCGGCCGGCCGCGCGGCCCAGAGATCCAGCGCGGCGCGGGGCACATCATCCCAGGCGACACCTTCCCAGGCGCCGAAATCCAGCTCCAGCAGCCGCGCGTCCCTTTGAAACGGCGCGCCCAGCGCCTCCGCGACCGCCACGCAGCGCTGCGCCGGGCTGGTCCACACGCGCGCGCCGGACAGTCCCGCCAGCGCCGCCACCATCCCCGGGATCGCGGCCCATCCCGCCGCGGACAGCGCCACATCCGTCTGCCCGTAACACACCCCAGGCGCCACCGCGACCGCGGGATGGCGCACCAGCGCCACCCTCATTTCGGCAAGTGGCGCACCAGCGCCACCCTCATCATGTGGCATGGCGCACCAGCGCCACCCTCATCATGTGGCATGGCGCACCAGCGCCACCCTCATCATGTGGCATGGCGCACCAGCGCCGGCCTCATCCCGCCATCGCCCGCCACATCCGCTCGCCGGTGAACGGCATCGGCGGCAGCACCGCGGGCCCGCCCAGCGCGTCTGCCACCGCCGCCGTGATCGCGCACAGCGCGCCGGTGGTGCCGGCCTCGCCGATGCCCTTCACCCCCAGCGGGTTGAACGGCGAAGGCGTGTTGCACTCCCGAATGTCATAGGCCGGCACATCGTCGGCGCGCGGCAGGCAGTAATCCATCAGCGAGGCCGCCACCGGCTGGCCGTCCGCATCGATCACCGATTCCTCGCCCAGCACCTCGCCCACGCCCTGGGCGATGCCGCCATGGATCTGCGCGTCGGCGGCCTGGTGATCGATGGTCACACCGGCATCGTCCACCGCCAGATAGCGCGTCAGCGCGATGCGCCCGGTGGCCCGATCCACCTCGATCTCGGCGACATGGCAGCCCGACGAGAAGGCCTGCGTCGGCGTGATGCGGCCCAGGGCCGCGATCGGCGCCTCCAGCAGCGCATCGATGGCGCAGACCACGCTGCCGTCCTCGCGTCGCACCACGCCATCGGCCAGATGCAGGTCATCCGCCGCACAGTTCGCGCGCAGCGCCGCCAGCGCCCGCAGCCGTGCCGCGATCGCATCGGCCGCCTGCACCACCGCCGCACCGGTGTTGATGGTGCTGCGCGAGGCATAGGACCCGGCGCCGGACAGCGTCGTTTCCGGATCGCTGGGCACAAAGTCGATATCGGCTTCCGCCAGCCCGAGCCTGGGGCCGGCGATGGCCGCGAAGGTCCGCGCGTGCGACTGGCCGGTGCTGCCCGTCACTGTCTCGATGCGCAGCACCGGGCGGCCGGCGACGGCTGCAAGCGTCAGCGCCGCCTCGTCCGGCAGCGCCCCGCCGCCGGAGGTCTCGATGAACAGGGCCACGCCGCGGGCCAGCGTCCTGCCGTGCGCGGCAGCGGCATCGGCGCGGGCGGCGAAGCCGTCCCAGTCCGCCGCGTCGCGCGTGGTCTGCAGCATGCGGGGAAAATCGGCGCTGTCGTAGCGCGCGCCGCTGGGCAGCACGTAGGGAAACGCGTCGTTCGGGATGGTGTTGCGGGCGCGGATGGCGAACGGGTCCTCGCCGCGCGCCTTGGCCGCGATCTGCACGAGCCGCTCCACCAGCAGCGCCATCTCCGGCCGCCCGGCGCCCCGGTACGGGCCGGTCGGCACCGCGTTGGTGTGCAGCATGCGAAACCGCGCATGGGCGGCGGCAATGGCGTAGCAGCCGGTCAGCGACTGCAGCGGGTTGTTGACGGCGGCGAACACCGAAACCGGCGTGAGATAGGCGCCGAGATCGGCGTCGTACTGCACCTCCAGCGCGGTGAACCGCCCCTGCGCATCGAGCGCCAGCCGCCCCTGCACCCGCACGCCGCGGCCCTGGTTGTCGGTGAGAAAGCTCTCGCTGCGGCTGCCGTGCCAGGCCACCGCCCGGCCCAGCCGGCGCGCCGCCAGCAGCACGGCGGCACAGTCGGGATAGGCGTTGTTGCGCGGCCCGAACCCGCCGCCGACCTCGCCGCCCAGCACGCGGAACCGGTCGGCCGGCAGCTTGAAGACCGCCGCCATGTCGCGGCGGATCTCGTTGACGCCCTGGTGCGGCACGCGCAGGTCGAAGCGGCCGGTTTGCGCGTCCCACCGCCCCACCGCCGCGCGCGGCTCCATGGTGACGGGGGCGATGCGCGGCATCTCGATCGTGGTGTCCACCACCAGCGCCGCCGCCGCCATGGCGTCAGCAACCGCCGCGGCATCGCCCGCGCTGTGGCGCAGCATGACGTTGCCTTGTGCTGCTTCGTGCACCAGCGCCGCCCCATCTTCCAGCGCCGCGTCGATGCCGATGACGGCGGGCAGAGCCTCGTACTCCACCATCACCGCCTCGGCCGCGTCCATCGCCTGCGCCTGGGTCTCGGCGATCACCATCGCCACCGCCTCGCCGGGATAGCGCACCACGTCATGCGCCAGCACAGGCCGATGCGGAATCGCCAGCCCCTGGCCGATGCGGTCGATGACCGGGAAATTGCCCAGCCCCTCGGCCACGCAGTCCGTCCCCGTCAGCACGCCGAGCACGCCGGGCATGGCGGCCGCCGCTGTCGTGTCGATGGCCAGGATGCGCGCATGCGGATACGGGCTGCGCACGAAGGCGGCGCGCGCGGCGCCGGCGAAGCGCTCATCGGCGGTGTAGCAGCCGGCCCCCGTCACCTTGCGGATGCGCTCGATCTCGGCCTGGGGGACGCGCCGCGCGGAAAGCAGGGTGTCCATCTCTTAGGTCCTTCTCACCATGGCGGGATCGGCCGCCAGCTCCTCAAGGCTGCGCCGGCGCGGCTCGATGCCCAGCAGCGCCACCGCCACGATCAGCACCGCCAGCAGCCCGATCATCATCGTCAGAACCCCCGCCACGCCGTAATCGGCGAACAGGCTGACCACCATGAACGGGGTGACGATCGTCGCCGCCCGGCCGAAGGAGTTGCAGATGCCGGCCGCGCGCAGGCGCAGCTCGGTGGGGAACATCTCCGGCACATACACACCGAACAGCAGCGCCACCAGCACATAGATGGGGATGGTCAGCCCAAGTCCCACCAGCGGCAGCAGCACCGGGTCGGACACGAACGGGTAGATCGCGCCGAACACGATGGCGATGGCGGACGCCCCGATCAGCGTCGGCTTGCGGCCCCAATGATCCGCGGTCAACGCGCCGATCGCAGCCCCCACCGGCGCGCCGAGCGACATGATGAGGGTGAAGTTGAAGCTCGTCGCCATCGACAGCCCCTGCTTGACGAAGAACGACGGCAGCCAGGTGATGAAGCCATAGACGACGGTATTGATGACGATCAGCGCGATGCAGCCCAGCACCATCCGCGCCAGCAAAGGTACGGTGAACAGCGTGGCCAGCGCGCGCGACGGGGCCGGCGCCTGCGGACGCGGCAGCGGCAGCTGGCCGGACGGCGCGCACTGCGCCTCGATCGCCGTCAGCAGCGCCTCCGCCTCGGCATCGCGTCCCACCGATTCCAGCCAGCGCGGGCTCTCCGGCAGCGCCTTGCGCAGATACCACACCACCAGTCCGCCCACGCCGCCGAGGATGAACAGGCTGCGCCAGCCGAACTGCGGGATCAGTACCGCACTCAGCAGCACCGCCACCGGCAGCCCGGTCACCACCACCACCACGAGAAACCCCAGCCATCTGCCGCGCTGCTGCGCCGGGGCGAATTCGGTGAGCGTGGCGTAGCCCACCACGTTCTCCGCCCCCAGCCCCACGCCCATCAGAAACCGCAGCCCGATCAGCACCGTCATATCCGGCGCGAACGCCGCCGCCAGCGAGGCCAGGCCGAACAGCGCCAGATTTGCCTGGTAGGTGAACCGCCGCCCGTAGCGATCGCCGAGGAACCCCGTGACGAAGCTGCCGATCATCATGCCGACGAAGGTCATGCTGACGAAGGCGGCGTTCTGCGCCATCGTCGAGAACCCGCCCTTCAGCGTGGCGCCGAGCACGGTGCCGGCGAGGTAGATGTCGAACCCGTCGAAGAACATGCCGATCGCCACCAGCGTGAACACACGGCGGTGAAATCCCGAAATCGGCAGACGGTCGAGCCGCCCGCCGGCGTTGACGCCGCTCATGAAGGTGCTCCGTTGCGGATGATCCTGGCGCGCCGGCGTAGCGCGCCCAGCACACGGTCCTGCGCGTTGCGCACATGCGCCCGCGCCAGCTTCTGCGCCCCGCGCCCGTCGCGCGCCTGCAGGGCATCGACGATGCCGGCATGCTCCTCCACCAGCTGCTGGGTGGAGTTGCCGAGCACGCCGCGCACACTGAGCCGGATCAGCCGGTCGGACTGCTCGACGAGATCGATCGTGACGGCGGCCATCCGCGCATTGCCGGACAGCCGGGCCAGCGTGGTGTGGAAATCATGGTTCTGCGCCACGAAATCCCCGTCGTCGCCGTCCAGGCTGCGAAACCGGTCCATCGCCCGCAACGCCGCGTCGGACGCAGCCGTCGCCGCCGCCGCGGCACAGGCCGGCTCCAGCACCAGCCGCAGGCCGAACAGATCCTGCGCATCGGCCAGCGAGATCGGCTTCACCACATAGCCCTGGCGCGGCAGCACCGTGACCAGCCGTTCGCCCTCCAGCCGCAGCAGCGCCTCGCGCACCGGCGAACGGCTCACGTCATAGCGGCTGGCCAGATCCTGCTCGCGCAGCTCCTGCCCCGGCACCAGTTCACAGGTGAGGATCGCCCCGCGCAACGCATCGTAGATATTGTCGCGCAGCAGCACCGCGTTCCGGCCTCCCCATTGGTATTGCAGTGCAAAATGCGGGCTCTGAAATATCACGTCAAGCGGATTGGTATCTTCCCAGCTCTCCGGACTGGGGTTAGATGGTAAGAGGCGCGTCAAGCGAAGCGGGGGAACGGGTGGCCGAGACACAATTCGCCGAAGGCAAGGTCACGGCCAAACTGCGCGGCAGCGGGCCCAAGCTGGCGCTGTTCCACTCGCTGCTCGCCGACCTGTCCAGCTTCGATCGTGTGGCCGACGCCCTGGCCGCGCGCTTCGAGATCATGATCCCCGCCCTGCCCGGCTTCCCCGGCTCGCCCCCCGCCGGCAGCGACCTCGAAGCGGTCGCCGACCGCATGGCCGACGCGCTGCTCGACTTCGCCGAGGGCGAGACCGTCATGCTGCTCGGCAACGGCTATGGCGGCTTCGTGGCGCTGCAGCTGGTGATCCGCCATCCGGATCTGGTGTCCCGCCTGGTGCTGGCCGATGCCGGCGCCTGCTTCGACGAGCCCGGCCGCGAGGCGTTCCGCCGCATGGCCAAAGGGGCGGCCACTGGCCTCGAGACCATCGCCGACATCGCCATGCGCCGCCTGTTCTCGCCCGATTTCCACGCCGCCAACCCCGAGCTGGTCGCTGAACGCCGCGTCGCCTTCCTGCGTTCGGACCGCGACACCGTCATCGGCGCCTGCCTCGCCCTCGCCGACATGGATCTGCGCCCGGCCCTGCCCGGCGTCACCCTGCCGATCCTCGCTTTGGTCGGGGAAAACGACGAGGCGACCCCGCCTGCGATGTCACGCGCGCTTGCCGCCACCGCCCCGCACGCCACACTGAAGGTGCTGGAGGACTGCGCCCACGTGCCGCAGCTCCAGGCGCCAGACCGCTTCCTCGCCGCCGTGCTGCCGTTCCTGTCATAACATCGCGCTCAACCGGAGCAGACGCCATGAACCTGGGCTTCTTCACGATGCCGATCCATCCGCTGGACAAGGATTGGTGCCTCTCCCTCGCCGAGGACCGCGAGGCCTTCATCCTGGCCGACCGGCTCGGCTTCACCGAAGCCTATTGCGGCGAGCATTCGACCGACGCAGCCGAGAACATCACCTCCTGCGCCCTGTTCCTCGCCACCCTCGTTGGCCACGTGAAGAACATCCGCCTCGGCACCGGCACGATCAACATGCCCAACACGCACCCGGCCCGTGTGGCGGCCGAGATCGCGATGCTCGACCATCTGCTCGACGGCAGGTTCAACTTCGGCATCTCGCCGGGCGGCCTGCCGTCGGATGCCGAGGCGTTCGGCAATCTCGACAAGAACCGGCTGGAGATGTTCGTCGAATGCATCGACCAGGTGCTGGCGATCTGGGCGGGCGAGCCGCCCTACAACATCACCGGCAAATACTGGAACATCACCACCCAGCGCACCATGCTGCCCGATATCGGCCAGGGCATCCTGCCCAAGCCGTTTCAGCGCCCGTATCCGCCGATCGTCTGCACCGTCGTCGCCCCGTATTCCAAGGGCGTGACCCAGGCGGCCGCGCGCGGCTGGGAGCCGATCTCGGCCAACTTCCTGATGCCGCAATGGGTCAAGACGCATTGGCCCAGCTATGTCGAAGGCTGCGCCCAGGGCGGCCGCCCGGCCGACCCCGCCAACTGGCGCGTGGCCAAGAGCATCTTCGTCGCCGACGACGAGGCGACCGCGAAGGAATACGCCACCGGCCCGAACAGCCCGTACCGCTTCTACTTCAGCCAGCTCGTCACCAAGATGAAGAAGGCCGGACGCTGCGAGCTGTTCAAGAAGGACCGCGCGGCGCCGGATGACAGCGTCACCGTCGAAGGCGTGCTCGAAGACCTCGTCATCTACGGCACCCCCGAGAAGGTCGCCGACGAGATCCTGAAATTCCGCGATTTCACCGGCGATTTCGGCACCCTGCTCTACGCCGGGCATGACTGGGCGGACCCCGCGCTGGCGAAACGTTCCATGGTGCTGCTGGCCGAACAGGTGCTGCCGCGCATCAATGCCAAATCACCCATTGCCCAAGCGGCGGAATAGCCGTCCACTCGGGTCCTGCAAGTAACAAATCCGGCAAAGACCGGAGACAGGGGAACGGACATGAAGCTGACGAGAAGGACCGCCCTGGGTGCCGGCGCCGCCATGGCGCTGGCCGGCCAGGCCCGCGCCGCCGACGCGCCGCTGCGCCTGGGCCTGCTGACGGTCAAGACCGGCCCGCTGGCCGCCGGCGGCATCCAGATGGAGCAGGGCCTGACCCTGTTCCTCAAGGAGAGCGGCGGCAAGCTCAACGGCCGTGACATCCAGGTGTTCGTGGGCGACACCGCCGGCAACCCGGCCACCGCCCGCACCCGCACCCAGGAACTCGTCGAGCGCGACAAGGTGCATCTGCTGCTCGGCCCCGTCGCCGCGTTCGAGGCGCTGGCGATCGCCGATTATGTGCAGCAGCAGCAGATGCCGGTGATCGCGGTGGCCGCCGCCGAGGACATCACCCAGCGCAGCCCCAGCAAATGGTTCGTGCGCGCCACCGCCTCCGCCGGCCAGTGCTCGCATGTCATGGCGCACTACGCCGCCACCGAGCTGAAATACAAGCGCATCTGCATGATCGGCGATGACTTCGCCTACGGCCACGAGCAGAACGGCGGCTTCCTGCGCGTGTTCGAGGACAATGGCGGCAAGGTGGTGCAGAAGCTGTGGCCACCCCTCAACGCGCCGGACTACGGCACCTACATCTCGCAGATCAAATCCGACGTCGATGCCGTCTGGATGTCCTTCGCCGGCTCCAACGGCTTCCGCTTCACCAAGGCGTTCTACGAATACGGCCTCGGCGGCAAGGTGCCCCTGCTCGGCGGCATGACGGCGATGGACGAGGCGATCCTGCAGCAGACCGGTGATGACGCCATCGGCATCCTGTCCGTCAACTTCTATTCGGCCGAGATCGACAACCCGCAGAACAAGCGTTTCGTCGCCGGCATGGAGCGGGACTACAAGGTTGATCCCGGCTACTACGCCTCGGGCCCCGCCGTCTCGATGGCGGTGCTGGAAGCGGCGATGAAAAGCATCGACAACAAATTCGAGGACCGCGCCGCCCTGATCCACGCCATGCGCACCAACGTGGTGCCGGAGACGATCCGCGGTCCGGTGAAGTTCGACGACTACGGCAACGCCATCGGCAACGTCTATGTCCGTCGCGTCGAGAAAAAGAACGGCAAGCTGGTCAACACGGTCATCAAGACCTACGAGAACATCAGCCAATTCTGGACCTACGATCCCGCCAAGTTCCTGGCCCAGCCGGTCTATTCGCGTGACTATCCGCCCGCCAAGAACCTGGAGAACTGAGGCACGTGCAGTTCTGGGTCGTTCAAACCTTCAACAGCCTGGCGATGGGGGGATTGCTGTTCCTCCTTGCCGCCGGCTTCTCGCTCATCTTCGGGCTGTTGCGGGTGCCCAACCTGGCGCATGGCGCGCTGTTCATGCTGGGTGCCTATATCGGCGCCACGCTGCTGAACGCGGGAGTCACCTTCTGGCTCGCCGCCATCGGCAGCGGCCTGTGCGTGGGCGTGCTCGGCATCATCCTGGAAGCCGCACTGCTGCGCCGGCTCGCCGGCAACGAGCAGGGCCAGGTGCTGATCACGCTCGGCATCGCCTTCATCATCGCCGATCTCTGTCTGATGACCTGGGGCGGCGACCCGGTGCCGCTGGCCTCGCCGCGCGCGCTCAGCATGCCGCTGCGCGCCGCCGGCTTCATGTTCCCGGGCTGGCGCATCACCACGCTGGTGGTGGCGCTGATCGCGGCCCTGCTGCTGTGGCTGCTGCTGGAACGCACCAGGCTCGGCGCCATGATCCGCGCCGGCGTCGATGACCGGCTGATGGCCCGCACCGTGGGCATCCGCGTCTCGTTCCTGTTCTCCGCCGTGTTCTTCCTCGGCGCCTTCCTTGCAGGCTTCGGCGGCGTGGTGGGCGGACCCATTCTGTCCGCCTATCCGGGCCTCGATGCGGACATGCTGCCACTCGCCCTCGTCGTGGTCATCCTCGGCGGCGTCGGCAGCCTGCTCGGCGCGCTGGTCGGCAGCCTGATCGTGGGACTGCTCTACAATTTCGGCACCGCTTTGTTCCCCGATTTCGCCTATGTGGTGCTGTTCCTGCCGATGGTGGTCGTGCTCGTGGTCAAGCCCACCGGCCTGTTCGGGCGTGTGCTGCGATGAAGCGAAGCCTGATCGCCTGGGCGTTCACCATCGCCGCCCTCGCTTTGCTCCCGCTCCTGCTGCCGAGCGATTTCTATCTCGGCCTCGCCACCCATGCGCTGATCCTGGCCATCCTGGCCCTCAGCCTCAACGTGCTGATCGGCCATGGCGGCATGACCTCGCTGGGCCATGCCGTGTATCTCGGCGTGCCGGCCTATGCCTGCGCCTGGCTCACCGCCAATGCCGGCTGGCCGGCGCTGCCGACGGCGATCTTCTCCATCACACTCGGCACCGCGCTGGCCGCGGTGTTCGGCGTGCTGGCGCTGCGGGCCAGCGGGCTTGGCTTCATGATGATCACGCTGGCGCTCGGCCAGGTGGTCTGGGGCGGCGCCTATCGCTGGGTGAGCCTGACCGGTGGCGACAACGGCATCCGCGTCGAGGGAAGACCGCATCCGTTCGGCTTCGACATCACCGGCGCGTTGCCGTTCTACGTCTTCGTCGCCGCGGTGCTGCTGATCGCGCTGTTCTTCCTCTGGCAGCTCGACCGGTCCGCCTACGGCGCCTGCCTGCGCGGCACCCGCGACCAGCCGCAGCGCATGCGCATGCTGGGCCACGATGTGTGGCGTATCCGCTGGATCGGCTTCATCATCGCAGGGTTCTGGGGCTCCGTCGCCGGTCTGCTCTACTGTTATGACTACCAGTTCGTCAGCCCGCAGACGCTGGCGCTGTCGCAGTCGGCCGAGGCACTGCTGATGGTGGTGCTCGGCGGTGCCGGCACGCTGGCGGGCCCTGTCGCCGGCGCGCTGATCATCACCATCATCAAAACGGTGGTGAGCAGCTATGTCGATCGCTGGTACTCGCTGCTCGGCCTCACCTTCATCGTCGTGGTCTCGTTCATGCCACAGGGTCTCATTCCCGGCATCCGCCGCCTGGTCACGGGGCGCCGCTGATGACCACACCCGCCCTGGAACTCATCAACCTTCAAAAGCGCTTCGGCGGTCTGCACGCCACGCGTGATGTGTCGCTGCGCATCATGCCCGGCGAACGTCGCCTGCTGATCGGCCCCAACGGTGCGGGCAAGACCACGCTGTTCAACCAGATCGCCGGCGATTTCGTCCCCGATTCCGGCGAGATCCGCCTGTTCGGCCAGGACATGACCCGCCTGCCCACGCGGCACCGCGTGCATCTCGGCCTCGGCCGCACCTACCAGGTGCTGACCCTGTTCCCGAAGGACACCCTGCAGCATAATGTCGTGCTCTCGCTGCTCGGCCACCAGAAGAGCGGCTGGCGCATGCTCGGCGCGCTCTCCGACCGCCGCGAACTGCAGGACCGCGCCGAGGCGGCCCTGGTGCAGGTCGGCCTCGGCAGCGCCGTGCGCCGGAAGGTGGCGGAAACCTCCTACGGCGAACGCCGCCGCCTCGAACTCGCCATGGCGCTGGCCCAGCAGCCCCGCGTGCTGCTGCTCGACGAGCCGCTGGCCGGGCTGTCATCGGACGAACGCGAAACCGTCAGTGCGGTGCTGGACGCGATCCCGCGCGATGTCACCATCATTCTGATCGAACACGACATGGACGTGGCGCTGGCCTTCGCCGATCGGATCACCCTGCTCAATTTCGGCCAGGTGGTGCTCGAAGGCACGCGCACCGAGGTCACCTCCGATCCCCGCACGCGGGAGGTGTATCTTGGCCACTGAAGCGCTGACCCTGGAGCGCGTCGATTCGTTCTACGGCGACAGCCATGTGCTGCACGGCGTGTCGCTGTCGCTGCGCGAAGGGGAGCTGCTGGCCTTGCTCGGCCGCAATGGCGCCGGCAAATCGACCACGCTCGGCACCGTCATGGGCTGGCTGCGCCCGCGCCAGGGCGGCATCCATTCATTCGGCAAACCGATCGGCTTTCTGCCGCCCGAGGCGATCGTGGCAACCGGCCTCGCTTTGGTGCCGCAGGGGCGGCGCATCTTCCCCACGCTGTCGGTGCGCGAAAACCTCGTTGTCGCCCAGCGCGGCAAGCGGGCGTGGGACCAGGCCCGCGTGTTCCGCACCTTCCCGCGCCTTGGCGAGCGCAAATCCCAGGCCGCCGGCTCGCTGTCGGGCGGCGAGCAGCAGATGCTCGCCATCGGCCGCGCGCTGATGGGCAATCCGCGTGTGCTGCTGATGGACGAACCGTCCGAGGGACTGGCCCCGCAGATCGTCGCCGAGGTCGGCCGTGTCATTCAGACGTTGCGCAACGAGGGTCTGTCCATCGTGCTGGTGGAACAGAATTTCCGTCTCGCCCTCGAACTGGCCGACCGCGTCGCCATTCTCAACACCGGCCGCGTGGTGTTCGACGGCACCCCCGCGGCGCTGCAGGCCGACCAAACGATCATCGACCGCCATCTCGGCGTCGCCTGAAAGGATCATTCCATGACCGAAGAGACCAACCATTACGGCCCCAGCGCCGCGCGCACCCATGGCAGACCGGGCCGCGAGACACGCCCGAAATCGATCACCATCGACATGCACAGCCACATCTTCGTGCCCGAGGCCGAAGCCTTCGCCGGCCCGCATATCGACATTGCGACCATCCCGATGGCCAGGCATTCCACCGGCCCGACCCGCGTGCTGAACCGCAAGCAGGACATGGACCGCACGCCCAACATGCTCTCCCACGAGGTGCGGCTGGCGGACATGGAGGCGCAGGGGATCGACATGCAGGTGGTCATGTCGGCGCCGAACCAGTGCTACAGCACGGTCTCGCCCGAGATCGCGGCCAAGGCGGCGGTGATGGTCAATGACGGGGTCGGCGCGTTCGTCGCCAAGATGCCTGACCGGTTCGTGGCGATGGGCACGGTTGCCATGCAGGCGCCGGAGGCGGCGGTGGCCGAGCTGGAGCGCATCATGAAGCTCGGCTTCAAGGGTGTGCAGATCCTCACCAACATCAACGGGCTTGAGCTCAGCGACCCGATGTTCGCGCCGTTCTGGGCGGCGGCCGAGCGGCTGGGCGCCGTGGTGCTGCTGCATCCACTGGGCTTCACCGATGGCCAGCGCATGTCACGGTTCTATTTCAGCAACGTCATCGGCAACCCGCTGGAGACGACCATTGCCCTGCATTATCTGATCTTCGACGGGGTGCTGGAGCGGCATCCCAAGCTCAAGATCATCGCCGTGCATGGCGGCGGCTATCTGGCTTCGTATTCCGGCCGGATCGATCATGCCTGGGGGGCCCGCACGGACGTGCACGGCGACCTGCCGCTGCCGCCGACCACCTACCTCAAGCGAATCTTCTTCGACACCGTGGTGTTCACGCCTTTGCAGCTGGAGTCTCTCATCAAGACGTTCGGGGTGGGGCAGATCCTGATGGGGACGGACTATCCGTACGACATGGCGGACAGCGATCCGATCGGGCATCTGCGGTCTCTGGATGGGTTGGATGAGAACGTGGTTGAGGCAATTGCCGGGGGGAATTCGAAGGCTCTGTTCGGGCTCTGAGCGGCTTCAGGAAGGCCCACCGCCAAGTCGCCAAGGCGCCAAGAAGACACTCCTTGGCGTCTTGGCGACATGGCGGTTCATCTTGACGGCCTGCGGCGCCGACGCGGCTTGTGCAGGCGCAGCATAAGTTGCACGCTCCCGTATCAATCCACGGGAGCCCCCGATGTCCGCAGACCCCAACGAGGCCGCCCTCGCCCTGGAATTCGATGTGTTCGCCAAACGCGCCGGGCTCGCCATCGCCGCCGACCGCGTCGAACTTGTCTACGCCGGGTTCAAGGAGATGCGCCGCATGCTCGAGCTGCTGCGCCAGCCCCGCACCGCCGCCAACGAGCCGGCCGGGTTCCTGGACATGCGTTCCGTGAACCGGGGGCTCTGAGCATGGCCTATGAAAACCTGCCCATCGCCGAGCTCGGCCGCCAGTTGCGCGCCGGCGAAGTCACGTCCAAGGCGCTCACCGAGGACGCGCTGACCCGCATCGCCGCGATCGATCCCAAGATCAACGCCTTCATCACGCTCACCGCTGATTCCGCGCTGGCCGACGCCGCCGCCGCCGATGCGGCCTTCGCCCAGGGCATCGACCACGGCCCGATGCAGGGCATTCCCCATGCGCTGAAGGACATCTACGACACCGCCGGAATCCGCACCACCTGCCACTCCAAGCTGCGCGAACACAACGTTCCCGCCACAGACTCCGTCGTCGCCGCGAAGTTCAAGGCGCAGGGTGCGGTGATGCTCGGCAAGCTCTCCACCCATGAATTCGCCCTCGGCGGCCCGAGCTTCGACCTGCCGTTCCCGCCGGCGCGCAACCCGTGGAACACCGACCACATCCCCGGTGGCTCATCCTCCGGCTCGGGTGCCGCCGTCGCCGCCGGCCTCGTGCGCATGGCCATGGGGTCGGACACCGGCGGCTCCATCCGCGGCCCCGCCGCCTATTGCGGCACCATCGGCCTCAAGCCCACCTACGGCCTGGTCTCCCGGCGCGGCATCTTTCCGCTGTCCTTCGCGCTCGACCATGCCGGGCCATTGGCCTGGACGGTGGAGGACGCCGCCATCGCCATGGAGGTGATCACCGGCTACGACCCGCGCGATCCCGGCAGTGCCGACGTGCCCACGCCGGATTTCCGCGGCAAGTTGCATGACAGCGTCAAGGGATTGCGCATCGGCGTGCCGCGCCACTTCTTCGCCGGCGCGCCCGGCCTGTCGCTGGAGGTGCTGGCCGCGTTCGATGCGGCGGTGGACACGCTGAAGCAGCTCGGCGCCATCGTCGAGGACATCGAACTGCCGGACTACGACATCTTCAGCTTCTGCGGCCGTGTCATCATGCTGTGCGAGGCGTTCGCCATCCACGAGCAGGATTTCCGCAGCCGCCCGCTCGATTTCGGCCTGCTGACCTATCTGCGCATGACCATGGGCGCCTTCATCACCGCGGCCGACCTCACCCAGGCACACCGCACACGGCGGCAACTGTCCGAAGCCGTCACGACCAGGCTTGCCAGCTACGACGCGCTGATCTGCGCCACCGCGCTGGCACCGGCGGCCGCGTTTGCCGACATGCAGCCGGCGGCCTCGAACTGGCCGATGCAGACCATGCCGTTCAACGTCACCGGCCACCCGGCGCTGGCGATCCCGACGGGCTTCTCCGCCACCGGCCTGCCGCTCGGCATGCAGATCGTCGGCCGCGCCTTCGATGAAGGCACGGTGCTGCGCATCGGCGCCGCGTTCGAAGCTGCCACAAAGCTCCACGAAAAACGCCCCATCCTGTAATCCGCATCGCCCAAGCGCGATGCGGGTTACGCGAACACGCTCGCACCGTGATCGGCGCGGCCCACCGTCGCGCGGAACAGGCTGAACAGCTCGCGGCCATGGCCGTGGGCGTTGGTCTCGGGAGCGAGCACGGCCAACGGCCGCTCAGCGAGTTCCTCGGCTGACACGTCAACAGACAGCACACCGGCCACCGCATCCACCGTGATCATGTCGCCGTCGCGCACCCGGGCGAGCGGTCCGCCATCGACACATTCCGGTGTGACATGGATCGCCGCCGGCACCTTGCCGGACGCGCCGGACATGCGGCCGTCCGTGACCAGCGCCACCTGATGGCCGCGCGCCATCAGCACGCTGAGCAGCGGCGTCAGCTTGTGCAGCTCCGGCATGCCGTTGGCCTTGGGGCCCTGGAAGCGGATCACGGCCACCATGTCCCCGGTGATCGCACCCGCCTTGAACGCCGCCTCCAGCGCCTCCTGGCTGTCGAACACCCGCGCCGGCGCGCGCACCAGGCGATGCTCGGGCTTCACAGCACTGATCTTGATGACCGCATTGCCAAGATTGCCGCGCAGGATGCGCAGCCCGCCATCCGCCGCAAACGGCTCGGCCGCTGGCCTGAGCACGGTTTTGTCCGCACTCTCGGCCGGTGCCGGCGACCACGCCAGCGTGTCACCGTCCATACGGGCTTCGGATCGATACGATGCCAGACCATCGCCGACAATGGTGCGCACATCGTCATGCAGCAGCCCGTGGTCGAGCAGCTGGCCGATCACGAAGCCGGTGCCGCCAAGGGCTGTGAACCGGTTCACATCGGCCGCCCCATTCGGATAGACGCGCGCCAGCAGCGGCACCGCTTCTGAGAGGTCGGAGATGTCGTCCCAGGTGAGGATGATGCCGCCGGCGCGGGCCATGGCGAGCAGATGGATCGCGTGGTTGGTCGAGCCGCCGGTGGCGTGCAGGGCCACGATCGCGTTCACAAAGGCCCGCTCGTCGAGCATGCGGCCGACGGGGGTGAAGCGGTTGCCGAGTGCGGTGATCGACAGCGCCTGCTTCACCGCGGCCTTGGTCAGCTCCTCGCGCAGCCTGGTGCCGGGATTGACGAAGGCGGCCCCGGGCAGATGCAGGCCCATCACCTCCATCAGCATCTGGTTGGAATTCGCCGTGCCGTAGAAGGTGCAGGTGCCCGGGCCATGATACGAACGTGATTCGGATTCCAGCAGCTCCGCCCGGCCGATCTTGCCCTCGGCATAGAGATTGCGAATGCGCGCCTTCTCGTCGTTGGTGATGCCGGAGGTCATCGGCCCCGCCGGAATGAACACCGCCGGCAGATGGCCGAACGCCAGTGCCCCGATCACCAGGCCCGGCACGATCTTGTCGCAGATGCCGAGATAGACGGCGGCATCGAACATGTCGTGCGACAGCGCGACACCGGTCGCCATGGCGATGACGTCGCGCGAGAACAGCGACAGCTCCATGCCCGGGCGGCCCTGGGTGACGCCGTCGCACATGGCGGGCACCCCACCCGCGACCTGCGCCGTGCCGCCGGCCGCGCGGGCGGCCTCGCGGATCAGGGCGGGATAGGTCTCGTAGGGCTGATGCGCCGAGAGCATGTCGTTATAGGCGGTGACGATGGCGAGGTTGGGCACCGTCTCGCCGTGCTGGCGGGCCTTGTCGACAGTCTGGCTCGCCGCGAAGGCGTGCGCGATATTGCCGCAGGCATGCGCGCCGCGCCGTGGGCCCGCTTCAGCCGCCGCATCGATGCGTTCGATATAGGCCT
This sequence comes from Rhodospirillales bacterium, assembly GCA_037445025.1. Taxonomy (GTDB): domain Bacteria; phylum Pseudomonadota; class Alphaproteobacteria; order Acetobacterales; family Acetobacteraceae; genus CAIQQQ01. Next base: position 122,878 of record JBBILI010000013.1, read on the forward strand.
TCCGGCTGGCATCGCTCCTGCGAACGATCGCCTGGGTGATCTGGGCAATACGCGATGCAACCACGATGCGCCTCCTGCAAACGGATGAAAGTTTCTTTGCTTCTTTCTTTTCAAAGAAAGAAGTTCTTTTTTGAAAAAAAGAACCAAAAAACTTTCATCCGTTTGCTCACGCCTTAGCGGACGGCCGACCAGCCCTTGTAGCTGTTGACGTTGTCGCGCGTCACCAGCACCGAAGGCAGCAGAATCACACTCTTCTCCGGCTTCTTGCCGGCCAGCGCTTCCACGCCGAGCTTCACCGCCAGGGCGGCCATCGCGTACGGATCCTGGCTGGCAGAGGCCTGGATATCGGCACTCTTCGGATCCTTCAGCGCCGCCTCGATGTCCGGCGCGCCATCCACCGAGGTGATCATGATGCCCGTGCGGTGCAGCTGCTGCTCGGCAAGCTCCGTGCCGATCGCCTGCGGGTCATTGATGGTGAACACCGCATCGATCTTCGGAAACCGCACCAGATGGCTCTGCATCACGTTCAACCCGCCATCACGCGAACCCTTGGCGTCCTGATCGCTGGACAGCACCTTGATCCCCGGCGCCTTCGCGAACACCGACTTGCAGCCGTTCACCCGGTCCACCACCGAGGAGACCTGCGGGCCGTTCTGAATGATCACGTCCCCCTTGCCCTTCAGCTTGTCGACGATGAACTGGCACGAGATGGCACCTGCCTGCACGTTGTCGGTGGTGACGGTGAAGTCAGCCCCCTTGGCGGCGGTGTCGACGGCCACAACGAGAATGCCCGCCGCCTGCGCCTTCTTGATGGCAGGCTCGAGCGCGTTCACGTCGCCGGGGTTCAGCAGGATCATGTCCACACCGGCGGCGATGAAATTGTCGATCTGGGTGAACTGCTTGCCCAGATCATAGTCGAACCCCACAGTGAGCACCTTCACGTTGGGGTTGGTCTTCTTCGCCTCGGCCTCGGCGCCCTTGGAGAGCGCGATGAAGAACGGATTGCCGAGCGAGCCGAGCGAAATGCCGATCGACTTCAATTCCTTCGCCTGGGCGGCGCCGGTGCCGAGAGCGAGCGCCGCGGTGGCGGCGAGAAGCAGTTTGCGCATGGGTGTTTCCTCATTGTTGCTGCGGTCGAAGCGTTGCGGCGCCGGTGCGACCATCAACCCGACGCCGATCCTTTCAGGTTCGTGCCGAACCTTGGATGCGGTAACGGTCCAGCGCCACGGCGCCGATGATGACCAGACCTTTGATGATGTACTGCCAGATGTCGGAGACCCCCACGAGGATCAGCCCGTTGCCCAGCACCGCAATGATCAGCGCGCCGATCAGCGTGCCCCAGATCGAGCCGATACCGCCGACAAAGCTGGTGCCGCCGAGAATGACGGCGGCGATGGCGTCCAGCTCATAGGACTGGCCAAGCTGCAGCCCGTTGGCGGCATACAGTCGTGCCGCCGACATCACCCCGCCAAGCCCGGCATACAGGCCGGACAGCGCATAGACAAACAGCAGCACCGCCCACACCTTGATGCCGGAGAGGCGCGAGGCGTCAGGGTTGCCGCCGGTGGCGTAGATGTGCACGCCCAGCACGGTGCGGCGCAGCAGGAACCAGGTGATCACCACCACCGCCAGCGCGATCACCACCAGCCAGGGCAGGCCCAGCAGCGTGCCGTTGCCGATGAAGGCAAACGGCAGTTCGGGGTTGAACACCGTGGTGTCGTTGCCGATCAGCCGGGCGATGCCGCGCACGGCGGTGAGCGAGCCCAGCGTGACGATGAACGGCGGCAATTTCATAAATGCAATGAGCGCGCCGTTGACCAGACCGAAGGCCATGCCGGTGAGCAGGGCGGCGGGTATCCCCAGCAGGCCAAGACCTTGCAGCTTCGATCCGATCACCGCGACCATGGCACTCGCCGCGAGGATGGAACCTACCGAAAGGTCGATGCCGCCGGTGAGGATCACTACCGTCATCCCCGCCGCCAGCACGGTGTTGATCGAGGCCTGCTGCAGAACGATGGACAGGTTCTGCCAGCTCATGAACCGGCCTTCGGCCCAGGCGCCGGCAATGCCGCCGCTTTCCACGTAGCCGCTCAGCAGCTGGAACATCACGCCCAGCAGCAGCAGGATCGGCAGCATGCCCGCCACCTGAATGGCGGTGCCGATGGCAAGTTTGCGGCGGGCGGCCTTGGATGTGTCAGACATGGTGGTCCTCCCTGCGCCGCTTTACGCGGCGTTCGTCTGGTTCGCGCCGGTGGCGATGGCGATGATGTCCTCCTGCACGACCGGGCGGCCGTCGCCGCCGACCTCGCCGGCGATACGACCTTCGCGCATCACCAGCACCCGGTCGCAGATGCCGACGATCTCGGGCAGATCCGACGAAATCACGATCACGCCCACCCGCGCCCGTGCCAGGCTGTCGATCAGCCGGTAGATCTCGGACTTGGCGCCGATATCCACGCCCCGCGTCGGCTCGTCGAGGATCAGCACCCGCGGCTTCGTCTCCAGCAGACGCGCCAGCAGCACCTTCTGCTGGTTGCCACCGGACAGCGCGCCCACGTTGATCATGTCGGCCGCGACACGGATGCCCAGCGTGGTGATGGCTTCGGCGGCGCGCCGGGCGGCAGCGGGAAAGTTCAGCAGGCCGCCCCGCATGGCATCGAGCTCGATGACGCCGAGATTGATGTTCTCACGCACCGTCATGTCGAGGAACAGGCCGAGGCGCTTGCGGTCCTCGGTGAGGTAGACGATGCCGGCGGAGATGGCGTCGCGCGGCGTGCGGATGGCGAGCGTCCGGCCATCCAGTGTCACCGTGCCGCCGCTGCAGCGATCCGCCCCGTAGATCAGCCGCGCGAACTCGGTGCGCCCGGCGCCGACCAGGCCGGCGATGCCCAGCACCTCACCCTCATGCAGGTCGAGCCCGCAGGGCTGCACCCGCCGCCCATCGGTCATACCGCGCACGGAGAATATCACGCCGCCGCGCCCGGCGGTGTGCTCCTTCTTGTAGAAGCTGGCGAGGTCGCGCCCGACCATCATGCGCACCAGCGTCTCGGCGGAGAGCTCGGCCCGACCGATCGTGCCGACCGCGGCGCCGTCGCGCAGCACGCTGACGCAATCGGCAAGTTCGTAGATCTCGCCCATGCGGTGGCTGATATAGATGATGGCGAGCCCGTCATCGCGCAGCCTGCGGATGAGCGCGAACAGCTTCTCCGTCTCCCGCGTGGACAGCGACGTCGTCGGCTCGTCCATCACCAGAATGCGGCTTTTCGCGTTCAGCGCGCGGGCGATCTCCACCATCTGCCGCTCGGCCATCGACAGCGTGTTGACCAGCGTGCCCGCGGTGAAGCCGACACCCAGGCGCTGCAGCAGCGCGTTGCTGACCGATGCAATACCGGCACGATCGATCAGCGCGCCGCGCCGCTTCTCGGTGCCGAGAAAAATGTTCTCCCCCACCGAAAGGTTCGGCGCCAGGGTCAGCTCCTGGTAGATCACCGAGACGCCCAGCTCGCGCGCGGCCAGCGGGCCGTCGATCACCACCGGGCTGCCGTCAATGCGGATCTGCCCGCCGGGATCGGCCTGGTAGGCGCCTGACAGGATCTTCATCAGGGTGGATTTGCCGGCGCCGTTCTCGCCCATCAGCGCATGGATCTCACCGGGTCGGACCGCAAGCGAGACATCCTTCAGCGCGCGGTTGGCGCCGAAGGTCTTGGAGATGCCTTGCATTTCCAGAATCGGGGCGGTGCTCATGCGCGTGCCTCCTGGGGGTCGATGGGTTGGCCGGTCAGGTGATCCCGTGTGGGGCTGAAGCTGTCATGCAGCGGCAGGCTGGCCGCCCCCACCGAGGCGGCCCATGGCCCGACCTGCCCTGCCAGCACCACCGGCGCGTGCCGGCGCTCGGCCACGATGGCGTGCATAAGCCGGGTCAGCCGGCCCGCGACATTCTCGAGCGCCGGTGTCGGCAGATCGCCCGCAATCACGACATGGCCGACATCGAGCAGATGGGCCGCCGTCAGCACCGGCAGGCTCATCGCGTCAGCCGCGTCCTCGGCCCAGGCATCGAACAGCGCCTGGTGGGACGCGATGGTGGTGGCGGAGACGAAGGTCTCGGGCTTGGGCGCGCCGTGGTGGCGCAGATGGCGTGTCAATGCGCTCAGCGAGGCACGGGCCAGCAGAATGGTGCCGGCCGGCGCGGGCGGTGCCGAATCGAGTCGCGACGGCCCCACCGGAATCACGCCGAGATCGCCGGCATTGCGCCGGGCGCCGCGGAAATAGTCACCCCCCAGCACCACGCCACCGCCCAGCGCGGGGCCGATGAACACGTAGAGAAAATCAGCGATCTCGCGGCCCCGGCCATAGATCAGCTCGCCGATGGAGGCGGCACTGCCGTCATTCTCCAGCGTGACGTTGAGCCCCGTGGCCCGGGCCAGCGCACCCACCACATCGAACCCGCCCCAGCGGCGAAACCGCGCCTCCGGCAGGTTCAACTCGCGCAGCCAGCTGTCGAGATCATACGGCGTGGCCACGCCGATGCCGGTCAGCCGCGTCCGTGCCTCCGGCGACAGCAGCCGCATCATGCGGGCGATCTCCGCCGAGAGATGCGTCATCGCCGCCTCCGGCTCAGGCAAGGTCTCCAGCGTGTCGCGGTCGATGATCCGGCCGTGCAGATCCACCAGCACGGTCTGCAGCATCGTGCGGTCGATGCGCACGCCGATGGAGAACGCGCCGTCAGGGTTGAGTTCCAGAATGGTGGCGGGCTGGCCGCGCTCGCCGTGCCGCTTGCCGGCGCTGCGGATGAGGCCGGCCTGTTCCAGCCTGCGCACGATCAGGCCGGTGGCGTTCTGGGTGAGGCCGACCAGGCGCGACAGATCGGCCTTCGAGGCATGGCCGGCGCGCCGCAGCGCGGTGAGGATGACACGGGCGTTGTAGTCGCCGACCAGCGACGAATTGGACCCCTGGCCGACCAAGGACCGCGCCTGTGACACCTGATGTCCCTCCCCCGATTTTTTCTTAATTCAATGTGAATTAATTAAATCGGTGGTCAGGTGTCAATAGAAATCCGGCGACCCGTTCGGGCCGCCGGAGGCTGCGGTTCAGCCGATCCAGCCGCGCACGGCCGCTTTCAGGAAGGCCTTGTCGGCCGGGATCACCGCGGGGCTGCCGGCGCGATGGCCCCAGATGCTCTCGATCGGGCGCAGTTCACCGTGCCGGAGGAACGGCAGCTCAGCTTCGTTGTCGGCCACGCGGAAATACAGGTCCGTCGTGCTCGGCAGCAGCATCACGCGGGCCTGGATGGCACCGAGCGCCTTCTCCAGATCGCCGTTGTAGAGCGGGTTGGCGCTGATATCGGCGGTGTACCAGGTGACCAGCTGGGCATAGGAATTCGCCGCCCGCTTGTTGAGGTAGCGGTCCTCCCAGTCGGTCTTGAGGAAGGTCTCCAGGTCCGGCGCGCCGAGCGCGGTGATGTGCAGATTGGCGCGGTAGAAATCCTGGCTCAGCGCCCAGCCGGCATAGATATGGGCAAACGCACGAAACGCCGCGCGCGGCTCGGCCGAGAAGCGGCCGCCGCCGATATGTTCCGGGGCTGCTTCCAGCGTGCGCATCAGGCTGGAGAGGAACACCTTGTTGTGCACCGCCGTCCGCGCGCTGCCGCATACCACGAAGGCATGGTCCACCTTGTCGGGGAAGGCCGCCGCCCAGTGATAGGCCTGCCCCGCGCCCATCGAGAACCCATACACCGCGTGCACCCGCTCGATATCGAACAGCGTGTTCAGCAGCCGGTACTGCGCCTGCACATTGTCCCACATCGTCACCACGGCCGGGAAATCGGTGATATCTGCGGCACTCGACGACAATCCGTTGGAGAACATGTCGATGATGACGATAAAGAACTTCGTCGGATCCAGAATCCCGTCCGGTCCGATCAGCCATTCCAGATCGGCGTGCTGGGCGCCGTAGCTGCAGGGATACACGACCACGTTGTCGCGCGCCGCCGAGAGCGTGCCGTGCGACTTCCACACCAGCTTCGCGTCGCGGATCACCTCGCCGGATTGCACCACATAGTCGCCAAGGCTGAATTCGCCTGTTGCCTGGGGCCAGCTCATCGTCACGTCACCTTTGTTCGGGAAGACGTATGCTGACCCGATCTGGCATCCCAGGGCAACCGGGGGAGATGGCCCGGCGGGCCCGGGCCATGGTAGATCACCGATCGATCGTCACGTCCCAAGGAGGCTCAACATGCTGAAGTTCTATTACAGCCTGGCACCGAACCCGATGAAGGTCGCTTTGTTCCTCGAAGAGGCGGGCATGCCTTACGAGGCCATCCCGGTGGACACCCGCAAGGGCGAGCAGTTCGCGCCGGAGTTCACCAGGCTGAACCCCAACAACAAGGTGCCCGTCATCGTCGATGGCGATGCCGTGGTGTTCGACAGCAACGCCATCCTGCTCTATCTCGGCGAGAAGACCGGCCAGTTCATGCCGGCGAGCACGCTGCCGGCGCGCGGGCAGCTGCTGTCCTGGCTGATGTTCATCGCCTCGGGCGTCGGCCCGTATTCCGGCCAGGCCGTGCATTTCCGGCACTTTGCGCCGGAGCCGAAGGACTACGCCGTCACCCGCTATCTGTTCGAGGCCAAGCGGCACTACGGCATTCTCGATGCCCATCTCGCCACCAACACCTATATGCTGGGCGACAGCTACACGATCGTCGACATGGCGCTGTGGGGCTGGACCCGGATGGTGCCGTTCGTGATCGGTGACGACGCCTGGGCCGGTCTGCCCAATCTGAAGCGCCTGTTCGATGAGATCAGCGCCCGCCCCGCAGCAGCCCGCGCGCTGGCGCTGAAAGACCGGCATGCGTTCAAGACGGAGTTTGACGAGGAAGCCAAGAAGGTGATGTTCAGGCATATAGCGGCAGTATAAGAGAAGTTCTTTTTTGAAAAAAAGAACCAAAAAACTTTCTGTCGGCTGACGCTCCCCTCCGGAGAGAGGTCCGCTCAACCGTGAGAGCGGGATGAAATGATCCTGGATCGGGAATACCCGACGCAGGCCGAAATCTGATCCAAGATGCTGGCCGGGCGGAGGCCAGCATCGATGGCAGGATCGTGTTCGAGAGATTTGCGCGAGCGCGTGGTCGGCCCTGTTGTGCACGGTGGGATGGGTCAGGCGACCGCGTTGGGATGCACAAGCTTGGCCATCACAAAGGCCAGGCAATCCGCGGTGCGATACGCCAAGGAGGCGGTAAGCTGTTACTGTTGCCAAAATACTCCCCTGATCTGAACCCGATCGAACAGGTGTTCTCTCGAGCGGGGTGGCATCTGATAGGCGATGCCGCTCCGCCCTTGCTCTTTGTTTTCACGAGCAATTTTATGGCACGGTGAGTCCACCTGAAGCCATATTGCTCTAGCAGCCTGTCGGATTGGGGTACCCAATTTTCCAGCAAACCGCTAAAATCTGTGGATGACGACCTTCATTCCGTTCAACCGTGATCAAGCGTTCCTTCTGCCGCCGGACCTGAAGGAGTGGCTGCCTCAGGACGACATGGCTCATTTCATAGTGGCTGCGGTTGAGCGTGTGCCG
>JBBILI010000014.1:0-114405 GCA_037445025.1 Rhodospirillales bacterium
CGCGCCGTATCGGCCACGAACAATGTCTGCGAGCGTGCGCTGCGGCCCAGCGTGATCTTCCGCAAGGTGACCAACGGCTTTCGCTCCGAATGGGGTGCGCAAACCTACGCCGCCTTCCGCTCCGTGGTCAGCACCGCAAAGGCCAATGGCCGCTCCGTCCTCGGTGATATTCGTCACGTGCTGGCAGCCACGTCACCACGCGACGCGCGAGCAGAGGTGGGGTGAGCAATTACTGCGAAGCGGCTGTTCGAACTCGGCAAGCCTTCGCTGAAGGGCGTGGAAATTGTCAGCCAGACCAATGCAACAAAGGAGCCTGAGATCGAAATCGTAAAATAAGGCTAATCGATTTCGATTAGGACAAGGAGGACTTCGGCTTCGTTCTACCGTCCCCGCAACGGCAGATCCCGCAGCCCCCAGCAGGCCACGAACGCCGCGACCATCACCAGCGTGCAGGCGCCAAACGCCATATGGAACGCGCCTGCCAGCGCATCCTGCGCCGCGGCCTGCACCTCGGGCGGCAGCGTGATCCGTGCCCCCTCGCCGCCGCGCAGCGCGCCGAGATCGACCGCCGTCGTGATCCCCTTTGCCGCGATCCCCGCGGCAAACTGTCCGGCCAGCACCGCGCCCACCAGCGTGCTGCCCATGGCGCCGCCCATCGAGCGGAGGAACAGCAAGGCGCCGGTGGCCGTGCCGACGTCCCGCCGCTCCGCTGCGTTCTGCACCACAACCAATGTCGAGGGCATGCACACGCCGATGCCAAGACCCACCAGCAGCATGTAACTCACCGACAGGATCTGCGGTGTCTGCGGCCCGAGCGTCGCCAGCAGCGCGAAGCCGGCCATGGAAGCCAGCAGTCCGGCCTGGATGATGACCTTCGCTCGGCCCAGCTTGCGGGCGATCTGGCCTGAGGTGAACGCGCCGAGGCAGTTGGCCGCGAGATAAGGCACGATCAGCGTGCCCGACAGCGAGGCGTCGGCGCCGCGGATCAGCTGGAAGAACAGCGGCAGCAGGAAGGTGGCGCCAAACATGCCGCCGGCCATCAGCGAGGCGATGATCACGCCGCGGGTGAACACCGCATTGGCGAACAGCCGCGGCGGCAGCATCGGATAATCGACGCGTTTCTCCTGCCCCATCAGCACGCCCAGCAGCACCAGCAGCCCCGCACCGAGTCCCAGGATGGTGGGCGAGGTCCAGGCATAGGCGCTGCCGCCCCAGCTCATCACCAGCAGGCCGATCGTCACCACCGCCGACAGCAGGGCCGCGCCGAGATAGTCGATCCGGCTGGGCTGGCGGCGCACCTTCAACAGCTTCAGGGCCGAACTCGACAGCAGATAGGCGCCGATGCCGATCGGCAGGTTGACCCAGAAGATCCAGCGCCAGGACAGATCGTCGGTCATCCAGCCCCCCAGGATGGGCCCGGCCACGCTCGCCACACCCCAGGTGCCGGCCATGTAGCCCTGGTAGCGTCCACGTTCGCGGGGGCTCACCACGTCGGCGATCGCGGCCTGGGCCATCGCCATGAGCCCTGCCCCGCCCAGACCCTGCAGGGCGCGCGACAGGATGAGCTGGACCAGCGTCTGCGAAAAGCCACACAGCATGGAGGCGATGACGAAGATCACAATGGCCGGCAGCAGCAGGGCACGCCGGCCATAGATATCGGAGAGCTTGCCGTAGATCGGCGTGGCCGCGGTCGAGGTCAGCAAATAGGCCGAGACGATCCAGGACAGATGGTCAAAACCGTTCAGATCGGCGGCAATCGACGGCACCGCGGGCACGACCACGGTCTGGTCGATGGCCGCCAGGAGGATGCACAGCAGAATGCCGAACACCACCTGGCGGACCTGCTGGTGGGTGAAATTCGGCGGGGCATCGATCTCGGCCGAAATCGCGTGGTCCGACTCGAGATCGGTGTGGGGAACTGCGTCCATGCGGGCCTGCCGGTGTCTGAGGTCAGGAACGACCCTGACGCTTCAGCGCATCTAAGCACAGTCACTGATCCCACATCGCGTCATCCGGCACTGCAGCACAGACATGTGCTTCAGTCGGGTCAGCGAAAGGCGTCTGGCCCGGTCGGCTCCGGGCCAGAAACGGCGTGCGGTTCGTGGCAGCGGCTTACTGCAGCACCACCCAAAGGGTCAGCAGCAGAGCGATGCCAAGCATAGTCTGGATGTCGGCGAAACGCGACCACAGCGAGGCGCGCTTCTTCTGGGTGTCGGCGGCATCACGCATGGGAGAACTCCTGATGGTGGAACAAGACCGCGCCGTATCATTGGGCCAGCACAGTGATGGAGAGGGACAGCAAGGGGCGTACCGAGCCCCAGTCGCATTTTGCAACGCATCATGCCCGGTTCCGTCGCAGACCACGGGTTCGACCTCCGTGAAATTGCGTATCCGGGCCCAATGGAATTGTGCGCTACGCTCGCGAAACCGAAGTTCGCTCTGGCGCGCGAACAGCTGTTTCGAGAAACTGGCACCCTGATTTCAGTGGCCTGCGCGTCCCACCAGTCCGTCGCGAAAGACGACGGATCGACGGGGCAGAACACAAGGGTGATCGTCCACCATCTGTATGAACGTCCGGTTAATGGAACGTGCCGATGCCGAGTTGCAGCGACGGTGGTCCGGAATCAGGCCGTTGATCCAGGCCGCCACAGGCGCGCGCGTCGCCCTTGCCTCCTCCCCGGCTTCCCGGATCAGCCTGCGCGGCCGGTGGAGCCTGCGACGCCAGACCATTGCCATCGCGGCCGCCGCCATGCTGCCGTTGCTGGCAACGGCCGGCACGGAAGCCTGGATCGGCAGCCAGGGCCCGAGCCGACGCCAGGCGATCGAACAACTCTCGACTGATGTGCGCGCGCTCGCCGGGATCCTCGATATGGAACTGGCGGGGCTCGAGTCCACCGTCGCGATGACCGGGGCGGCGCTGTCCCAGGGCGACGCCTCAAGGAACACCGGCCTGGTCCAGACACTCCAGGCGAGCCTGCGCAACCGCGACGGCGCGGTCACCGTGCAGCTGCGCGCGCCGGTCTCGCTCCCGCCGGCGCGCGAGGCCATGGCGAAGGCGATCGGCCAGCAGCGGCCAACCCTTTCAGGATTGCTGTCGGATACCGGCTCGATCGAACCGCGGGTGCACCTGCTGCAGCCGATCCTGCAGGGCGATCATGTCGTCTCGGTGCTCGATGTCGCACTCACCCCCGGCTTCTTCGCTTCAGTCCTGGCCAGACAGACCCGGGATGATCAGGCCTGGCTGGTCGATGAACGAACCCAGGTGGTGGCCTCGGCGCGGAACGACCAGGGTGACAGCGGCCTGGCCTTCTCGCTGGTGCGGAACGGCCACCCGGCCGACCTGCAGGCACGGGCGGGCCTGGCTCACGCCGCGGGCTGGCAGGTGGTACTGACACGCCCGCCCGGCGAGGCCGCGTCGTTCGACCCACAGCTCATGGCGGCGATCGGCGCCGCAGCGTTCCTGGCGGTGGCCGCTGGGCTCGCGGTGGCAGGCATGCTCGGCGGAAGGCTCGCGCGACCGCTGGGATCGCTGGCCGATTACGCCGGTTCGCTGGCCCGCACCTCCGACCTGGAACCGGACCGCCAGGCGGTCTCGCAGACCGCCGAGTTCGAGGCGCTGCGCCTGGGGCTGGTCCATGCGGGCGCCTTGCTCCGCCGCCGCCTCGCCGCCGAGCGGTTGGCGCTGCGCGAAGCCCGGACCAGTCACGACCTGCTGGATTCCGTGCTGAACGCCACCGCCGAATGCATCTCGGTGAAGGACCTCGATCTGCGTTTCATGCTGATCAACCGCGCAGCTTTGATGACCTGGCCGGAACCGCTGGAGGAATGGCAGGTGCTAGGCCGCTGCGCCGTCGATCTGTACCCCGAGCCGGTGGCCCAGCGGATGGAGCAGGCAGACCGGGCTGTGCTCGCCAGCGGCCGCATGACGAGCTACGAGTTGGGCGTCGACTGGCCGAACCAGCCGCACGTGGCGCGCTGGCTGTGGGTGACGATCACGCCGTGGCGCAACGCCGAGGGGCGCATCGTGGGCGTGGTGACGGTCAGCCGCGATGTGACCGAACAGCGCGCCGCGGGCATCCGGCTGCGCAGCATGCAGGCCGATCTGCTGCGCACCACGCGCCTCAGCGCCATGGGCGCCATGGCCAGCGGCCTGGCGCACGAGCTGAACCAGCCGCTCGCCGCGGCCACCAACTATCTCAACGCCTCGGCCCGGCTGCTCGATCGCGACGTCACCACCCGTGCCGATCTCGGCGCCGCCCGTGGCGCGGTGTCGGACGCGGCGCAGCAGCTGCTGCGGGCCGGCGCCATCGTGCGGCGGCTGCGCGACTTCGTCGGCCGCGGCGAGGCCGAGCTGCAGCCGGAGGATATGGGTGATCTGCTGCGCAGCGTCGTCGATCTTGCCCGTGCCGACGGGCTGATCCGCGGCATCGACCTGCAGCTGGAGCCTGGCACGCATGCCGCGACCGTGCTGGTCGATCGCACGCAGATCCAGCAGGTGCTGCTCAACCTCATCCGCAACGCCGCCGAGGCCATCGCGGCCTGCGATATCGGCAGGGCCGGCGAGGGCGTGATCCGCATCGCGACCAGCATGCGGCCGGCCGAAGGGACCGCGATCGACGTGATCGACAACGGGCCAGGGATCGATCCGGAGATCGCCGAGCGGCTGTTCCAGCCCTTTGTCAGCACCAAGTCGGCCGGGATGGGCATCGGCCTGACCATCTGCCACACCATCGCCGAAGGCCATGGCGGCAGCCTGGCCGCCGAGGCCGTCGCGGGCGGCGGCCAGCGGTTCCGCCTCAGCCTGCCCCCGGCGCCGTCGCCCGGCCTGCAGCCCGCAGCCCGCAGCCAACACCGGCTCATCATCAGGATCGCCGCCATGACACCTGCTCCCTACGACCAGGACCCGATCCTGCAGGACCCGGGCACCGGGCATGCCGACCTTATCGTGCATATCGTCGATGACGATGAGGCGGTGCGCCGCTCGCTGGCGCTGCTGCTCGCTTCGTTCAGCATCGCCACCGAAACCCATGCCAGCGGCGAGGAGCTGCTGGACAAGCTGGCCGTGCTGCGGCCGGGCTGCCTGGTGGTGGATATCCGCATGCCCGGCATCAACGGGCTGGAGCTGCAGGAAGAACTGACCCGCCGCGACTGTCGGCTGCCGGTGGTGATCGTGACCGGCCATGCCGATGTCGGGCTCGCGGTGCGGGCGATGAAGTCCGGCGCGGTGGACTTCATCGAGAAACCCTACTCGGAAGAGGATCTGCTGCGCGCGGTGAACGCCGGCCTGCGCCAGATCGCGGATTCGCGGCTGAACCTGGCCGCAGGCGAACAGGCGCGCAGCCGCGTGGCCGGGCTGACGCCGCGGGAGCGCGAGGTGCTGCAGCGCCTCGTGGCGGGGATGCCGAACAAGGTGATCGCGCATGAGCTGGGGATCAGCCCCCGCACGGTGGAGATCCATCGCGCCAACCTGATGGAAAAGCTGGGCTGCCGCAGCCTGGCCGAGGTAGTGCGGATCGCGATATCGGCTGATGTCGGGCCTGGCGGCGCGGCGTGACCTGCCATGTCATGCCACCCCGCCTGACGTTTGAGCCATGAAGCATGGGTCAACGTGGATCGGCATGAGTCTTTGTTCGCAGCACCGCCGCCGGCCAGCCCGGCGCGCGATACCAGCCCGCGCCAAAGCGGGGTGGTATCCGGTTTATTGTATGAAACGAGCCTGCTGCACTGCAGTAGCGTCAAAGATCGTGATTGCAATCATACTCCGTCATTGTCCGCTTCACGCTGGTAAACGCGATTTAACCCCGTTTTAAGTATCTTTCCGGACTGTTCTCGCCGCCGCATATGACCGCATTGTGATCCCGTTGCAGTCAATTAACGTGTTGCGGTGCAGCCTTCCGGGCGATCGCCGTGGCGAAACAACAGGGGATCTGCTGCCATGCGAACCGACTATCTCGAGGCCGATCGCGGTGCCGATCATGGGCTTTATCAGGATGTTGCCGACGTGAGGGTGTTCGGCACGGACCAGGCCATGGACCTGATGGCGCCCGAGGACGGCGAGATTGATGCCGACATGCCCTCGCCGGAGGAACAGCTTGCCACCCGGCTGCTCAGCGCGCTGGCCACCATGGCCGTGCGCAGCAAGCGGCGCCAGGCGGACCTGACGGCGGCGCTGCGCCGTTCCGGCATTGTGGCGGATTCGCAGGGGCTTTGGGTGGCGCTGCGTCATCTCGAGTTGATCGGCTGCATCGAGGACCTGGTGCCGCTGTATGATGGCGGCATGCTGATGTCGGTCACCAGCCGCGGCATCGAGCAACTCAACAGCGGGCCACGCTGGACGATGTTCGATACGCCGAGCTATCGGGCTGCGTGAGGGCGGGCAGGAAAGCCATTGCTCTTAAAATTCGGCAATCACCCTCCTCCGGAGAGTGGCTTGCTCAAGTGAAAAAAGTCTTTTGCTTCTTTTCTTCAGAAAAGAAGTTCTTGCTTCCCGACAACCCGATCTGGGGGGATGGACCCACGTCCCACAATTCCGCATCCTAATCCCCAAAGGGGAGGCCGTCGCATGAGCGGATCGGAGTTCGAAGCAGAGGCTGGCGAGGAACTGCCGCTTTCGCGCGGCGCGCTGGGCATGCCGCCGGTGAGGGAGGCCACCACGCGCGATCGTGGCGCCGGACCGTTCCATCGACTGGTGCTGCGCGGCGCCACGGTCATCGACGGCACTGGCGCACCGCCGATCGGGCCGGTCGATATCGTGGTGGAGCACGGGCGCATTGCGGAGATGCGCAAGGTCGGCGCGGCAAAGCGGCCGATCAAGGAGAGCATGCGCCCTGCTGCCGGCGACCACGAGATCGACTGCCACGGCAAGTGGGTGACACCGGGGTTCATCGACTGTCATGCCCATGCCGGCGTGCCGTATCACGCCGTCAACGGCTGGGTGCCGCCGGTGGACTATGTCTACAAGCTGTGGCTGGCGCATGGCGTGACCACGGTGCGGGAGATGGGCTCGATGAACGGCCTGGCCTGGACGCTGCGGCAGAAGCAGCGCTCGGCGGACCATCAGATCGCGGCTCCTTATATTGTGGCGCACGCGTATTTCCCCGCCGTCAACGACATGCTCAAGACGATCCACACGCCCGAGCAGGGCCGCGACTGGCTGCGGCGGGTGAAAGCAAACGGTGCCGACGGCATCAAGTTCTTTGGCGCGCCGCCGGCGATCATGGAGGCGGCGCTGGATGAATGCCGCAAGCTCGGCCTGCGCAGCGGCTGCCACCATGCGCAGATGGCGGTGACGCGGATGAACGCGCTGACCTCGGCGAAATGGGGACTGACCAGTGCCGAGCATTACTATGGCCTGCCGGAGGCGCTGTTCGAGGACCAGGTGATCCAGAAATATCCGCTGGACTACGACTACAACGATGAATATTTCCGCTTCGCCTATGCCGGCCAGACCTTCGCCCAGGGTGCCCAACCGGGCAGCCCCAAGTGGCGCGACGTGATGGACGCGTTCCTGGAACTCGATTTCACCTTCGTGCCGACCTTTGGCATCTATGACGCCAACCGCGACCTGATGCGGGCACGCAAGGCGGACTGGCATCACGACTACGCCTGGAAATCCCTGTGGAAATACTTCCAGCCACAGCGGGGCGGCCATGGCTCGTATTGGGCGGCATGGAGCACGACCAACGAGATCGAGTGGAAGCAGAACTACCGGATCTGGATGCAGTTCATCAACGAATACAAGAACCGCGGCGGGCGGGTCTGCACCGGCAGCGATTCCGGATTCATCTACCAGATCTTCGGCTTCGGCTATATTCGCGAGCTGGAGATGCTGCAGGAGGCCGGATTCCATCCGCTGGAAGTGCTGCGGTCAGCGACCATCGAGGGCGCGAAGCTGCTGGGGATCGACGAGGAAGCCGGCAGCCTGGAGGTCGGCAAGCGCGCCGACATTCTGGTGCACGACTACAATCCCCTGACCGATTTCAAGATGCTGTACGGCACCGGCGCGCTGCGGTTGGATGACACGACCAACACCCCGTACTGGCAGCGCGCGCTGCGATACACGGTGAAGGGCGGCGTGGTCTATGACGTGGAAGACCTGCTCGCCGATGTACGGGAGATGGTGGTGAGGAGTTACGAGGACGATCCATCCGAGCGACCGTGATGGAGGCCCTCGATCTCTGCGTGCTGACCGGGTTTCTCGGCAGCGGCAAGACCACGCTGCTGAAGGCGTTCCTTGATTCACCGGCAGGGTTCGGCACGGCGGTCATCGTCAACGAGGCCGGCGAAGTGGGGCTCGATGGGGCGCTGCTGGCCGAGGGGCGTGACCGGCCACCGATCACCATGCTCAGCAATGGCTGTGTGTGCTGTGTCGCCGGCGGGGACCTGACGTTCACGATCGAGGACCTGCTGGCCTCGCTGGAAATGCGGCCGTCGCGGATCGTTCTGGAAACGAGCGGGCTTTCCAAACCGGGGGCGATCTTGCGCGGACTGCAGCTGCGGCCGACGCTGCCGCTGCGTGTGCGCGTGGTCGCCACGTTCGACTGTGTGCGCCATGATGCGGTGGCGGAATTCGAGGAGGCCGCGGCGCAGTGGGCGGCGGCGCAGGCGCTGGTGCTGACTCGGCAGGATCTGGCCGGGCCGGAACGGGTTGCCGCGGCGGCGGGGATAGCGCGGGCGGTGAATCCGCTGGCGGTGGTGATCGATGACGCGGATCGGGCGGCGGCCTTCGCGCTTGCGTTGGAGCCGGGCGGCGCTGCGGCAGACGTGCTGGAAGAGGGGCCGGCGCATCCGCGGATCACGGCGTTCTTTGCCCGTCAGAACCAGGATGTCGCGTGGCGGGATCTGGCGGGTTGCCTTGATATGCTTGGGTTTCAGCTCGGCGAGCGGCTGCTGCGGATCAAGGGGCTGGTGCGGCTGGGCGAGGATGTGCAGCCGACGCTGATCCAGGCGGTGGGCACGCTGTTCAGCCCGCCGCGTCCGTTCGGGGGGGCGGAGACGGCCCTGGGGTTGACGATCATTGTGCGGGACACGCCGGTCCGCGAGCTGGCGGAGCTGATGGGCGCGTGGTTCTCGATCTCGGC
Source organism: Rhodospirillales bacterium (assembly GCA_037445025.1). Classification (GTDB taxonomy): domain Bacteria; phylum Pseudomonadota; class Alphaproteobacteria; order Acetobacterales; family Acetobacteraceae; genus CAIQQQ01. Next base: position 9,081 of record JBBILI010000014.1, read on the forward strand.
ACCTTCGCCGTTTGGCGGGATGCGGCGGAGTGCCTCCGCCCTACGGGCTTCGTAGGGCGGAGGCACTCCGCCTGTTTCAGGCGCGCAACGCTTCCGGTTCCACCGTCAGCGGTACCGGCAGATACTTCACGTATTCCTTCGGCACCACCTGCCAGAACTTCGGCAGGGCGAGATCCCAGTCATGCGCCAGCATCTGCGCATAGCGGCTGTTGGTCTCCTCGGCATGCCGCATCACCAGACCTTTCAGCACCTCCGCCCAATGCGGATGTTCCACACGTTGCCAAGTGATGGTCTCAGGGTTGGTCCGCAGATGAAACATGCCGTCGGGGTCGTAGATGAACGCCTGCCCACCGGTGAAGCCGGCGCCGAAATTGTCGCCGACAGCACCCAGCACCACCACCGTGCCGCCGGTCGTGTATTCACAGCCGTTGGAGCCGCAGCCTTCCACCACCGCCGTGGCACCGGAGTTGCGGACGGCAAAGCGCTCGCCCGCCTGCCCTGCCGCGAACAGCTCGCCGGCGGTGGCCCCATAAAGGCAGGTGTTGCCGATGATGGTGTTCTGGTGGCTGACGAGGTTGGAGCTTGGTGCCGGACGCACCACGATCGAAGCGCCGGAAAGGCCCTTGCCCACATAGTCGTTGGCATCGCCAAGGACTTCCAGCTTCACGCCCTGCACCGCGAACGCGCCGAGCGACTGGCCGGCCGAGCCGCGCAGGCGCACCGTGAGATGGCCCGGCTGCAGGCCGAACATGCCGTATTTGCGGACGATCTTGCTGGACAGCTTGGTGCCGATGGCGCGGTGGGTGTTGCGAATGTTGTATTGCAGCTGCATCTTTTCGCCGTGCTGGAACAGCGCCGTGGCGTCGGCGATCATCTGCGCGTCCAGCGTCTCCGGCACCTCGTTGCGGCCGACATTGGTGCAGTAGCGGGCATGGCCGCCGGGGTCGGCCTGGACAAGCAGCGGATTGAGATCGAGATCATCGAGGAACTCGGAACCGCGCGAGACCTGCTGCAGCAGATCGGTGCGGCCGATGATTTCGGTAAGCGAACGCGCCCCCAGCGAAGCGAGGATGTAGCGCACGTCCTCGGCAATGAAGCTGAACAGGTTGATCACCTTCTCCGGCGTGCCGGCGAACTTCTCCCGCAGCTTTTCGTCCTGCGAGCACACGCCCACGGGGCAGGTGTTGGAGTGGCACTGGCGCACCATGATGCAACCCATGGCGACCAGCGACGCCGTTCCGATGCCGAACTCTTCGGCACCCAGCATGGCGGCGATGACGACGTCGCGCCCCGTCTTGATGCCGCCATCGGTGCGCAGACGCACCGTGTGGCGCAGGCGGTTCAGCATCAGCACCTGGTGGGCTTCGGACAGGCCCATCTCCCAGGGCAGGCCCGCGTATTTCACCGAGGTCTGCGGGCTGGCCCCGGTGCCGCCGCTGTGGCCGGAGATCAGGATCGCGTCGGCCTTGGCCTTCGCCACGCCGGCGGCGATGGTCCCGATGCCGGAACGGGCGACCAGCTTCACGCAGACATGCGCGTCCGGATTGATCTGCTTGAGGTCGTAGATGAGCTGGGCGAGATCCTCGATCGAGTAGATGTCGTGATGCGGCGGCGGGCTGATCAGCGTCACGCCGGGGGTGGAGTGGCGCAGTTTCGCGATAAGGCTGGTGACCTTGAAGCCGGGCAACTGGCCGCCTTCGCCAGGTTTGGCGCCCTGGGCGACCTTGATCTCGATCTCACGGCAGGCGTTGAGATACTCGGCCGTGACGCCGAAGCGGCCGGAGGCGATCTGCTTGATGGCCGAGTTGGCGTTGTCGCCGTTGGGCCGCGGGGTGGCGCGGGCGGGGTCCTCACCGCCTTCGCCAGAGTCTGAGCGGGCACCGATGCGGTTCATCGCAATCGACAGCGTCTCATGCGCCTCGGGGCTCAGGGCGCCAAGCGAGATGCCTGGTGCAATCAGGCGCTTGCGGATTTCGGTGATGCTCTCGACCTCCTCCACCGGGATCGCCTTGCGGCCCTCGGTGCGGAAGTCCAACAGATCGCGCAGCGCCACCGGCGGGCCCTTGCGGACCATGTCGGTGTAGCGGCGATACATCTGGAAGCTGTCGGAGGCCACCGCCTCCTGCAGCATGTGGATCGCGCCGCCATCGAAGGCGTGCGCCTCACCCTTGCGGCGCAGCTTGTAGATGCCGCCGACGGACAGCGCCGCGAGATCGTTGTCCCAGGCGGCGCTGTGCAGATCGAGCACCTTGCGGGCGATGCCGATCAGGCCGATGCCGGAGATGCGGCTCAGCATGCCCGGGAAGAACTCGGCCACCAGCGCGCGGGACAGGCCGATCGCTTCGAAATTGCAGCCACCGCGATACGAGGAGATCACCGAGATGCCCATCTTGGACATCACCTTGAGCAAACCCTTGTCGACTGCCTTCTTGTAGCGCTGCACCGCCGCCTTCAGCGTGATGGTGCCGAACAGGCCACGGCGATGACGGTCGGCGATGCTCTCCTGCGCGAGATAGGCGTTCACCGTGGTGGCACCGACGCCGATCAGCACTGCGAAGTAATGCACGTCGAGGCATTCGGCGGAGCGCACATTGAGGCTGGTGAAGGTGCGCAAGGACGATTTCACCAGGTGCGTGTGCACGCCGGCGGTCGCCAGGATCATGGGGATGGCGGCGCGATCGGGGCTCACATTCGCGTCGCTGAGCACGATATGGGTGGCGCCGGCGCGCACGCCCTCCTCGGCTTCGATACGGATACGTTCCAGCGCCGCGCGCAGGCCGGCCTCGCCGTCGGCCACGGGGAAGGTGCAGTCCACATCACAGGCGTTGCTGCCCATCGTGGCGCGCATCGCATGAAATTCGGCGTTGCTGAGCACCGGGCTTTCAAGCTGCAGCAGGTTGCACTGGCTTTTGTCCTCGTCGAGCACGTTGCCGAGATTGCCCAGGCGGGTCTTGAGCGTCATCACCCGGGTCTCGCGCAGGCTGTCGATCGGCGGGTTGGTCACCTGGCTGAACGCCTGGCGGAAGTAATGGTGCAGGCCGCGATACTTCTCGCTGAGCACCGCGATCGGCGTGTCATCGCCCATCGATCCGACAGCTTCGGCAGAATCCTCCACCATCGGATGCAGGATCATTTCGAGATCCTCCATCGTGGTGCCGACCGAAAGCTGACGGCGGCGCAATGCCTCGCCCTCGAACATCACCGGCTCCGGCGCATCGGTCTTGATGATGGCGTCAATCTGCGTGATGCCGCTGGCCCATTCGCCGAAGGGCTGGCGGGCGGACAGCACGTCCTTCAGCTCGTCGTCCCCGTAGAAGCGCGCTTCCTCCAGATCCACACCGATGGTCTGGCCAGGGCCGACACGGCCCTTCTCGGTGATGGTGCTTTCATCGAGCTTCACCATGCCGATCTCCGAACCGACAACAAGCATGTTGTTGGAAATCGCATAGCGCAGCGGGCGCAGACCGTTGCGGTCGAGGCCCGCGATCACCCAGCGCCCGTCGGTCGCAGCGATGGCGGCCGGACCGTCCCAAGGCTCCATCACAGCGTTGCAGTAGAGGAACATATCGCGGTGCGCCTTGGGCATCGTCGCATCCGCGCCGATGCTGGCCGGGATCATCAGCGCCTTGGTCATCGGCGCATCGCGCCCGGCGCGGACCAGCACCTCGAACACGTTGTCGAGTGTTGCCGTGTCGGAGCCGCCGGCCTGGATGACCGGTTTCACGTCTTCCATATACGCATCGAGTTCGGGCGAGGACAGGCGCGTTTCGTGGCTGCGCATCCAGTTGATGTTGCCCGAAACCGTGTTGATCTCGCCGTTATGCGCCAGCATGCGGAAGGGCTGCGCCAGCTTCCACGTGGGGAACGTGTTGGTGCTGTAGCGCTGGTGGTAGATGGCAAACCGCGAGACGAAGCGTTCGTCCAGCAGGTCCGGATAAAACTCGGTCAGGCTCTGCGCCAGGAACATGCCCTTGTAGATGATCGAACGGCACGACAGCGAACAAAAATACAGTTCCGCCACCTGGGCTGCGATGGCCTGCTTCTCGATGCGCCGGCGGATGACGAACAGGTCGCGCTCGAACTCGGCCTCGGTGGTGCCGCGGGCATTCCAGATCATGATCTGTTCGATTTCGGGACGAGTCGCGTTGGCCTTCTCGCCGATGCAGCCGACATTGATCGGCACCTGTCGCCAGCCATAGGTGGCATAGCCCATGGCAAGGATTTCGGTTTCCACGATCTGGCGGCAGCGCTCCTGGGCGCCGAGATCGGTCTTGGGCAGGAACACCTGGCCCACGCCGATCGGGCCTGGACGCAGGCGGTGGCCGCCGCGTTCCACGGCGTCAGCAAAGAAGTCCTGCGGGATTTCGATGTGGATGCCCGCGCCGTCACCGGTCTTGCCGTCGGCGTCGACCGCGCCGCGGTGCCAGACGGCCTTCAGTGCGTCGATCCCCGCCACGACCACGTCGCGGCGACGCTTGCCGTCAAGCGCCGCCACGAGGCCCACGCCACAGGCGTCGTGTTCCATCTCGGGCATGTAGGTATCACGCAGCAGGGCAGCGTTGGCGTTCCAGGTGGCGACGAAATCTTCGGACATGGATGTGCACCTAAGTTTGAAGCAAGTTCTTCTTTTTCTGAAGAAAAAGCAGCAAAAAGACTTTCATTCTCTTGAGCGGACCACTCTCCGGAGGAGAGCGTCATCCGATAAAAAAAGTTCTTTTTTTCAAAAAAGAACTTCTTACTCTGCGGCTACTGCCTCTTTGGCATTCTGCCGTATATAAGCATGCATCTGCGCCGCCGCGTCCCGCCCGTCCTTGATCGCCCAGACGACCAACGACGCCCCGCGCACGATATCGCCGGCGGCGAACACGCCAGGCAGCGCGGTCATGAAGCTGCGGCTGTCCACCTTCAGCGTGCCCCAGCGGGTGACGGTCAGCGCCGGCGCGTCGAACATCCTGGGCAGATCCTCCGGGTCGAACCCAAGCGCCTTGATCACGAGATCGGCCTCGAGGTTGAAGTGCCCGCCCTCGATCGGCTCGACCGACTGGCGGCCTGAGGCGTCCGGCAGCCCGAGATGCATGCGGGTGGCGCGCACGCCCGTGACGTGGCTGTCGCCGAGGAAGGCCTCGGGGGCGGCGAGCCAGACGAATTCGATGCCTTCCTCCTCGGCGTTCTTCACCTCGCGCATCGAGCCCGGCATGTTGGCCTTGTCGCGGCGGTAGAGGCATTTCACCGATTTCGCACCCTGGCGGATGGCAGTGCGCACGCAGTCCATCGCCGTGTCGCCGCCGCCGATGACGACCACGTTCTTGCCGGAAGCGTTTAGCGTGCCGTCGGCGAAGGCCGGCACATCGTCACCCAGGCCGTGGCGGTTGGAGGCGGTGAGGTAGTCGAGTGCTGCCACGATGCCGGGCAGGCCGGCGCCGGGGCCGCCGATGTCGCGCGGCTTGTAGACGCCGGTGGCGATCAGCACGCTGTCATGCTTGGCGCGCAGGGCTTCGAAGGAGAGTGCGCCGCCGATATCGGCGCCGAGATGGAAGACGATGCCCTGCTCCTCCAGCAGCCTCCAGCGGCGGATGACGATGTCCTTCTCCAGCTTGAAGCCGGGAATGCCATAGATCATCAGCCCGCCGACGCGGTCGTAGCGGTCATAGACATGCACCTGGTAGCCCTGCCGGCGCAGCGCCTCGGCGGCGGCGAGACCACCGGGGCCGGCGCCGATGATGCCGACCGATTCCGGGCGCTCGAACCGGGGTTTGGCCGGCTTCACCCAGCCGTTCTCGAAGGCGGTGTCGGTGATGTAGCGTTCGACCGCGCCGATGGTGACACTCTCGAAGCCTTTTTCGATGACGCAGTTGCCTTCGCACAGCCGGTCCTGCGGGCAGATGCGGCCGCAGATCTCGGGGAAGGTGTTGGTGGCAGACGAGACCTCATAGGCCTCTTCCAGCCGGCCTTCGGCGGTGAGCTTCAGCCAGTCCGGAATATTGTTCTGCAGCGGGCAGTGCACCTGGCAGAACGGCACGCCGCACTGGCTGCAGCGGCTGGCCTGGGCGGCAGCCTGCGGGGCCTCGAAATCCTCGTAGATCTCGGCGAAGTCGGCACGACGCGTGCTGGGCGCGCGCTTGTCCGGCGACTGCTGGGGCAGGGTGATGAACTGCAGCATACGCTGAACCATGGCGCGGCACTCCCAGACGCTTCATCTTGATCGTGGCGTCTCTAGGGCAGGTTTTCAGCGGATGCGAGCGGTATTTTGGTAGTTACGGCAGTATCTATGCCATTTCTGCAGCAGAGCCGGTGTGCGTCGTTCACAGAGCGACAAGGAATTCCGCGAAATCGTCCCGTATCGGTCCTTTCAGCCATTCGTTGCGTGCGCTTAGCCTCCACCCGGCCGAAAACGTCGGAGCTGGGCAGGAACTACCTGCTCGACGGGCGTGGGCACGATGCCGAGCTCGGCGAGGCCAGGGAAATCGCCTGTCACATTGTCCCGGCCGAGCAGGATCAGCTGGTCGCGTGTGAGCAGCTTGCCCGGCAGGTTTTCCAGAATCGAGGCCTGCAGCTTCGCCAGCGCCGGCGGAATCGGCAGCAGCAGGCGCCGGCGCCGCGTCTCCTTGAGGATCCAGGCGAGCAGCTCGCGGAAGGTCCAGATGCGCGGGCCGCCGAGTTCGAAGATCCGGCCGGCGGCGGCGGGGTCGGCCAGGGCCGCCATCACGGCGTCCGCGACGTCGCCGACATAGACCGGCTGGAAGCGGGTGCCGCCCGAGATCACCGGCAGGAACGGCGAGAGGCTGGCCATGGCGCCGAAGCGGTTGAAGAACTGGTCCTCGGCACCGAACACCAGCGAGGGCCGCAGGATGAGCACGCCGGGAAACCCTGCGCGCATGGCTGCCTCCCCCGCGGCCTTGGAGCTGGCGTAGCCGCTGGCACTGTCCGGGTCGGCACCGATGGCGGAGAGGTGCACCAGCTGCGCCACCCCCGCGTCTCCGGCCAGCCGTGCCACCCGGCCGGCGCCTTCGGCCTGCAGCCGGGTGAAGTCGCCCGGCCGGCGTTCGGCCAGGATGCCGATCGTGTTGACGACGATATCAGCCCCTTCCACGGCGCGGGCCACTGCGGCCTCGTCGGTGATCGGGGCCGCGAGCGGAACGATCTGACCGACGGCGCCCATCGTCCTCAGGAACGCGGCACCTTCGGGATCGCGCACCGCGACCCGCACGACATGCCCCTGGGCGGCCAGGCGTTTGACGATATAGCGGCCGATGAATCCGGAGCCGCCGAACACCGTGGCCACGCTGCGTGTCTGCATTTCCAGCTCCATCGATAATCCCTCATGAGTGATAGGCGGAGCTCCGTTCCGCCTCAAGCACGGTGGCATGTTTGTCGGGAAACTGCGGCACCGGCCCGCACCCCGCCCGGCCACCCACGCTCGTACCATCGCAATGGGTGGCCAAGCGGGGGGGTGCGGGCCGGTGCCGCAGTTTCAACCCAACAACAGTTTGCCTGTTGACGTGGCACGGACCCCGGTCTATCTCGCCGCTCCACCGCACGATCTGACCGCGGCACTGACGTGGTCGAGATGCGCCTGTTGCCCAGGTGGCGGAATTGGTAGACGCGCAGGTTTCAGGTACCTGTGGTAGTAATATCGTGGAGGTTCGAGTCCTCTCCTGGGCACCAATTCTCTCGCTGCGCGAGTGCCGATTGCAGCGCAACGAGCGGGACCAGGCTTCAGCCAAATGGCGGACATCACCCAGTTCATGGCCAACGCCACCATCCATCTCCACCGCCATGACCTTCCGGCGGATCTTGATCTCGGTCGCGTCATCGCTATCGACACCGAGACGATGGGCCTCAACCCGCATCGCGACCGGCTTTGCCTGGTGCAGATCTCCGCCGGCGACGGCCACGCCCATCTGGTGCAGCTGATCCCCGTCTCGCTCGGCGGTCGCGGCTATGAAGCGCCGAACCTGGCAAGGCTGATGGCTGACACCACCGTCACCAAGCTCATGCACTACGCCCGATTCGACGTGGCTGTGCTGCAACAGGCGCTTAGTATAACCGTGTCGCCGGTGAAATGCACCAAGATTGCCGCCAAGCTGGTACGCACCTTCACCGACCGCCACGGCCTGAAGGATCTCTGCCGCGAACTCGTCGGCGTCGAGATCTCCAAACAGCAGCAGACCTCGGACTGGGGCAGCCCTGACCTGTCCTCTGAGCAGATGGCCTATGCGGCATCCGATGTGCTGCACCTTCACGCGCTATGGGCCCGGCTGGAGGCGCTGCTGGTCCGCGAAGGGCGCCTGGAGCTGGCCGAAGCCTGTTTCGCCTTTCTGCCCACGCGCTGCAGGCTCGATCTCCTCGGCTACGAAGGACCGGACATCTTCGCCCACTGAGCTGTCGCCCCGGCAGGTGAACGGCGGATGACTGATATTTGACGCACCCTACCCCACATGACAGGGCAGTGTAGCGTTTCGTCACCCGATACAGAGTCGCGCGCTGTCCCGTCGCCACGGTAAAACATCCCGGGGCACGATCTCGCCCACAGGAGCCTTTCGTCCGAATGGATGCCGCCCTCGCTGCCCATGCGCTAATCCTGGCCGCCCGACCGGCCCGCCCCGAGCCCGATCGTCCAGATCCCGATCGTGAGGTGGCACGCGCGGTGCTGGCCGCCGAGATCGCCGGTCTGCAGGCCCTTTCGGACTCCCTGGACGATCGGTTCGCCGCCGCCGTGGCCTTGCTCGCCGGCCGCGCCGGTCCCGGCACCCAGGGGCGGGTGGTGGTCTCCGGCATGGGCAAGTCAGGCCATATCGGCCGCAAGATCGCCGCCACCCTCGCCTCCACCGGTACACCGGCGATGTTCGTCCACCCCGGCGAGGCCTCGCATGGCGATCTCGGCATGATCCTGCCGTCCGACGCGGTGCTCGCCCTGTCGAACTCCGGCGAAACCACCGAGCTGTCCGATCTCGTCGCCCACACGCGCCGCTTCGGCCTGCCGCTGGTCGCCATCGTCGGCCGTGCCGTCTCCACGCTGGCGCAGGCCGCCGACGTGGCGCTGGTGCTGCCTGCCGCCCAGGAGGCCTGCCCGATGGGGCTGGCGCCGACCACCAGCACCACCATGCAGCTCGCCCTCGGCGACGCCATCGCCGTGGCGATGCTGACGCGACGCGGCTTCGGGCCGGCTGATTTCCGCCTCTTCCATCCCGGCGGCAAGCTCGGCGCCCAGCTGCGGCGCGTGCGCGACGTCATGCACGGCCCCGAAGCGCTGCCGCTCGCATCCCCCGAAACGCCCATGCACGCAGCCCTGCTGGACATGACCGAGAAACGCTTCGGCTGCCTCGGCGTGACCGACGCCGCCGGCCGCCTCATCGGCATCGTCACCGACGGCGATCTGCGCCGCGCCATGGGCCCCGACCTGCTGCAACGCCACGTGGCCGATGTCATGACGCGCCAGCCCCGCACAATCGCCCCCGACGCCCTCGCCGCCGAGGCCCTGCGCGTGATGAACGACCCGGACCGACCGATCACCGCCCTGTTCGTGGTGGACCAGCCAGGCGTGCCCGTCGGCATCCTGCACATCCACGACCTCCTGCGCGCCGGGGTGGCGTGAGTGAGGACGACATGACCGCAGCCAGGGACCCCGCCCCCGAGGCCGCCGTGCGCCTGATCGGGCCGGTGAGCCGGCGCGATGCGATCTCGCGCGCGCGCTTCGCCCGCAAGGTGCCCGCCCCCGGCGCCATCCTGCGGCGCACCTGGTTCGTCAGCATCACCAAACGGCTGCTGCCGCTCATCGCGCTGGCGTTGCTGACCATCGTCGCCATCTGGCCGGAGATGGGTCGCGAGGCGCTGCAGGGGCGGCTCGGCGGTCATGTCGGGTTGGCCGACCCGCAGAACGGCCTGCTCAACCAGGCCCGCTACAACGGCGTCGACGAGCAGGGCCGTCGCTTCACCGTCACCGCCGATCTGGCCCGCCAGGTCACCCCCGACCGGATCGATCTCACCGCCCCGATCGGCGACCTCACCCTGATGAACGGCACCTGGGTCACCGCACGCAGCCGCACCGGCGTCTACCTGCAGCAGACCCAGCAGCTCGACCTCGCCGGCGACGTGCAGATGTATCGTGATGACGGCGTCACCCTGTCCACCGACTCAGCTTCGATCGATCTCAAGGCCGGAATCGCCGCCAGCGACGCGCGGGTGCATGTGGAGGGGCCGTTCGGCACTCTTGACGCCCAGGGCTTCACCCTGCTCGACCGCGGCGCCGTCATCCAGTTCACCGGTCCGGGCCGGCTGATCCTCAATGGACACCCCAAATGATTCGCCCCGCCGCCCTGCTCCTGTTGTCCCTGCTGACCGTGCCAAGCCTCGCGGCCGCCCAAAGCATCGACATGTCCGGCAGCGGACCAGTGGACGTGACGGCGCGAGACGGCTTCGAATGGCACGAGAACGACCAGATGGTCATCGCCACCGGTGACGCGAGGGCGGTGCGCAACAACGTCACTGTGCTGGCCGATCGTCTGGTGGCCCGCTATCGCAAAAAGACCGACAGCGCAGTCCCCCCCGGCACCCCTGCCCCGCCGCCCACGCCACAGACTGTGTCCGCGTCCGGCACGCCCGATGAGAACGGCGGCAACGAGGTCTATCGGCTGGAGGCGCACGGCCATGTCCGCATCCTCACCGAGACCGACGAAGCCGTCGGCGACGATGCCGTCTATGACATCGACCAGGCCGTCCTGGTCATGACCGGCCACGCCCTGAAGCTCACCACGCCCAACGACGTGCTGACCGCGCGCGATACCATGGAATACTGGTCGGCCAAGCACATGGCCGTCGGCCGCGGCAACGCCGTGGTGGTCACCACCGACGGCCGCCGCCTCTCCGGCGACGTCCTGGTGGCCTTCACCAAGCCCGACACCCCGCAATCCGCCGCCACACCCCGGCCCGCCGCCGCCCCCCCCAAGCCAGGGGCCGACCCGCTGATGTCCTCCGGCAAGCTCGAACGCGTCGAGGCCTACGGCAATGTCGAGGCCCGCACCGCCATCGACATCGTGCGCGGCGACCGCGGACTCTACCTCCCCGACATCGACATCGCCCGCATCGTCGGCCACGTGAAGCTGACGCATTACAGCCAGCAGAGCGAGGGCCCCGCCGCCGACGTGAACATGAAGACCGGCATCGCCCGCCTGACCAGCATCGGCAACGACCGGGTCAAGGGCCTGATCGTGCCCAACGATCCCGCGGACCCCAGCCGGAGCCAGGGCACCACCACGCCCAAGCCCGGCGCGCCAGCCAAACCGAAAGCACCTTGATGGACCTGCGCGTTCTCCCCGGCGGCGCCGACAGCCTCGCCCATGCCAACGAAGTTGGCCTGGTCGCGACCGGCATCGGCAAGGTCTACAAAAAGCGCCCGGTCGTTCGCAACGTCTCCATCTCCGTCCGCCGCGGCGAGGCCGTCGGCCTGCTTGGCCCCAACGGCGCCGGCAAGACCACCTCGTTCTACATGATCGTGGGCCTCGTCAAACCCGACACCGGCTCCATCCGCCTCGACGGCCACGACATCACAGGCCTGCCGATGTACCGCCGCGCCCGCCTCGGCATCGGCTACCTGCCGCAGGAGGCCAGCGTCTTCCGCGGCCTCAACGTCGAACAGAACGTCATGTCCGCCCTCGAAGTCATCGAGCCCGACAGCTCCGAACGCGAGCGCATGCTCGACGAACTCCTCCAGGAATTCGGCATCTCCCACCTCCGCCGCACCCCCGCCCTCGCCCTCTCCGGCGGCGAACGCCGCCGCGTCGAGATCGCCCGCGCGCTTGCCAGCCAGCCCGGCTACATCCTGCTCGATGAACCCCTCGCCGGCATCGACCCCATCGCCGTCGGCGAAATCCGCGACCTCGTCTCCCACCTCAAACACCGCGGCATCGGCGTGCTCATCACCGACCACAACGTCCGCGAAACCCTCGAGATCATCGACCGCGCCTACATCATGCACGACGGCCAGGTGCTGATGGAGGGCCGCCCGAGCGAGGTGGTGGCAAACGTGGACGTGCGCCGCGTTTACCTCGGCGAAAGGTTCAGCCTGTAGCCTCGCTCAGGTGTTGTTGTTCGAACCGCCAAACAGGCTTCCCAGAATCCCGCCAACGGCGACGGATGCCATGGTGTTGTTGCCGGAGTTGCTGACCTGAGCGGTCTGCGGCAGGAACCGCCCGATTTCCTCGGCCAGGTTCATGATCGGCATGCTCTGCAGCGCCACATGGCCCGGCCCGGTCAACGTCGCCAGAAACAGCCCTTCGCCGCCGAACAAAATGTTCTTGAAGCCGCTGACCATCTGGATATCGAAGCCGATGCTCGGGTCCATGGCGCCAACATGCCCCGCGTGCACCAGCAGCCGCTCGCCGGGTGCCAGATCCTTCTCCACCACCTCCCCGGACAGATCCAGAAACACCAGCCCGGGCCCGGTGATCTTCTGCAGGATGAACCCCTCGCCCCCGAAGAACCCTGCACCGAGACGTTTCTGAAAGGCGATCTCCAGCGTCACCGATTTCTCGGCCACCAGAAACGTCTCCTTACGGCAGATCACGGACTGTCCGGCGGCCAGCTGCACCGGCATGATCGTCCCGGGAAACCGCGGGGCGAAAGCAACATGCCCGTTGCCGCGCGAGGTGAAGTCGGTCACGAAAAAGCTTCCCCCCCCCAGCGCCCGGGTGAAACCGGAGAACAGCCCGCCACCGGTGTTGGTGTTCATCTCGATCGCGTCATTCATCCAGCACATGCAGTTGGTCTGGCTGTAGACCGCCTCCCCCGGTGCCAGATCGAGCGCCACGGTCTGCATCACGGTGCCGGTGATCGTGTGGTTCATGGCCATCGGTCCTTCAATCGAACGCGTACCAACTTGCGCCCGCCACCGCGCCCCCTGTCAATGCAATACATCCGTGACGCACCGCCCTCCGTCGCAGCGGTCGAAAAATCGTTATGCGAAACATGGGCCATTTTCTTGCACGGAACTTGCTTGCCAAGCCGCCCCCGACACGGTCTGTTAGGCGGGCGTGCAATCCCCGCTCGAGTGAAAAGAGGCTGAATGGCGATCGGGCCCCGTCTGGACCTGCGGCAATCCCAGTCCCTGGTGATGACACCGCAGCTGCGCCAGGCCATCAAGCTGCTACAGTTCTCGAACATGGAGGTCGCGGCCTTCGTGGACGAGGAACTCGAACGCAACCCCCTGCTCGAACGCGACGACGGATTCGACACCGCCCCCCCAGAGCGCCCGGCCATCGACCAGCTCCCCCTGCAGGCCAGTGAAGCCGCCGACGTGGTGGACGCCGTCCGCGCCGAAACCCTCGCCCCCGACGCCACCGCCCCGCTCGACCAGGCCGAATACGCCGAGACCTATGATCCCGGCGGCGCCGGCGACGGCGTGCGCGGCAGCGGCGGCTCCACCAGCTTCGAGAACGACGACCGCGGCATCGACGACTACGCCGAAACCGCCACCACCCTGCGCGAGCATCTCGGCGAGCAGCTCCGCCTCAGCTTCGCCGACCGCACCGACCGGCTGATCGGCGCCCATCTCATCGCCCTGCTCGAACCCAGCGGCCGCCTCGAGGTCCCCGTCGCCACCATCGCCGCCGCCATGGGCTGCAACGCGGCCCGCATCGAGGCCGTGCGCCAGCGCATGATGCGCTTCGATCCCGTGGGCATGTTCGCGGCCAATCTCGCCGAATGCCTCGCCGTCCAGCTCGCCGAGAAGAACCGGCTGGACCCCGCGATGCGCACCCTGCTCGACAATCTCGAGCTCCTGGCCAAACGCGACACCCGCCGCCTCATGACGCTCTGCGAGGTCGACGCCGCCGACCTCACCGACATGATCGCCGAAATCCGCAGGCTGGACCCCAAGCCCGGCGCCACCTGGGACAGCTCCCCCCTCGTCCCCGTCATCCCCGATGTGCTGATGCGCGCAGCCCCGGACGGCGGCTGGCTGCTCGAGCTCAATCCCGAGACGATGCCCCGCGTCCTCATCAACCAGACCTTCACCGCCCGCGTCCTGCCCCGCGCGAGCCGCGAGGACCGCAGCTTCCTCGCCGACAAGCTGCAGACCGCCAATTGGCTCGTCAAATCCCTCCAGCAGCGCGCCCAGACCATCCTCAAGGTCTCCGCCGAGATCATCCGCCAGCAGGACGGCTTCTTTCGCCTCGGCGTCGGCCATCTCCGCCCGCTGATCCTGCGCGACGTCGCCGACGCGGTGGAGATGCACGAAAGCACCGTCAGCCGCGTCACCGCCTCCAAATACATCGCCACACCGCGCGGCATCTACGAGCTGAAGTATTTCTTCACCACCGCCATCGCCGGCACGCATGGCGGCGAAAGCCACTCCGCCGAGGCGGTTCGCCACAGAATCAGGGCCATGGTGGGGGCCGAGACGGCCGACTCCGTACTTTCCGATGACGCGATCGTCGCCGCCCTGCGACGAGAAGGCGTGGACATCGCACGCCGGACCGTGGCCAAATACCGTGATGCGCTACGCATCCCAAGCTCGGTGCAGCGCAAACGGGAGAAGGCCGAGCCGGCTTGATCCCCACGCGTCCTCGCCTCGCTCAAGGGCGCGCGACCAGGCCGGCCGGCGGTCCCGAACAGGAGCATGAGGGTTCGCGCATGCATATCACGGTCTCTGGCAAACAAGTCGAGATGTCCGACGCGCTCCGCGCGCGTGTGGCCAGCCAACTCGACGCCATCGCAGGGAAATACTTCGACCACGCACTCGAAGCACATGTCACGTTCAGCCGCGCACGCAGCTTCTTCACCTGTGACATCAACGTCCACGCCGCCCGCGGCCTGATGCTGCGCGGCGAGGGCGAGGCGGCAGATGCCAACGCCGCCTTCGACGACGCTGCCGAACACATCGCCAAACGCCTCAGGCGCTACCGACGCCGGGTGAACGAACACGCCCGCGACGCCGCCAACAAGGAGCGCCCGCAGGCCGCCCGGCAATACATCCTCCGCCAGGAGGAGGACGAGGCGCCGCACGAGACCAACGGCGTCATCCAAGCCAGCACCTACGCCACGGTGGTGGCGGAGACCCCCGCCGAGATCGCCAGCCTCACCGTGAGCGACGCCGTGATGCGCATGGACCTGGCCGACCAGCCCGTTCTGATGTTCCGCAATTCCGCGACCATGGAGCTGAACGTCGTCTATCGCCGCAGCGACGGGCATATCGGCTGGATTGATCCGACAGCACAAGGATAAGCAATCGGTTCTTTTTTGAAAAAAAGAACCAAAAAACCTTTGTCCGGCTGGCGCCCTTCTCCGGAAAGGGAGTGCGCCAGCGGATAAAAGTCTTTTGCTTCTTTTCTTCAGAAAAGAAGCGCTTTCTTCCCTATCACCAAAAAGTTTCGAACACGGAACATTTACCCCGTCCCAAGGCATGCGACATCACCGCTGCGCAAACCCCTGCCGCCGCGCCGCCGACAGCACGCCGCGGGGCAAAGGGATCCGTCCCCAATCCACCGGCAGTCGCGGCTTGCGCACGCGCTTCGCCGCAACCCGCCGAACCACCGGCGCCGCGCCCGGCCGCAAGACCGACGTTTCAATCGCCAGCATCCGGCACAGCGGCCGCAGAATCCGCGCCGCCTGCGGGGCTGCCGTCAGCAACGCCACCATCTCCGGCTGCTCCAGCACCGCCCGCAGCTGCGACCCGAACCCCGCCGCCTCATACGAGGCCACCCGCACCAGCCATCCGAACGCATACGGCCACACCCGCACGCCCCGGTCCCGCTTCGGCCGAACCACCGCTGCATCCACCACAGCCCGAACCCCAGCCGGCCGCAACCGCCCCGCCTGAAACCGGGCCACCAACCGCTCCATCCGCAAGCCGATCTGCCCAAGCCGCCGATACAGCAGCAGCACCAGCGCCGTTCCCAGCAACCCCCGAACACCCCACCCACCGACAGCCCCGCGCACCCCACGGATCACCGCGGACAGGCTCAGAAACGGGGAAGGAACCAAAATGTCGTTCATGGTTTGTTCAATACCACGACACGCAACAAAATGCGATAAGAAAATGCACACCCCCAACAGTCCGCAGGGTGGGCTTCAGCCCACCACCTACCGCCCAATCAAGAAAGCAAGCGGTTCTTTTTTGAAAAAAGAACCAAAAAACTTCATTCGCTGGAAGCGAGCTGCTTCCGGCGATAGTCGCGCCGACTGAACGGCAACATCACCAGGTACAGCAATCCAGCCGCAGCCCCCGCCGCCCACGGGTCAGCCACCAACAACGCCGCATACAGGCCAGTGCCCAGCAACACCGGCAAAACCCAGTGCGACGGCAGCCGCGCGTTCTTCCCGCTCCACACCGGCAACGTCGAAACCAGCAGCAAACCCGTCCCGCTCAGCACCACCGCACTCACCAACGGATGGCGAAACGCCTGCTCCACCGCGGTCCAACCCAACGCCCGCGCCTCCAACGCCACGAACAACGGAAACAACGCCAACCCCGCCCCCGCAGGCGCCGGAACCCCCGTGAAAAATCCGGACTGGTAAGCCGGCCTGGGCCCGGCATCGATCGACGCATTGAACCGCGCCAGCCGCAACGCCATGCACACCGCAAACATCAGGCACGGCATGAACCCGAACCCATGCGCCACCTGCAACGACCAGAGATACAGCACAAACGCCGGCGCCACCCCGAAACACAGGAAATCCGCCAGACTGTCGAACTCCGCCCCGAACCGCGACGTCGCCTTCAACAGCCTGGCAATCCGCCCGTCCAACCCATCGATGCAGCCGGAAACCGCAATCGCCACCGCCGCCGCCCCGAACCGCCCCTCCAGCGCAAACCGCATCGCCGTCAGGCCCGAGCACAACCCCAGCATCGTCAACAGATTGGGAATCATCCGTTGAACAGCGCCGGCCCGCAGCCGGGGCCGCTGCGGCGTGCGCAGCCGCAGCAACAGCCGCGGTGTCGGCCGCTTCACGCGCCGAGCTCGGCAATCACGGTCTCGCCGCCGATCATCGTCTGACCCACCTCCACCAGGGCCGAAACCCCCGGCGGCAGATAGATGTCCGTCCGGCTGCCGAACCGAATGATCCCGAACCGGTCCCCGGCCGCAAACGCCTCGCCCTCCTTCGCGAAACACAGGATCCGCCGCGCAATCAGCCCGGCAATCTGCACCACCGCAAGCTCCCGCCCATCCGCCAGCCGAACCGCCAGCGCATTGCGCTCGTTCAGCTCGCTCGCCTTGTCCACACTGGCATTGAGGAACTGGCCGTGATGATAGGCAATGCGCGTCACGGTGCCCGCCACCGGCATCCGGTTCACATGCACATCCAGAACCGACAGAAAGATCGCCACCCGCATCCGCGGCGTGTCGCCAAGCCCCAGCTCCGCCGGCGGAACCGCATGCCCCACCAACACCACATGCCCATCCGCCGGCGCCACCACCAGCCCCGCCCGCCCAGGCGGCACCCGCTCGGGATCGCGAAAGAAATACAGGCAGAACAGCGCAAACACCGCGCCAACCACGGAGACAACCGGCGAAACCAGCCAGCCCGCAGCGGCCACAACCACGCCACCGGCAATGAACGGGCGCCCGGCCGGATGCGGCGGTGCAATGACGAGACGAAACGACGCGAGAAGGGACATGATTTTCCGGAAAAAAGGCCCCGATGGGCGTTGGCGGTTTATGAATGCTTCATCTTTCCCGAGCAAGACTGCCCTGCGGCCGCCACTGCGCGCCTGCCCTTTGGGAGTTGCGGATGATACCAGAGCAAGGGATGTCCCTCGGTCCCTTCACTGTGGACCGGCACGGCCAGGTCCAGCCGGCCTCGCCGGAGCGGTTTCCCGCCTTCAGCGTCCGCTGGCGCCGACGCCTGCTGAAGGCGAGGCTCGTCCACAGGCAGGATGAACACGACGGCGGCGGCCTGGAATTCACCAGCCAGCTCGGCCGCATCCCCAGCACCGCAGCCCCTCCCGATCGCGCCGGCCAGCGCGACGGCGCACTGAAACTGCTGCGCCAGCTGCCATCCCTGGTGCCCAAGGGCTGGGCCATGCATCTCTCGCCAGACCATTCCGTGGTCTTCGCCACCACCAGCCCCGTCCACTTCCCCATCAGCGCCGTGGCCCTGATCAGCCTGGTGGCCGAACAGCTCCTCGCCCTGTCACCCTATCTGGATGTGCTGGACGAAGCCGGCATCGACGATCCAGGACTGGGGATCGTGAACACCTGACCGGGGAAAATCAGATTCGGGTCGCGGATCTGGCTGCGATTGGCGGCAAAGATCTCAGTGTAGCGAATGCCGCGCCCATAGGCATGTCGGGCAATCCGCCACAGGCTCTCTGTCGGCTGCACCACCACCCGCCCCTCGGGCACATCCTGCTCGGCCAGCGCGGCACGCTGGAACGGCAGCTCCAGCCGCGCCACCACCTGCCCACCCGCCCCGATCTGATCAAGCCGCAGCTTGTGCACACCGGCCGCGATCACCGCCCCAGGCATCAGAACCCACTGCCCCTTGCTGTCCGCCGGCGCATCCCCCACCGGCGAACCATCCACGTACACCCGCACCGCCGCTCCGGGCGGCGCTGTGCCGGCAAAGCGAATGCCGCCCTTGCTGTCGTAATCGACCTGCGACAGGCCGAGCTTGTCTCCCACGGTGGCGGCAGGCCCCTGCAGCACCTGCGCCGGCGCATCAGCCGGGGCCAACATGGCAATGGCCGCCTGCGGCGCCGCAGCCTCGGCAGGTTGTGGCGCGGTGGAAGGGCTCGCAGCCGCGGTCGCAGCCGGCGCAGGCTTGCGATCCGGCACCACCACCACGACAGGAACGGTCCCCTTGGTCTCCGCGCCATCGGCACCACGGGCGGAGAGCGACAATTCCTGCCCGCCGGCCGGCAGCCGCGCATCTGACAGAAACACGAACTGCCCGTTCTGGTCGGCCGTCGCCGTCCCGATCTTCGTGCCGTTGTCCAGAATGGCCACGCTGGCGCCCGGCTCCGCACGCCCGGCGATCACCGCATCCCCCGTCGGATTGACCCGCACCACATCAAAGCTCGGCGCCACCGGCACAGGCACCGGCACCGGCACCGGCACAGCAACCGCCGCGACAGGCGGGGCCGGCGGTGCGGGCGGCGGCGCCGTCACAACAGGTGGCGCCACGGGCACCACCGCCGCCTGCGGCGAAGGTACCGGCACCGGAACGGCCACCGCCGGCGGCGGGAGCGGCGCAGCAACGACAGGCGCAGGCGGTGGCGGCACGGAAACCTGGGTCACCGGTGCCGGCACCGGCGCAGGCGCCGATTTGGCAGCGTCACGATCGCTGTCCTGGTGGCCCAGCCACAACGAAGTCCCAAGCACGGCAACACCAGCCACGGCCAGCAGCAAGGGACGCATGAGCGACGTACGAGGCCGCGTTGGCAATTGATCTGACATGATCCTGAAACTAGGACCTCACCCGCCGCGTCGCAATCGTACCTCACGCCAGCCTCTTCCAAACCGTGAGGTTTTGGACAATTTTCCGTCCGAATTCCGGCTTCAGGGACAAGTGATCATGGCGATGCGCTCCAAATCGACTGGAATCTCCCTTCCCATGCGTGTCTGGGACGGCGCCACGCGCCTGTTTCACTGGTCCCTCATCGTTCTCATCACGATATGTTACCTCAGCGTCACCTACGCCACAGGCGACAACGCCAACCTGCTGATGCAGATCCACCTCATCAGCGGCGAGGCCCTTCTGGCCCTTCTGCTGTTCCGCATCGTCTGGGGAATCATCGGCAGCGACACCGCCCGCTTCAGCCATTTCGTCCGCAGCCCGCTCCGCGCGCTAGGCTACCTCGCCAAAATCTTCCGCCGCGAGCCGGATGTGCAGGTCGGCCACAACGCCGCCGGCGGCTGGATGGTCGTGCTGCTCATCGCCCTCCTGCTGGTGCAGGTCGGCACCGGCCTGTTTTCCAACGACGACGGCGACACCGAGGGTCCGCTGATGCACTTCGTCAGCAAGGCGAACAGCGACCGCATGTCCACCCTGCACAGCATCGTCTTCAACGTGCTGATCGGCGCCATGGCCGTGCACGTCGTCACCATCCTGTTCTATCTGGTCTTCAAGAAGCAGAACCTCACCGCCGCCATGATCAGCGGCAAAAAGAAGCTGCCGGCCGCCACGCGCGCCCCGCGCATGGCAAGCCCGCTCCTGGCCCTCCTCGTCTTCGTGGTCGCCGCCGGCATCGCGACGGCCGTGGCCTTGCTCTGATCAACGAAGCCAGTGCCGCATCAACGCGCGCTGCCATACACCCGCGTGTTGCCGCCCACCGGGCACGAACAGCTGGCACCCGAAGGGGTCGGCTGATCGAGCGGGCACACGTAAGGCCCGGCATAGCATCCCCGCCCGGCCGGCGCGGGCGCCGGCGCATAGATCACCGGCGGCGCGTACACCACCGGCGGTCCCACCACCACGGGCGGCGCGAACACAACCCCCGGGCCGAAGAACACCCGTGGGCCGAAATAGCCGTGGTGCCACCAGGCCTGGGCCGGCGTGGCCGCGGTCATCACCCCAAGTCCGGCAGCCAAGGCCAGCACCGGAGCCGCCGCGCGAACAAGCAGAGTGCGCATCGCAGAAGCCTTCAAACGGTTCAACACGCAGGAGATATGCACCTAATCGGATTTCGCGAGCCAGTGTCGAAGTATTTCATTCACCTCATCCGGCCGCTCCATCGGCGGCAGATGCCCGCACCCCGCCACCATCACCAGCCCCGCCCCCGGAATCAGCCCAGCCATCTCCTCGGCCAGCGCCGGCGGCGTCACCTGGTCCTCACGCCCGACCACGATCGTCGTCGGCACCGCGATCCCCGGCAGATCCATCCGCGAATCGGGCCGCTCCAGAATCGCCTGCTGCTGGCGCAGAAACGCCTCCCGCCCCACCCGCTCCGCCATGTCGAGCACCGCCTGCGTCAGCGCGACGTCCGAAAGCCGGTCCGGATGCAGCAGCTGCGGCAGCAGCTTCGGCGTCACCCCGCGAAACCGGTTGCCCCGCGTCATCGCCATCAGCCCGCGCCTGCGACGCGCCTGCTCTGCGCTGTCCGCGCGGGCCGAGGTATCCATCAGGCACAGCCGAGTCACCCGCTCCGGCGCCAGCCGCATCACCGCCAGCGCCACATATCCCCCCATCGACAGCCCGCACAGCGCAAACCGGCCCGGCATCCAGGCCAGAGCCCGCGCGGCCATGTCGCCCACGCTGTCATCAAGGGTAAGGTCTGCAACCGTCGCATGCGGCACCACCGCCAGCTGATCCCGCCACAGGCGATCATCGCAGAGCAGCCCCGGCAGCAGCAGCACATCTTCTGTCATGAAAGCGTGGTGACGCGCCGCAAACGTGCGGTCAACCTTGACTTTGCGGTGCTGTTTCAAGATACGGACGCAACCACGCGGCCTCTCCGCGCGGTCTGCCGTGCGCCACCTTTGGGCGCCGCCTTGGAAGCACCTAGAATTTGATCGAGACAATCAACGACCACGCCTCCACGACCAACGCTGGCGCGGAGCAGGACCCGATCCCGGAAACCACGCCGCACCCAGCGGACGTGCCCGAGACGATGGCCGCCGCCCTGGAGCCCGCGCCGATCGTCGCTCCCGATTCCGAAGCGCCCCGCTCCGATGACGACGAAGCCGAGCCCGAAGCCGCCCCCGAGAACGGCTTCGCCGCGCTCGGCCTCTCCCCCCCCATCCTCCAGGCCATCGCCGAGATGGGCTACGTCACCCCCACCCCCATCCAGGAACAGGCGATCCCCTTCGTCCTGATGGGCCGCGACGTGCTCGGCTGCGCCCAGACCGGCACCGGCAAAACCGCCAGCTTCACCCTGCCCATGCTCGACATCCTGCAGGGCTCCCGCGCCCGCGCCCGCATGCCGCGCAGCCTCATCCTCGAGCCCACCCGCGAGCTCGCCCTGCAGGTCGCCGAGAACTTCGTCAAATACGGCAAGCACCTCAAGCTCACCCACGCCCTGATCATCGGCGGCGAGAGCATGAGCGACCAGAAGGACCTGCTGAACCGCGGCGTGGACGTGCTGATCGCCACCCCCGGCCGCCTCATCGACATGTTCGAACGCGGCGGCATGCTGCTCACCCAGACCTCCGTCCTCGTCATCGATGAAGCCGACCGCATGCTCGACATGGGCTTCATCCCCGACGTCGAAAAAATCGTCGCCATGCTGCCCCCCAACCGGCAGACGCTGTTCTTCTCCGCCACCATGGCCCCCGAAATCCGCCGCCTGGCCGACGCCTTCCTCCGCAACCCGAAGGAAATCACCGTCTCCAAGCCCGCCTCGGTCGCCACCACCATCACCACCCGCATGGTCGTCGTCGCCGAGACCGACAAGCGCGAGGCCCTGCGCCGCCTCATCCGCTCCGAGGACGTCCAGAACGCACTGATCTTCTGCAACCGCAAAAAAGACGTCGACATCCTCTACAAGTCGCTCACCCGCCACGGCTTCAGCGTCGGCGCCCTGCACGGCGACATGGCCCAGCCCGTCCGCTTCGCCACGCTGGAAAAATTCAAGGCCGGCGAACTCCGTCTGCTCTGCTGCTCCGACGTCGCCGCCCGCGGCATCGACATCGGCGGCCTCTCTCACGTCTTCAACTTCGACGTCCCGATCCACGCCGAGGACTATGTCCACCGCATCGGCCGCACCGGCCGCGCCGGCCGCGAAGGCCGCACCTTCATGCTGGCCTGCCCCGATGACCGTCTCGCGACCGAAGCCATCGAAAAGCTCACCGGCGGCAAGATCGAACAGATCCACATCGATGGTCTCGACACTGTCGAATGGTCCGAAGGCCGCGGCAAACGCGGCCGCGGCCGCGGCAAGCCCGAAGAAACCAAGCCCAAGCGCGGCAAGGAGCCGGAAAAGGCCGCCAAGCCCGAGCGCGCCAAGCCCGAGGCCGAAAAGCCTGCCACCGACCGGCCGGCCCGCCCCCGCCGCGCAGATCGCCCGCGCGAAGACCGCCCCCGCGACGAGCGTCCGCGCCCCGAACGCCGCCCCGAGCCCGCGCCCTTCCCCGAAAGCGCGCCGCAGCCCGACCCGGTCTTCGTCCCGCCGCCGACGCGCCCCGCCACCATCGAACGCAATTTCGACCGCCCCCGCGGCGGCGACCGCGACCGCAGCCGCTTCCGCCGCGACGACGATCTCGGCCCCGCCGTGCTCGGCTTCGGCGACGACGAGATTCCCGCCTTCATGCTGGTCGCCGCCCTGCCAAAGCGCCTGAGAACCCCAGATGCAGCAACGGCCGCCCAGCAGGAAGCGGCCGAGACGGAGGAATAGCGCATGAACGTCGTCAGCCCCATCACCGCCACGCCCAAGAAAAGCGCCCTCGCGCCGTTCAAATGGGACGACGCGCTGATGCTCGAAGGCCAGCTCACCGAAGAAGAGCGCGCCATCCGTGACGCCGCCCACGACTACTGCCAGGAAAAGCTGTTCCCCCGCGTCCTCATGGCCAACCGCCATGAGAAATTCGACCGCGAGATCATGAACGAGCTCGGCGAGATGGGCTTCCTCGGCGCCACGCTCGACAGCCACGACTGCGCCGGCGTCAACTATGTCAGCTACGGCCTCATGGCCCGCGAGGTCGAACGCGTCGACTCCGGCTACCGCAGCGCCTTCTCCGTCCAGTCCTCCCTCGTGATGTTCCCCATCCACGAATTCGGCTCCGAGGACCAGAAGGACCGCTTCCTCCCCAAGCTGCGCACCGGCGAATTCGTCGGCTGCTTCGGTCTCACCGAGCCCGACGCCGGCTCCGACCCCGCCTCCATGCGCACCCGCGCCGCCACCGTCCAGGGCGGCTATCTGCTCAACGGCTCCAAAACCTGGATTACCAACGCCCCCATCGCCGACGTCTTCGTGGTCTGGGCCAAGGACGATGCCGGTGACATCCGCGGCTACATCCTCGAAAAAGGCATGACCGGCCTCACCGCCCCCAAGATCGAAGGCAAGTTCAGCCTGCGCGCCAGCATCACCGGCATGATCATGATGCAGGACGTGTTCGTCCCCGCCGAGAACATGCTGCCCAAGGTCAAAGGCCTGCGCGGCCCGTTCTCCTGCCTCAACCGCGCCCGCTACGGCATCGCCTGGGGTGCCCTCGGCGCCGCCGAATTCTGCTGGCACGCGGCGCGTGACTACACCATGCAGCGCATGATGTTCGGCCGCCCCCTGGCCGCCACCCAGCTGATCCAGAAGAAGCTCGCCGACATGCAGACCGAGATCACCATCGGCCTGCAGGCCGTCCTGCGCCTCGGCCGCCTGATGGACAGCCACGAAGCCGCCGCCGAGATGATCAGCCTCTGCAAGCGCAACTCCTGCGGCAAAGCGCTCGACATCGCACGCACCGCGCGCGACATGCATGGCGGCAACGGCATCGCCGACGAGTATCATGTCATCCGCCATGTGATGAACCTCGAGGCCGTCAACACGTATGAGGGCACGCATGATGTGCATGCGTTGATCCTCGGGCGGGCGCAGACAGGGCTTTCGGCGTTCGGAGTGTGAAGCGGTTCTTTTTTGAAAAAAAGAACCAAAAAACTTTCATCCGCTTGGGCCCGGCCTTTCCGGCAGTGACGGCGCCAACGGATAAAAGTTTTTTTGCTTCTTTTTTTTCAAAAAAAGAAGTCCTTTCTTGAAACCCTTCCCCCCCATCTCCGAACTCCACATCGACCGCCTCGGCAGCGACGGCGACGGCATCGGCGAACTCGCCGGCGGCGAACGCATCTACGTCCCCAACGCACTGCCCGGCGAAACCCTGCGCATCAGGCCCGACGCCAAACGCGGCGAAGGCTTCTCCGCCACCATCGAAGAACTGCTGATTCCCAGCCCGAACCGCATAAACCCGGAATGCCGCCATTTCGGCGTCTGCGGCGGCTGCTCCCTCCAGCACTGGGACCCGGCCGAATACTTCGCCTGGAAAGCCAACCTCCTGGCCTCTGCCCTGCGCCGCGCCGGCTACACGCCCGAGCTCGGCCCTCTCATCCGCACCGCCCCCCACGAACGCCGCCGCGTCGACCTCGCCATCCGCCGCGACCTCACCATCACCCTCGGCCTGCACACCGCCCGCGACTCCCGGGTGATCGACCTGGTGGAGTGCCCGGTCATGCACCCCGACCTGTTCCGCCTCATCGCCCCCCTGCGCGTGCTCTGCCGCAGCCTCGCCGCCATCAAGCGCGAAGGCTCGGCGGTGATAAACCTGCTCGACTCCGGCCCCGACCTGCTGCTGCGCACCGACGGCGTGCTCACCACGCCTGACCGCACCCGCCTCGCCGCCTTCGCCACCGACCACGGCATGCCCCGCGTGATGTGGGCGCAAAACACCGCCACACCGGAACTCGCGGCAGGATTGCGCCCCGCCACCACGAATTTCTCCGGCACCAACGTCATCCCACCTCCCGGCGGCTTCCTGCAGGCATCGAAAGCAGGCGAGGCCGCCATCATCGCAGCCGTGCTGGCCGGGCTGCCGGCGAAACCCACCGCCAAATCCCGCGCAGCCGAACTCTACGCCGGCAGCGGCACGCTCACCTTCGCCATCGCCCAACGCATGCGCGTCGCCGCCTTCGAAGGCGACACCGCCGCCGCGTCCGCGCTCAAGGCCGCCGCCGACGCCACCGGCCAGACCGGCCGCATCACCGTCGAACGCCGCGACCTCGCCCGTCAGCCGCTCTCCGCCAAGGAGATCTCGTCCTTCGCCGTGGTCGTGCTCGACCCCCCGCACGGCGGCGCCGAAACCCAGACCGCCCAGATCGCGGCGTCGACGGTCAAACGCGTCATCTATGTCAGCTGCAACCCCGGCGCCCTCGCCCGCGACGCCGGCATGCTCCGCCTCGCCGGCTTCAAACTCGCCGCAGCCACCCCGGTCGACCAATTCCTCTGGTCCGCGAGGCTGGAAAGTGTGTGCATGTTCACCCGGTAAGGTTTCATTGCAACCGCGACCTGCGATCGCCATCCTACCTGGATGTCACCATTCCTGCCCAAATCCATCGGCCATCACCTGAACTGAACCCCAGGCACACGACTGATACCAACGGCCTTGATCGATGACTCTTCCATCGATCAAGGCCGTTGGTATCGCGCGCCGGGAAGGCCTGCGGCGGCGCGCCAAACCAAGACCATACCAACGGTCATTCGTCATGACCGTTGGTATGACAGGCGAACAGACCGCGGACGGCGTGCTGCTCAAGCCAGCGTCGGTTTTCCCTCCGACCAGGCCGGAGGACGTCTTCGCCATGCTCAAATACGATGGCCCCGCCAAGACGATCGAGGATATGGATGCCGAAGTCCTGGCCGAGGCCACGCGCCGCCATGCCCGCGATTGATACCAACATCCTCGCCCGCGCCACCGGCCGCCGCACCTTCGATCAGGAATTCATCAATATCGCCAAACCCAATCCCAATGACCCCGTAGGGCGGATGCAATCCGCCACTCTGCGAAGCCAACGCGGACGCCTTCCGCCTCGCCACGAACGCAAAGCGCATGCTACCCACCAACCTCACCATGAAGGCGGATCACATCCGCCCTACGCGCCCACCCGCGCACTGCGCACAATCTCGCATCCCGCGATCTTCCAGCTCCCGTCCGGCTGCTTCTCCATCGAATACAGCGCCGTATACGCCAGCCCATCCGGCCCGATCAGCTCCACCTTCTGCGTCGGCACCCCATCGACATCCGTCAATTCCCCGAACTGCATGTCGCGCGGCCGGTACACCGGCTGATATCCCCGCGCCACCATGGCCATGAAGTTCGCCTCGGTCTGGAACATCGCGTGAATGTTGGGTGCCGCGAACGAGAACGCCGTCACCCCGTCATCGCGCCGAAACGCCTCGATCTGATGCGAAATCACCGCCTCGATCGCAACCTGATCCGGCGCCGACTGCGCCCAGACCGGCCCCGCACACACGAGAAGCCACAGCACCAGCAGCACGCTCATCGCCCACCTCCTGGATCACCCCACTTGAAATTGGATGAGAGCGCCCCCCAGCAAGTCCCCAAGGGCATCGCCACGCGGCCACGCCAGGAGATTTTCCCCGGCCCACCGTCCAGCGGATACCCCGCGCGCCAGAACTGTGGCATTCTCGCGCCATGTACGCCCAGGCCCTCAACACGACCGAGCCATCAAGCGCCGGCACCACCGACCAGGAAGCCCGCTTCCAGGCCCGCATCGACGCCGAAGCGCGGATCGAACCGAATGACTGGATGCCCGAAGCCTATCGCCGCACCCTGATCCGCCAGATCAGCCAGCACGCCCACTCCGAAATCGTCGGCATGCTGCCCGAAGGCAACTGGATCACCCGGGCGCCGAGCCTGCGCCGCAAGGCCGCCCTGCTGGCCAAGGTGCAGGACGAAGGCGGCCACGGACTCTACCTCTACGCCGCCGCCGAAACCCTCGGCCAGTCCCGCGAACAGCTCATCGACGCGCTGCTTGCGGGCCGCGCCAAATACTCCTCCATCTTCAACTACCCCACCCTCACCTGGGCCGATATCGGCGCCATCGGCTGGCTGGTCGACGGCGCCGCCATCATGAACCAGATCCCGCTCTGTCGCTGCTCCTACGGCCCCTACGCGCGCGCCATGATCCGCGTCTGCAAGGAGGAAAGTTTTCATCAACGCCAGGGCTACGAGATCATGCTCACCCTGGCCCGCGGCACACCCGCGCAGAAGGCGATGGCGCAGGACGCGCTGAACCGCTGGTGGTGGCCCTGCCTGATGATGTTCGGCCCGCCCGACTCCGCCTCCACCCATTCCGACCAGTCCACCCGCTGGAAGATCAAACGCTTCTCCAATGACGGCCTGCGCCAGAAATTCGTCGACGCCACCGTCCCCCAGGCGCATCTGATCGGTCTCGACATCCCCGACCCCGATCTGCGATTCGAGGACGGCCACTGGCACCATGGCCCGATCGACTGGGCCGAGTTCCACGCCGTGCTGGCGGGCAACGGCCCCTGCAACCGCGAACGCCTCGCCGCCCGCCGCAAGGCGCATGAGGACGGCGCCTGGGTCCGCGAGGCCGCCAGCGCCTACGCCGCCAAACAACGGCAACAGGCCGCATGAGCACGCCCGACACCAAGCTGTGGGAAGTCTTCATCCGCAGCCGCGCCGGCCTATCGCACCGCCATGTCGGCTCCGTCCACGCCGCTGACGCAACCCTCGCCCTGCAGGCGGCGCGCGACGTCTACACCCGCCGCGGCGAGGGCCTGTCGATCTGGGTGGTGCCCTCCGCCGCCATCACCGCCTCCGACCCCGCCGACCGCGACATGCTGTTCGAACCGGCCACGGACAAGATCTACCGCCATCCCACCTTCTACGAGGTGCCGGACGACGTGGGGCATATGTGATCACCACCTCCATCCGCGTCGCCGAAACGCCGCTGGTGCGCTTCCTGCTCGCCCGCGCCGATGACGCGCTGATCCTCGGCCACCGCCTCTCCGAATGGACCGGCCACGCCCCCACCCTGGAAGAGGAGCTGGCGCTCGCCAACATCGCGCTGGACCTGATCGGCCAGGCCCGCGCGCTGTACGACCTTGCCGCAGAGGCCGAGGGCGCCGGCCACACCCAGGACGATTTCGCCTATCTGCGCGACATCCAGGATTTCCGCTGCCTGCTGCTCGCCGAACTGCCGCGCGGCGATTTCGCCTTCACCATCGCCCGCCAGTTCCTCTATGCCGCCGCCCAGGACCGGTGGCTGCCCCAGGCGATGCGCTCCTCCCACGCGGGCCTCTCCGCCATCGCCGCGAAGGCCGAGAAGGAGAACGCCTACCATCTGCGCCACAGCGCGGAATGGCTGATCCGCCTCGGCGACGGCACCGCGGAAAGCCACCGTCGCGCCCAGCACGCCATCGACACGCTGTGGCCATACACCGGCGAGATGTTCGCCCCCGAGGACACCGCCCTCGCCGGCATCGCGCCCGTGCCCGACCGCGCCGCCTGGCTGGCCACGGTCACCCCCATCCTCACCCGCGCCACGCTTGCCGTGCCCCAGGACGGCTGGATGCACAGCGGCGGCCGCGCCGGCCGCCACGGCGAGCATCTCGGCCATCTGCTGGCGGAGCTGCAGCACATCGCCCGCTCGCATCCCGGGGCCACCTGGTGACACCACTGGCGAAAGCCGCGTGGGAGGCCGCGGCCAGCGTGGTCGATCCGGAGATCCCCGTGCTCACCATCGCCGATCTCGGCGTGCTGCGCGACGTCACCGAGACCTGCGGCCAGATCGAGGTGCTGATCACCCCCACCTATTCCGGCTGCCCGGCGATGCACATGATCACCGTCGAGATCGAGCTGGCGCTGGCCCGCGCCGGCGTGCCCGGCCGGGTCCGTCTGGTGATGCAACCGGCCTGGACCACCGACTGGATCAGCCCCGCCGCCCGCGAGAAGCTGCGCCGCTACGGCATCGCCCCGCCGGAGGGCGTGGCCAGCCGCCGCGCCTTGTTCGGCGACGACGTCGTGGCCTGCCCGCGCTGCGCGTCGCGTGACAGCGAGCTTATCGCCGAATTCGGCTCAACCGCCTGCAAATCGCTGCGCCGCTGCCGCGCCTGCCGCGAGCCGTTCGACCATTTCCGCTGTCACTGAGGCGCCCATGAGCCAGTTCCACCGCCTCGCCGTGGCCGATCTGCGGCGCGAAACCGCCGACGCCGTCTCCCTCGCCTTCGCCGTGCCGGAGCATCTGCGCGCGGCCTTCGCCTTCACCCCCGGCCAATACCTCACCCTGCGCGCCACGCTGGCGGGCGACGCGGTGCGCCGCGCCTATTCCATCTGCTCGGCCCCCGCCGACGGCGAGCTGCGCGTGGCCATCAAGCACGTGCCGGGCGGCAGGTTCTCCGCCTTCGCCAACACCACCCTGCGCGCCGGCGACACGCTCGACATCATGCCCCCCGAAGGCCGCTTCGCCCTGCCCCCAGGCCGCCGCACGATCCTGGCGCTGGCCGCCGGCTCCGGCATCACACCCATCCTGTCGATCGTGAAATCCACCCTGGCGGACGACCCCGCCAGCCGCATCGTGCTGCTCTACGGCAGCCGCGGCACCGCCGACATCCTGTTCCGCAGCACGCTGGAGGATCTCAAGGACCGCCATCTCGGCCGCCTCAGCGTCCAGCACGTGCTGTCGCGCGAACAGCAGGACATCCCGGCCCTCAACGGCCGCCTCGACGACGCCAAGCTGCGCCAGCTGCTGCCGGGCCTGGTCGATCCCGCCACCATCGACGCCGCCCTGCTCTGCGGCCCGGGCGGCATGATCGACGCACTCACCACCCCCCTCATCGCCCTGGGGATGCCAGCCGAGCGCATCCACAGCGAGCGCTTCACGCCCGCCCCCGGCACCGCGCCAACCCGCGCGCCCCCGGTCATCACCGCCCAGCCTTTCGCCACCGCCACCATCATCGCCGAAGGCCGCGCCACCGAGATCCCCCTCGCCGAAGGCGAACCGGTGCTCGACGCCGCCCTGCGCGCCGGGCTCGACCTGCCCTGGTCCTGCCGCGGCGGCATGTGCAGCACCTGCCGCGCCCGCATCACCGCAGGCGCCGTGCGCATGGATCTCAACTTCTCCCTCGAACCCTGGGAGACCGACCAGGGCTACGCGCTGACCTGCCAGTCCCACCCGACCACGCCCCACATCACGGTCGATTACGATCAGGTGTAGGCGGCGGTTTGTTCATGATCGCGGAACCGTTCCCTCGTAATGTCGGGGCGACGCCATCACGAAAGCGAATCCCATGAAGGCCCTGCGTGTCCTCCCCGCCCTCGCTCTGGCGGCCGCCCTCGCCACCCCGGCCCATGCCGACACCACGCCCGAAGCCGCCCAGGCGCTGCAGACGCAGCTGCACGACTGGCTGGCCAGCCTGCTGCAGCCCGCCATCGCCGTGCCCACCGACGCCATCACGGTGGTGCCCGAAGGCGATCATTTCCGCCTGACCCTGCCGGACCAGAAACCCCTGGTCGACCAGGGCGTCATCCCGCCGGGCACCGCGATCAGCCTGTCCGCGCGGCCGATGGATGCCGGCCGCTGGGCGATCGACGACCTGCAGTTCCCCAACCCGCTGCGCATCACCGCGCCGCCCCTGCCGGTGCCGCCGGCCCCGCCGGGCGCCCCGCCGCAGCCGGCGCCCGAACCCAATGTCATGACCCTGGCGATGGACGGGCTGCAGACCCATGGCGTGATCGACCCCAGCCTCGCCACCACCTCCAGCCTCGACCAGTCCAGCGCCGGCATGCATTTCACCAGCCCGCGCGGCACGCTCATCACCGGCCAGATCAGCGCCAACAACACCTGGCAGCCCGACGGCGCCGGCCGCGTCAACATGCTGACCCGCGGCACCATCGCCGACTGGAAACAGACCACCGTCACGCCCGACGGCACGCCCGGCACATTCACCGTCAACCGCATCGAAATCGCCTCGACCGCCCGCAAGGTCTCGCCCGCCGCCTACGCCACCATCATCCGCAGCATCACCAGCTTCGCGCCGACCTTCGACAAGGACAGCGACAGCCTGACCCAGGACCAGCGCACGCTGGCCCACGCCGTCGTGGCCAATGTGCGTGACCTGCTCGAAGGCGTCAGCCTCACCGAAACGCTGAACGGTCTCTCCGTCCAGGCCGGCCCGCTGCTCGCCACCCTGCGCAGCTTCACCTTCGGCGAGGATTTCGCAGCCCCTGACGGCAAGATGTCGCTCGGCTTCCAGCTCGCCCTCGAAGGGATCGACTCGCCGCTGGTGCCGCCCGGCGTGTTCCACGACTATCTGCCGAAAAAGATCGTCCTCAAGCCGCGCGTCTCCGGCGTGCCGGTGCAGGGCGTGGTCGACCTCGCCAACCACGCCATCGACACCGACAGCAAGGACATGCCGATGCTGCAGGGCGAGGCGATGGCCCTGCTCGCCGCCGGCCCGCTCAACGTGTCGCTGGAGACGCTCAGCTTCGACCTCGGCCCCGCCAGCCTCGACGGCAACCTGTCCTTCGACATCGCCAGCCCCACCGACATCACCGGCGACGGCGACATCACTATCACCGGGCTCGACACGCTGATCAAACGCGCCAACACCACGCCCGCCCTCAAGCAGATCGCCCCGGTGCTGATCTTCCTCAAAGGCATCGGCAAGCAGGACGGCGACGAGACCAGCTTCGCCATCGCCTACGAAGACGGCAGCCTCAAGGTGAACGACACCGACCTGTCCAGCATGCTCCCCAAGTAGGGCAGATGAAATCCGCCGCCCCGCCGCACAGCACACCACCGGCAGATTGCATCCGCCCTACGCTGCCCGCACCCAGATCGCGGTGTCGTGAAATACGGCGCCGCCCAGCGGCGCCGCCGGCTCATCGCTCACCAGGGCGTTGATGCCGACGCCGCCGGGGAAGTCGGCATGCGGCCAGATGCTCTCCACCACCACCACGCCGCGCTGCAGCCCGTCGAACAGCCTGGCATGCACCAGCACCTCGCCGCGCGCATTGCCCAGCCGCGTCAGATCGCCCTCGCCCACCCCCACCGCCGCCGCATCGTCCGGATGGATCAGCACGGTCGGCCGCCCCTCGCGCCTGCGCGCCCCCGCCGTCTCGCTGAAGCTGGTGTTGAGAAACTGCCGCGCCGGTGCCGCCACCAGCCGGAACGGACAGGCATCGGTCGCCAGATCGATCGCCGTCATATAATCCGGCAGACGCGGCATGGCGTGATGATTGGGCCCCAGCTTCGACCAGTCCGGCGCGAAGTGGAACTTCCCGTCCGCATGCCCGAACCCATCCACGAAATGCGCCGTCGCGAAATCCGGCGCCGCGTCCACCCATCCCTGCGCCATAATCGTGCGCGCATCCGGCCAGCCCGACGCCGCCAGCGTCGCGTCGATCACCTCCATCGCCGTCATCTCGAACCCGGGATGCACCGCCCCCAGGCGTGACGCCAGCCCCTGCAGCACCTCATGGTTGGAACGGCACGCGCCCGGCGGCGCCACCAGCTTCGGGCCGATCTGGATATGGCTGTGCCCGCCTGCCTGGTACAGATCGTCATGCTCCAGAAACATCGTCGCCGGCAGCACCACATCGGCCATGGCCGCGGTCTCGGTCATGAACTGCTCGTGCACGCACACGAACAGATCCTCGCGCCGGAAGCCTGCAAGCACCTTGTTGCTGTCCGGCGCCACCGTCACCGGATTGGTGTTCTGGATCAGCATGGCATGCACCGCAGGCCCGCCGCGCAGCTCCGCCGCCTCGCCGGTCAGCACCGCGCCGATCCGGCTCATATCCATCTGGCGAACGCCGAGGTCGCGCCGGTCGAGCCCTTCGATCAGCGTCTTGTCCCAGTGATAGATCGTCCGGTTGCTCCAGAACGCCCCGCCGCCGAGATGGCGCCACTTGCCCGTCACCGTCGGCAGGCAGGTCACCGCATGCAGACTCGCCGCCCCGTTGCGCGCGCGCGAGAACCCGTAGCCGAGCCGGATATAGGCCCGCGCGGTGGTGTTGTACAGCCGCGCGAAGCGCTCGATCTCCGCCACCGAAAGCCCGGTGATCGCCGAAGCCCAGTCCGGCCCGCGCGCCGACAGATGCGGCGCCAGATCCTGCGGCACATCGCTGTAGCGCTCCATATAGGCGTGATCGGCGTAACCATCGCGAAACGCGATATGCATGACGGCACAGGCCAGCGCCGCATCGGTGCCCGGCCGCACCGCCAGATGCAGGTCGGCCGCCTGCGCCGTGCCGGTGCGATACGGATCGACCACCACCAGCTTCGCCCCGCGCCGCTTCCGGGCGGCGGCGATATGCGTCATCACGTTCACCTGCGTGGCCACCGGATTGCCGCCCCACACCACGATCAGGTCGGCCTCGGCCATCTCGCGCGGATCCGGCCCGCCGGTGGCGCCGCAGCCGGCGAGGAAGCCGACTTCGGCGATCATCGAGCAGATCGAGTTGCTCTGCCGCGAATACCCCATCACATGGCGCAGCCGGTTGATGCCGTCGCGCTGCACCAGCCCCATGGTCCCGGCGAAATAATACGGCCACACCGACTCCGCCCCGAACCGACGGGTGGAATCGAGAAACGCCTCCGCCACCCGGTCCAGCGCCTCATCCCAGCCGATGGCGCCAAACTGCCGGCTGCCCTTCGGCCCGGTCCGCAGCAGCGGCTGCGTCAGCCGGTCACGGTGATGCACGCGCTCGCTGTAGCGCGCCACCTTGGCGCAGATCACCCCCTGGGTGTAGCTGTTGGCCGCAGCCCCCCGCACCGCGCCGATCCGCGCGCCGTCATGCACCTCAACCTCGAGCGCGCAGGTCGAAGGACAGTCATGCGGGCACACCGAACGCCGGATCGCGGGGGCCACATCCATCGCTCAGCGCCCGCCGCTGACCGGGATATTGGCACCGACGACATAGCCGGCCTCGTCGGACAGCAGCCACAGCACCGCCTGCGCCACCTCCATCGCCGTGCCGATCCGCCCCATCGGCACCGTCGCCGCCAGTGTCTGCAGCCGATCGCCGACGCCGGCCTTGGCATGGATCTCGGTCTCGATCAGCCCCGGCCGCACCGCGTTCACGCGGATGCCGCGCGGCGCCAGCTCCTTGGCCGCCCCGATGGTGAAGCTGTCCACAGCGCCCTTGGACGCGGCATAATGCACCCACGCCCCCGGCGCCCCCAGGCTCGCCGCCACCGACGAGATCGTCACGATCCCGCCGCCCGGCCCGCCGAGATCGGTGGCCATGCGCAAAATCGCCTCGCGGGTGGCATAGAACACGCCGTTGATGTTGATGCCGTTCAGCTCATCGAGCATCGCCCCGGTCACGCCGTCCAGCTTCAGCACCGGCCCGGTGATGCCGGCATTGTTCACCAATGCGGTGACCGGCCCCATCGTCGCGTCGATCTGGCGGAACAGTTCGACAGTCTGCGCCTCCGAGGCGGCATCCGCCTGGAACCCGCGGGCCACCCCACCGGCGGCCGCCACCTCGGCCACCAGCGCCTCGGCCTGGGCGGCGGAAGACCGATAGCTGAACGCCACGTGATAGCCACGCTGCGCCCCGAGCCTCACACAGGCGGCCCCGATGCCGGCGCTGCCACCGGTGACAAGAAGAACACGGCTCATCCCAGAACTCCCGGTGCGGTCCCGAGCACGAGCGATTCGAGCCCCGGTCCGTAACACATATTGGTCACGGTCGGGTCACGGTTGACCAGCGGCCGCGCGAACATCGGGTGGCGCATGCTGCGCACCTCGTGCTCGATCGTGCACAGCACCGCCAGCGTGTCGGGATCGACGAGGTCCTGAAACCGGTACTGGCTCTGGTTGCTCTCCTCGGTGATCAGCCCGTGCCGCGCCAGCCAGGCATGCGGCGTGCCGAAATCGGCGAGCGAGATCTGGATATGCGCGCCGTCATACTCCGGCAGCGCGCGGTCGGTCTCACGATAGACCAGCATTGTGCCCAGCCCGACCGGCACATGCGCCTCCGGCCCCTTCAGCACCGCCTGCGTGCCGAGCACGCGCTGATAGAACCGCACGATCCCCGGCGCCGTCCCCGGAGCCGTGTCCAGCTCCACCTGGGTGATGCCCAGACGAGTCGCCGGATCGGTGACACAGCGGATGCGGTTGCCCCAGGGACAGGTCACCGCGACGGCGGCGTTGGTCGCGCTGAAGCCGAACGCCGTCCCCCCCAGCTCCGCCGCCACCCGCTCCAGGCGCCAGGCGAGCTCGGCCAGATCCGGCACCGCCAGCACCGTCGTGCCGCGCAGCACCTGCGGCGTGCCGGTGGGCAGGTGGAACTGCGTCACACCGGCATTGATCCACATGTTGTCCACCCCGGTGACGAGGTACGGGTCGCGCGTCAGCCCCAGCCCGGTCACATAGAACAGCGTGGCCAGCCGCTGGTCGGGAATCCGCGTGTTGACATGGCCGAACTCGACGATGTTGCCCACATTCTCCGCCGAACGATCGAATGCCATCGCTACCTCCCGTTTTGGCGATCGCAGCACTTTCCCGCCGGATTTCCAAGAGGCACCGGGGAGATCGTCCCTCCCGAAAGGTTTCAGGTGCATTTACCGTATCATAATCATAACGTTATCGTGCGGAGTTAATTTACCGTCATTGGTCTTATGTCCAGTATCAACGTCACAATGTGCCGGATTGCCCGACAGGATCGATCCGGTCTGGGATATGTGCTTTCCGATGAGGAGTTTCGGTATGGGTCAGGCCTTTACGCCCGAGTTGGCTGTCGATGTGCTGCGCGACGTCATCGTGTCTCTGGTCAGGCGCGATGGCCCGGCGCTGTCGTCGCACCAGTTCGGGGTCTATCTCACCTGCTATCTGAAGGAGGGCGACCATACCGTCCGCGGACTGGCGGCCGAGCTCGGCGTGTCCAAATCCGTCATCACCCGCGCGCTCGACAAGCTGGGCGAGCTGGAGCTGGCAGCCCGCAAGACCGACCCGGCCGACCGCCGCAGCGTCATCGTCCAGCGCACCGAAGCCGGCCAGGCGATGCTGAATGATCTGCGCAAGATCGCAGCCGTCACCGCCGACAGCGTGCCGCAGACAGGTGCCCGCGCCTGATCCGCGCTGCCTGACCGCGTGGGCCTGGCTCGGCCCTGCGGTCAGGCAGCACGGCGATGCCTTCAGCGCGTCTTGGCGTCGATAAGCTTCTGATAGACATCGACATAATCCTGCGCCATCCGCCGTGAGGTGAAGCGCCGGTCGAACTGTGCCCGCACCCCGGCGCGGTCGATCTCGCCCAGCCGCCCGCAGGCCGCGATCGCCTCCTCGACGTTGTCGACGATGAAGCCGGTCACCCCGTCATCCATCACCTCCGGCACCGAGCCGCGGCGGAACGCGATCACCGGGCAGCCGCACGCCATCGCCTCGATCATCACCAGCCCGAACGGCTCCGGCCAGTCGATGGCGAACATCAGCGCCTTCGCGCCGGACAGGAATTCGGGCTTCTGCGCGTCGTTGATCTCGCCGATGAACTCCACCCCACCGGTGGACAGCAGCGGCTCCACCTCGGCCTTGAAGTATTCCTCATCCGCCTTGTCCACCTTGGCCGCCACCTTCAGCGTCACGCCGCAGGCCTGGGCGATGCGGATCGCGCGCTCGATGCCCTTCTCCGGCGAGATCCGGCCGAGAAACGCGAAATAGTCGCGCTCCTTGTCCACCTTCTGCGGCGTCAGCAGGTTCTGCGGCATGCCGTGATACACCGTCGCCGCCCAGCCGAGATCCGGCACCGGCGTGCGCTGGTTGTTGGAGATCGACACCAGCGGCACCTCGGGGAACATGCGGTACACCGCCGCGAACTCCGGCAGATCGAGCCTGCCGTGCAGCGTGGTCACGAACGGCACCGTCTGGCGCGAGAACAGCGAGTTCGGCCAGTAATCCACATGGAAATGCAGCACGTCGAACGCGTCACAGCGTTGGCGCACATATTCCATCAGAATGGCATAGGTGCTCACCCAGTCGCGGATCGAAGGGTCCAGCCGCAGCGCCTGCGGCCACACCGGCTCGAGCTTCGCCGAGGTCAGCGAATCGCCGCTGGCGAACAGGGTCACATCGTGGCCCATCTCCACCAGCGCCTCGGTGAGCGAGTAGACGACGCGCTCGGTGCCGCCGTAAAGCTTGGGGGGCACGGCTTCGAACAGCGGCGCGATCTGGGCGATACGCATGGAGGGGCCTTTTGGGTGAGCGGTTACGGCAAAGATGGTAGATGCCGAATGTGGCGAAACTCCGCCACCCCCGGCCCCGAGACTGCCGCAATGCCGGCGCATGAGACAGCCTCGCTGACGCGGCCTGATGAAAGATGGCACGGATATGAGCACAGCAGACCTGACCCTCTACCAGCACCGCCCGCTGGCCTTCCTGGCCCGCTATGTGCGGCAGCACTGGCGCGGCCACGCGGTGGTGCTGGTGGCGGTCGTGCTCGCCGTCGCCGCCTCCGTGCTCTCGCAATACGGCATGAAGGGGCTGATCGATCAGGTCAGCCACGGCCCGGATGCGCCCAACCATGTCTGGCAGGCGTTTGCCGTGCTGTGCGGGCTGATCGCGGCCGACAATCTGATGTGGCGCGTCGGCGGCTGGATGGCGGCGCACAGCTTCGTGCGCGTCACCGGCGATGTGCGGCGCGACCTGTTCGCCCATCTCGCCGGCCATTCGCCGAGCTACTACGCCGAGCGCCTGCCGGGCACGCTGGCCGGGCGCATCACGTCGACCGCCAACGCCATGTTCATGACCGAGAACGTGCTGACCTGGAACGTGCTGCCGCCCTGTCTGGCTGTCATCATAGCCATCCTGCTGATCGGCACGGTGAAGCTGTGGATGGCCGCCGCCCTGGGCGCCGTCAGCCTGTCCATGGCCGGCCTCATCTACCTGCTGGCCAGGCGCGGCACCCCGCTGCACTCGGCCTACGCGCATGAAGCCGCCGCCGTCGACGGCGAACTGGTCGATGTCATCGGCAACATGGGCGTGGTGCGCGCCTTCGGCGCCGTGTTCCGCGAGCAGACCCGCTTCACCGACCGCATGACCGGCGAGATGGCCGCCCGCCGACGCAGCCTGCTGTACATGGAAAAGCTGCGCCTCACCCACGCCGTCATGACCGCGGTGATCACCGCTTGTCTGCTCGGCACCGGGGTCACGCTGTGGCAGCAGGGCCAGGCCTCGGCCGGCGATCTCGTGCTGATCTGCTCGCTCGGCTTCACCATCCTGCACGGCACGCGCGACCTCGCGGTGGCGCTGGTCGACCTCACCCAGCATGTCGCGCGCATGCACGAGGCGCTGTCCGCCCTGCTGGTGCCGCACGACCTGCCGGACCAGGACGGCGCCGGCGCCCTGGCGCAGGGCCCGGGCCTGGTGCAGTTCCGCGACGTCACCTTCGCCTATCCCGGCCGCCGCCCGGTGCTGGATGCGTTCAACCTCACCATCGCCCCCGGCCAGCGCGTGGGCCTGGTCGGCGCCTCCGGCGCCGGCAAATCCACCCTCGTCGCCCTGCTGCAGCGCTTTCACGACGTGCAGTCCGGCGCCGTGCTGATCGACGGCCAGAACATCGCCCAGGTCACCCAGCACAGCCTGCGCCAGGCCATGGCGATCGTGCCGCAGGACATCTCGCTGTTCCACCGCTCGGTGATGGAGAACATCCGCTACGCCCGCCCCGACGCGACGGAGGCCGAGGTGCTGGCCGCCGCCTCCGTCGCCCGCTGCCGCGACTTCATCGAGGCGCTGCCCGAGGGGTTCGAGACCATGGTGGGCGACCGCGGCGCCAAGCTGTCCGGCGGCCAGCGCCAGCGCCTGGCGATCGCGCGCGCCCTGCTGAAGAACGCGCCGATCCTGCTGCTCGACGAGGCCACCAGCGCGCTGGACAGCGAAAGCGAGCAGCTGATCCAGGACGCGCTGGACAATCTGATGCAGGGGCGCACCGTCATCGCCGTGGCGCACCGCCTCTCCACCTTGCGCCACTTCGACCGCATCGTGGTGATGGAGGCCGGCCGGGTGATCGATGACGGCAGCCCCGACGCGCTGTCGCACCGTCCCGGTCCGTATCGCGACCTGCTGCGCAAGCAGACGATGGAGACGGTCGAGACCTGATACCAATGGCCTTGATCGATGATTCTTCCATCGATCAAGGCCATTGGTGTCGCGCGCCGGGTTGGCCGGCGGCGGCGCGCCAAACCAAGACTCATACCAACAGTCGTTCATCATGACCGTTGGTCTGATATCCTTCAGGCTTTGTTAATCGTTCCGATGGCACGATGCGTGACAGCCCCATCATGGGAAGCCAGCGGGTACAGTGCCATGTCGATCGAGAGCGTCACAGCGTCAGCAACATCTTC
Organism: Rhodospirillales bacterium; assembly: GCA_037445025.1. Taxonomy (GTDB): domain Bacteria; phylum Pseudomonadota; class Alphaproteobacteria; order Acetobacterales; family Acetobacteraceae; genus CAIQQQ01. Next base: position 48,828 of record JBBILI010000014.1, read on the forward strand.
CGTGCAACCGGTCGCGGCCATGGCGGCCCTCGCTGCAAAGTCGTCTGGCGGCGGCACCGCGTCCGTCGTGTCGAGCCTTGAGCAGGCGGCCATGTATCCCAACCCGGCCAGCCATCTGGATCCTGAGCTGCACATGGTGATTCTGGAATACCGCAACGCTGCCGGACAGATCACCGAAACCCTGCCGACCACGCAGCAGCTGGACCAGTACCGCATGAACCTCACGGAAGGGCCGGGCTCCCCAAATCCGAAGGCGGCGGCGGCGGCCTCGCTGACGAATTGGGGTTGAAGGAAGGCCTTCTTTTCTGAAGAAAAGAAGCAAAAGACTTTCATCCCCTGGGCTCCACCCTCTCCGGAACGGCGCGCCAGCCAGACAAAAGTTTTTTGGTTCTGTTTTTCAAAAAAGAACCGCTTCCTTCTACACTTCCGCCAAAGCCGGCAAAAGCCGAGCCCAAGCCGCCAGCCCCTCATCAAACGAGCTCAGCCGAAAATACTCGTTCGGCGCATGAATGTTCTCATCCGCCGTGGCATAGCTGAACATCACCGTCTCAATGCCCAGCGCCTGCTTGACCATGGCCGAAATCGGCAGCGTGCCACCAATGCCCACGCGCACCGGCTCCACCCCATGCGCCTGCAGCACCACCCTCTCCACCGCCGCAAGATGCCGGTTGTCCTCCGGCACCGCATAGGCCGGCACACCCTTGCGTTCCTGGCGAATGGTGATGTCGGCAAACGCCGGCAGATGCGCGCGCAGATGCGCCGCCACCGCGTCCCCCGCCCGCGCCGGGTCCTGCCCCGGCCCCAGCCGGCAGGTCAGCTTCGCCCGCGCCACGCAAGGCGTCACCGTCTTGCTGCCGGGACCGTCATACCCCCCGGCAATGCCGTTCACCTCGATCGTCGGCCGCAGCCACAGCGCCTCCAGCAGCCGCACCCCCGGTGCCAGCGCCCCCGGCCGCGCCCCGATCGCGGCATAGAACCCGTCCGCGTCGAAATCGAGCCGATCGATCGCCTCGATCGACGCATTGCCCGGCCGCTGCAACCCCTCGGTGAAACCGGCCACCGCAATCCGGTTCTCATCGTCATGCAAGGTCGCCAGCAGCCGCGCCAGCACCATCACCGCATTGCCCACCGCCCCGCCATAGCGGCCGGAGTGCAGATCCCGCGCCGCCGTGCGCACCTCCACCTCCAGCGCCGCCAGCCCGCGCGAGGACACGTTGACGCTCGGCAGATCCCGCCGCCAGCGCCCGCCATCCGCCGAGATCAGCACATCCGCTTGCAGCAGCGCGCCATGCGCCGCCAGGATCGCCGGCAGCGTGCGGCTGCCCACCTCCTCCTCGCCCTCCAGCAGAATCTTGAGGTTCAACGGCAACCCGCCGCTCACCGCCAGCCACGCCTCGATGGCCGAAACCGCGATCCACACCGGCGTCTTGTCGTCGGACGCCCCGCGCGCATACAGGCACCCCTCGCGGATCTCCGGCTCGAACGGCGGCGACTGCCACAGCGCCAGCGGGTCCGGCGGCTGCACGTCGTAATGCCCATACACCAGAATGGTCGGCGCCCCCGGCACATCGAGACGCTCGCCATAGACAGCGCGATGCCCGCCCTCCTGCAGAAACTGCACGTTCCGCAGCCCGATCCGGGTCAGTCGGTCATGCAGAATCTGGCTGGCCTGCGCCAACCCGGCCGAATAAGCGGGGTCGGTCGAGACGCTGGGCGCCCGCAGATAATCCAGCAGCTCGGCCAGCAGACGCGGCTTGTGGTCGTCCATCCAGGCGTCGATGGCGTCGATGGCGGCGATGTCGCTCACTTGCCGCCATCCACCGGCAGAATCTGGCCACTGACATGGCTGGCGAGATCGGAGGCGAAGAACACCACGCCATTGGCGATGTCCTGCGCCGAACCGAGCTTGCGCAGGGCGATACGGCTCACGAGCGCCGCCTGCCCCTCCGGCCCATAGCCGTCCCATTGCCGCTCGGTGGCGGCGTTGGAGCGCACGAAGCCCGGTGCGATGGAATTGACGGTGATGTTGAACTTCCCCAGCTCATGGCAAAGCTGCCGGGTGAGCCCAACCATGGCGTGCTTGGCGCTGCAATAGGCCTGAATGCCGGTCAGCGACGCCTGCAGCCCCGCCCCCGAACTGATGTTGACGATCCGCCCCCGCCCCGCCGCCTTCATCCCCGGCACCGCGGCACGCGACAGCACCATCGCGGCATTGACGTTGATGTCGAAGATCCGGTCCCAGCCTTCGTCGGTCACGTCCTCCAGCAGCACCGGCCCCTGCCCGGCCACACCGCCGGCGTTGTTGACCAGGCAATACACCGGCGCCCCGATCCCGGCGATCCAGTCGGCTCCCGCACGGCGGTCGGTGAGGTCCACCACCGCGGTGGTGATGTCGCGCCCCGCCGCGGTCTCGGCCAGCTCCGCCGCATCGAGATCGCAGCCGAACACCCGCGCGCCCAGATCGGCAAAGGTCTGCGCGATGCAGCGGCCAAACCCATGGCCGGCGCCGCTGACGGCCACAACATCGCCTTCGAACGAGATCTTCATGCCGCGAGCTCCAGCAGATTGTCATCGGAGAGGGCGCGCGTGCCAGCCTCCACCTCATGGATCATCGCCACCAGCTTCTCCACCTTGGGACAGGCGATGCCATGCTTGCGCCCGATCGTGGCAATCGGCGCTATCTGACTGTCCACCTCGGTGCGCCGCTTGCGCACCGCCAGATCCCGCCACACGCCGGAATGCGTCTTGGCACTGCCGGTGTTGAATCGCACCATCGCCGCCACGCTGGCCTTCGCCGCGTCCTCGGTGGCGCCGGGCGCGAACGCCTCGGGGTCGAACCCGTTGAACCCGCGCAGATTGGCGCCCTCGGCCCGGCCCACCATCACCGCCTCGCGCCCCAGCTCGCGCCACAGCCCCAGCAGCTCCGGCCGCGCCAGACAGTCGACGATGCTGGCATCGCCCAGCGCCTGCGCGAACAGCATCGCACCGTAGCCGAGCTTGCCCCAGAGATAGCCCCAGATATCCGGCGTGGTGATGGCGTTCGGCTCGAAATCCAGCATCACACTGTGCAGCGCCGCCAGCCGCTCGGTCATCGCCCCGTCGATCTCACCGAGCACCACCGCACCGCGCCCGCCGAACATGATATGGCCCGGCTCCATCCAGTCCGCACCGAAATTGACGAAGGCGCCCATGGTGCGCGCAGCACCCACGATGCCAGAGATCTCGATCTCGTTGAGCCCGTTCTGCAGCGACAGCACATAGCCGTCATCCGCCAGATGCGGCGCCAGGGCGGCCGCGGCGCCGGCCGTGTGATGCGCCTTCACACAGAGAAAGATGTGCTCCCAAACCCCCGTCACGCCCTCCGGCGTCAACGCATTCGCCATGACGGTGAATTCCTCGATCGGGCCCGAGATGCGCAGCCCGGTGGCGTTGATCGCCGCCACATGGCTCGCTTCCACGTCCACGAACGTGATGTCGTGTCCCGCCCGCACCAGATACGCGCCCACCGTGCCGCCGATCGCCCCGGCACCCCAAACAAGTATTTTCACCACGCCTCCAGCATCGCCCGGGTTTCCTCGATCGCCACCGCCCAGATCGCGAGCATCTCGTTGTCCGAGCGCTGCGAGCGGCCGCCATAGCTGCCATCCTCCAGCAGATTGCGCGCCTCGAACGGCGGCAAGGTCTTCAGCCGGTCGGTGTCGACCAGCGGCTTCTCCTCGTCGGCCACGGTGGTGGCCAGGCGGGTCCAGGGGAAGTTCTCCATCCAGCTGGCATGGCTGGCCACGGTATCCGTCGCCATCACCTGCGCCCAGGTCTTCGGCGCCTTCCACCAGTCATGGAACCGCACCCGGCAATCCGGGTTGTCGAGCATCCATTCCTGCGCCAGCGCTGCCGCCGGCTGGTTGCCGCCATGCCCGTTGACGATAAGGATCCGCCGGAACCCGCCCCGCTTGAGGCTGTCCAGCGTGTCGCGCACCAGCTCGCAATAGGTCGACACGCGGATATGGATGCTGCCGGGAAATGCCTGGAAATACGGGGCGATGCCGAACGGAATCGCGGGATACACCGGAATGCCCAACGGCTCCGCAGCATCCACCGCGCATTTCTCCGCCAGAATGGCATCGACCATGAGCGAGAGACCGGCATGCTGCTCGGTGCTGCCGAGCGGGAGAACCACCCGGTCATCCGAGCGGGTCCAGTCCTCGATCATCCGCCAGTCCATGTCGGCGATTCGCATCGAACGTGCTCCCGAGTTCTAACGGAAGCAGCCTGCCACGGAATGGGGCCCCGTCAAATGAGGCGTCAAATCACACGAGGCGCCACACCCCGCTTCCGGTCACTGCGCGGCGGAGACCAGGATGTCGCAGTTGCTGCGTCCAGACAGCAGGCAGTCCTCGATCGCCTCGGTATGGTGCAGATGCTTGACCAGATAGAACGACACGACCACCAGGAACAACGCCACGGCGAGACCGGCCAACGCCGTGGTCTGCCGGTTGGCATCCTGCTCGCGAATGGTTTCGGGTATAACGGTCCAGCGGTTCGTTCGGGCCATGTGAAGGCGCCTTGTCGTTAAGGGCAGCTTACAATACCGCAATCCCCCGGGGGGCTTGCAAGCTTAACCCGCACAGCGGCCCGGAATGTCACGGACAGTTCAGGGCCTGGTCGGCATGAGGCTGCGGCAAGGGCGACGGCCTGGCCGATTTCGGAACCGATTGCCAGCCTGTCCCTGGTCGGGGGTAGAATGCCGCTTCCGGTCGGGAAACCCGCATGCGCGCTGCCGAGGCCCATCTCTCCCGTGTCTGTCCGCGGTTCAAAGCGCTGATCCGGCGCGTCGGCCCTCGCGCCGCGCCCGCGGATGACGGCCGCGCGCCCTATGCAAAGCTGGTGCGCGCCATCGCCCACCAGCAGCTGCATGGCCGCGCCGCCGAGACGATCTTCGGCCGCTTCCTGGCCCTCTTCCCCGAGCATGACTTCCCGCCGCCGGAGCTGGTGCTGGACCGCCCGGAGGCCGATCTGCGCGCCTGCGGCTTCAGCCACGCCAAGATCGCCGCCATCCGCGACATCGCCGAGAAGACCCGCGCCAAGGTGGTGCCCACGTCTCGCCAGGCGGCGAAGCTGCCCGATGACGAGCTGATCGCCCGCCTCGTCACCATCCGCGGCGTCGGCCGCTGGACGGTGGAGATGCTGCTGATGGACATGGGCCGGCCCGACATCCTGCCCGTCGATGATTTCGGCGTGCGCGAAGGCTACCGGATTCTGCACGGGCTGGAGGCACAGCCCAAGCCGAAGCAACTGGCGGAGCTGGGTCTGCCCTGGGCGCCGCATCGGTCCACCGCGGCTTGGTATCTGTGGCGGGCGGCGGATGAGGCAAAGAAGAAAGAGCTTCTTTTTTAAAAAAAAGAAGCAAAAAACTTTTGTACGTTTGAGCCAACCTCGCTCTGGAGAGGGGGCGTCAGCCGATAGAAAGTTTTTTGGTTCTTTTTTTCAAAAAAGAACCGCTTCGCTTCCTCCAAATCTCTCTCCACCCCCCTCCCTCACGCGACGATCGCACCACAGAAGCCACGAACCGCACCCCATCCACCCCATCCGCCACATCCGGAAACACCGCCGCCTCGCCGCGAATAGCGCGTGCGATCTCGGCATAAAGCCCGGCGAACCCCTCCAGATACCCCTCAGGATGCCCAGCCGGAATCCGGCTCATCCGCGCCGCCTCCGCCCCCATGCCCGGCCCACCCCGCGTGCCGTAAACACCAAAGCGCAGATCGTTCTCATGGCCATGCGCCACCTGGCTCGCCCAGATCGTGCCCCGCGCGCCGCCGGGGTAGCGCAGCAGCACATGGGCGTTGTCATCCACACGGCGGCCCGGGACATGCGACTGCAGATCGGCCAACACAGCCTCGGCCCGCAGTCCGGTGACGAACTGGAGCAGGTGATAGGCATGAGTGCCGATATCGCCGATCGCGCCGCCCGCCCCGGTCCGCGCCGGATCGGTCCGCGCCGGATCGGTCCGCCACGCCGCCTGCTTCTGGCCAGTGCTTTCAAGATCCTCGGCGAGCCAGGCCTGGGCATACTGCGCACGGACGACGCGCAATTTCCCCAACAGCCCCTGCGCCACCATCGCACGGGCCTGACGGACCATCGGATAGCCGGAATAGTTGTACGTGACGGCAAAGATCCTACCGGAGGCGGCAGCCAGCAAAGCCAGCGCCTCGGCCTCCACCACTGTCGTGGTCAGCGGCTTGTCACAGATGACATGCAGCCCGGCGCCCAGCGCCGCCCGGGCGACCGGCGCATGCATATGGTTCGGCGTCACGATCGCCACCGCCTCGATGCCGTCCTCGCGGCCCGCCTCGGCGGCGAACATGTCGGCATAGCTGCCGTAGCTGCGCGCGGGATCAAGCCCGATGTCGATGCCGGACTGACGTGCCCGATCCGGGTCAGGCGAAAGCGCACCCGCCACCAGCACAAACGCGTCATCGATCCGCGCCGCAATCCGGTGCACAGCGCCAATGAACGCCCCCTGCCCGCCGCCCACCATGCCAAGCCGGATCCGGCGCATCAGCCGAGCCCCAGCATGCGCCGGTTCAAGCCCGCATCGCTGGCCCCGCCAGCGAAGTCGTCAAACGCCCGGTCGGTGGTGCGGATGATATGGTCGCGAATGAACACCGCCCCTTCCCGGGCCCCATCCTCGGGGTGCTTGAGGCAGCATTCCCATTCCAGCACCGCCCACCGGTCATACCCGATCGCCGCCAGCCGCGAGAACACGCCGGAGAAATCCACCTGCCCGTCGCCCAGCGAGCGGAACCGCCCGGCCCGGTTCACCCAGGGTTGGAAGCCGGAATACACCCCCTGCCGCCCGGTGGGGTTGAACTCCGCGTCCTTCACATGAAAGGCGCCGATGCGCTCAGCGTGGATGTCAATGAAGTCGAGATAGTCGAGGCATTGCAGCACGAAATGCGATGGATCGTAGTTGATCCGGCAGCGCCGATGCTGGTTCACCCGGGCGAGAAACATCTCGAACGTCACGCCATCGAACAGATCCTCGCCGGGATGCAGCTCGAAGCACACATCCACACCCTGTTCCTCGTACGCATCAAAAATCGGCCGCCACCGCCGCGCCAGCTCATCGAACGCGGTCTCGATCAACCCGGCCGGACGTTGCGGCCAAGGATAGAGAAACGGCCACGCCAGCGCCCCCGGAAAACTCACCGTCGCATCCAGCCCCAGCCGGCGCGACGCCACGGCCGCCTTCATCACCTGATCGACAGCCCAGGCCTGCCGCGCCACCGGATCGGCCCGGTGCGGCGCCAGCGCAAAGGCATCGAACGCCTCGTTGTAAGTGGGGTGCACCGCCACCTGCTGGCCCTGCAGATGCGTGGACAGCTCGGTGATCACCAGCCCATGGCGCGCCACCGTGCCCGTGATCTCGTCGCAATAGGTCTGTGACGCCGTGGCCCGCTCAAGATCGAACAGCCGGCCATCCCAGGACGGTATTTGCACCCCCCGGTAGCCGAGCCCCGCGGCCCAGCCGCAGATGCCGTCCAGCGTGTTGAACGGCGCATCGTCGCCGGCGAACTGGGCCAGAAAGATCCCCGGCCCCTTCATGGTGGCTGGCATGCTCCCCTCCCTATGCCGCATCCGGCCGCAGCAGGCCCGCTGCCTCGTCATCCGACAACGCCAGCGGCCGTTCGATAATCGTTTCGATCCTGACTGATCGCCCGGTCTCGGCCGCTTCCAGAATGCCGTACATCGCCTCCAGCACATGCAAGGCGAGCTTGCCGGAGCTTCGATGCGGCGTGCCCGTCATCGCCGCCCGCGCCAGCTCGGCCAACCCCAGGCAGCGGTAGTTCGCCTGACTCGGCCGTGACGCCGCCCAGTTCGGCGAGCGCCAGTTCGGCGCGCCAAACACCATCACGCTGGAATCCGCCTGCTGCCAGTCACCATCGCGCGCGGTGAAATCGATGACGCCAACGAAGAAGTTCGGATCCGGCACCCGCATCGAACCCTCGGTGCCATACAGTTCGATGGCGGGATGACCGTGCTTCCACACATCCCAGCTCATCATCAGCGAGATCTGCGCCCCCGAAACAAAACGCAGCAGCGCCGTGATCGTCGTCGGCGTCTCCACCCTGATCGCCTCGCCGGTGCGCGGCCCCGCGGCAGTGACGATCCGCTCGGCAAACCCGATCGCCCCCTGCGCCTGCACCTGGGCGATCGGCCCCAGCAGATTCACCAGCGCGCCGAGATAATACGGCCCCAGATCCAGAATCGGCCCGCCGCCCGGCTTGTAGAAAAATGCCGGATCGGGATGCCAATGCTCCATCCCATGCGACATCAGCATCGCCGTCCCCGCCAGAATCGTGCCCACCGTGCCTTCATCGACAAACCGCCGCGCCAGCCGCCCCCCCGCGCTCAGGAACGTGTCCGGCGCACAGCCGATCAGCAGGCCGCGCGCCTCCGCCTCGGCCACCAGCCTGGGCCTGCGCCGCCTCCGGCCGCGTATCCGCGCAGGCCACCAGCTTCACGCCGGCGAACAAGGGCATGTTGAGCATGTACGCAGTCGAAATGATGCCGCATCCGATGATGCCGACGCCGAGCTCGCGCATGAGGAGATCTTTCAAGGAAAAAGGAAGGACTTCTTTTCTGAAGAAAAGAAGCAAAAGACTTTCATCCGCTGGACCCGCCTCCTCCGGACAGGCCGGGTCAAATGGATGAAAGTTTTTTGGTTCTTTTTTTCAAAAAAGAATATGCTTGCTTACCAGCTCTGCACAGTCGCAAGCGACCGCTTCGCAAACCGCGCATCGTCATTGGGATTGTCATGCTCCATCGTCCAGACGCTGGCCGGGCACGCCCGCATCACCGCCAGCAGCGCCCAGTCGATCACGCCATGCCCCACATCCGCCCAGCCATCCTCGTCCGCACATTCTCCGGCTGCCGCGAGATCCTTCACATGAAAGCTGAACACCCGATCCTGATATCGCCTGATCCAGGTCGCCGGGTCCTGCTGCCCGCGGATCACCCAGGCGATATCCACCTGCCACAGCGGCTTCGCCTCATCACCCAGGATGTGTTCCAGCGGATACGAGCCATCGGGAAGCTTTGCAAATTCGAAATGATGGTTATGCCAGCCAAACGCCAGGCCATGATCGGCGGCCTGGTGCGCCCAGCCCGCCAGCTCACGCCCCAGCACCTCCCAGCCCTCCCGCTCCTGCACCCGCTCTTCGGGCGGCACCGCCGGAACGATCGCGGTCTTCACCCCAAGGGCGACCAGCTTCGCCATGGTGCCCGCGAAATCGCTGCGCAGCGCCGGTGCCCCGATATGCGCCGTCGGCGCCGTCAGCCCATGCTTGTCGAGCACCGCTTTCAGCGCCGCCACATCGCCGAACAGGCCGCCGAACGGCTCGACATGGCGAATGCCAAGCCCCGCCAGCATCGCAGCCTGGCGTTCCAGGTCGGGAAAGTTACGTGAGGAATACAGCTGATACGAGATCTCGGTCATCGTCTTGTCCTGTCATGGAAAAAGGCAGCTAGAGCCGCGCGCCGCTGGCAAGGTCAAACAGACTGAGGTGGCGGCCAGGAAGTTCGATCCGTACCCGATCGCCCACGGCAATCCGGGTCTCGGCGGCCAGACGGATCGAGACCGGCGCCTCGGCCAACCGGGTCCAAGCCAGCAGATCCGCCCCCATCGGCTCGACCATCTCGATCACACCGGCAAGCCCGGTCTCGGCCCGCGCCACATGCTCCGGACGGATGCCAAGCTCAACCGGCTGGCCCGGCACCGGCCGCGTGGCAAACGCATAGGCGGAGAGATCGACCCGTATGTCACCGGCCACGAACGACCCGTCCTCGCCGATCCGCCCCTTGACGAAGCTCATCGCCGGCGAGCCCACGAAGGTCGCGACAAAGCGGTTGGCCGGCCGCTGATACACGTCCTGCGGCGTGCCGAGCTGCTGGATCTTGCGATCCCGCATCACCGCAATCCGGTCCGCGAGCGTCAGCGCCTCGATCTGGTCATGGGTGACATAGATCATCGTGGCGCCGAGACGGTGATGCAGATGCTTGATCTCCACTCGCAACTCCGCGCGCAACTGCGCATCGAGGCTGGACAGCGGCTCGTCGAACAGAAACACCCCGGCATCGCGCACCAGCGCCCGCCCGATCGCCACACGCTGGCGCTGGCCGCCGGAGAGCTGCGAAGGCTTGCGATCCAGCAGCTCGGTCATCCGCAGCAGCCCCGCCGCCTTCTCCACCCGCGCCGCAATCTCGGCCTTGGCCATGCCGGCCACCCGCAGCCCGAACGACATGTTCCCGCGCACCGACATCGTGGGGTACAGCGCATAGGACTGAAACACCATGGCGATGCCGCGATCCTTCGGCTCCTCCCAGGTGACGTTGCGTCCACCGATCGAGATCGTGCCGCTGGCGACTTCGGTGAGACCCGCAATGGCGTTCAGCAGCGTGGACTTGCCGCAGCCCGACGGGCCGAGCAGCACAAAGAACTCGCCGGCGCCGATATCAAGGTCGAGCCGGTCCAGCACCTGGGAGGCGCCGTAACGGATCTCGACATCGCGCAGGGACACGTTGCTCATGACGGATCAGCCTTTCACGGCACCGGCGGCGATGCCGCGGACGAACCAGCGGCCGGAGATGAAATAGACGGCCAGCGGCACCAAGGCGGTCAGCAGCGTCGCCGCCATGTCGACATCGTAGGTGCGCTCACCGGTGGTGGTGTTGACGATGTTGTTGAGCTGCACTGTCATCGGCAGGTTCTCCCGCCCGGCGAACACCAGCCCCAGAATGAAATCGTTCCAGATTCCGGTGACCTGCAGGATCATCGCCACCACAATGATCGGCACCGCCATCGGCAGCATGATCTCACCAAAGCTCCGCCAGAACCCCGCGCCATCCACGCGTGCCGCCTTGGACAGCTCGATCGGCAGGGCCGCGAAGTGGTTGCGAAACAGCAGCGTCATCGTCGGCAGGCCGAACATGGTGTGCACCAGCACGATACCGGCGAGCGAGTTGTTGAGCCCCACCTGCGAATAGATGCGCACCAGCGGATAGATGAAGACCTGATAGGGCACGAAGGCGATCGCGATCAGCAGCCCGAACAGCAGCGTCCCCCCGCGCGGCCGCCAGAAGCTCAGCGTGTAGCCGGTCACCGCCCCCACGCCGATCGAAACGACCAGGCTGGGGATGAGGATGCGCACCGAGTTCCAGAACCCCAGCTGGATACCGTTGCACGACAGGCCGGTGCAGGCCCGCGACCTGGCGTTCCCCCAGGCCTCGAAATTCAGCGAGGCCGGCAGGCCCAGCAGGTTGCCGGCACGGATCTCCGGCATTGTCTTCAGCGACGTCACCACCATCACATACAGCGGCGTTAGAAAGAACGCCGCTGTGATCAGCAGGAACGCATAGAGGCCGATGCGCTGCGGGGTCAGCCGGCGCGGCCTGCGGCCATACGGCGTGATCATGCATGCCTCCCGCCGCGCGCGCGGTGCTGCCGCCACAGGAACAGCGGCACCAGCACCGCCGCAATCGTGGCCAGCATCGTCGTCGCCGCCGCCGTCGCCAGCCCGATATTGCCGCGCTCGAACAGGTGATCCATGACGAACTTGGCCGGCACCTCGGAAGCGATCCCGGGCCCACCATTGGTCATCGCCACAGAAAGATCGTAGAGCCGCACAACAGACGTCGCGAGCAGGATGGTGGCGGTGGCGAAGCTGCCGCCCAGCATCGGCGCGATCACCTGCAGATACACCCGCCACGCCGGCAGCCCATCCACCCGCGCCGCTTTGAGGATATCCGGGTCAACCCCGCGCAGCCCCGCCAGCAGAATCGCCATCACCAGGCCCGCCGCATGCCACACCGCGGCAAACACCAGGCAGTAGATCACGCGATCCGGCTGCACCAGCCAGTCGAACTTCGCCCCGGTCAGGCCGATATCCTGCAGCAGCTTCTGCACCCCCAGCGTCGGGTCGAGAATCCACCGCCACGCGAGGCCCGTGACGACGAAGGACATCGAGAACGGATAGAGAAACACGCTGCGCAGCAGATCCTCCCCACGGATGCGCTGGTCGATCAGCACAGCCAGGGCGAAACCCAGAATCAGCGCCAGCGCGATGAACAATCCGCCGAACAAGGCGAGGTTGGCCACCGACACCTGCCAACGTTCATTGCTGAAAAGACTCAGATACTGCCGCAGCCCGACAAACACCGAGCTGGGCAGCATCCTTGAGTTGGTAAGTGAGATCCACACGGTTCAGCCGGTGGTGCCGCAATACACCACCAGCGCAATCACCATGGCGGGCAGCAGCGCGATCTGCGGAGCCGCACGCAAGCCGATGGACCGTGCCATGGCCAGCTCCCTCCGATCACAAAGGCTGCGAAACCGCCTTCACCACCTGATCCACAAACGCATCCACCGTCATATCCGGCTGATTCCGGAACTGCGACACCACATCCTCCACCGCTCCGGTGACAGCCGGCGGCGCCAGCAGCTCGTTGGCCGGCACCTGCGCGTGCGTGTCCCCCAGCCAGCCGATCGCCTTGCGTGCACACACATCCAACGTGCTGGCATCGACATCAAGCCGTGACAGAATCGAACCCTTCTTGATCGAGAAGGCAATCTGCGTCGCCGGCTCCAGCAGCACCGTTGCCAGCTTGATCTGGGCCGCGCTGGCCTCGGCCGATTTCTGCTTGGGAAAGGCAAACACGTCACCGCCCAGCAAATAGGCGGGGCCATGATCGCTCAGCACGTTGCAGCCGTAGTCCTTGCCCGCGATCTGGCCGGCAGCGGTGAACTCGCCCTTCGCCCAGTCGCCCATCACCTGCATCCCGGCCTTGCCCTGGATCACCAGCGCCGTGGCGTCGTTCCAATTCCGGTTCGAGGCGCCGGCGTCGATGTAGCTGTGCAGCCGGCGGAACGTCTCGGCCACCTTGCGAAACGCGGACGACTTCGCAAGCGCCGGATCGCGCTTGCCCCAGAAATCCTCGAACATCGCAGCCCCGCCCTGGCCCACCAGCACGGTGTTGAACAGCCCGCGCTCCCAGATCTTCTGGCCGCTGAACGCCAGCGGAATGAGCCCGGCGGCCTTGATCTTGTCGAGCACCGGGAACAGCTCCTCCCAGTTCGAAGGCTGCTTCGCCCCCACCTTGTCGAGCACGGTGTTGCTGAAGAAGAACCAGTTCTGGCCATGGATGTCGACGGGTGCGGCGTAGTAATGGCCATGCCGCTTCACCGCATTCACAATCGGCGCCGGCATCACCTTGTCCCAGTTCTGCGCCGCCGCCACGGAATCGACATTGGCGAGCATGTCCGCCTCCACCAGCTCGTCGAACTGCTGCCCGGTGTTGAACTGCATCGCCGTCGGCGGATCGCCGCCCACGGTGCGGTTGATGGCCGCCGTGCGCGCATTGGGGCCGCCGGCGATGGCCGTGTCCACCCACGTGCCGCCGGCCTTAGTATAGGCCTGCGCGAACACAGCGACCGCCGCCGATTCGCCGCCCGATGTCCACCAATGGATCACTTCCGCACGCTGCGCCAAAGCAGGCCGAACGCCGACCAGGGCAGCCAGACACACGCCCGCAGCCAGAATGCGCTTCATGGTGTTTCCCCTCCGTGATGGCGCTTGGCACAATGGCATCAGCGCTCTTGTAATCGTTTAGCCGCCCCACCGCCGTCTTCGCCGCCAATGACGAGATGGCCATCGGCTTCATCAGCAGCGTCCGCGCGGCCGGGCTCGACATTGCGCAGGACGTGTCAGTGATCGGTTTCGACGGCATCGATTTCTCCGACTATGTCGAGCCGCGGCTGACCACATTTCGCCAGCCGCGCCGCGAGCTCGGCACCGTCGGCGCCGGTCTGCTGATCCGCGCCATGGCCGGCGAGCCGATCGCGCCGGACGCAATGCAGCAGCGCCTGCCGGTGGCGCTGCAGATCGGTGCGAGCACCTGCGCCGTTCCGGAGAGTGACGTAAAGGAAGAGGTTCTTTTTTGAAAAAAGAACCAAAAAACTTTTTGTCGGCTGGCGCCCTCATCCGGAGAGTGGTCTGCTCAAAGGATAGAAAGTCTTTTGCTTCTTTTCTTCAGAAAAGAAGCGCTTTCTACCTTTGACCATCACGACAAATCACACGATGCAGCAGCAGTGTCTCCCCCACCGCCTCGCCACGGCGCAGGCGCTCCAGCGCGCCGGCGACCGCGGCCCCAAAGGCGGAATACGGGACCTGGACGGAGCTCAGCCACGGCGCCACCCAATCGTTCAGCGGATTGTCGTCAAAGCCGAACAAAGCAAGACCCTGCGGCACGCGCAGCCCGTGTTCAAGTGCTGCGCGGTGCGCGCCGTAGGCGATGAGGTCGCTGGAACAGAAGATGCCGCCGCGTGCGCCGAACAGCGCGGGCGCACAGCGATAGCCGATGGTCGTGTGCTCCTGCTGCGCCAGGGTCAGCACGGCGGTGTCGGGCAGATGCACGCCATGCCGCGCCAGTTCGGCCCGGAAGCCCTGAATGCGCTCGGCGGTCGCTGAGGAGGTGACGGCGCCGTGCAGAATGCCGCGCACCGGCAAGGCGCGGTCGCGGAAATAGCGGGCCGCGTCGGCGCCGGCCCGCCGGTTGTCGATGCCGATGAAAGGCGCCGTGCCGCCGCCAGGCTGGCGCCTTCCGACAAAGATCAACGTTTCGCCGGCGCGCGCCAGCCGTGCCAGCATCGGGCTCGCCACCGCCCCCAGCAGCACAGTGGCCCGCACGCGCTGGGCGCGCATCTCCAGCAGATATTCGTCCTGAATGGCCGGGTCGTCATGCGTGTCGCACGCCACCATCACCAGCCCGGCCCTACGCAGCACCTGCTCGATGGAGGCGGCGATGGCCGCCATGGCGGGGTTCGCAAGGTTCGGCGCCAGCACCGCCACCAGCCGGCTGCTGCGCTCGCGCAGCGCCCGCCCGGCACTCGCCGGCCGGTAGCCCAGCTCCGCCACCGCCGCCTGCACCCGCGCCACCGTCGCCGCCGAAGCCTTGCCGGCCACACCGTTGATGACCCGCGAGACCGTGGCAATCGAAACCCCGGCCCGCGCCGCCACCTCAGTGATCGATACGGTGCTGCTTGCAAGATCGTCCGGCATGGCACTAGGTAGGGAAAAACGTTTTCCCTGGCCAGCAGGAAAACACCGAAGGGGGACGTCATGCGCTTGAAATCGCTGCTGACTGGCTTGGCTTTCACGGTTCTGGCGGCGCTGCCGGCGCAGGCGCAGACGCAGACGCTGTCGATCTGGCATGACCTGGGCGATCCCGGCACCAAATGGCTGACGCAGGCGGGCGTGGAATGCGCCAAAACGCACCCGGGCGTCTCCGTCCGCCCAATCAGCTACCCCACGGATCAGTGGTTCGGCCGCGCCATCGGCGCCATCAACACCAACACGGCGCCGGACCTGATCTTCAACAACTACGAGCGCGTCATTCGCGTGGCGACGCAGACCGGCAAGCTGGTGGACATGACACCGGTGCTGGCCGGCATCGCCGACAAGGGGTTTCTCGCCGAGGACGATCTGCGGGTAGCGACCTATGCCGGGCACATGATCATTCTGCCGGTGCAGCGCGTGCAGATGGCGTTCGGCGTGCGCAAGAGCTGGCTGGAAAAGACCGGCGAACGCTTCCCCGCCACCTGGGAGGATGCCAAGCGCTTCGCCGAGAAGGCGCAGGCGGGCGACCCCGAAGGCACCGGCCGCGGCACAGTGTTCGGCTTTGGCCTGGAGGCGGCGAAGCCGCGCGATCTTATTAATATGTTGGATCTGTTCACCTTCGGCGCCGGTCTGCGCCACACGCTGGTGGACCCCGAGGGCAACGTCGTGATCGACGAGCCGCAACACGAGCGGGTGCTGGCCTAGTTCCTGCGGATTTTCGGCGCCTACCACCTCGTACCGCCGGATACCATCAACTACTCGTTCAACGAGGTGTACCAGGTGATCGAGGGCGGCCGCGTCGGCATGTTCCGTGTGGGTGACTGGAACGTTGCGAAATGGGACAGCCAGGCGATCAAGGGCGATTTCGAGGTCGGCCTCTGGCCGCGCTTCTTTGCCGACAGGCAGAACGCGGTGGTGATCGGCGGCATGCGCGGCGTGGCGGTGCCGGAGAACGCGCCGGACAAGGCGCTGGCGCTGGAGTTCGCCGCCTTCCTGCTGTCCAGGCCGGCGCAGCAGGCGTCGCTGAACCTGGTGGGCTCGGCCGTCCGCCGGGATCTCGACGTGGCGGGGCTGTCGGAGCGGCAGCAGATGTTCGCGCAGCCGAAATGGGCGCTGATCGCGTATGATTTTCCGGAGGCAACACTGACCTGGTATCCGGAGCTGGAGGCGGCGTTCCATCGCAAGCTGCTGGGGGCCATTGCCAATCCGCCGACGGATGTGGATGCGTTCATTCGTGCGACTGCGGGGGAGATGCGGGAGATGGTGCGGCAGTTGCAGGCGAAGAAAGGGTAGCGGCCCTCTCCGGAGCGGTACGGCCTCAATGAATAAAAGTCTTTTGCTTCTTTTCTTCAGAAAAGAAGCGCTTTCTTCCTTTCGTCATGACGCCGTGTTTTATCTGTTTGCACTGCCCTTCGCGTCGCTCACCCTGGTGTTCGGCCTATGGCCGATCCTGCTGAGCGTGCAGGTCTCCTTCACCGCCTCGGCCACGGCGCTGCAGCCGCACCCGGCCTGGGTGGGGCTTGGGAACTATTCGGCCGTGCTGGCCGATCCGGTGTTCCTGGCTTCGCTCGCGCGCACGCTGCTCTACACGGTGTTGGCGGTGACGGCGAACCTGGGCTTCGCGCTGCTGTATGCGCTGCTGCTGGACAGTTCGTTGATCGGGCGTGGCCGTACGTTCTTCAAGCTCGCGGTGTTTCTGCCGGTGGTGACGCCGGATGTGGCTGGCTACACGGTGTGGCGCTGGCTGTATGATCAGAGCTTCGGGGCGCTCAACGCGGCGCTGAAGCTGCTGAGCCTGCCGGGCTTCGGCGGCCTCGCTTCGCCGGCCACAGCGATGATCGCGGTGCTGTTGGCCGAGCTGTGGCATCATGCGGGCTTCTACGTGTTGATCTTTCTGGCCAATCTGGCGCTGTGCGAACGCAGCCTGGCCGAGGCGGCGGAGATCGACGGCGCGCGGCCGTGGCAGCGTCTGCTGCACGTCACGCTGCCGCAGCTGCGCCCGGCGATTGCGGTCAATCTGGTCTATGCGCTGATCCAGTTCCTGAAAACCTTCACCGCGGTGGTGGTGATGACCAAGGGCGGCCCGGCGGAGGCCACCAACTTCGTCAGCTATGCCGCCTATCAGCTGTTCGACCAGTCGGAATACGGCCAGGCCACGGCGATGGCCACGGTGCTGTTCGCCATCGTCATCGTGCTCGGGCTGGGCAGCTACCGGCTCACCGGGCGGGCGGCATGAGAAGGCCATCGGCCCTGGCACGTCTGGCAGGGACGCTGGTGGCGGGCGCGGTCAGCGCGCTGTTCCTGTATCCCTATCTCTGGATGGTCTCGGGCGCGTTCCGTTCGACCCGCGAAATCCTCAGCGCCCCGCTGCGGCTACGGCCGGACACGCCGAATTTCGACGCCTTCCGCTCGATCCTCGACGCCGGCGAGGTGCCGCTGCTGCGCGCCGCGCTGAACTCGCTCGGCATCACTGCGGCCTCCACGCTGCTGGCGGTGGCGGTGACGGCGATGGGCGCCTATGCGCTGACCCGCCGGCCCGATGCAATGGCGTTCCGGGTGCTGCGGGCGGGGTTCCTGCTGTCGATGATGTATCCGTACATGCTGCTGGTGATCCCGGTCTACATCGTGATGTACAAGCTCGGCCTGCTCGGCGGCTACACCGGCATCGTGCTGTTTCTCTCGCTGGGGCCGGTGCAGTTCTTTCTGTTCGAGCAGTTCTTCCGCACCCTGCCGCCGGAGGTGCTGGAGGCCGCCACCATCGACGGCGCCACCGAGCGGCAGATGCTGGTGCGCATCGTGCTGCCGATGGCCACACCGGTGGTGGCGACGGTGGCCACCATCACGTTTCTGCTGAACTGGGCGCAGTGGTTTCCCGTGCTCATCATCAGCGCCACGCCGGACACGTATACGCTGCCGGTGGCGCTGCTGACCTTGAGCGGCGAGCTCGGCACGAATTTCCAGGGCATCATGGCCTTGTCCCTGGTCACCACGCTGCCGCCGGCGCTGGTGTTTCTGGTGGCGCAGCGGCGGGTGATGGGCGGACTGACCGAAGGGGCGGTGAAAGGCTGATGACAGGCATGGACCAGAAGCTGCAGGCGCTGGTGGCGAAGGCACGTCACCGCACGCTGGCCTGGCTCGACACGATGCAGGCCCCGGGAGCGCCAAAAGGCGTCACGCTGGCCAGTGCTGCGCATGATCCGCAGGCGTGGCCGGGCATGCTGCTGCCCGGCACCTACAACGCCGTGATGTGCCGGGTGCTGCTGGCCGGCGAGGCCGCGTATCGCCCCGGCGAAACGTCCGATCTGCTGACCTGGCTCGACGGCTTTCGCAGGCGCGACGGCATCTTCCGCATTCCCGGCATGCTTGACGGGGACGTGTTCAAGAAGCCCGACCCTGTCGAGACTTGGCGCTATATCGACTTTCACGTCACCAACTACACGCTCGGCGCCATCGACGCGCTGCTGCCGGATGTGCCCGCCGTGCTCGACTTCGCCGAGCCGTTTCTGGACATCACCACGCTGAAGGCCTGGCTGTGCGACCGCGACCTGCGCGATCCCTGGCAGGAGGGCAACAACATCGTCAATCTCGGCGGGTTCCTGCTCGCCCTGCCCGGCCACGGGCCGGCGATGGCGGCGCTGTTCGCCTGGCATAACCGGCTGCAGGAACCCGCCACCGGCTTCTGGGGCGTGAACCAGACCGACCCGACCGGCGCGCTGCACGCCATGGCCGGATCGATGCACAATTTCCATCTCTACTACGCCACCGGCCGCCCCCTGCCCTATCAGGATCGCGCCGTGGACTACGCGCTGGGCCAACCCACCACAGCGAGCACCGCGTGCATCGATGTGGACCTGATCGATCTGCTGGTGCATGGCCATGCGCTGATCGATCATCGTCGGCCGGAGATCGAGGTGTGGCTGCGCGCCAAGCTCGCCGCCCTGCTGGAACTGCAGCAGGACGATGGCGGGTTCTACGACGAGCCCACCGGCCTTCGCCGCCAGGACGGATGGGTGCGTGGCTACAGCGAACCGCGGGGCCTTTCCAACAGCTTTGCCGCGTGGTTCCGCTGGATCGGCATCGCCATGATCGCCGATCTGCTGTGGCCGGGTTGGCATCGATGGCAGTTCCGCCGCGGCGTGGGCATCGGCTACCGGATGCCCCGGCCGTGACCGAGGACCCTTTCGCGCATCTGCACGACGAAGACTATGGCCGTGCCTATGACAGCCCATGCGCCACCGCGGCCGATGCGGTGCACATGGGCGGCCGCACGGTGATCTCGCTCGATGGCGACTGGCATTTCACCCCCGACCTGTTCGACGAAGGCCTGCGCCAGCGCTGGTTCGCCGAGGATCTCGACCCGCCCTCCCAATGGTCCCGCCCGCGCGACGCCGAGCCGTTCGCCGCCGAAACCCTGGCGGTGCCGTCCTGCTGGACGATGGCGCGCCCGGAATGGCGCTTCTTCGAAGGCGGCGCCTGGTATGCCAGGCGGTTCGACTGGCAGGGCCAGACTCCCCGCCTCGTGCTGCGCATCGGCGCCGCCGCCTATGCCGCGCGGGTGTTCCTCAACGGGCGCTTCCTCGCCGCCCATCACGGCGCCTCCACCCCCGCCTTCGTCGAACTCACCGCGGCGCTGCGGACCGGCGAGAACCATCTGCTGATCCAGGTCGACAACCGCCGCCGGACCGACCGGGTGCCGATGCATCATTTCGACTGGTTCAACCATGGCGGGCTCTACCGCGAGGTGGCGCTGCTGCCCCTGCCGCAGGTGTTCATCCGCGCCTGCCGCTTCCGCCTCGCCGAATGCGGCATCGCAGTGGAGCTCGCGTTGTCCGACGCTGTCTCGGGCATGGCCGAAATCGCGCTGCCGGAGCTCGGCGTGCGCACCCGGATGCAGGTCACCGATGGCTGCGGCACCCTGCTGATTCACACAACACCCGATCTCTGGTCGCCGGAAAGCCCAATTCTCTACGCCGCGCGCGTCCGCTTCGGGGCGGACGAGATCACCGACCGCATCGGCTTTCGCACCGTCGCCGTGCGCGGCACCGACATTCTGCTCAACGGCGCGCCGCTCTATCTGCGCGGCGTGTGCGTGCACGAGGACGACCTGCACCTCGGCAAGGTCACCACCGAAGCCGATCTGCGCCGCCGCTTCACCCACGCCCGGGCGCTCGGCTGCAACATGCTGCGCCTCGCGCACTATCCGCACCATGAACGCGTCGCCGAGATCGCTGACGAGCTGGGCCTGCTGCTGTGGGCCGAGATCCCGGTCTACTGGGCCATCGACTTCGCCAATCCCGCCACCTATGCGGATGCCGAGAACCAGCTGCTGGAGCTGATCACGCGTGACGCCAACCGCGCCAGCGTCATCCTGTGGGGCATCGGCAACGAGAACGCCGACACCGATGCGCGCTACAGCTTCATGTCCCGCCTCGCCGCCGCGGCCCGGGCGGCCGATCCCACCCGCCTGATCGGGGCGGCGTGCCTGATCAACCGGGAGGTGTTCGCCATCCAGGACCGGCTGGCGGCGGATCTCGATGTGATCGGCCTCAATGAATATTTCGGCTGGTACGAGCCTGACACCGAAGGGCTCGCGCGGCTGCTGGCCAACAGCCGGCCGGACCGGCCGGTGATCATCAGCGAGACCGGCGCCGACGCGCTGGCCGGGCTGCATGGCGGCGACCGGCAGCTGTTCACCGAGGAATGCCAGGCGGATTTCTACCGCCGGCAGATCGCGATCGTGTCGCAGACGGCGTATGTGAAGGGCTTCTGCGCGTGGCTGCTGTATGATTTCCGGTCCGAGCGGCGGCAGACCGGGTTTCAGCGCGGGTTCAACCGCAAGGGGCTGATGGCGGAGGACAAGCAGACGCGGAAGCTGGCGTTTCAGGTGTTGGCGGAGTGGTATAGTAAGAAAGCAGTTCTTTTTTGAAAAAAAGAACTTTTTCGATCGGCTGACGCCCACCTCCGGAGAGAGGTCCGCTCAAAGTTTTAAAAGTCTTTTGCTTCTTTTTTTCAGAAAAGAAGTGCTTCCTTCCTTAATCCTGCGGCACCCCCCGATCCCTCTTGATCTTTGATCGATGGCTCTTCTCATCCAGCCGCCGCAGCGTGCTGCCATAGGTCGGCTTGGTCTTGCGCCGCTTGACCGGCACGACGCTGGCCGCCCGGATCAGTTCGATCAGCTCCGCCAGCGCGTCCTCGCGATTGCGCAGCTGACTCGCATGGCGCTGCGCGGTCAGCACCAGCACGCCGTCCTTGGTGAGCTTGCTGCCGGCGAGCTTCGCCATCCGTGCCTTCACGGACTCGGGGATGGTGGCACAGCCGCCGACATCGAAGCGCAGCATCACCGCCGTCGACACCTTGTTGACGTTCTGCCCGCCAGGGCCGGAGGCGCGGACGAAGCTCTCCTCGATCTCGTTGGGATCGATCGCGATGTTCGCCGCAACCGGGATCATCCGAGCCATGCGAGACCTGCCAGGAGCGAGAGAACGGTGAGCGGAATGCCCAGCCGGCTGTAATCGGCAAAGCCGATGACCACACCCGATCGCGCCGCCGCCTGCACCACGATCAGATTGGCCACCGAGCCCATGATGAAGAAATTCCCCGCCAACGTGCTCGCCATCGCCACAATCAGCCAGGCACGGCGCGGATCAGCCAGTGCCACAACGAACGGCTTCAGCACCAGCACCGCCGGCACGTTGCTCACCAGGTTGGACAGCACCGCCGTCAACAGCGTCAACACCGCCGGATGGTCCAGCTGCAGCCCCACCACCGCACGGGTGACATCGGGGGTCAGCAACGCCGCCTGGGCGCCGGCCACCACCACGAACAGGCCGGCGAACATCACCAGCAGCGGCAGGTCGATGCTGTCATAGAAACGCTGCGGCCGCAGCCGCCGCGTGGCCAGCATCATGGCACCGGCCGCCAGCGCCGCCTCCGCCGGCCGCACCCCGGCCAGAAACGCCGCCATCACGCCCCCCAGCGCCACGGCGCCCTTGACCAACATCGCCCGATGCAGCCGCACCGGCGGCGCCGACACTACCAGCGTGACGCGCACCAGAAACTCGTCGCGCCACAGCGCCGCCACCACCAGCACGGTCAGCGCCAGCGCGAAGCCCGCCACCGGCGTGAGGCTCATCGCGAAATCGCCATAGCCGATGCCGGACAGGCTGCCCACGATCATGTTCTGCGGATTGCCGGTGAGCGTGGCGACACTGCCGGCATTGGCCGCCAGCGCCACCGCAATCAGATACGGCACCGGCGTGCGGCCCAGCTGCAGCACCACCGCCAGCACGATCGGCGTCAGGATCAGGCACACCGTGTCATTGACCAGAACCGCCGACAGAACGCCGGACAGCAGCACAACGGCCGTCAGCAGCAGCAGCGGATGGCGCGCCCGGCGCACGGCAAAGGCGGCCACCAGGTCGAAGAACCCGGCCAGGCGCAGCTGCGCCACCAGCAGCATCATGCCCAGCAGCAGGGCGATCGTGTCCCAGTCGATGGCGGCGATCGCGTCCTGAAAGGTCATGCCGCCGAACGCCACCATGGCGATGCCGCCGAGCAGCGCCGCCCCGGCACGGTCGATGCGCAGCGGCCGGATGTGGCCGCGCGCCATCACGAGATAGGTGAGCAGAAAGATCACGCCGGCGGCGATGCGGTGGGTCATGGTGCGGCGCACTTGACCGCGCTTCGCCGCTCGGGTCTAGGGTGCCGGCCAGCCACCGGAGATCCGACATGCGCCTCACATTCAAGGCCTGCTGAGCATGGACCTGATTCACGCCATCCTGGTGGCCATCATCCAGGGCGCCACCGAGCTGTTCCCGGTCAGCAGCCTCGGCCACGCCGTGGTCATCCCGGCGCTGCTGCACTGGCAGCTCGACCAGAAATCCGACAATTTCCTGCCGTTCCTGGTCATGCTGCACACCGGCACCGCCACGGCGCTGTTCGTGTATTTCTGGCGCGACTGGCTGCAGATCATCCGCGGCGTGCTCGGGCTGGACGACGCCCACCGCGTGCGCGAGGCGCGGCGGGTTTTTCTGCTCGTCGTGATCGCCACCCTCCCCGCCGTGCTGCTCGGCTTCGTGTTCAACAAGTTCTTCAAGGACCTGTTCGCCAGCCCGCTGCTGGTCGCAGGCATTCTGGTGCTGAACGGGCTGATGCTGCTGGTGGGCGAGCGGATGCGCGGCAGCGGATCGCGCGCGCTCGGCACGCTCACGCCGATCGACGCGCTGGTGATCGGCTGCTGGCAGTGCGGCGCGCTGTTTCCGGGCATCTCCCGCTCCGGCGCCACCATCCTCGGCGGCGTGTTGCGCGGCGTGGATCATGAAGGTGCGGCACATTTCTCCTTCCTCATCGCGCTGCCGATCATCGTCGGCGCCACGGTGCTGGAGGTGCCGCATCTGCTGCATGCCTCGGTCGCCCCCGGCGTGCTGCCGATCTCCGCCCTGGCCGCGGTGGTGGCAGGCGTGGTCGCCTATGCCAGCACCTGGTTCCTGATGCGGTATTTCTCGAACCATGACCGCTGGGGCCTCGATCCTTTCGGCTATTACTGCGTCGCCGCCGGTCTGCTGGCGGCCGGCTGGCTGGGGCTGGCGGGATGAAGATCTCCCGCCGCGCCCTGCTCGCAGCCCCGCTGCTCGCCGCCGCCCGCCTGCCGCTGGCCGCCGTGCCGATCGCCAGGCTGGAGACCGGCTGGTGGAAGGCGCGCCACACCGCCAAGCTGGCCGAGCTGCGCGCCACACGGCCCGAGCTGATCTGGCTGGGCGACTCGATCACGCAGAATTTCGAGCGGCAAGGCCCCGAGCCCTGGGCCGCGTATCGGCCGGTATGGGACCGGTTCTACGGCCGCGCTCGCGCGGTCAATCTCGGATTCAAGGGCGATGCGACCAGCCATCTGCTGTGGCGGATGGAACATGGCGAGCTCGACGGCATCGCCCCGCGCGCGGCGGTGGTGCTGATCGGCGCCAACAACATGGGCCGCGTGCACTGGTCGGCGGAGGACACGCTGCTGGGCATCGAGACGGTGCTGGCCACGCTGCGCCGCAAGCTGCCGGCCACGCGCCCGCTGCTGATCAGCGTACTGCCGAGCGATCGCGGCTTGTGGGTGGACGATACCACGCTCACCATCAACCAGGGCCTCACCCAGCGCTACACCCGCTCCGAGCAGGTGAGCTTCGTCGAGGTCACGCATGTGTTTCGCCCCGACGGCGTGCTGGACCGGTCGCTGTACTATGACGGGCTGCTGCACCCGCCGGAGCCGCTGCTGCACCCGACCGCCGCCGGCATGCAGAAGCTGGCCGAGGCCATCGCGCCAGCTTTGGGGCGCTTGATGGCATAAGCAAGGAAGTCTTCTTTTCTGAAGAAAAGAAGCAAAAGACTTTTCATTCGTGTGAGCGGACCTCCCTCCGGAGAATGGCGTGAGCCGACGAAAAGTTTTTTGGTTCTTTTTTTCAAAAAAGAACCGCTTTCTTAAATTTCTATTTGCCTGCCGATCTCCACCACACCCTCGCGCGGCAGGCTGAAGAACCCGGCCGCCTGACTTGAATTGCGCATCATGAAGGCGAACAGCGCCTCCCGCCACAGCGGCAACCCCTTGCCGTCGGTGCGGTGCAGCACCGTCTCGTGGCCGATATAATACGTCACGTCGTCCAGATGCAGCGTGCAGCCGTGATCATGCGCGGCCTCCACCAGGCGCGGAATATCCGGCTGCTCCATGAACCCGTAGGTCGCGGTGAGCCGCCAGAAATTCTCGCCCATCTCCTGCACCGTCACCCGCTCGGCGGCCGACACCCAGGGAACCGGCCGGATCCGCACCGTCACCGCCACGAGATAGGTGTGCAGCGCGCGGTTGTTCCTGACATGCCACAGCATGACGGGCGGCGTGTCCTCGGTGGTGCGGGTGAGGAACACCGCGGTGCCGGGCACCCGGGGCACGCCGTCCTGCGCCACCTTCGCCAGGAAATCCGCCACCGGCACCGCCCGCGCGCGCAACGCCTCGCCGATGGCGGTGACACCGCGGTGCCAGGTGGCCATCAGGCCGAACACCAGGGCGGCCAGCAGCAGCGGGATCCAGCCGCCTTCGAGGATCTTCATCGCGTTGGCCGCCACGAACACCGCATCAATCACCGCGAACCCGCCGGCGACAGCGAGGGCCGCCGCCAGCGACCAGTTCCAGATCTCACGCATGGCGACAAACAGCAGGCAGGAGGTCAGCAGCATGGTGAGCGACACGGCGATGCCGTAGGCGGCCGCGAGGTTGTCGGATTTGCGGAACGCCAGCGCGAGGCCGATGGTCAGCACCATCATGATCCAGTTCACCGAGCCGACGTAGATCTGGCCGTAGCCTTCCTGGCTGGTCTGGGTGATGTTCAGGCGGGGGCACCAGCCGAGCTGGATGGCCTGGCGCGTCATGGAGAAGGCGCCGGTGATGATGGACTGGCTGGCGATGATGGTGGCGACGGTGGAGAGCGCCACCATCGGGATCAGCAGCCCCGGCGGGCAGAGATGGAAGAAGATGTTGCCCTCGCTGGAGCCGCCTTCCAGCAGGATGGCGGCCTGTCCCGCGTAGTTCAGCAGCAGCGCAGGCAGCACCAGCCCGTACCAGGCCAGCCGAATGGAGCGCGCGCCGACATGGCCCATATCGGCGTACAGCGCCTCCGCCCCCGTCACGCACAGGAACACGCCGCCCAGCACCATGAACCCGGCGGCGCCGCCGTGCACGAGATAATCCAGCCCGATCAACGGGTTCAGCGCCAGCAGCACACCGGGGTGCCGCACCACGCCGCCGATGCCGAGCAGACCGATGACAACGAACCACAGCACCATGATCGGGCCGAACAGCCGGCCGATCCTGGCCGTGCCGAGCGGCTGCACCAGGAACAGCGCCAGCAGCACCACCACCGTCATCGGCAGCACGTAAGGCGTAAACGCCGGTGTTGCGATGGTCAGCCCCTCAAGCGCCGACAGCACCGAGATCGCCGGGGTGATGATGCCGTCGCCATAGATCAGCGCCGCGC
Source organism: Rhodospirillales bacterium (assembly GCA_037445025.1). Classification (GTDB taxonomy): domain Bacteria; phylum Pseudomonadota; class Alphaproteobacteria; order Acetobacterales; family Acetobacteraceae; genus CAIQQQ01. The sequence goes on from JBBILI010000014.1 coordinate 75,010, forward strand.
CGAACAGGCCCAGCCCCACGATCAGCGGCCGCTTCGCCTTCTTAATGCCGAGCAGCGACATCAGCGCGAGGATGCCGCCCTCGCCGTCATTGTCCACCCGCATCACCACCGCCACGTATTTCGCCGAGGTGATGATCACCAGCGTCCAGATCACCAGCGACAGCAGGCCCAGGATGGTCGAAGGCGTGGTGGCGCCGGCGAGGTCGAGCACGGTTTTGAACGTGTAGAGCGGGCTGGTGCCGAGATCGCCATAGACGATGCCAAGCGCGGTGAGGGTGAGGGCGGCCAGGCTGGCTTTCGGGGCGGTTTCGCTCATCATGGCTCCGGGCGGTGATGCAACGCGGCACACGTGTCGTGCCCGCCCGCGCCGTGCAAGCAACATTCTCGTGGCGACAGCGGATTAACGCAGCGTTTGATAGATCTTCACATAGTCGGTCGCCATCCGCCCGGCGGTCCAGCGTTGCTCGAACCGCGCGCGGATGCGGCCCCGGTCCAGCAGGCCCAGCCGCCCCACCGCCGCCAGCGCCGCCAGCGCCGCGTCCTCGCTGTCCACGATGAAGCCGGTCAGCCCGTCCTCCACCACCTCCGGCACCGAGCCGGCGCGAAACGCGATCACCGGGCAGCCGCAGGCCATCGCCTCGATCATCACCAGCCCGAACGGCTCGGCCCAACGGATGGGAAACAGCAGCGCCCGCGCGCCGGACAGAAAGCCCGGCTTCTGCCGGTCGTCGATCTCACCCACGAATGCCACGCTGCCGGAGGCCAGCAGCGGCGCCATCACCTGGTCGTAATACGCCTGGTCCTCGGCGCCGATCTTGGCGGCCACCTTCAGCGTCAGCCCCGCCCGCGCTGCGATGCGGATCGCCTCCTCGATGCCCTTCTCCGGCGAGATGCGGCCGAGAAACGCCAGATAGTCGCCCGCCCCACCCACCGGCCGCAGCAGATCCTTCGGCATGCCGTGATGCACGGTGCCGGCCCAGGCCAGACCCGGCTCCGGCCGGCGCTGGTTGTCGGAGATCGACACCAGCGGCGCCGTGGGGAACAGGCCGTAGGTGTCATGCACGAAATCCCGGTCCATGCTGCCGTGCAGGGTGGTGACGAAGGGCACGCCGAGCCGGCTGAACACCGGAAACGGATGAAAATCGATGTGGAAATGCAGCACGTCGAAATCGCGCGCCGCCCGCGCCACCAGCTCGATCATGCGGGCATAGGGGGCCGTGTTGGCCTCGAAGTTCGGCTCGAACCGCTTCGCCCGCGCCACCACCGGCACCAGCCGGGCGGCGGTGGTGCTGTCGCCGCTGGCGAACAGCGTCACCTCATGGCCATCCGCCACAAGCGCCTCGGTGAGCCAGGACACGACTCGCTCGGTGCCGCCATAGCGGGCGGGCGGCACGGTCTCGAACAGCGGGGCGATCTGGGCAATGCGCATGCGCGTGGTTCCTCTCGGGCCGGCCTGCAATGCCCACGCCCTGTGGCGAGACGATGGCGCCTCCCCTGTGGCATCGGCGCATCACCGGGGCAAGCGACCCCGCTATCCACAGCAATCCACAGGGCAAGGCGCGCAGCGTCACGCTATGAAGACGTCAACATGAACACACTATCCCCCCGCCCGTCATCCCTCCCCGCGTCCGCCGACGGCCTGCTCGGCCTGTCCCAGCGCCTGCCGCCCACCAACCTGCAGGCCGAGCAGGCGCTGCTCGGCGCCCTGCTGGCCAACAACCGCGCCTATGAGCGGGTCAGCGACTTCCTGGTGCCCGAGCACTTCGCCGACCCGATCCATGGCCGCATCTTCCAGGCCATCCAGCGCCGCGTCGAACGCCAGGAGCTGGCCGACGCCATCACCCTGAAGGCGGAGTTCGAGCATTCCGGCGTGCTCGACGAGGTGGGCGGCACCGCCTATCTCGCCCAGCTGCTCACCGCCATGGTCGGCATCATCAACGCCGGCGAATATGGCCGCGCCATTCATGACGCCTGGCTGCGCCGGCAGATGATCGATATCGGCGAAACCGTGGTCAACAACGCCTTCGGCGCCGACCCGGAGCTTGACGGCGGCAAGCAGCTCGAAGCGGCCGAGCAGGCGCTGTTCGATCTCGCCGCCCATGGCGGCAATGACGGCGGCTTCGTCAGCTTCGAGCAGGCGCTGGCCGAGGCGATCCGCACCGCCGAGAAGGCGTTCCACAATTCCGGCGGCGTCACCGGCCTGTCGACCGGGCTGCGCGATCTGGACCAGAAGACCGGCGGTATGCATCCGTCCGACCTGGTGATCCTGGCCGGCCGGCCTGGCATGGGCAAGACGGCGCTGGCGACGAAGATCTGCTTTGGCGCGGCGCAGGCGATTATGGCGCAGGCCCGGGCGCTGGGGCCGGATGTGCTGCCGAAATCGACAGTAGCGATCTTTTCGCTGGAAATGAGTGCCGAGCAGCTGGCCGGCCGTATCCTGTCCGAGCAGTCGCGCATCTCCGGCGACAAGATCCGCCGCGGTGACATCGCCCAGCGCGATTTCGACCGGTTCGTGCAGGTGAGCCGGGAGCTGGCCACCCTGCCGTTGCATATCGACGACACGCCGGCCATCACCATGTCCGCGCTGCGGACACGCTGCCGCCGGCTCAAGCGCACCAGGGGGCTTTCCATGGTGATGGTCGATTACCTCCAGCTGATGCGCCCGGCCGCCGGCACGCGCCCGGAGAACCGGGTTTTGGAGATCTCCATGATCACCCAGGGGCTGAAGGCGCTGGCCAAGGAGCTGGCGGTGCCGGTGGTGGCGCTGTCGCAGCTGTCACGCGCCGTCGAAAGCCGTGAGGACAAGCGGCCGATGCTGTCGGACCTGCGCGAATCGGGCTCCATCGAGCAGGATGCCGATATCGTCATGTTCATCTACCGCGAGGAATATTACATCCAGCAGCGCGCGCCCAAGCAGATCGCGTTCGACAACGACGAGAAGTTCCACGCCGCCGTGGAAAAATGGCAGCGTGACATGGAAGCCGTGCACAACCGCGCCGAGCTGATCATCGAAAAGCAGCGCCACGGCCCCACCGGCAAGGTGGACCTGTTCTTCGAAGGCGAATTCACCCGCTACGCCGATCTCGACCTGCACCATGGAGACTGAAAGCGAATGAAAGTTTCTTTGGTTCTTTCTTTTCAAAGAAAGAACTTCTTTTTTGAAAAAAAGAAGCAAAAAACTTTCTATCGTTTGAACCTGCGCCGCAATGGAGAGTAGTGCGCACGCGGTGCTGGAGGTGGATCTGCCGGCCATCGTGGCAAATTGGCGCTATCTGAGTGAACGGCACCCGGGCGATGTGGCGGCGGTGCTGAAGGCTGACGCCTACGGGCTCGGCGCCAGCCACGTCGCCCCCGTGCTGGACGCGGCGGGATGCCGGCATTTCTTCGTCGCCCTGCTCGACGAGGCGATCGCGCTGCGCAAACTGGTGCCGCACGCCATGATCGCCGTGCTCAACGGCCTGCTGCCCGGCACCGAGGATACCTACGTCAAACACCGCATCGACCCGGTGCTCGGCTCGCTCGACGAAATCCGGCGCTGGGCCGGCCGCGGCCCCGGCCTGCTGCATATCGACACCGGCATGGCCCGCCTCGGCCTCGACGAAGCCGAGCTGCACACCCTCGCCACCACCCCCAGCCTGCTCGGTGCCTGGCGGCCGCGCTACGTGATGACCCATCTCGTCTCCGCCGAAGACGCCACCGACCCGATGAACCACGCCCAGCGCCAGCGCTTCGATGCCGCCCGCGCCAGACTGCCCGAAAGCCCGTTCAGCTTCGCCAACTCCTCCGGCATCTTCCTCGGCCCGGCGTTCGGCTCCGACCTCGCCCGCCCCGGCGCTGCCCTGTACGGCCTCAACCCGACCGGCACCGACCCAAACCCGATGCGCCCGGTGGTGACCCTGCGCGCCCGCGTGCTGCAGGTCCGCCAGCTGCGGATCGGCCAGAGCGTCGGCTACAACGCCACCTGGCGCGCCTCGCGCCCCAGCCGCATCGCCGCCATCGGCATCGGCTACGCCGATGGCTGGGCCCGCGCCCTGTCCTCGCGCGGCCACGCGCGCTTTGACGGCACAAGGGTCCCCCTGGTAGGCCGTGTCTCCATGGACATCACCACCTTCGACGCCACCGACCATCCAGGCCTCGTCGCCGGCAGCTGGCTCGAACTGATCGGGCCGCAGCACAGCGTCGACCGCGTGGCCCAGGAGGCCGGCACCAACGGCTACGAGATCCTCACCTCGCTCGGCCGCCGCTACCGCCGGGTCTATCGCTGATGGAAGCACTGCTCGACGCCGTGGCAGGCCTCGGCCGCCTGCTGCTGGGCGCCTGCGTCACCACCGGCCGGGTGACGCTGTTTGCCGCCAGCGGCCTGTCGCACATCGTCCGCCCGCCGTTCTACGGCCGCATGTTCCTGCGCGCGCTGGCGGAGATCGGCTATTTCTCGCTGCCGGTCGTGGCGCTGACCGCGGTGTTCACCGGCATGGTGCTCGCCCTGCAAAGCTCCACCGGCCTGTCGCGCTTCTCCGCCGACAGCGCGGTGGCAAGCCTGGTCGTGCTGTCCGTCACCCGCGAGCTGGGCCCCGTGCTGGCGGGCCTGATGGTGGCCGGCCGCGTCGGCGCCGCCATCGCCGCCGAGCTTGGCACCATGCGGGTGACGGATCAGATCGACGCGCTGTCCACCCTGTCCACCAACCCGATGAAATATCTCGTGGCCCCACGGCTGCTCGCCGGGTTGATCGCCCTGCCGCTGCTGGTGGTGGTGGCCGATATCCTCGGCGTGCTCGGCGGCTTCATCATCGCCACGGTGAAGCTCGGCTTCAACAGCATCACCTATCTCAGCAACACGCTGAACTTCATGCAGTGGGACGACGTGATCTCCGGCCTCGCCAAGGCCGCGGTGTTCGGCGTCATCATCACGCTGATGGGCTGCTACCAGGGCTACAACTCCAAGGGCGGCGCCCAGGGCGTGGGCGCTGCCACCACCTCGGCCGTCGTCGCCGCCAGCGTGCTCATCCTGGCGTTCGACTATGTGCTGACCGAACTGTTCTTCGGCCGATGACCGCCGTGCCCAAGATCCGCCTGCGCGGACTGACCAAGGCGTTCGGCGACAAGGTTGTGCTGGACGGCATCAACCTCGATGTCGCCGCCGGCAGCTCGATGGTGGTGATCGGCGGCTCGGGCTCCGGCAAATCGGTGCTGATCAAGTGCATCCTGGGCGTGATCGAGCCGGACAGCGGCACGATCGAGATCGACGGGGTGAACCTGCTGGAGCAGGACCGCGCGAAGCGGGCCGAGATGCGCAGCCATATCGGCATGCTGTTTCAGAACGGCGCGCTGTTCGACAGCCTGCCCGTCTGGGAGAATGTCGCGTTTGGCCTGCTCGCCCAGAAGCGCTGCACCCGCGCCGAGGCCCGCGCCAAGGCGGCCGATGTGCTCGCGCAGGTGGGCCTTGCCGCCAGCGTCGGCGATCTGCAGCCCAGTGAGCTTTCCGGCGGCATGCAGAAGCGCGTGGGCCTGGCCCGCGCCATCGCTGCCCAGCCCGACATCCTGTTCTTCGACGAGCCCACCACCGGTCTCGACCCGATCATGGGTGCTGTGATCGACGGGCTGATCGTCGACTGCGTCAAGCGCCTCGGCTCGACGGCCATCGCTATCACCCATGATATGCTCAGTGCGGTGCGCATCGGCGACCGCGCCGCCATGCTCAACAAGGGCCGCATCGTCTGGGAGGGGCAGGCCTCTGAGCTGATGACCAGCGGCAACCCCATGGTCGACCAGTTCACCCACGGACGGCGCGAAGGCCCGATCCAGATGGAACTGCGCAAATAAACGGATGAAAGTTTCTTTGGTTCTTTCTTTTCAAAGAAAGAACTTCTTTTTTTGAAAAAAAAGAAGCAAAAAAACTTTCATTCGTTAGGTGCGGGTGCGCACCTCGAGGTCGTCGAGGCTGGTGTAACGGTAGACCAGGAGCGAGGCGATCCAGGCGACGATGAACACGCCGATGATGACGAAGCCTAGGCTGCCGAAATTGTCGTTCAGCGCGCCGATGCCGTCCCAGAACCAGCCCTCCAGCCCGAACTGGTCGCCGATCAGGCCCAGCCCCTCGATGCCGCCGATCAGCACCGCCACCACCACCGATACGGCGGTGATCACGAGGTTGTAGTAAAGCTTGCGCATCGGTTTCACGAACGCCCAGTTGTAGGCGCCAAGCATCAGCACCCCATCCGTCGTATCCACCAGCGACATGCCGGCCGCAAACAGCGCGGGAAACACCATGATCGACCAGATCGACATCCCCTGCCCTGCCTGCGTCGCCGAAATGCCAAGCAGCGCCACCTCGGTCGCGGTGTCGAAGCCGAGGCCGAACAGGAAGCCGAGCGGCAGCATGTGCCAGCTGCGCGTCACCATACGGAACAGCGGCCGAAACAGCCTGGCCAGCAACCCACGGCTGTTGAGCAGCAGATCGAAATCCTGCTCCGCAAACACGCCACCCCGCCGCACCGCGCGAAAGCTGCGCCAGACCCCGACGAGAATGACGATGTTCATCGCCGCGATGGCAAACAGGAACAGCGTCGACACCAGGGTGCCGATCACACCGCCCACATCCTTCCAGCTGTCGAAATGCCGGGCGAGCTCCGTCGTTGTCACCGCAATCGCCAGCGCCGCCAGCACCACCACGGTGGAATGCCCGGCCGAGAACCAGAACCCCACGCTGATCGGCCGTTTGCCTTCCTGCATCAGTTTGCGGGTGACATTGTCGATCGCCGCGATGTGGTCGGCATCCACCGCATGGCGCAGCCCAAAGCTGTAGGCCAGCAAGGCCGTGCCAAGCAGCACCGGATGATCCCGGAACAGCAACAGCGCACACACCCACACGCCAAGATTGACGGCGATGAGCAAACCATACAGCCCGATCAGCCTTCCTCGGATCTTATCGGCTCGATCGTCAAAGGATTTCTGCAGAAAGCGCAGCATGACCATCTCCTGCCTCCGGTTCAGCCCGCCCGGCGGCGATCCTTCACGACGATGGCAGGTCTCCTGGCTTGCGGGTCACGGCATCCGGTCCAGCCTTCCCAAACCCATTCGGGTCCAGTGGCCCACCCCCGTGGAGGCGTACAGACCCGGCGCTCACCGCTCACAGTTGCGGGTGCAGCTGCCGACTCGTCCCCAGACCTGCGATCCCGCCAGGACTCACGACATTCCCTTTTGATCCGCTCGCGCGGAACCGTCGACCCCGAGATGGTAGCGACAGTGTACCGGGTCCCGCAAGCCGGGAACGATAAGCGCGATGATCCTGGCGCCCGATCAGCCCTGGAGTCTGATCAGCCCTGTGGCGTGTAACGCCACACCGAGGCCGGCGGGAAGTTCATCGGCGTCCAGGCCTCGCGCTTCGCCGCCAGCGCATGCTTCTGGTACGGCAGCGGCGAGGTGATGCAGTAGCTGAAATGCAGAAAGCCCCGCCCCGGGGCCACAGCCTCGATCGCATCGATGAACCGGCGCTGCTCTGCCACCGGCAACAGCACCAGCGGAATGCCGCACACCACCGTGCCGATCTTGCCGCGCACATGGTCGGGCAGCAGGTTCGGCAGCAGCCGCGCATCGCCCTCCACCACGTTCACCCCGGGCAGCACACGCCGCAGATGCGACGCCATGGTCGGCACGATCTCAACCACATAGAGCCGCTCCGGCGGCAGCCCGCTGTCGAGCAGCGCGCGCGACACCACGCCGGTGCCGGCGCCGAGCTCGACCACGAACTCGTCCGCCGCCCGCCTGGTCTGGCGGACGATCTTGCCGCACAGCGTCGGCGAGGACGGGATGATGGAGCCCATCTGCAGCGGGTTGGCCAGCCAGCGGCGAAAAAACATCCACGGATTCGAAACGCCGGGTGCATCCGAACCGGGGCTGCTCGCGGTATCGGCCTCAGCGGACTGACGCAGACCGGATTTCATCACGTGTGTCATCGATATGTCACTCTATGTGCTTGTTCGACCGCGCCGCGCGGCCCTGCTAGCGCAAACGCGAGGACGGCGGAAGATCCTTGATGAAGGAAGCGTTGCAATACAGCCAATCGCCATCGCCCCCTTCGCAGCCGCGGGGACCGACGGCCAAGTGGCCGCGGGGAGATAACACTTGTGTGTATGGACAACGGCGCTTTCACGCTAGCGGTTCGGTCGCTATGGTCAGCGCACACGCCTGCGGGACGATCGGTCGCCTGCGGATCGACGTTCTCCGTGACCGAAAAAAGGACAGCCCGAAGCGCCGCCGATGACAGCCCGAATCCTCATCGTCGACGATACGCCGTCCCACTCGCGCGTCATCGAGGCACGGCTGACGGCCGAATACTATCAGATCGCAACCGCCCAGGACGGCATGGAGGCGGTGCGGGTGGCCCTGGCCTGGCAGCCCGACGTCATCCTGCTCGATGTCATGATGCCGCTGCTCGACGGCTTCGCCGCGTGCCGGAAGCTCAAGGCGAATCCGCTCACCCAGCACATTCCCGTGGTGATGATCAGCGCCGTGCAGGAGCCGGAGCAGCTGCTCGAAGGACTGCAGGCTGGTGCCGACGATTTCCTGCGCAAGCCGCTCGATCCTGCAACCCTGCTGGTGCGGCTGCGCTCGCTGGTGCGCATCAAGCGCCAGCTCGATGAGCTGCGCTCGCGCGGCGAGGCCGCCCGCTCGCTGGGCCTGTCCAGCGAGGCGTTCAGCGTGCCCGATATCTCCGGCGCCCGCGCCCTGGTGATCGATGACCAGGACCTCAGCGCCCAGACCCTGCAGGACAGCCTCTCCCACGAAGGCATCCTGCCCGGCCGCGCCGCCAGCGAAATGGATGTGATGGCCATGACCGCCGCCATCCCGTTCGACCTGATCGTGCTCAGCCTGTCGATGACGGAGAGCGACCCGCTGCGCGTGGCGGCCCAGCTGCGCGCGGCCGATATCACCCACGACGTGCCGCTGCTGCTGGTGGCAGGCCCCAACGACCGCGCCCGCGTGCTGCGCGGCTTCGATCTCGTGGCGAATGACTGTCTGCACCTGCCGGTGGACGATGCCGAGCTGCGGGCCCGCGCCTGCAACCTGATCCGCCGGAAATTCTACCAGGACCAGTTGCGCGCCGATCTTGGCAGCGCGCTGGAGATGGCGCTGACCGACCCGCTGACCGGGTTCTACAACCAGCGCTATCTGATGCGCCACCTGCGCGGCCTGCTCGCCGCCGGGTCGCCCAACGGCATCGCGGTGATGATGGTGGACGTCGATCACTTCAAATCGATCAACGACCGGTTCGGCCACTCCGCCGGCGACCATGCGCTGAAGACCATCGCCGAGACGCTGCGCAACCGCACCCGCGTGTTCGACAGCATCGCCCGCTACGGCGGCGAGGAATTCGTCGTCGTCATGCCCGGCGCCGGCGCCGCCGACGCGATGAGCGCCGCCGAGCGGCTGCGTGTGTCGATCGAGCACATGAATTTTGCCCCGGAGCCCGGCGTCAACGCGCCGCTCACGGTGAGCATCGGCGTGTCCTACACCGACTCGCAGGCCATGACGCCGGAACTGCTGCTGCAATCCGCCGACCAGGCGATGTATCTCGCCAAACGCGGCGGCCGCAACCGGGTGGAAATGGCATCGGCCGGGTAGACCACCCGGCCGTATTCAAACTGTCAGAACCCGCCGCGAAACCACGCCTGGATCACTTGATCTTGGCTTCCTTGAACACAACGTGCTTGCGCGCGACGGGGTCATACTTGCGGAATTCCAGCTTGCCGGTCTGCGCACGTGCGTTCTTCTTGGTGACGTAGAAGAACCCGGTATCCGCCGTGGACACGAGCTTGATCTGGACGGTGTTGGTCTTGGCCATGGAAAAACCCTCTCGAAGGGGCGGCACCATGTCGAGGCCGGGCCCCGGAGTCAAGCACGATCACCCCATCGCCCCTTCCGCGAGCCCGAGCTTGTGGAGCAGCGCCGTCTCGATGGCGGTGGTGAGAATGGTCTGGCCGGTCTGCAGCGAATGTTTGTCCTGCACCAGACGCTGCCCCGCCTTGGACAGGCGGCGCCACAGCGCGGCACTGCGGTAGACGCGCAGACAGGCGGCGGCGAAATCGGCGGCGGTGTCGGCGATCAGCACCTCCTGGCCGTCGGACAGGTCCATGCCTTCGGCGCCGCAGGTGGTGGTCACCACCGGCATGCCGTAGGCCATGGCGGTGGACACCTTGCCCTTGGTGCCGGCGCCGATGCGCAGCGGGCAGACAAAGACGCGGGCGGCGTCGAACACGTCGCGCAGATCCTCGATCTGGCCGGTGACGACGATGCGGGCGGAGGCCAGCGCCTTCACCTCGGGGCCCGGGTTGGCGCCGGCGATGATGAAGCGGGCGTCGGGCTCGTGCCGCCAGATCAGCGGCATCACCTCATGGGCCATGAACACCACGGCGTCGATGTTGGGCGCGTGGGTATAGCCGCCGAGGAAGCAGAAGTCGTGCCGCGGGGCAAAGGGCACGTCCGTGCCGTGAAAGGGGAACATGAACGGCCACACCACCACCGGGGCGGTGGGGGCAAGGGTGGCCAGCAGGTCGCGCTCATAGGTGGAATGGGTGATCGTGGTGTCGACCTGGCCGATCAGGTCGAGCTCACGGGCGCGCATGTCGGCGGCTTCCTTGCGGGCGAGGTCATCATTGTCGGCTTCGGCCTGGCGTTCCATGCGCAGGAAATGCAGGTCCATGTTGTGGAACAGGATGGGGGCCTGGGGGGCGTGGCGGCGGAGATCCTCGATGACGCGTTCGAGGATGGTGACGCGGAACACCAGCACCACGTCGAACTGCGCGCCGTGCGCGCGGATATACTGGGAAAAGCCGATGTCGTAGGGCGCGTAGGCGGCCTCGATGCCCTGGGCCTGCAAGGGCGCGATGTGCTGGGGCTGGTAGAGGAAGTTGTCCTGCGGCACGTAGTGCACCTTGTAGCCCAGGCGCTGGAACAGCTGCATGGTGATGATGGCGGTGACGGAGCCGGCGTCCTGGCGCGGGGTGGGGGCGGTCGCGTCGATCACCAAAGCGCGGCGCTGGACGTGGCGTTCGCGTTCGCGCAGCGGCGCCTCGCCGTTGGGGCGGTGGCCGGCCAGCGCGTCGCGCCAGCGCAGATAGAGCTTGCGGGCGTTGACGACCTGATAGGCCTTGACCCCTCTGGTGAGGTCGGTGCCCGAAGTGCGGCCTTCGTAGTGCACCACGCCTGACAGCGGCTGGTACCAGACCTCGTGGCCCGCGGCGCGCACCCGCAGTGCCAGGTCGGCGTCCTCGCAATAAGCGGGGGTGAACAGCCTGTCGAAGCCGCCGAGGCTGCGCCACAGGGCGGTCGGCAACATGATGGAGCAGCCGCTGATATAGTCCACCTGGCGGGCGACGCAGTAGCCGGGCCGGTTGGGATCGTCGTCACGGCCGTCGTTCCAGGCGGAGCCGTCGCGCCAGATGATGCCGCCGGCCTCCTGCAGGCGGCCATCGGGGTAGAGCAGCTTGGAGCCGACCAGGCCGGCCCGGGGGAACCGGGTGAAGCTCTCCACCAGCGCATCGAGCCAGCCCGGCACCACGCGGGTGTCGTTGTTGAGGAACAGGACGAAGCGGCCCCGGGCCTGTTCGGCGGCAAGGTTGCAGCTGGCGAGGAAGCCGCGGTTCTCGGTCTGGGCAAGCAGATGCAGGCCGTGGATGCCGGCGAGATGGACGGCGGAGCCGTCGGGCGAGGCGTCGTCGATCAGGATGATCTCGAAGCCGGTGCGGTCGGGCAGCGTGGCGAGGCTGTGCAGGCAGTTCAGGGTGTAGCCGAGCTGGCCGTGCACGGGGATGACGACGCTGACCGCGGGAGCCGGGGGTTGCCGGGGGCGCAGCGTGTTGATGGCGGCGATGGCGCCGGCGAGGTCGGGTGCGGCGTCGAGCAGGGCGTGGTGCTGCAGGAACGCGTCGCCGGCGCGGCTTTCCAGCATCACCGGATCGTCGGGGCGGCGTTCGTAGACGCCGAGCCGGTCCGGCGTGGCGCCGGGGTTGTCGGCCAGCGGCCAGTCGTGCCGCTCGGCGCGAAGATCGGCCAGCGTGCGCGGCTGCAGGGTGGTGCCGCCTGAGCGCCGCAGCCGTTCAATCTCGGCGTCCTGGTCGATCATGGCGCGGGACTGCCGGTCCAGCCGTTCGGCCAGCGCCACGGTGCGGCTGCGCAGCCCGGCGAGGGCGGCGGCGAGGCCTGCGGCCGGCAGGGCCAGGGGAACACTCGCCATCAGCGCCGGCTGAAGCGGCGGCGGCGTGAAGCCGGCGCCCAGCTCGTGCAGCGCCGGGCCGGGCAGCGAAACCGGGCCGTCGGAGCAGAGATGGATGAGGCAGACCGGGTCTGCCGCGGGCGGTGCCGACAGCGGCAGGATGCGCAGGCCGGCTTGCTGTGCCGGCAGGATGGCGCTGGCGGCGAGCGGGCGCTGCACCAGGGTGGCGACGGTGCGGAACCGGCTGGCCAGCGCCGCCCGCAGCGTGGGATCACCCGCCGCGGCGCCGTCGGTCAGCGCCTCGCTGAGCACCAGCACGCCCTTGGCGTCGCAGCGGGCGACCAGCGCGGACAGGCCGGCCAGGATCGCGGCCGGGGTCTGGGCGGCGAGGCTCAGCACCAGCTCGGCCGAGCTGTCGACCAGGGTTGCGGTGGCGGCGATGGCCTGCCGGCTGGCGTTGTCGGTCTGGCCGGCCAGATGCACCGCGCGGCCCTGGCACAGCACGGCCAGGTGGCGGGCGCGGTGCAGGGCCATGGCCGGCGCGAGGCCGCTACCGGGCGAGATCGGCGCGTTCATAGCCGAGAACCGAGCGGATGGTGTCCTCCAGAGGGATGCGCTGCCGCCAGCCGGTGGCCTGCACCAGCCGGTCGACCCGGCCGAGGATCACCGCTTCGTCGGTCGGCCGCAACAGGGCGGGATCGGGGTCAAGCGTGAGGCTGCGGCCGCTGAGGCGTTCGAACAGGGCGACGAGATCGCCGATGCGCACGGCGTGGTCGGCACAGATGTTGTAGGCCGCGCCGGGGGTGCCGCGTTCGACCAGCGCCTGCAGGGCGGCGACGAGATCGCGCACATCGACGATGGCGCGGCGGGATTCGAGGTTGCCGACCCGCAGCGTGCCGCCGTCCCGCTCGATCAGAGCCACCCTGCGGGCGAAGTCGCTGACCACGTCGGCGCGCTTGCGCGGGCCGGTGCAGTTGAAGATGCGGGCGCGGATGCAGCGTATGCCGTCGCTGCGCCAGTACTGATAGGCCAGCAGATCCTGTGCCACCTTCGACACGCCATACGGGTGCAGGGGCAGCGGCGTCACGTCCTCATCGACCGGAATGGTCGCAGGCGTGAGGCTGGCGCCGTACTGCGCGGAGGAGCCGGCGATCAGCACGATCGGGTCGTAGTCCGGCGCGTCGCGGCGGAGGGCGCGGATGGCCTCGAACAGGTTGACCGTGCCCTGGACGTTGACCTCCATGGTCTCCCTCGGGTCCTCCCAGCTGCGCGTGGGCAGGCTTTGGGCGGCGAGGTGATGCACCACCAGCGGGCGGTGCGCGGCGATCACGCGCTGCACCGCGTCCGCGTCGCGGATGTCGAGCTCCAGCAGGTTGAAGCGGTGCTCGATGTCCGCCATGCGGATGGTGGGGGCGAACCAGCAGCCGAGCAGGTCGGTCTCGCCGGCGCCGGCATAGGCTTCCATCAGATGCGAGCCGATCATGCCGGCGGCACCGGTGACGAGGATCCGTGTCAAGCCGATCACCCTGTTCCGTGGTATCCCAAGCCTAGCGCGAAACCATCCGTCTGGCCTATTCCTCTGCCGACACGTCCTGCCATCCGGGCGGGGTGGGGATCGAGCATGATGGCGCAGGCATGACGAAGCCGCCCGTGGCGGCCGCAGGACCGCAGAAGCTGATCCAGGGTTCGCTGGAGCGGCGCGCCGATGGGTCGCTGGAAGGCTGGTGCTGGGCGCCGGCCGAGCCGCGCGCGCGGCTGACGGTGGATCTGCTCGACGGCGAGACCGTGCTGGTGCGGGTGATCGCGGCCGATGACCGGCCCGATCTGGCGGCCAGCGGCATCGGGGACGGGCGGCACGGGTTTCGCGCGGTGCTGCCGGGGGAACGGCGCGGGCGGCTGATCCGGGCGCGGGCGGCGGCCAGCGGCGTGGTGTTCGGCCAGGTGCTGGAGGACGCGCCGGATCAGGGCGGGGTGGACCGGCTGGACCGGGCGGCAAGCGACGTGGCGGCGCTGCAGGCGCAGGTGGCGGCGCTGCAGGCACGGCTGGCAGGGCGGGCCGCGGCGGCGCGGGCGCAGGCGCCGCTCGATCACATGGCGGCGTTGCTGGCGGTGCGCAGCTGGCGCGCGCCGCTGGCCGCCCCGGACGCGCCCGGCTTCGCGGCGGCGATGGCGCAGGAGGCGCTGCATCGCCGTCACGCCGGCTTCGCCCTGCCGCGGACGCCGGCCACTCCCGTGGCGAGCCTGCTGCTGCTGGCCGCACCGGACTGTGCGGACACGATCGCCGCGCTGCGCGTGCTGGCCGTGGCGTTGGACGGGCGGGCAGTGCAGCTGCTGCTGGCCGATGACGGGCAGGACCCGCGCACCGCGCTGCTGCCGGGGGTGGTGCGCGGCTTGCAGATGTCGTCGCCCTCCGGCGAGGGCGCCGCCGCCGGCTTCAACGCGGCCATGCCGGGCGCCCGAGGCGCCGCCCTGGTGCTGCTGCGGGCCGACACCGCGCCGCCGTCCGGCGTGGCGCTGGAACGGCTGCTCGACGCGGTGCTGGCAAATCCGGACCAGGTGCTGGTCGGTCCGGCCGGGGTTCAGGCGATGGCGCGCTGGGGCGTGCCGGTGCCACCGCCGTCGCTGGCACTGCCCGGCGCGCTTGACCTGCTGATGGTGCTGCCGCGCGCGCTGTGGCAGGCGGCGGGCGGGCTTGACCCGGCGCAGGAGGATGGCGCCGGGCTCGAACTGGCGGATCTCTGCCTCAAGCTGCGGCTGCTCGGCGCCCCGGCGGGGGCGGTCACGGTGCCGGACAGCGTGGCGGTGCCGCGCGTGACGGCGGACCCGGCCCGGGCCTGGCAGGCCGCCTTGCGCTTTCGCGACGCCTGGGGTGATTTGGGCGTGGCAACCCAGGAGGCAGGATGAGCCAGACATCGGTTGCAGGCGGCCCGTCGGGTCCGCGGTCGGATCTGTTCGTGCGGTTCCCCGCCGCCGATTTCATCTCGATGGCGGAGTTCGAGCTGTTCTGCCGCGAGAACAGCCTACTGCTGGAGGCGCGCTACGCGCATGAGCGTCGCATCGCTTCAGATGCGCATGAGCGTCGCATCGCTTCAGATGCGCATGAGGGTCGCATCGCTTCAGATGCGCAGGGGCTGCTCGTGCGCGAGGGGACCTGCGCGCCCTGCCTGCGCGTGGCGCGGTTCACCAGCCGGATCGCGCCGGGAGAGAGTGTGCCGAACTGGCGCGAAGGGCAGACCTGCGATTGCGGCGACACCCTGGGCAATCGCAGCCGGGCGGCGCTGCATTTCCTGGAATCGGTGGCCGGGCTGTCGGAATGGTCGCGGGTGCTGCTGTTCGGGCCGCCGGACATTCTCGATCGCAGGCTGGCCGCGGGGCGGCCCGGGTTTGCCCGCCAGGGGCGGCTGACCCGGATGGGCGGCACGCATCGGCTGGATGTGGCGGACGGGTCGTGCCACGCCGTGGTGTCGTGGGATCATATGCACCACGTGCCGCCGCTCGGCACGCTGCTGGCGGAGGTTCGCCGGGCGCTGGCGCCGGGGGGCAGCTTCGTGTTCACCGTGCCGTTCCGCTACCGCTCGGCCGTCACCGTCTCGCATCTCGACGGCACGCTGGGGCCGGACGGGGTGATGCTGGCCGAGATGGAACACGAGGTGCACGAGCTCGGCTGGGATCTGCTGGACCGGCTGCGCGAGGCGGGGTTCGTCCGCTGCCGCGCGCATGTCTACTGGTCGGAGGAGCTGGGCTATCTCGGCCCCTACAACATGTTGTTCTCGGCTTCGATCTGACCCGTCGGTGGCATAGGCGGGCAGGCCGGGTAAGATCACGCTGGCAGAACGAAAGGCCGCCGATATGACCGCATTCGACACGCTCCCCCAAGGCCAGGTGGTGCGCGCCCGGGCGCCGCTGCGGCTTGGCCTCGCCGGCGGCGGCACCGATCTGAGCCCGTATTGCGACGAGTACGGCGGCGCGGTGCTGAACTGCACCATCGACCGCTATGCCTATTGCTTCATCGAGGCGAGCCCGGACGGGCTAGTGCATTTCATCGCCCGCGACATCGCCGCCGCAGAGGCGATGACGCCCGACCCCGAGGCAGTCAAAGGAGCCGCCCTGGGCATCCATGCCGGGGTGTATCTGCGCATGATGCGCGACCATGCCGGCGGGCGGATGCTGGGGCTGCGCATCACCACCTTCGTCGATGCACCGCCGGGCTCCGGCCTCGGCTCGTCCTCGGCGCTGTGCGTGGCGATGGTGGAGGCGTTCCGCGAGCTGCTGGGGCTGCCGCTGGGTTTGTATGACGTGGCGCATCTGGCCTTCGAGATCGAGCGGGTCGATCTCGGGCTGGCCGGCGGCAAGCAGGACCAGTACGCGGCGGCGTTCGGCGGCGCCAACTTCATCGAGTTCCTGGCGCAGGACCGGGTGATCGTGAACCCGCTGCGGGTGTCGCGCGCCATCCTGTGCGAGTTCGAGACCTCGCTGGTGACCTGCTTCACCGGCGTGTCGCGGCGGTCGGACCGGATCATCACCGAGCAGCAGGCGGGGATGACGGGGCACCGCCCGGTTGCGATCGAAAGCCTGCACCAGCTGAAGGCGGATGCCATCGAGATGAAGCAGGCGCTGCTGCGCGGCGAGATCCGCCAGATGGGCGAGACGCTGAACCGGTCCTGGGAGGCGAAGAAGCGCACGGCGCGCGGCGTGAGCACGGATGTGATCGACACTCTGTATGACACGGCGATGGGGCACGGAGCGATCGCGGGCAAGGTGTCCGGCGCCGGCGGCGGCGGGTTCATGATGTTCATCGTGCCGCCGCAGACGCGGATGGAGCTGATCGCGGCGCTGAACCGCGAGGGGGCGAATGCGAGCGCGGTGCAGTTCACCGCACAGGGGGCAGAGAGCTGGCGGGCGAGCGCGGTGTGACCGGCCGGCCGCGCCAGAACATGCGCGAGAAGATGTCACTGCCCATCAGGTGATGCAGCACCGCCATGGCGGCATGGCCGATCAGATAGGCCCACATCAGGTTGGACAGCAGCTTGTGCGCCGAAAGCACGGTGCGGGCGGTAGGGCCGTGGGTGAAGAAATACACCGTGCCGGTGGCGGCCATGGCGGTCAGCACCAGCAGCCCGAGCCCGTGGATGGCGCTGGCGAAGGCGCCGTCCTCGTCCTCCGATCGGGTGCCGTGCAGCAGGTGGTCAAGCTGGTCCGCGGCATCGCGCAGCACCGCGCCGATGCCGCGCGGGGTGAACCAGGGCACCAGCCGGCCGAGCCGGGTTTCGCCATGGCGCACCAACGTCCAGGCCCAATAGGCCAGGACGAGGCCCAGCGCCGCGATGCCGAGATATTGATGGATCACCATGGCCAGCTCCGGCGCCTCGCCGGGGATCGGGCGGGACAAGACCAGGCTGCCGAACAGCTGATAGAGCACGGTCAGCAGCAGGCTGGCGTGCAGCACGCGGGTGAAGGTCGAGCGAGGCTGGGTGGCGTTGATCATGGGGCGGCCTTGGGTTGTCAGCTCAGTTGTAGATGTCGTGGCAGGCCTGGCAGGTGGCCGCGATGTGACGGATATCGCCACGCAGCGCATCCGGCTGGCCGGCGTGCTGCAGGGCGGCGCGCGCATCGGCCTGCAGCACCTCGAAGCGGCGACGGATGTCGCGCGCATCGGAACTCTGGCCGGTGATGCGCGCTGCGATGCGGGCGGAGTCGTCGGCGTAGGCGGCGAGGATGGCGCGCATGGCGTTCGCGTCGAAGCCGGCACGGCCGGAGAGCATGGCGTCGCTGGTGCGCAGGTCTCGCTTCCAGGTGTGCATGACGCTGCGCAGCGCCGAATCGGCACCGGCCAGCGGCGGTACGGCTAGTCCGGCCAGAAGCAGCGCAGGCAGCACGTGGTGCAGGCGAAGTCGTTTGAGAACAGGGGTCACGGAGCGTGTCCTTGTCGGGAGGTGCAACGCGGCGCACCTTGCGCCGAGAAGCTTACGGGAGCCTTATCGCAGGTGGAGCATGACGCCGATGTCGGAACTGTCATGCCCAGGACACGAGATGGCGCTGTGCCCTGTCAGCCAGGAGTAAGGCTTTCGTGACAGAGTGTAGGCAAACCACCGCGGGTCCGTGATGCGGCTGCTTGTCGTCGAAGATGAACCAGAGCTGCTGGAGCTGATGGGGCGGGCGCTGGAGCGTGGCGGCTTCGCCGTCGATACGGCTGCCTGCCTGGCGGACGGCGAGCATATGCTGACGCTGGCGCGCTACGACACGCTGGTGCTCGATCTCAACCTGCCGGACGGTGACGGGCTCTCGCTGCTGCGCCGGCTGCGGGCGCGGGGCTCGGCGCTGCCGGTGCTGGTGCTGACGGCGCGCGACGCGCTGGAGGATCGCGTCACCGGGCTCGATGCCGGGGCGGACGACTATCTGGTGAAGCCATTCCATGTCAGCGAGCTGATCGCGCGCATCCGCGCGCTGCTGCGCCGGCCGGATGCGGTGCTGGGCGTGGTGCTGCAGCTTGGCAATGTCGAGCTGGACACCGCCACCCGCCAGGCGCGGGTGGCGGGGCAGGATCTTGGGCTGTCGGTGCGGGAGGTAGCGCTGCTGGAGCAGCTGATGCGCCGCCAGGGCAGCGTGGTGCCGCGGGAGCGGCTGGAGGAAGGGCTGTACAGCTTCGACAGCCAGCTCGGCTCCAACGCCATGGAGGTGCTGGTGCACCGGCTGCGGCGCAAGCTGGCCGATGGCGGGGCCGCCGTCTGCATCCACACGGTGCGCGGCGTGGGCTATCTGCTGGCCGAGGGCGCATGACCGGACCGGAACGTCGTTGGACGCTGGCCGCACGGCTGGGCTGGCGGCTGGCCGCGGTGCTGCTGGCGGCGATCCTGCTGGCGGCCGCGGCGGTGGCCTGGCGGGCGGTGGAGACGGTGCATGAGCTGGACGACCAGGCGCTGCAGGCGCAGCTGGCGCAGATCTCCCGGCATCTGCCGCGGGATGCGGGCGCTCCGGTGGTGCTGCCGGAGGATCTGGTGCGCACCTTCCGTGATTCCGACGGCGACAACGTCTTCCTCATCATCGCCGGTGCACGGCTGGTGGACAGTTCCGAGCCGGAGAGTGCCGGGCGGATTCTGCAGCTGCTGGCGCCGTCGCCGCCGCACGGGTTCTTTCGCCTGCCGGCGATGGAGCGACGGCGGCACGGCATGATCGGGCTGTCCGCGGCGGCGGGGCCGTTTCAGGTGGTGGTGCTGCAGGGGCGCGAGCAGACCGCGATTCTGCTGGACAGTCTGTTCCAGAACTTTGCCGCCGGGGCGCTGTTTCTGCTGGTGCCGCTGGGGGCGGCGACGATTGCGGTGGCGATGCTGACGGTGCGGCGCGGGCTGCGGCCGCTGCGCGAGGTGTCGGCGGCGGCCAGGCGGGTGGGGCCGTCGCAGCCCGGCGCGACGCTGCCGGTGGCGGGTCTGCCGGAGGAGGTGCGGCCGCTGGTGGACACGGTGAACGCGGCGCTGCAGCGGCTGGACCAGGCGCTGGTGGGGCAGCGGCAGTTCATGGCCGATGCCGCGCATGCGCTGCGCACGCCGCTGGCGGTGATGACGGCCAGGCTCGACATGCTGGACGGGGTGGCGGAGCTGGAGGGTCTGCGCCACGACACTGACGGGATGGCGCGGCTGGTGGGGCAGCTGCTGCGCATGGCGCGGCTGGAGGCGGTGGCGCTGGATGTGACGCAGCCGGTGCGGCTGCGCGATGTGGCGACCGAGGCGATCGGCGCCCTGGTGCCGCTGGCGTTGCGATCGCGGGTGGAGCTTGCGCTGGTGCAGCGGGGCGGTGCTGGTGTGGTGCGGGGCAACCATGCGGCGCTGGTGCTGGCGCTGACCAATCTGATCGAGAATGCGATCGGCCATGCGCCGCCGGGCACGGTGGTGGAGGTGGTGCTGTCGGCGCCGGCCGAGATTGCGGTGCGCGATCGCGGGCCGGGGGTTCCGGCGGCGCTGCGGTCGAGGATATTCGAGCGGTTCACCCGCGGCCCGCACGGGCGCGAGGGCGGTGCCGGTCTTGGGCTTGCGATCGTGGCCGAGATCGCCGCGGCGCATCGCGGCGCGGTTCGCCTGGACATGCCGGAGGACGGCACCACCCAACTCGTCCTGACGCTGTTATCAGAATAATTTTTGTCAAAAGAATGAAAAGTCTTTTGCTTCTTTTCTTCAGAAAAGAAGGACTTCCTTGCTTTCTATCTACGGACAGATCCACCCATTCGCCCCTCTGAAGCACCCCACCGATTCCGGAAACAGTGTCTTGGGCAGCCACAGGATGGCGTTGGGGAAGAAGATGGCAAAGGCGATGGTGGCAAAGAAGATCAGGTAGATCGGCAGCGAGGCTTTCAGCGCCGCGGCGAAGCGCACGCCGACGAATTTCGAGGCCATCAGCAGTGCCAGCCCGTAGGGCGGGGTGATGAGCCCGAAGGCGAGCGTGATGATCAGCACGACGCCCATGTGGACGGGATTGATATCGGCGGCGTCGGTGAGTTGGTTGACCACCGGCATGAAGATGATGATGGCGGGGATGGGTTCGATGAAGTCGCCCACGATGGTGAAGACCACCACCAGCGAGAACATGATCATATACGGGTCGGTGCCGGCCACCTGGCCGATCCAGCCGGCAACGACGATGGGGCCGCGCAGATAGGCCAGCAGCCAGCCGAAGGCGGAGGCGGCGGCGATGGTGATCAGCGGCAGGGTGAAGATCAGCCCGGCCTGGATGAAGTCACGCGGGATGTGGCGGATGTGGTCGGGCTTGAGGATCGGGATGACGACGACGAGGATGTAGGTGATGGCGATCACCCCCGCCTCGGTCGGCGTGAACAGGCCGGATAAAATACCGCCGAGCAGGATGAAGGGGATCATCAGCGGCAGCACGGCGCGGGCGGTGGTCTGGCCGAGATGGCGCAGGCTGGCGCGGGGGCGGCGGAAGCCGACGGGGCCGAAGATGTAGGAATAGGCCATCAGGCCGATGCCGATCATCAGGCCGGGCAGGATGCCGCCGAGGAACAGGCCTGCGATGGAGACGTTGCCGATGGCGCCGTAGACCACGGCCATGATCGAGGGCGGCACCAGGGCTGCGATGGTGGAGGCGGCGGCGATGAGGCTGGCGACGAAGGCGGGGGAATAGCCTTCGGCGGCCATGGGCTTGGCCATGGTGCGGCTCAGCACCGCGACGTCGGCCGAGGAGGAGCCGGACATGCCGGAGAAGAACATGCTGAACACGGTGGTGACCTGCGCCAGGCCGCCGCGGATATGGCCGACCAGGGCCTGGCTCAATTCGGCGATGCGGATGATGACGTTGGCCGAGGTCATCAGCTCGCCCACCAGCAGGAAGAACGGGATGGCCATCAGCGCTTCGCTGTCGATGCCGTTGAACAGCTGACCGATCATGGATTGGAAGCTGATCGGTGTCATCGCCGTGCCTACCAGGACGCCGGCCATGAGGCTGAAGGCGACGGGGACGCCGAGATAGCCGAGGGTGAGGAACAGGGCCGTCATCAGCGAGAGGATCAGCGCATTTTCAGGAACCACGCGCGGCATCCTTGGCGACAAAGCCGCGGCGCAGGCCGCAGATGATCTGTTCGGCGGAGAACAGCACGATGAGCGCGCCGCAGACGGGGATGGGCCAATAGAGATAGGCGATCGGGATCATCGAGGGCATGCGGAACGAGCCGAAGCCGGAGAGGAAGTTCTGCCAGCCGAAGATGACCATGGCGAGGCCGATGACCAGCACGACGAGGCGGTTGAAGGCCTCGAAGCCCTCGCGGGTGCGGCCGCCCATCAGCTCGGTCATGGCGGAGAGCTGCAGATGGTCCTGCCGGCGCACGGCGACCGCGGTGCCGCAGAAGATGCCGTAGGTGAAGAAGGCGCTGGTGACCTGCTGCAGCCACAGCCAGGGGGCGCCGATCTCACGGGTCAGCACGTCGCAGAACACCGAGGTGGTGAAGCCTGCGAGGCACAGGCCGCAGCCGATCATCAGGGCGTGTTCGAGCCAGTCGAGCGAGCGCCATTTGAGGTGGCGGTCGCTCTCGAGGACAATCCCCTGCATGCCGGCTATTCGGCGGCGCGCACGAGGGCGAGGATCTTGACGGCGTTGGGGCCGAGGCCTTTGGCGATGCTGTCCTGCATCGGCTTGGCGATGGCGGCGAACGTGTCCTTTTTCACATCCTCGACCACGGTGACGCCGATTTTCTTGAGGCGCACGCGGCTGTCGGCTTCAAGCTGCAGCGCCTTGGCCGGCTGGGTGGTGGAGACGGCGTTGGCGGCTTCCTGCACCCAGCCCTGCTGTTCGGGGGTGAAGCTGTTCCAGGCCTTGTCGCTCACCCACATCACCGAGCAGTTGGCCTCGTGCTCGGTCATCGAGAGCACGGGCGCGACCTCGTAGTGCTTGTTGGCGAGATAGACGTTCACGCCGTTCTCGGCGACGTTGACCACGCCGGTCTGCAGCGAGGTGTAGACGTCGCCGAACGGCATGTGGACGGTCTGGGCGCCGTAGGCGGGGAAGATCGCGTCCTCGGTGGCGGTGGCCTGGACGCGGACCTTGAGGCCCTTGATGTCGGCCAGGGTGCGGATGGGCACCTTGGCATACATGTCGCGCAGGCCCAGCGTGGCCATGCCGAGGACATGGGCGCCGGTGACGGTGGTGGCGAACATGTCGCGCACGGCGGCGACCAGGGCGGGGGTACCGAGCGCCTTGATCATGTGCGCCTCGGATTTGAAGATGTAGTGCACCGACAGCACGCCGGATTCGGGCGCGACCGTCGCCGCGTTGGCGGTGGAGGTGATGATGAAGTCGATATCGCCGGTGCGGATCTTCTGCAGCATCTGCGGCTCCTGGCCGAGCTGCGCGCCGGGGAACTGGTCGATGACCATGGTGCCGTGGCTCGCGCGGGAGAGCGTGTCGTTGAAGGTGTCGCCGGCGATGCCGTAGCCGGTGGTGTGCGGCTGGTCGTAGCCGAAGCTGAAATGGCGGGTCTGGGCTGCGGCCGGCGTTGCGAAGGCGAGCAGGACGGCAAGGGCTGCCAGAGAGCGCTTCATGTTGGTATCTCCCGTTGCGGCCCGTGCTTCTGCGCGTGGCCATTGATGCAACGCTATTGTCTCGCGAGCGGTATGGCGAGCGGCAAATGCGGGCGGGGGGAGAAATTCGACGATGGCGGTGATGGTGACGGGGGGGACCGGGTTTGTCGGCCTGAACCTGGTGGAGGCGCTGCTGGCACGTGGCGCGCGCGTGGTGGTGGTGGCGCCGGATGCGGTGCCGGACGCGGCGCTGGCGGCCTTCTCCGGGTTGCCCGGCACACTTGTGGCGATCCGCGGCGATGTTCGGGATGTCGCGGGGCTGACCGCCACGATGCGCGACCAACGCGTGACACGGCTGTTTCCGTTCGCGGCGATCACGTCGGGCGCGCGGCGGGAGGCGGCGGACCCTGGACTGGTGATCGAGGTGAATCTGCTCGGGCTGATCGGCCAGCTGCGGGCGGCGCGCGATGCGGGGGTGGGGCGGATTGTGGTGCCGGCCTCGGGGGCGGTGTACGGTGAGAGCTTCTGGCACCATGCGTTGCTCGATGAGGTGACGACACCGTGCATTCCCACCGGCATCTACGGCGTGACGAAATATGCCGCCGAGCGCAGTGCGATGCGGCTGGCGGGGCTGTGGGGGCTCGATGTGGTGGTGGCGCGGATCGGCTCGGTGTTCGGGCCGTGGGAGCATGACACCGGACTGCGCGATCTGCTGACGCCGCATTGGGGGCTGGCGCGGGCGGCGCTGGCCGGCGAGGCGGCGGTGCTGCCGGCCGAGCTGCCGGATTACGCCTGGATCTATTCCCGCGATATCGCGGCCGGGCTGCTGCATCTGCTGGATCTGCATGATCCGCCGCACCGGGTGTTCAATGTGTGCTCGGGGCAGAACTGGGGTTCGGTGATGCTCTCCTTCGCGGAGCTGCTGGCGCAGCGCTATCCGCGGTTCCGCTTCCGCCAGTCGGCCGATCCGGCGGAGGTGACGGTGGGGCTCACCGAGACGCGGCCGCGCGGGCGGATGGATATCGCGCGGATCGCCGCCACCGGCTGGGCGCCGCGGTTCGGTCCGGCTGCGGCCTATGTGGATTATGCCGACTGGCTGGTGGCCCATGGCGCGCTGTAGCGGGGGGGTGCTGCTGTTGGCAGCGCTGGTGCTTGGCAGCTGTGCCACGCCGCGGCTGCGGATCGACCGTCAGACCGACAACCAGGTGTCGATCTGCCGGGACACGGAGACGGCGGATTTTCAGGAGGCAGAGGATCTGGCGGCGGATTTCTGCGGGCGGCGGCAGATGCTGCCGCGGCTGGCCGGCACGGAGCGGTGCACGCGGCATGCGATCCGCTACAATTATATCTGTTGGGCGCCGCATGACTGAAGGAGGTCTGCGATGATCCGTGTGTCGATGCTGGCGCTGCTGCTGGGCCTGTCCGGCTGCGGGGCGGTGGCGGCGCCGTGCCGGGTGACGTCGGCGGTGCTGAAGGTGGTGCCGCTGGTGGGGCACACGGCGGCTGTGCCGACGGATGCGTGCGCGGAGGCGATCGACCCTTAGCAGGAGGGAGCATGCCTTCTGTTGGGCGACCGCGAGGCTGCAGGTTGTCGAGGCCCGAGGGCACGAAAAATCGCGGGCAGCGGACAAAACTATGCTACTATCTTACGCGGCAGCGATCGATGGAGCGACTGTATGAAGACGAAGGACACGACACGGCTTTCCAGCAAGTTTCAGATCTCGATCCCGAAATCGGTCCGTGCGGCCCGACAGTGGCAGGCTGGCCAGCTGTTTGCCTTCGTGCCGAAAGGCGAGGGCCTCATGCTGGTGCCGGTACCGGAGCTCGCTGATCTCGCTGGGATAGCGAAGGGCGCCAACACCGACGATGTGCGCGATCGCGCTGACCGGGTCTGATGCGCCAGGTCGATACCTCGGCCTGGATCGAATATCTGACCGGTTCGGAGATCGGACGCAGGGTGGGAGCGGAACTTTCCGACCGCAGGGAATGGCTGGTGCCGACCATGGTGCAGCTCGAACTCGTCAAATGGCTGACACGGGAAATGGGGGAGGCGACGTCTGATCGGTTGCTCGCCTTCATGGAGACTTGCGTGGTGGCTGAACTCGACACGTCCATCGCCGTTTCCGCTGCCGCGTTGTGCCGACAGCATCGGCTGGCCACGGCTGATGCTGTCATCTATGCGACCAGCCTTGCGTATGGGGCCGAGCTGTTGACGTGTGACAGCCACTTCGACGGGCTTGCGGGTGTGATGCTCCTGGCGAAGCGCCACTGATCTTCTTGCCGCCTTCCTCCGCGTGGACGTAGCCGCCGCATCGCGCTAGACCGCGCGCTCCGCAGCCCCGGAGCTCCGCCTGATGTCCGTGATGTCCGATATCTGGATCCGCCGCATGGCGACCGCGCACGCCATGATCGCGCCGTTCGTGGAGACGCAGAAGCGCGAGGGGGTGATCTCGTACGGGCTGTCCAGCTACGGGTATGACGCGCGGGTGGCCGACGAGTTCAAGATCTTCACCAATGTGGACAGCGCCATCGTCGATCCCAAGGCGTTCGAGCCGGCGAGCTTTGTCGATCGGAAGGGGCCGGTGTGCATCATTCCGCCCAACTCCTTCGCGCTGGCGCATACTGTGGAGTATTTCCGCATACCGCGTGACGTGCTGGTGATCTGCCTGGGAAAATCGACCTACGCGCGCTGCGGGATTATCGTGAATGTGACCCCGCTGGAGCCGGAATGGGAGGGACAGGTCACGATCGAGATCAGTAACACCACGCCGCTGCCGGCCAAGATCCATGCCTTCGAAGGGATCTGCCAGTTCCTGTTCCTGCGGGGCGATCAGCCCTGCGAGACCAGCTATGCCGACAAGGCCGGCAAATATATGGGGCAGCGCGGCGTATCCTTGCCGCGCATGGGCTGAGGACAGAGCGATGGACAGAATCCGCATCCGCGGCGGCCGACCGCTTCACGGCGAGATCGAGATCAGCGGCGCCAAGAACGCCTCGCTGCCGCTGATGGCGGCCGGCCTGCTCACAGACGAGCGCCTGGTGCTCAGCCGGGTGCCGCTGCTGGCCGACACCCAGACCATGGGCCGCCTGCTCGCCCAGCACGGCATCGCCGTGGAGCCCACCACCAATGACGGGCGCACGCTCTCGCTCGGCGGGCCGATCACCAACACCGAGGCGCCGTACGACATCGTCAGCAAGATGCGGGCCTCGATCCTCGTGCTCGGCCCGCTGCTGGCGCGCACCGGCGAGGCCCGCGTCAGCCTGCCCGGCGGGTGCGAGATCGGGGCCCGGCCGGTCGATCTGCACCTCAAGGGTCTGGAGCAGATGGGCGCCACCATCCTGCTCGAAGGCGGCTATGTGAACGCCTCGGCACCGCACGGGCTGCATGGCGCCACCATCGTGTTTCCGCTGCCCAGCGTCGGCGCCACCGAGAATCTGGTGATGGCGGCATCGCTGGCCAAGGGGCGCACCATCATCGCCAATGCGGCGCGGGAACCCGAGATCACCAATCTCTGCGACTGCCTGGTGGCGATGGGCGCACGGATCGAGGGCATCGGCACCGACCGGCTGACCATCGAAGGGGTACCCTGCCTGCACGGCGCCGCGCACGCGGTGATCCCGGATCGGATCGAGACCGGCACCTTTGCCTGTGCCGCGGCGATCACCGGCGGCTCCCTGCACCTCAAGGGCGGACGGATGGACCATCTCGGTGCGCTGATCCGCACGCTGGGCGAGGCCGGCGTGGCGATCACCCAGACCGAAACCGGACTCGACGTGAAGCGGCTCAACGGGCTGCACGGGGTGGATGCGATGACCGCCCCCTACCCCGGCTTTCCCACCGACATGCAGGCCCAGTACATGGTGCTGATGTCGGTGGCCGAAGGCGCCTGCATGGTGACGGAGACGATCTTCGAGAACCGCTTCATGCATGTGCCCGAGCTCACCCGCATGGGGGCGAACATCAACGTGCATGGCGCTTCGGCGATCGTGCGCGGCGTGAAGCGGCTGTCGGGGGCGCCGGTGATGGCGACGGATCTGCGCGCCTCGGTCTCGCTGATTTTGGCGGGTCTGGTCGCCGAGGGCGAAACCACCGTGAATCAGGTCTACCACCTCGATCGCGGCTTCGAGGCGGTGGAGCGCAAGCTGGCGGCTTGCGGTGCGGACATAGAACGTGTGTCCGCGTGAGGCCTTCGCGTGAGATGCGGCTGCGTGTAAAGCCCGGGTCATCGGGAGAGATGCCATGACCGCCATGTTCCGAACCGCCCAGCTTGAGGCCGAGTCCATGGGCCCGCTCGTGCTGGCCCTGCCGAAAGGCCGCATTCTCGACGAGTGCGGGCCGCTGCTGGCCGGCGCCGGCATCGTGCCCGATGCGGACTATGCCGATGAAAGCAGCCGGCGGCTGCGCTTCCCCACCAACGACCCCGATCTGGACGTCGTGCGCGTGCGCAGCTTCGATGTCGCGACCTTCGTGGCGTTTGGCGGCGCGCAGCTCGGCATCTGCGGCTCGGATGTGCTGATGGAATTCGACTATCCCGAAATCTACGCGCCGCTCGACCTGCGCATCGGCGCCTGCCGCATCTCGGTGGCCGAGCCGGCGGCGACGGCGGGGATGGACGATCCGGCGACCTGGTCGCGCGTGCGGGTGGCGACGAAATACCCCAACATCGCGCGGCGGCACTACGCCAGCCGCGGTGTGCACGCGGATGTGGTGCACCTCAACGGGGCGATGGAGCTGGCGCCGGGGCTGGGGCTGACGCGCCAGATCGTCGATCTGGTGGCGACGGGCTCGACGCTGAAGGCCAACGGGCTGGTGGAGACCGAGGTGATCACGCATGTGACCAGCCGGCTGATCGTCAACCGCACCGCGCTGAAGACGCGGCCGGAGCAGGTCAGCGCCTGGATCGCGCGGTTTCGCGCGGCGCTGGAGCAGATCTCGGTATGAAGCGCCTGTCCACGGCGGCGCCTGATTTCGAGGCGGAGTTCGCGGCGCTGCTGTCCGACCGCGACACCGCGCAGGACGTGCATGCGCCGGTGGCGGCGATTCTGGCGGAGGTTCGCGCGCGCGGCGATGCGGCGGTGTGCGACTACACCGCGCGGTTCGACCGGATGGCGATCACGCCGGAGCGGCTGCGCGTCACCGAGGCCGAGATCGATGCCGCAACCGCCGCCATCGCGCCGGAGCTGATGGCGGCGCTGGATCTGGCGGCCACCCGCATCGAGGCGTTTCACCGCGCGCAGCTGCCGGCGGATCTGCGCATCGATGACGAGACCGGGCTGACGCTGGGGATGCGCTGGACGGCGCTGGACGCGGTCGGGCTGTATGTGCCGGGCGGCAAGGCGGCCTATCCGTCCTCGGTGCTGATGAACGCGCTGCCGGCCAGGGCGGCGGGGGTGGCGCGGATCGCGATGTGCGTGCCGACGCCGGACGGGGTGCTGAACCCGCTGGTGCTGGCGGCGGCGCGGCGTGCGGGGGTGCGCGAGATCTATCGCATCGGCGGCGCCCAGGCGGTGGGCGCGATGGCCTTTGGCACGGCCACGATCGCTGCGGTCGATCGCATCGTGGGGCCGGGCAACGCCTATGTGGCGGAGGCCAAGCGCCAGGTGTTCGGCCGGGTCGGCATCGACAGCATCGCCGGGCCGTCGGAGGTGCTGATCATCGCCGATGCCACGCAGAACCCGCGCCATGTCGCCATCGATCTGCTGGCGCAGGCGGAGCATGACGAGCTGGCGCAGGCGGTGCTGATCACCGAGTCCGAGGAATTTGCCGAGGCCGTGGCGCGGGTGGTGGCCGATGAGATCCCGACGCTGCCGCGGGCGGCGATCGCGGGTGCCAGCTGGCGCGATCATGGCGCCGTCATCGTGGTGCAGGACTGGGCGGAGGCGGCGGCGCTGGCCAACCGGATCGCGCCCGAGCATCTGCAGATCATGACGGCGGCCCCGGAGGCGCTGTTCGCCGGCATCCGCCATGCCGGGGCGGCGTTTCTGGGGCGGTTCTGCCCGGAGGCGATCGGCGACTATGTCGGTGGGCCAAACCATGTGCTGCCGACCGGGCGGACGGCGCGGTTCGCCTCGGGGCTGTCGGTGTATGACTTCCTCAAGCGCACCACCTGGATCCAGGCCGAGCAGGCCGGGCTTGACGCGGTGGGCTGGGCCGCGGTGGCGCTGGCCGATGCGGAAGGGCTGCAGGCGCATGGCCGGTCGGTGGCGATCAGGCTGGGAAACGCGCGCCAGACCTGAGTGCGACTTGCTTGACCTTGCCGGCCCCGGCGCTCATGTTCCGCGCGAATCAAACCGCACGTCGGGATTTCTGCGTGTCCACAATGCAAGAGGCTGAATGTCAAAAGAAGATATGATCGAGTTCTCCGGCACCGTGATGGAACTGCTTCCCAACGCGATGTTCCGGGTCAAGCTCGACAACGAACACTCCATCCTCGCCCATACCAGCGGCAAGATGCGCAAGAATCGCATCCGTGTGCTCGCCGGTGACCGCGTCAATGTCGAGATGACTCCGTATGATCTGACCAAGGGACGCATCACGTTCCGCTTCAAGTAGGCGATTGCATGAGGCTCGTTCTCGCCTCCGCAAGCCCCAGGCGCGCCGACCTGCTCGCTCAGATCGGCGTGCGACCGGACGCCGTTCTTCCCGCCGATATCGATGAGACGCCGCTGCGCGACGAGAATCCGCGGCTGTATGCGCAGCGCATGGCGCGCGAGAAATGCAGCGTGATCGAGGTGCCGGACTGTTTCGTGCTGGCCGCCGACACGGTGGTGGCGGCGGGGCGACGGATTCTGCCCAAGACCGAAACCGAGGCCGAGGCGCGCCGATGCCTTGAACTCCTGTCCGGCCGGCGACATCGGGTGCTGACCTGCGTGGTGCTGCGCGCGCCGGACGGGCGGCTGGCCGAGCGGGTGACGGAATCGGCGGTGACGTTCGCGCGGCTGTCGCCGGCGCAGATCGCGGCCTATCTCGCCTGCGGCGAGTGGCAGGGCAAGGCCGGCGGCTATGCCGTGCAGGGGCGGGCGGCCGCGCATATCCGGTTTCTCTCCGGCAGCTATTCCGGCGTGGTGGGACTGCCGCTGTTCGAGACCGCGCAGCTGCTGCGCGGCCTGGGGTTTCCGCTGCCGTGAGGCTGCTGGTCAGCCGCAGTCCCGGCGAGATGCGGGTGGCGGCGTGGGATGGGTCGCTGGTCGATTACGCCATCCATCGGCCGGGGGCGCCGGATGGTGTGGGGGATCTGCATCGCGGGCGGGTGAGCGCGCGTGTGCCGGCCATGGCGGGCGCCTTCGTGACGCTGGACGATGGCGAGGGGTTTCTGCCGGACAGCGAGGGCGCGGCGGATGAAGGCCGTGTGCTCGGCGTGCGGGTGACACGCGCGGCCCAGGGCGGCAAGGGGCCGCGGCTGTCGGCCCGGCTTGCGGCGGAGGATGCGGCGCTGGTCGGGGCCGGCCCCCCTGCCCTGCTGCGGCGCGGACCCGACGCGCTGGCGCGGCTTTCGGCGCTGCATGCCGGGGCGCCGGTCACACACGGGGAATTTCCCGACCCGGTGCAGGACGCGGTGGCCGCGCTGGAGGGTCCGCGTGTGGTGCTTTCGGGCGGGGCGGTGCTGCTGATCTATCCGACGCCGGCGCTGACGGCGATCGATGTCGATCTTTCGCCGGGGCGTGGCGCCAAGCAGGCGGCGCAGCACGCCGCCAACCGCGCGCTGCTGCCGGGGCTGGCGCGGCAGATCCGGCTGCGCAACCTCGGCGGGGCGATTCTGGTGGATCTCGCGGGAATGGCGCTGCGCAGGCGGGCGGCGCTGGCGCCGGATTTTGCCGCGGCCCTGTCCACCGATCCGCTGACACCGCGGTTTCTGGGCTTCTCGGCGCTGGGGCTGGCTGAGATTCTGCGGCCGCGGGTGCATTCGCCGCTGCACGAGCTGCTCGCGGGGCCGCACGCCGCCGGGCTGGCCGCGCTGCGCGCGCTGGACCGGGCCATCGCACGAACCCCTTGGCATCCGCCGGTTCTGTATGTCACCCAGCCGATCGCCAACGCGCTGCGGGCGGATAGGGTGGCACGAGAGGAGATGGCCGCCAGTGCCGGCCAGGCGGTGCGCCTGATCACCTATGCGGCCCTGCCCGACCCGGGGTGGAGCCTGGAGGAGCCGATCCATGCCTGAGCCTGCGCCGTGCCCGATCTGCCAGCGCCCGATGGCGCCGAATTTCCGCCCGTTCTGCAGCCGCCGCTGTGCGGATATCGACCTTGGAAGGTGGTTTGGCGAGGAATACCGCATCCCCGTCCCCACCCAGGACCCGACTTCGGCAGAAGATGACAATTTGACGGGTTGATCCCGGCCCCGCACTGGGCTATCCCCCGCCTCCTGCCGACGCGGTGCAAGCCGCCTCCGGCGCCCGGGTAGCTCAGTTGGTAGAGCATGCGACTGAAAATCGCAGTGTCGGTGGTTCGATTCCGCCCCCGGGCACCATTCCCCTTCCCGCTCCTGCCGCGGCCCCGTTGCGGAAACGAGGCGCACTTCGAACATGAATTCGCCGAAATTTGCTGAGAAAACCGTGGCATCACGGTTTCGGTCGACTACGTAAAAGCCGACGTCTCACGCATGTTTGACACAGGGGAATCGATCGATGGTTGGCAGCCTCAAGAGTGTTCGCTTCGGCGCGATGGCCGCCGGCGTGCTGGCTCTCGCTGGGTGCGCCGTGGCGCAGCCGAGCGGGCCGGAGGTTGTGGCACTGCCGGGCAGCGGCAAGACCTATGAGCAGTTCACCGCCGAGGACGCCACCTGCAAGCAGGCGGCCATGGCGCAGGTGGGGCCGGGCCCGTCCCAGCAGCAGACCACCAATGCCGTGGTGGGCAGCGCTGTGCTCGGCACGGCGCTCGGCGCCGCAGCGGGCGCCGCCATCGGCTCGGCGGGGGCCGCGGTCGGCGGCGGGGCGGCGGTGGGCGGGGCCCTCGGCCTGCTCGCTGGCTCCTCGATCGGAGCGGCCAATGCGCAGGCGACATCGGGGCAGTTGCAGCAGCACTATGACATCGCCTACACGCAATGCATGGTGGCCAAGGGCAACACGGTGCAGCAGCCGCCGCAATATATCGGCTATGGCGACCCTTACATGTATGGCGGGCCGGTCGTGATCGGCGGCTATTATGGCTCTTACGGGTATCGCCCGCATTATCGGTATTATTACCACTGAGTGCAGGCCGGTGATCCTGCGCCGGATCGCCGCGGTCCCGCATCAACTTGCCGTCGTGGCGTGCCGTGGTAGGCTCGGACAAATCCGGAGGAGCCGACCATGCGCGCATCTTTTGTCCTGGCCGCCCTGGTGCTGGCCGGCACGGCGCTCGGCCCGGCGCCGGCACGGGCCGAAGGGGCGATCGCCAGTGGGCCGGAGGGACGGGTGGGAATGGCGTATGGCTATCGCCACCGTGACGCCGAGGAGCGCGCGCTGCGGGAATGCGGGCCGCGCTGTCAGATCGTCGGGCATTTCGAGCGGCAATGCGCGGCCATCGCGGTGGGCGCGCGTGGCGCCTTCGGCTGGGCGGCGCGGGACCGGCCGGGCCGCGCGGAGGAGGATGCCGTGGGGGAGTGCCGGGCGCATGGCGGGCGCGAATGCCGCGTGCAGGTGCGCGGCTGTGATCGCTAGGCGCTGATATGCAGACCCTGTTGACCCTGGCAGCGCGGATCGGCCCGCTGCTGCTCGCGCGGGGCGATACGGTGGCCGTGGCCGAATCCGCAGCCGGCGGGCTGATCAGCGCAGCACTGCTCTCGGTGCCGGGCGCGTCGGGGTATTTTCGCGGCGGCGATGTCATCTACACCGCCTCGTCCCGGGCGGCGTTCGGCATCACCAGCGAGGATATGCACGGGATGCGCTCGGCGTCCGAGCCCTATGCCCGGCTGATGGCACAGCGGGCACGGCTGCGGCTGCATGCGACCTGGGGACTGGCCGAGACCGGTGCTGCAGGCCCCTCTGGCAACCGGTATGGCGATCCCGCGGGGCATGCCTGCCTGGCGATCGCGGGGCCGGTCAGCCGCAGCCAGGTCATCAGCACGGGGATGGACCAGCGGTTCAGCAATATGCAGAGCTTCGCTGAGGCTGCTTTGCAGTTGCTGGAGAGCGTCCTCAACTAAAAAATAAAAAAAGAACTTCTTTTCTGAAGAAAAGAAGCAAAAGACTTTCTATCGTTTGAGTGGGCTACTCACTGGAGTGGGTGTCGGCCGAACGACAAAGTTCTTTTGTTTCAAAAAATAAGCTATTATGGCTTGATACCTCCTGTCACCTCGGCGGCCAACGTCCGCACCAGCAGCGAATCCGGCTCGGCCGGCGGCCGACGTTTCAGGCACGCCCACAGCCGCGCCAGCGCGACATCCGGGGCGACCGGCGCCAGAAGCGGTGCGTCCCGCGGCGCCTGCGGCCGAACGGGCCACGGGGCAACCTGGATGCCCTTCAGATGCAGCATCACGGGCAGGCTGTGCCGCTGGATGTCTGGCCCGGCCAGGCCGGCGATACGGGCCTGGCCGGAGGCCACCAGGGCTGCGGTGGTGAAGCTCTCGGCCGCAAGCAGCATGTCGGCCGGCGCGCCCGCCACCAGGGTCTCGCCCATCGACAGGATGCTGCCGCGGCGGAACTGCAGCGCCGTGTCGGCAAAGACCACGCCGGCCCGAGCGTCCCGCGCCAGGCGGCGCCAGTCGGTGTCCTGCGCCAGGGTCGGCACCGCATCCGCCGCCACATGCAGAACGAGATCGAAACTGCGGCCGGACTGCACGGCAAGACCGTGGGCAAGGCGGACCTTGTATCGCCGCAGCCAGGACGGCGTCTGCTCGGCCAGATTCGGCAAGGCCTGGTTTTCGATCACCAGAGCGCTGGGGCGGTAGCGCTCGCGGGCATCATCGGAGGTCAGCTTCGGTGCCTCGTCCGCAAGGGCGAACAGGTCGGGATAAAGGGACACGATGGCGGCGAGGCCGTGCCTGTCGCACAGCGCGGCGAGGGCGGATTGCACGCCGGCGGGCAAGGTGGCGAGCACGGCAAGCGGGCCGGGGACCGGCCCGGCGGTGTCGGACCACAAATGGGCGAAGAGGCTCACGTCGTGGTCCTGCAGCGCCAGGGCGTCACGCGGGTCCTGGGTGGAGGGGAAGCGCGGGGCGTGGCCATGCAGGCAAAGCGCGACACGCAGCGTGGCGGCGGGGTCGCCGGGCAGGATCCGGCGTTCCGGTGGCAGCATGCGGTGGACGAGGCAGCCGACGGTGTCGGCGGGATGGGTGAGATTGGGAAGGCTTGCGGCGGGAAAGCGAGGCCGGGCGAGGGAAGCGACATAGTCGAGGCTGTCGGTGTCGAACACCCGGGCGATCAGCAGCAGGGTGGCGATCCGGGCGGGGTCAAGGGCTGCGAAGGCGGCCTCGGTGGGGACCAGGCGGTTGACGGCAAGGCGCAGCGCGATGCGCAGGCGGGCGGTGCGGGCGGGCTGGTCGGCGTTTTCCAGCAGTATGGCGACGAGGTCCTGCCGCGCGTCATGCACGGCGCGCAGAACGCGCTGGGCGAGGGCGTCGGCGTCGCGTTCCGGTCCGGCCAGGCTTTCGGCGAGGGCGCGGGCGGTCGTGTCCGGTCCGGGCTCGGCCAGAGCCGCCAGCAACCGGTCGTGGATCGGATCCTGGCGGTCTGTGCCGGCCAGGAAGCGCGCGATGGCGGGACGCCAGTCGGGCTCGGGCCTGTCCGGCTCGGCCAGCAGCGCCTGCAGAAGGGGCAGCGCGTCGGGCAGCGCAAGGCCCGCGGCCAGCCGCCAGGTCAGAGCGGCGAAGGCGGGATCGCCTTGGCTGAACCGGGCGGACAGGGCGGACCACAGCGCGCGTGCCTGCGCCAGCTGACCGGACGTGGCGAGCAGTTCGGCCTCGGCAAGGCGCAGCCATGGTCGCTCGGATGCGCGCAGCGTGGTGCGGACCAGGGCGAGGGCGGCGGCGGGATCACCCTGCTGGGCCAAGGCGAGGGCGTAGTGACGGCGGTCGGAATCGGACCCCAGGCCGGGCAGTCCGGCGTCGCGCCACCAGACCAGCGCCTCATCGGCGGCACCGCGATCCTGGGCGAGGCGGGCGAGCTGGGTGGACATCCAGGTGTGGCCGGGGCAGCGGTCGCGCGCCTCGCGCAGGGCGGCTTCGGCTTCGCGGACGCGGCCAAGGCGGACCAGGGCAGCAGCGAACTCGATGCAGGCGGATGGTTCGTGGCCGAAGCGCTGCACCAGGGCGCGGCCGCCGCGGGCGGCGTCGTGCCAGCGTCCGAGCCGGTTCAGAGCCTGAACGTGCAGCTCGGCCAGCGGGAAATGGTCGGGGAAGCGTCGCGTGGCGGTTTCGAGCAAGGCCAGGGCGGGTTCGGGCCGGTGCGCCTGCAGCAGGGCGTCGGCTTCGAGAAGCGGGGCGTCCGGCAGGTCGGGCGCCTCGGCGCGCAGGATGGCGGCGCGGTCGGCGGCGGCGGGCGGGCTGGCGTTCTGCAGAGCCTGCTGCGCCCAGGCAAGGCCGATCGCCACGTTGTTGGGAAGCCGGCGGCGGGCACTGACGAGGATGTCGTCGGCCTCGTCGCCGCGCTCGAGCGTGTTGAGCATGCGGGCGAGACCGAGATGGGGTTCGGGCATGTCAGGGTGGCGGGCGCGCAGGGTGGCGTAGTGCTGCAGGGCCAGCAACGGACGGGGTTCGCTGAGCGTGGCGAGGCGGAGCAGCGGGGTGGG
Organism: Rhodospirillales bacterium; assembly: GCA_037445025.1. GTDB lineage: Bacteria > Pseudomonadota > Alphaproteobacteria > Acetobacterales > Acetobacteraceae > CAIQQQ01. The sequence goes on from JBBILI010000014.1 coordinate 110,942, forward strand.
GTCGGCGGGATTGAGATCGGATTGCCGGCGCAGCAGGTCGGCCAGGGCGTCCTGGTGGCCGAGCCGCTCGAGCGCGTCGGCCAGACGCGTGGCGGTGGGCGTGTGGGTGGGGTGAGCGGCGAGCAGGCGCTCGCAGGCGGCGACGAGGGCGGCGTCGTCGCGTGCGGCGGCGGCTTCGACCATGGCCTGGAGGATGGCGAGATGGTCCGGCAGGTGCTGCAGGGCGGCATCAAGCACGGCGTCCGCCATGTGGGGGTCCTGCAGGCGCTGGCGGACGGCGTGGGCGAGGTCCAGATGGGACTGCGGGTCGTCGGGATGCGCCTGGCGCAGGGCGTGCCAGCGCTGGATGGCGGTGGCGGTGTCGATTGTGGCGCGGGCCTGCAGGCGACGGAGCGTTGGGTCGAGCGGGTCGGTCTGGAGCAGCGTGGCGAGCCTGGCGTTGGCCTCCTCCGGCATGCCCTGGTCGATGAGGGCGGCGATGGCGTTGCAGGCGGCCCTGCGGTCGGCGGGCGCGGCCGGGGGATTGGGATGTTGCGTTGCGCTTTCATCCACCGACACGGATCTGGGCTCCTGGGAGGGGTTCACCTCTGCGGTATCGCATCCCTGGTGGCGCCGCAGCAATGTTTCGCCGTCGCGTCATGCGGGTGAAGCGTTGTCATTTCAACGTTTTGTTCATCCGGAGAGAGGAGACTTATGGCTCAGACCGGTGGCGCGTATGCGCGCAGACCGGTGCATGCGAGGTGGGCGTTCAGAATGACCATCGTCAGATGACCATCGTCAAAGGCCAATTGGGCACCGTGCTGGGCGCGCTCTCCGTGCTGCTGCTGGATGACGACCCGGTGTTCCGCTCGACGACGAACACCACGCTGCGCAACGCGGGGTGTCGGGACTTTGTGCAGACCGGCGATCCGCGGCGGGCTTTCGAGGTGATCGGCACGCGGCCGCCGGATCTGCTGCTGCTCGACGTGCACCGTGCGGCGTTTGACGGGCTGGCGGTGCTGCGGCAGCTGCGGCAGACGGCGGAGGGGCGTGCGCTGCCGGTGCTCATCTTCACGACGTCCACCAGCGGGGCGGATGCCACGGCGGCGCGGGCGTTGAAGACGCTGAGCTGGGTGATCAAGCCGGTGCAGCCGGCGACTCTGCTGGGCCATGTGGCGGCGACGGTGATACCGGGGATGCCGCGGCCGGAGGGGTGCCAGCTGGCGCTGCTGGCCGATGCGTATGAGGCACGGCTGATCGTGGGGCTGCAGGATCTGGCGCATCTGGCCAACCGGGTGTTCACCGGGCATCGCAGCTTTGCCGATTGCGGCGAGGAGCTGCAGTTGCTGCTGCAGGGGTTGAAGGTGCAGTCCGCGGTGCTGGGCTATGACCGCATTGCCAGCCTGTGCACGGTGATGCACGAGCTCAACCGGATGGTGGCGGTGCATGCTGTGCTGGCGCCGGTGTCGGGCGAGCTGGTGCGGCTGATCCGGGTGGGGGCGGTGGCGATGCTGCCGCTGGCGGAGCAGAAGCTGCGCGGCGACGGCGGTGCCCTGGGTGCGCTGCTGATGGAGCAGCTGGGGACTCCGTTGCTGGCGCTGCAAGGGCAGCTCACGGGGGTGCTGAATTCGGCGGAGGCGATGAACCGGGCTGCGATGGAGGCGATGGCGGTGCGCAAGGCGGAGGTCGGCACCGAAAGCTGGCGGCTGCGGCGGCAGGTGACGCTTGCGACATCGGTTGGCACCACATCGACGGGACGGGTGTGATCTTGCGCGCAGATCGATCTTCACGATTTGGTAGGTATGTTGCATTCAGATCGGCGCTTCAGGCGCGGGCATAGGCATGATTCCTCCAACGGACGACATCAAGAACTGGATGACCATGTTCCGCTGGATCGTGAAGGTGATTCGCGACGAGTATGAGGTGGACGAGGCGAAGCTGGTGCGCGCGGCGGTGCTGGAGAGTGACTGCGGGTTGCGCATCGAGGATGTGGAGGCGTTGCTCGGCGTGATCTCCAGCAGCTTCACAGTACGGTTTCCGGCCGGAACGCTGGACGAGGTGTTGCGGCTGGAAGAGCTGTGCATGCTCGCGAGCTGGTTGAAGGGGCTGTACAAGCAGCCGGAGTTCCTGTCGGAGGGGTATGTGGCGAACTGTCGGAGCCTGAATGCGGCCTGCCAGTAAGAAAGCACTTCTTTCCTGAAGAAAAGAAGCAAAAGACTTTTCAACCCTTGAGCCAACCTCTCTCCGGAGAATGGCGTCAGCCAATCAAAAGTTTTTTGGTTCTGTTTTTCAAAAAAGAACCTCTTTCTTACAAACTCAACCGTATATTCCCAAAATCATCAAACGACGCCTGCACGCCCGGCGGCACCAGGCAGGTCGAATCATATTCCTGAATGATCACCGGGCCTGCGATGCCGGCGGCCGGGACGGCGGCGCGGCCGATGATGATGGTGTCGATCCAGCCCTGGCCTTCAAACCAGGCCTTACGGGTGAACGTCGCCGCCGCCCGGGCGGGGGGCACGCGGCCGGGCAGGCGCGCGTGTTCGGAGACGCCGCGGGCGAGCAGGCCGACGGCCATCAGCTCGATCGGCTCGCCTTCCGGCGCCTGAAACCCGTACAGCCGCTGATGCTCGGCGCGAAAGGCGTCAGGCAGGCCGGCGATGATCTGCTCGGGCGTGCCGGGTGCCACCGTGACGGCGATCTCGCTGGACTGGCCGACATAGCGGGCCATGGCGGTGATGCCGGCCTGGCGCTGGGCGGCGGAAAACCCGTCCTTGGCCAGGCGCTGGTCGCCTTCGACGAGCAGATCGTCGAGCGTTCGCTGCAGCGTGGCGGGCTTGAGCTGGTCGACCCGGCCGCGCAGGCTGCGGCTGAGGTGGTGCTCGGTTTCGGCGAGCAGCAGGCCGAAGGCGCTGAACAGGCCGGGCATCGGCGGGATGATGACCTGGGCGATGCCGAGCTCGCGGGCGAGCGAGGCGGCGAAGAGCGGGCCGTTGCCGCCGAAGGCCATCATGGTGCAGCCCCGTGCGTCGGTACCGCGTTCGATGGTGACGGCGCGGATGGCGCGCATCATGGTGGCCGACGCAATGCGCAGCATGCCCTGGGCGGCGGCCTCGATGCTGAGTTGCATCGGGCCGGCGAGGTCGCGGGCGATGGCGGCGCGGGCGGCGTCGGCGTCGAGGCGGATGGCGCCGCCGGCGAGGCCGGCGGGGTCGAGATAGCCGAGCACGAGGTTGCAGTCGGTGATGGTGGGAATGGTGCCGCCGCGGCCGTAGCAGACCGGGCCGGGGGCGGCGCCGGCGGATTCGGGGCCGACCTTGGGGGCGCCGCCGGCGTCGAGCCGGCAGAGCGAGCCGCCGCCGGCGCCGACCTCGGCGAGGTCGATGGCGGGGAGTTTCAGCAGATAGCCGCCGCCGACGAGCAGGCGGGCGCCGGCAAGCACGCCGGCGCCGATTTCGAGCGCGGCCGAGCGGCTGACCTGGCCG
>JBBILI010000015.1:0-111908 GCA_037445025.1 Rhodospirillales bacterium
CCCGGCACCGCAACGATCTCGAGTACTCCGCAATCGACCGGGTCGTTCACGATTCCCAGCCTGGCAGGGGCTACGCTTGCGGGTCTCCAAATTGACGACGAACTACCCCCGCTCAACCCCCCAAAACACCGGATAAGCCGACTGCGCAAACCCCGACAGATTATCCCGAAACGCCGTGATCGAAAAACTCAACCCCAACGGAATGAACTGCACCTGCTCCAACGCCATCCGTTGCATATCTTCACAGATCTTCTTCTGCGTCGCCAAATCCGGCGCATCGAACCACGCCGTCCGCAGCGCCTCCATCGCGTCGTTCGTCGGGCGCCACCACGCCGAATCCTTCAACCCCGTCGCCCGCAACGGCAGATGCGTCGCCGGGTTCGACACAGATAGCCCCGTCCAGCTCGTGCAATAGACCGACCAGCCGCCCTTCTCCACCGGCTCGCGGCTGTTGCGCCGCTGCAGCATCGTGCCCCAATCGAGACTGGTGTATTTCACATTCAGCCCCAACGACTGCATCAGCGCATTCGCCACCTGCGCCATCTGTTGAATCGCCGGCTGATCCGAAGGCGACATCAGAATGATCGGCTCACCCTTGTAGCCGCTCTCCGCCACCATCTGCTTCGCAGCCGCAAGATCCCGCTTGCCCGTCAGCTTCTCCATCCCCGCCGAACTGGCATAGGGCGAACCCGGCGGAAACACCCCAACCCCCGTCCGCCCCAGCTTCTTCTGGTCACCCACAACCGCATCGACAAACTCCTGCTGGTCCACCACCGCCATCACCGCCCGGCGCAGCTTCACATTGTCGAACGGCGGCTGGTAATGGTTGAACGCCATGATCATCAGGTTGCCGAGCTTGTCGAAGCTGTCCACCTTCACCCCAGGCGACTTCGCCAGAGAAGGCGCCAGATCGATCAACGGCGCCTCCACCCAATCCACCTCGCCGCGCTGCAACGCGGCTGCCGCCGTCGCCGCATCCGGGATCGTATGCCATTCGATCCGATCGAAATGCGCCACCTTGCCGCCCGCCCACATGCTGATCGGCTCGGCCCGCGGCACATAGGCCTCGTTGCGCAGATACAGCGCCCCCTGCCCCGCCTTCCACTCCGAGGGCACGAACTTGTACGGCCCGCTGCCGATATGCTCCGAAATCATCGTGAACGCGTCGGTCTTCGCGATCCGCTCGGGCATGATGTAAACGCTCGTCAACGAGAACGGCAGCAGCGGATACTTCTTCTTCAGCTTGAACTGCAGCGTCTTGTCATCCAGCGCCTTCATCTCCGCCGTCGCCTGCACCAGCGAGTCCACCACCGGCGTCCGCTTGGCCGAACGCAGGATCGAGGGAATGCAGTCCGCGGCCTTCACCGGCACCCCGTCATGGAACACCAGCCCATCGCGCAACGTCAGCGTCCAGGTCAGCCCGTCGGCGGAGACCGTCTCCGTCCCCACCATCTGCTTCTGCGGCAGCACGCTCTCATCGAGCCCGTACAGCTGGTCCCACACCAGAAACGCATGCTCCGCCGCAATCACGGTGGTCGACCACACCGGATCGGGATTGGCCAGATCCGCCTGCGGCACAAACTTCAACACCCGCGTCCCCTGCGCCGCGGCCGGCCGCGCCAGCCCCGCGCCGAACAAAGCGACAGCACTTGATTGCAGCAGCGTACGGCGGTGCATGGTGGCCTCCTAAACATCATCAGACGTCAGCTTGACTCACTTTTTCACTGTGAACGAGAGGGACTTGACCGCGCCGCCGATTTTCTTCGTGCTGCTCCCGCCCCTTACGGAGACCCAGCATGTCCGAGCCTCACGCCCTCATCATCGGCGCCTCGCGCGGCCTTGGGCTCGCCATGGTGCAGGAATATCACCGCCGCGGCTGGTCGGTCACCGCAACGGTCCGCGGCGGCGGCACCGGCCTGCACGATCTCGCCGCCCGTACGCCGGACCGCCTGCGCATCGAGATGCTCGACATCACCGTGCCCATGGAACGCGAAGCCCTGCGCACCCGCCTCTCCGGCCAAAGCTTCGACCTGCTCTTCGTCAACGCCGGCATCGCCAACGGCCCCGGCGAAATCCTGGCGGAAAAATCCGACGCCGAATTCTTCCGCCTGCTCCACACCAACGCCCTCGCCCCCATGCGCGCCATCGAGACCCTGCAGGATCTGGTCACCCCCACCGGCAGCATCGGCGTGATGAGCTCGGGCCTCGGCAGTGTCGCCAACAACACCACCGGCGGCTGGGAGATCTACCGCGCCAGCAAGGCCGCCCTGAACACGCTGATGCGCAGCTTCGCCGTCCGCCCTGAAGCCGCCGCCCGCAGCCTCGTCGTCATGGCCCCCGGCTGGGTCCGCACCGACATGGGCGGCCCCAACGCCCTGTTGTCCGTGGATGAAAGCATCCCCGGCGTCGTCAACACCATCACGTCGCTCGCCGGCCGCAAGGGCTGCCACTACGTGAACTACAAGGGCGAGACTATCCCCTGGTAGCCCCCGCAAGGGCCGCGATCTCGCTGATCAGCTTGCGCGTCATCGCCTCGCCGAAGCTCTGGAAATCATGCACTTCCAGAACAAAGCTGCCAGGTCCGCCGGTGACGTGCTCACGGTACCAGTTGGTGAGCCCGCCCGGCGGCGCGGTATGGGCGAACAGATAGTTCACCGGGTAATCGTTGATGATGGTCAGCCCGTTGATCATGATGTTCTGATGCAGCGCATCGTCCCGCGATTGCGTGATCTCGCGGCCGGCATTGTTGGTGCCGTCGCCGCACACATCGATCACTTTGCGCGTCGCCTCCAGGTTCGATGCGTTGATCAAAGCCACAGCCGCATCGATGCCGGAACTGATCGCGGTGCGTCCGAAGAAGCTGCGCGGTGATTCCACCAGCCGGTCGCCGAACGCCCGCGCACTCGCCTCATCCGAAATGAACGTGAACGGAATCACCGTTGCCACCTGGTCCGCCCCCGCGAACTCGACATAGGCCACCGCAATCCGCCCCAGCGGCCCATGCGTGATGGCCGCGATCACCTTGGGGTCGATGAACGCTGACCCGGTGCCGCGCTTTTCCAGATCGTATTCCCGGTCATCGATCGAACGCGAAACATCCGTCACCAGCACGAGCGCGAGATCGACCGGCGCGTCGGCGAGCGCCGGGCGGGTCAGCAGCAGCAGGGCGAGCAGCAACCAGCGCATACGCCAAGCGTCAGGCAGGTGGCGCCCCGATGTCGAGAAGAATCTGTCATTGGCTGGCCCACACGATGCGGTGTATCCACGCGACCTCGCCGAGATCGAAATTATAGTCGGGATGCGCCGGATTGAGGCTGCGCAGCTCCACCCGCCGCGCCGAGCGCCGCGCCAGCTGCTTGGCCATCACCTCGCCGCCGGCGGTGCGCACCACCACCCGGTCCCCCCGGCGGATCGGCGCGTTGGGCGAGACGATCACCAGATCCCCGTCGCGAAACACCGGCTCCATGCTCTCGCCGCTGATCTCCAGCGCATAGGCGTTGCTGTCGGCGATCTCCGGCAGCGACACCTCGTCCCAGCTGCCGCCCACGGGAAACCCGCCATCGTCGAAGAACCCCTCGCCGCCCGCCTGTGCGAGTCCGATCAGCGGAATCCGCCGCGAGGACTGCCGCCCGGACAGGTTGGCCGGAATCGCCCGCGCCCCCGTCACCAGTGCCGTGAACGCATCGAGCGTGGCGCCGGTGGCATCGAGCACCTTGGCCAGGCTTTCCGTGCTCGGCCAGCGCGCCCGCCCGTCCGGCATGCGCCGCTTGGAGGGGTTGAACGTCGTCGGGTCCAGCCCGGCGCGCTTGGCCAGGCCCGAGGCGGACAGCCCATGCTCGGCGGCGAGCGTGTCGAGCGCGCGCCAGATGTCGTCATGCTTCATCGGCTTGGATCCTGCTGTGCCGGCCTGCTCGGAGTCTAAGACTATTTGCCAGCGAGTCGCAGTGTGAATTATCTATGATAGGAATGCAATTCCGTTAAAATAGGAAATATTGCCTTTTAACTTTTGCTTCTTCGCAATGCATGGGTAAATGTTCCTATTCTGTTCAGGCAGGGAAACCCACATGTCCGAAGCTCTCACAGCCGACCGCCCCATGACCAGCGCCCCACGTCGCGACGGCGCCTTCCCCAGCGCCGAACAGGCCTGGTTCTGGACCATGTCCGCCCTCGCCGCCCGCCACACCGGCACCAACGCCAGCGGATCCGGCAAGACCCCACGCCCTTGCGATCCTGACGACGTCATCCGCGCGCTCGACCAGCTCTACCGCCAGCGCCGCATCGACCTCGTCCACGCCCGCATCCTGCGGATCTGGGGTGAACGCGGCGCCGCCCCCTCCGCCCGCCATCCCGGCCAGGCCAGCGACGCCAGGATCTGGCGCGAAGCCATGGACCGGCTCGACGCCAAGCTCCGCGCCCGCGGGATCGTCGCTTAAAGCATCAGACCAACTTTCTAAGAAAGGAATCCCAGCATGCACTTCTCCATCCGCAACCTCTCCGTTCTCGCCTACGCCCAGGGCTTCACCCTCTGGCACTACAAGGCGCCGGGCGTGCCGCTGCACCGCATGCGCGCCCGCGGCTTCTTCGACCCCGCCACCGACATGCTGGCCACCGGCGACATGGTCATGATGTCCGCCCGCGACGGCGGCGCCATGGCCTTCGTCGCCGAAGCGGGGGACACGATTGCGCTGGCCCCGCTGGCATAATCGGTGAAAACGCGGCATCACCCGGTTATGACACCGGTACTCGCCTCCGCCCTGCTGCCGCTCCTCCGGCTGATCGATCCCGAGACCGCCCACGGTCTGGCCCTGCAGGCGCTGCGGCTGGGCCTGGCGGGCTCGGCCCGTGTCGAGGACCCGCGTCTGCAGGTCTCCGCCATGGGGCTGCAGTTCCGCAACCCGCTCGGCCTTGCCGCCGGCTTCGACAAGAACGCCGAGGTGCTGGCCCCGCTCGCCCGCCTCGGCTTCGGCCTCGTCGAGGCCGGCACCGTCACCCCCCGTCCGCAGCCGGGCAATCCGCGCCCCCGCCTGTTCCGCCTCACCGAAGACCGCGCCGTCATCAACCGGCTCGGCTTCAACAACGACGGCATCGCGACCTTCCTCACCAACCTCGCCCGACGCCCGCGCAGCATCCCCGTCGGCGGCAATATCGGCATCAACAAGGAAGGCGCCGACCCCGAGCGCGACTATCCCGCCCTCGTTGCCGCCCTCAACCCGCTGGTCGACTACATCGTCATCAACGTCTCCTCCCCCAACACACCCGGCCTGCGCGACCTGCAGGGCGAGGAACGGCTGCGCGCCATCCTCGCTGCCGTCACCGCCGAGGTGCCGAACCACCGGCCGCTGCTGGTCAAGATCGCGCCCGACCTTTCGGAGGCCGGCGTCGAGGCAGTGGTCGCCACCTGCATCGAAGGCGGTGCGGCCGGGCTGATCGTCTCCAACACCACCATCGCCCGTCCGCCGCTGCGCTCGGACCAGAGCAAGCAGGCCGGCGGCCTCTCCGGCGCGCCGCTGTTCGAACGCTCCACCCGCATGCTGGCCCTGGCCGCGCGCTTCGCCGCCGGCCGGCTGACCCTGATCGGCGTGGGCGGTGTCTCCTCCGGTGCCGGCATCCTGGCCAAGCTGCGCGCCGGCGCCTCGCTGGTGCAGATCTACAGCGCACTCGCCTTCGACGGCCCCGCCCTGGTGCCGCACCTGCTGCAGGAGCTGCTCACCGAGCTCGACCGCCAGGGCTTCGCCACCGTCGAAAGCGCCATCGGCGCCGATCTCTGAAGGTTTTCATGCACCACATCACCGCATTCGCGCCGCTGGCCGCGAAATACGACGGCTTCATCCTCGATCTCTGGGGCGTCATCCATGACGGCGTCACCCCCTATCCCGGCGCGGCCGACTGCCTGCGCGCCCTGCAGGGTGCCGGCAAGCGCGTGGTCCTGCTGAGCAACGCGCCCCGCCGCGCCCATGTCGCAGCCGCCGCCCTGCGTGCGATGGGTCTGGAGGACACGCTCTACAACGGCATCATGACCTCCGGCGAGGCCACCTATCTCGCCCTGTCCGATCCCGCCGCCGATCCCTGGTTCAGCCGCCTTGGCACCCGCGTGTTCCACCTTGGGCCCGAGCGCGACCGCAACGTCATCGCAGGCCTGCCGCTCACCCGGTTCGACACGCCCGCCGAAGCCGACTTCGTCGTCAACACCGGCCCTGACGATCTCGGCAGCCAGACCGAGGTCAACGACTTCTATCCCGTGCTGTCCGCCTGCCACGCGGCCGGCCTGCCGATGATCTGCGCCAACCCCGACCTTGAGGTGATCCGCGGCGGCGCCCGCGTCATCTGCGCCGGCGCCCTCGCCCAGCACTATGCCAGCCTCGGCGGCGACGTGCGCTGGCTCGGCAAGCCCGACCCCGCGATCTACGTCCCGGTGCTCGCCATGCTCGGCCTCGACCGCACAAGCGTGCTCGCCGTGGGCGACGCCCTGCGCACCGACATCGCCGGCGCCGACAGCGTCGGCATCGACAGCTGCTGGGTGCTCGGCGGCATCCATGGCGCCGAACTCGGCCATGATCCGGCGCGTATCAACGCCGCCGCGGCCCAGGCCGGGCTGGAGCCCGTCGCCTGCATCCCCAGCTTCACCTGGTGATCACGCCCGCCCGGACGTGCTCGACAGCAGCCCCGGGTTGATCCGCAGCTTGCCCAGGGCGCGCGACCATTTGCTCTCATGGTCGGCATCGAACAGCAGCTCCAGATCCGGATCGGCATTGAGCCAGGCGTTCTGGCGGATCTCGTCATCCAGCTGGCCCGGCCCCCAGTTGGCGTAGCCCAGCGCCAGAATGCCCTCCTTCGGCCCGCCGCCGCGCGCCAGCGCCTTGAGAATGTCCAGGCTCGCCGTCAGCGCCACCTGGCCGTCCACCTTGAGGCTGCCGTCGCCGGTCCAGTCCGAGGTGTGCAGCACGAAGCCGCGCGAATAATCCACCGGGCCACCCTTGCACAGCGCGATCGCCCGCGCCGGCGGCCGCGGGTCGACCTCCAGCTGCACCAGCAGGTCGGCGAATTTCGGCGCCGCCAGCGGGCGGTTGACGACGATGCCCATCGCCCCTTCCCCCGAATGCGCGCACATATAGATCACCGCGCGCTCGAATTCGGGGTCCGGCAGCCCCGGCATGGCGATCAGCACCTGGCCCGCCAGCGAAGTCTCGTCTCGGTCTGCATTTGCGTCGGTCATGTGTGATATGTTGGCAGGCCCGGCGTGACAGGCAAGCGTCCCGACGCTAGGAATTGCGGCAATGCACACCGGCGGGGGGTCTGTCGGTGCAATGGCAAGGAATCATGCTCCATGACGCAGTCGATCCAGGTTGGCGACACCATTCCCTCGATGAAGCTGATGACCGCCACTGCGTCCGGTCCGCAGGAGGTCTCCACCGACGACCTGTTCAAGGGCAAGAAGGTCGCGCTGTTCGCCGTCCCCGGCGCCTTCACGCCGACCTGCAGCGCCAAGCACCTGCCGGGCTTCGTGCAGCACGCCGCCGAGATCAAGGCCAAAGGTGTGGACACCATCGTGTGCCTGTCGGTGAACGACGCGTTCGTGATGGGCGCCTGGGCCAAGGACCAGGGCGTGGACGAAAGCATCGTCATGCTGGCCGATGGCTCGGCGGCGTTCACCAAGGCGATCGGTCTGGAGCTGGATCTGGTGGCCCGCGGCCTCGGCATCCGCAGCCAGCGCTTCGCCATGATCGTCGATGACGGCAAGGTGACCAACCTTATGGTCGAGGCACCCGGCGGGTTCGATGTCAGCCGGGCGGAGGCGGTGCTCTCGGCGCTGTAGGAAGCAAGCGAGCAGTTCTTTTGTGAAGAAAAGAACCAAAAGACTTTCAATCGTTTGCGCGGACTTCTCTCCGGAGGGGAGCGCGAAGCGGATGAAAGTTTTTTGGTTCTTTTTTTCAAAAAAGAACCGCTTCACATCGCCCGATACCGCCGCCCCTCCGACATATCCGGCGGCGGCCCCGCCTCCGCCCGCCCCTCGAACGTCAGCTCAAGCTGCACCCCCGACGGATCGTGCACGAACAGCTGCCACAACGTGGTGTTCGGCACCAGAAACTCCCGCCAGTCGAGCCCCGCCTTGCGGAACCGCGCAATGAACGCATGGTAGCCCGACGCCACCAGCGACACATGATCGATCGCCCCGGCGCCGTGCGGCACCTCGCCCTGCGCGTTCAGCGCAGCCCGCCCGGCATAGATATGCATGATGGCGGTGCCGATCGGCGTGGGAATGGCGAGCCACGCGCCGGAATAGCCGAAATCCGGCCGGAACGCCTCGGTGAGCCCGATCACGTCGCGATAGAAATGCAAGGTGGCGTCAAGGTCGTGCGTCTTGATCGCGACATGCAGCAGGCCGCCGATGACGGCGCCGTCGCGCGGGATGTCAGAGCTCATAGATGGTGTCGCCTTCCTGCCAGATCTGCATGCCTTCGAGATAGTCCGCCGCGTGCGAGACGAACAGCCGCCGCGTGATGCCGTGCACCAGCCGCGGCACGCCGAACTTGATGCCGGACAGGCCGATCGGCATCGAGCCCATCGAGGCATTGGCGCCGCGGCTGAAATTGAACACCGCGGCCAGCCACGGCGCCGTGCCCGGCACCTTCTCCTGCATCTCGAAATGCGGCCCCAGATGGCAGGAGCGCATCAGGCTCGGATCATCCTCGCCCTCCGGCGGTGTGAACACGTCCTGCCACAACGCGATGCTGTCGAGATGTTCGGCGAATTCAGGAGCGAAGGCGAGGTCGGTCTCGTAGCCGGTGCCCAGGATCAGGAAGTCGAAGCTCTGCCCGCCATCGCTGGCTTCGACTGTTACGCGCCCGTCCTCGCGCCGCACGGATTTCCACGACGTCCCGGGGTGGATGACGAGGTTCGCCGTCGCCTGGGCGCGGGCGATGGTGCGCAGCGGCGGACCGCCGCGAAACACCTTCATCTGCCGGGCAAACCGCCAGCGCTGGGCCAAGGTGAGATCGGGGAAATGCGCGAGATAGCCGTTGAACTCGCCCCAGGCCACAGGATTGGCCGGGCGCAGCACCTGTGTGCGGTGATACAGATCCACCAGCGCGCCCGCCTCGGCGGCTGCGATCGCGTTGTCGAACGCCGAGGCGCCGCCGCCCATCACGGCCACGCGCTTTCCCGCCAGGCCGGAAAAATCGATCTCCTCCTGCGTGTGCGCCCACAGCGATTTCGGCACGCTGTCGCGCACCATCGGCGGCACGAAACGCCGCCCGTTGCCTTCGATGCCGGTGGCCAGCACCAGGGTTTGCGTCCACAGCGAGGCACCAACCCCGTCCTGCTCGACGACCACCTCGATCAACCCGTCAGGCCCCGGTCCGAACCGGGTCATGCGACAGGCGTTGCGCACCGCAAGCCCGGTCGTCTCCCGATACCAGGCGAGATACCGCGCCCACAGCGCCGTCGGCACCTTGTACAGATCCCGCCACGACCCAAGCCCGTGCTGCACCTCGTACCACGCCTGCAACGACAGGCTGGGCACGCCGCCCTCGATGCCACCGACATCCTTCTGCGTCCGCAGCGTCTCCATGCGCGCATACGTCGTCCACGGACCTTCGGCACCTGCCGGATTGGCGTCGATCAGCAGGATGTTGTCCACCCGCTGCTGCAGCAGCCCGAACCCGGTGGCCAGCCCCGCCTGCCCCGCGCCCACCACCAGCACGTCGAGCGCCTGGGTTCCGTCCGGTGCCAGCTTCGGCAGCACCCAGGACTTCATGGGATAACGCATCAGCGCCATCTCGCGCCGCGCCAGCAGGGCAAGTTCCGCCACATTCGAGGGAAGCAATCCCGGATCGATCCGCGCCTGATCGTCCTGCGTCAGAAACTCCGGCAGCTCCGGCATCGCTGCCGCGCGGGCCACAGCAATCCTGTCGGTCATCGTCCTGCCCAATGCACAAAGCGCCTTTCGGCGAGGCCCAGCGCGAGATTGAGCACATAGCCCAGCAGCCCCGCGCAGAAGATCGCCGCATACATCTGCGGCATGTCGAACATCTGCTCCGCCTCGAACACACGCTGGCCGATGCCGTCGGTGGAGCCCAGGAACATCTCCGCCACGATCACCGAGACCAGCGAGATCGAAACCCCGGTGCGCAGCCCGATGAAGGTCTGCGGCAGCGATTCCAGCAGCACCACCAGCAGCACATGCAGGCGTGACGCCCCCATGATCCGCGCCGCCTGCACCCGCGTCTTGCGCGCGTTCATCACGCCATAGGCGGTGTTGAACACAATGGCGAGCATCGCCCCGAAGGCGCCGATATAGATCTTCGTCCGGTCATCCACCCCGAAAATCACCAGAAACAGGGGAAACACCGCGCTGGCTGGGGTGGAGCGGAAAAAGTCGATCATGAATTCCAGCGACCGGTAGAGCTTCTCCGAAGCCCCCAGCACCACGCCCACCGGAATGCCGATGGCCGCCGCCAGCGACACCGACAGCAGCACCCGGCGCACCGTCTTCCACACATCCGCCGAAATGCCGCCGGAGACCATGCCTTGCCACAGCGTCCGCCCGATCACCACCGGTGTGGGCAGCAGCACCGGGTCGATCAGCTTCACCGCCACGACGATGTACCAGGCCAGCAGAAACAGCACCACGCCGATCAGCGGGGTAAAGCTGCGCCGCGTCACTTGCGCACCTCGCGCTGAAAGATCTCCAGACAATGCGCCTTGGTGGCCACGAACCCCGCTTCGGCCAGCGTCGCATCGGTGCGCGGCCGTGCCGCATCCACCTGCACGAAATCCGCGACCCGCGTCGGCGCCCGGCTCAGCAGCAGCACCTGGTCGGCCAGATACACCGCCTCCTCCAGGTCATGCGACACGATCAGCGTGGTCGCCCCGATATCGGCAAAGATTCGCTGCAGCTGCGCGCGCATGAACAGCGTCATCTCATAGTCGAGCGCCGAGAACGGCTCATCGAGGAACAGCACCTCCGGGTCGATGATCAGCGCCCGCAGGATCGAGACGAGCTGCTGCTGCCCGCCCGACATCTCATAGGGATAGCGGTTGAGATCGATCCGCACCCCCAGCCGCGCCACCAGCGCCTCCAGCCGCCGCTCCCGCTCGGCCCGCCCCACCCGCATGAACTGCAGGGGATAGACGATGTTGTCGCGCGCCCGCAGCCATGGAAACAGCGCCTCGCGATAGTTCTGGAACACGTAGCCCACGCGGATGTCGCGGACGTCCTGCCCATCGAACAGGATCTCGCCGCCATCGATCGGCAGCAGCCCCGCCATCATGTTGATCAGCGTGCTCTTGCCGCAGCCGTTGGGCCCGAACACCGAAATGAACTTCCCGCGCGGGATGTCGAGGTCGAAACCGTCATAGACCGCATTGCCACCGAAGCGCTTGCGCAGGCCGCGCACCGTGATGTGCGGCCGCGCTGTCGTTCTGGCCGTAACTGCCGCCACGTCCCGCGGCATCGTCTCAGAAGCTCTTGATATAGGGCGTCACGTCACCGGCCTGACTCAGCGCGCCCATCTTCACGGCGTAGTCGAGATAGGCCTGCAGATTGGCCTTGTCCTGGGCGGTCGCGTCCGCTGCGAAGGTGAACAGCACCAGCGGCACCTCATCGACGATATCGGCCGGGATCGGCGTGTTGTTGAGCAGATAATGGCTGGCCTCGGCCGGATGCTCACGGATGAAGCCGATCGCCTTGCCCAGCGCCAGCGCATAGCGCTTCGCCACATCCGGCCGGTTGCGCAGGAAGGTGCCGGTCACCGCGGCGCCGCCGACATAGGCATCGGCCTTCGGATCGCCCAGCACCACGGAGGCGATCACCCCGCTCTGCAGCGTCGTCGCCACCCCCGTCTTGCGCATCAGCGTGGCCCCCGGCTCCAGCGTGTAGGCTGCGTCATACTGGCCGGATTTCAGCACGTTGATGTGCTGGTTCGGGTCCATCGGGTCCAGCCGGTACTCGCCCTCCTTCAGCCCCGCCTTGGCCAGCCCGGCGCGCGCCATCGCCAGATTGCCCAGCCCCGGCGCGCACACGATCCGCGCGCCCTTCAGATCCGCCACCGATTTCGCCGGAAATCCGGTGCGGATCATGAACTGTTCCATCTTGTGCGGATCGTTCTGGGCGTTGATCGACACCCAGTTCACCGAACCCGGCTTCTTGAGGTTGGCGTTCATGCCGTCGATCGCCAGCACCGACATCGCCGCCTCCACCTGATCGGAGATCATCGCGGTGATCACCAGCGCGTTGTCGATGATGATTTTCTGTTCAGGGGCGATGCCGAACTCGGTGAAGTAGCCGCGCTCCACGGCCACGTAATACGGCAGGTTGGAGCTGGTCTTGCCCATCGCCACCACCACCGTGTCGGCGGCAAACGCCGGCAGCGACGCGCACAGGAGGGAGAACCAGACGGCCAAGGCCAAAGCGCGCTTCATGTCAGCATCCTCTGCATCGCCGGCCCACGGCCGTCACCGGAGCGATACGAAGCAATCCCTGGGCCATCAGCTGCCGTATTGGGGCGTGCAATGCAGCAGGCGCGGCGCCATGCTGCCGCTCCTTCCGTGATCAGCAGGTTTCCATGTTGGACGACACGACCATTCTGGCGGCCCTGCGCGGCGACATCACCCTCGGCGCCGCAGACGCAGCCGGCTTCGCCGCCGCCCGCGACGCCTTCCTCACGCGCATCGCAGCCCCCAGGGACCACCACCACCAGGCCGACGTGACCGGCACCATCGAGATCCTGCGCGACCGCGCCGGCGTGCCGCATATCTTCGCCACCACCACGCCGGACCTGTATTTCGGCCTCGGCGTGGCCATGGCCGAGGACCGGCTGTGGCAGATGGACCGCCTGCGCCGCCGCGCCTTCGGCCGCCAGGCGGAGATCCTCGGTCCTTCCTATGTCGCAGCCGACATCGCCCACCTCACCGTGGGCCTCGACCAGATCGCCGACCGGGAGGTGGCGCTGATCGACCAGGCCACCTCAGCCATCGTCGAGTCGTTCGTGGCCGGCATCAACCACGCCATCGCTGCCATGGGCGAGGCGTTGCCGATCGAGTTCCGCGTGCTCGCCTACACGCCCGAGCCGTTCACCGTGCGTGACGTCGTCGGCATCGCGCGGGCCATCTGGTGGTCGCTCAACGGCCGCATCGACCGACTGATCGCAGCCGAGGTCTCCCGCCTGCTGCCCGAGCCCCTGCGCGCCGCCTTCCTGACCCCCGAAGCCTCGGAAAACCTGGTCCTGCCCGCCCCAGGCACCGCCAACCCGCCGATCCCCGCGGGCACCGACGACGCCACCGGCTCCAACAACTGGGCCCTTGCCGGCAGCCGCACCGAAAGCGGCCTCCCCGTCCTGGCCGGCGATCCGCACCAGCCGTTCTGGGTGCCGTCGAGCTGGTACGAGTTCGCCCTGCACGGCCCGGAGGACCACGCCGCAGGCTCCGGCCAGCCCGGCCTGCCCGGGCTTTGGTGGGGCTCCAACGGCACCGCCGCCTGGTGCCTCACCAACAACATGGCCTCCACACGCGACCTCTACCGCGAAGAGCTCGACCCCGCCGATCCCTCGCGCTACCGCGATGGCGACCGCTTCGTGCCGTTCACCAAACGCACCGTCGTCATCAAGGTGTGCAGCGAGGCCGACCGCCCCGTCACCATCCGCTCGACCGTACGCGGCCCGATCGTCAACGCGCTCGTCCCCGCGATCGATCCCGCCGGCGATCCGCCGATGTCGCTGCGCTGGGTCGGCGCCGAACATCTCGACGATCTCCGCGCCATCATCGGCCTTGCCCGCGCCAGGACCTGGCCTGAATTTCGCGCTGTGCTGCAGGACTGGTCGGTCGCCGTGTTCAACTGGATCTACGCCGACGCCACAGGCCATATCGGCTACCAGATGGCCGGCCGCATCCCGATCCGCGGCCGGACCTGGCCCGGCGTGCGCGACGCCGGCAACCCGGACGACCGGTGGCAGGGCATGATCCCGTTCGATGGCCTGCCCACCCGCCACGACCCGCCCACCGGCGCGCTGGCCAGCGCGAACCAGCGCATCGTCGGCCCCGCGTTTCCCTACCCGATCTACGGCGCCTACTCCCAGGGCCATCGCGGGGTGCGGCTTGACCAGGTGTTCAACGCCACCCCGATCCTCGACACCTCCGCCACCATCGCCCTGCAGAACGACGTCAAGAACACCCGCGCCGAACGCAATGTCCGCCACATCCTGTCCGCCCTGGCGACCAGCCAGGATACGGCCGCCCAGGAATGTATCAGGCTGCTGACCGGCTGGGACTTCCGCTACACGCTGGACAGCGCCGCCCCCACTTTGTTCGAAACCTTCATGGCGCGCTGGAACCGTGCCGTGCAGTCACTTCACATCCCGGCCCATCTGATCGACCTCGCCGTCCAGCAGACCGGGCTCTGCGTCGCGGTGCTGGACGGCACCGTGCCTGACTGTTTCCCCGAAGGCCTCGCCGCCCGCATCGAAGCCGTCGCCCGCGACAGCATCGCCATCCTGTCCGACCGGCTCGGCGAGGACAGGGCCCATTGGACCTGGGGCCATGTCCACATCGCCCACTGGCGTCACCCGCTGTCGAACACAGCGAACGCCGCGGCCTTCGACATCGGCCCCGCCCCGGTCGATGGCGGCTCGCACACGCTGCGCAACACCGGTGGCGAACTTCCTCCCCACCGTGCTGCCTCGGGAGCGGAATACCGCATCGTCGTCGACTTCGCGGCCCCCGAGCACTTCCTCGCCGTGCAGAACATCGGCAACTCCGGCGTACCCGGCAGCCCGTTCTACCGCGACCAGTTCCAGCCTTGGCTTGATGGGCGGTATCATACCATCCATCTCACCCGCGTGGGCGTTGAGGCGGATCTGGTGGCCAAGACGATCATAGAGCCAAGGAAGCAAGGACTTCTTTTCTGAAGAAAAGAAGCAAAAGACTTTTTATCGTTTGAGCAAACCTCTTTCCGGAGGAGGGCGTCAGCCGATCGAAAGTTTTTTGGTTCTTTTTTCAAAAAAGAACGCCTTTGCTGCACATCCTTCCGGTGTTCCGTGCACCCGGGCTTTACCGCAGCCGATCAACAATCCAATCGTTGATCGCATGCACCATGTCGTCGCGCCAGGACAGCAGGCCCGGATCATACACGTGCGAACCGAGCGCGATCTGCTGGCGCTCCAGGATGCCGACATCCTCCAACGCCACCTTTTCCCAGCGATCGAAGTACGGCGCGGCCCGCGCCGGGAAATCCGGCAGGGCGACGCTTGCGCGCGGGAAGCAACCGCCCACGCTGAGCACCGAGCGATCGCAGACCAGCGGCCGCACCGCCAGCCACCAGAAACAGTCCTGCGCCGCGGCGAACTGGGTGGTGGGATGGATCAGGGTGAAATACGTGCCCTGGCGCGCATCCGCATCCAGCGTCGGGATCGGCTGGAACGACGGCGGCGCTGCCTGGTCGAGCACACCGATCGAGCGGGTGGACTGCACCTGAATGCATAGCCAGTTTCCCTGGGTCGGATAGGTCAGGCTCGTCTGCGCGCCCACGGTCGCGGCATGGACGATGCCGGTGTGATACGTCTCCATGGCGTTTTCCAGCAGCAGCTTCCAGTTGCACCGCGTCTCGATCTCGATGCGCCAGGTGCACTCCATGTCCGCCACGCCGTGCGAGGCGAAACGCTGCGGCAGGTCGCCCAGATGGGTCAGCAGATCCGGCGCATCGGCATCGAAATTGAGGAAGATATTGCCGGCCCAGAGTTCCATCCGGATCGGTATCAGTCCGTTGTCCTCACGCCGGAACCCCGGCACATCGGCCATCGCCGGCGCTCCGGCCAGGCTGCCGTCCAGCCGGAACGACCAGGCGTGATACGGACAGACCAGCTTCTCCGCCACGCCGCAGCCTTCGGCCAGGATCGAGCCGCGATGGCGGCAGACATTGGCGAAGGCGTGCAGCCGGCCCTGCGCATCGCGCGTCAGCAGCACCGGCCCGCCCACGGTGTCGATCGCCCGGAACGCGCCGGGTTCGCGCAGCTCCTCCGCCCGGCCGACGAAGAACCAGTGCTTCAGATGGATGCGCTTCACCTCCTCGGCGAACACCTCAGGCGCGGTGTAGTACCGCTCCGGCAGGCTGCGCGCGAGGCCAAGTGCCGTGCCCGACCAGATGAAGCGGTGCGGCTGTCCCGAACTGGCGATGGCGTCCCCCTCAGCCTGGTCACGGTCCCGGATGATGTGGCACCGCACGGAGCCAGGCAATCGCCTCCGCAGCCTTCGCCGGACGCGCGACCCGTGACCACGCCGCATACAGCGCCGGCACGAAGCACAGGGTGAGTGCTGTGGCCGAGACCAGGCCGCCCATGATGGCGATCGCCATCGGCCCCCAGAACACCGAGAACGCCAGCGGCAACAGGGCCAGGATCGCCGCCGCCGCCGTCAGCACGATCGGGCGCGATCGGCGGATGGTGGCTTCCACGATGGCATCGGCAGGCGTGCTGCCGGCGGCGATGTCCTGCTCGATCTGATCGACCAGGATGACGCTGTTGCGCATGATGATCCCGGCCAGCGCGATGAAGCCCAAGGTCGCCACGAAGCCGAATGGCGCGCCGGTGACCAGCAACGCCGCCGACACGCCGATCAGCCCCAAAGGGGCCGTCAGCAGCACCATCGCCATGCGGCTGAACGACTGCATCTGGATCATCAGCAGCGCCAGCATCACCACCAGCGTCAGTGGCATCACCTTGTTGATGCTGGCCGAGCCTTTGGCGCTTTCCTCGACGGCGCCGGCGGTGTCGATCCGGTAGCCCGCCGGCAGGCTGGCCGTGATCGGCGCCAGCGCCGGCAGGATCTCCGCCGTTGCATCCGGCGCCTGGATGCCAGGCAGGGTGTCGGCCC
The DNA here is from genome assembly GCA_037445025.1 of Rhodospirillales bacterium. Classification (GTDB taxonomy): domain Bacteria; phylum Pseudomonadota; class Alphaproteobacteria; order Acetobacterales; family Acetobacteraceae; genus CAIQQQ01. The sequence goes on from JBBILI010000015.1 coordinate 16,861, forward strand.
GCACCAGCAGCATCGGCGTTCGGTTGCGCCGCCAGATCACCGGCTGCTCCAGACTCCAGCCGATCCGCGCAATTTGCGACAGGGGCACGGTGCGGCCGGGTTGGGAGGTCGGAATGGTCACATCGCCGATCGCCGCGATGTTCTGCCGCTCGGACGCGATGGCCCGCGCGATGACGGGAATGAGGTCGGTCCCCTCGCGATACTGCGTCACCGTCGCGCCCTCGTTCAAGGTGGCCAGGATGGTGGCGATGTCGCTGCTGGTGATGCCCAGCAGCCGCGCCTTGTCCTGATCGACGGAGATGGTGACGCGCTTGCCCATCTCGCCCCAGGCATCGCTGATGTTGCGCAGATGCGCGTCCGTCCCCAGCGCCGTGCGCACCTGGGCCGCGATGTCCCGCAGCTTCATCGGATCGGGCCCGGTGATGCGGAACTGCACGGGGTAGCCCACCGGCGGGCCCAGTTCCAGGCGCGAGGCCCGCAGCCGCACATCGGCGAACGGGCCGGCGGCGCCTTCATCGATGGCCGCGTTGAGCACGCCCAGCAGATGCTCGCGATCGGCGATGGAAGCGGTGTTGATGACGAACTGCGCGTAGTTCGGCTGGTTGAGCTCCGGTGAGAACGCCAGGAAGAAGCGCGGCGTGCCGGTGCCGGTATAAGCGGCATAGGAGGTGATGCCGGGCTGGCCCGCCAGCAGCTTCTCCAGGCTCGCCACCTTCTCCTGCGTGCTGGCAAAGCTCGCCCCTTCCGGCAGGCGCACATCGATCAGAATCTCCAGCCGGTCGGACGCCGGGAAGAACTGGTTCGGCACGCGCGTGAACCCCACCAAAGCCGCCAGAAACGCCACCCCCGTCAGCCCGATCACCACAAGCCGCCGCCGCACGCACCAGGCCACGACGCCGCGAAACCGACGGTAGAGCGGGCTGTCATAGACATCGTGCTGCCCCGCATGCGGCTTCGGCTCCGGCAGCAGCGTGGCCCCGATCAGCGGCACGAAGAACACCGCCACCAGCCAGCTCAGGATCAGCGCCATGCCGACGACTCGGAAGATGTCCTGCGTGTATTCGCCGGTGCTGGACGCAGCCAGCCCCACCGGCAGGTAGCCGGCGGCGGTGACCAGGGTTCCCGTCAGCATCGGCAGCGCCGTGGAGGTGAAGGCGAAGCTGCCGGCGCGCACCCGGTCCCAGCCCTGCTCCAGCTTCACCGTCATCGTCTCGACCGCGATGATCGCGTCATCCACCAGCAGCCCGAGCGCGATCACCATGGCCCCCAGCGAGATCCGCTGCAGGTCGATCCCCAGCAGTTTCATGCCGATGAACACGCCGGCCAGCACCAGCGGCACCGAGATCGCCACCACGATGCCGGTGCGCCAGCCCAGGCTGATGAAGCTGACCAGCAGCACAATGCCCAAAGCTTCGAGGAAGCTCTCCTGGAAGTCCGACACATCCGCCGTCACCACGCCCGCCTGGTCGTTGATGCGGGTGATGTGCACGCCGAGCGGCAGGCCGGCCTCGATCGCCGCAAGCCGCGCCGCCACCGCCTGGCCGAGCGCGAGGATGTTGCCGCCATCGGCCATGCTGATGCCCAGGCCCAGCGCGGGCTGGCCGTTGACGCGCATGGTGGCGCTCGGCGGGTCGGCGGTGATGCGGCTGATCGTCGCCAGATCGCCCAGCCGCAGCAGCCGCCCGTTGGCCTGGATCGGCAGGCCGACCAGCGCCGCCGGCCCGTCGATGGCCGGGCGCGTGCGCACACGGATGCGGTCGTTGCGCGTGTCGACGAAGCCGCTGTCGACCACGGCGTTCTCATGCGAGATGGCCGAAAACACATCGTTCAGCGTCAGGCCGAGTTCGGCGAGCTTGCGATAGGACACCTCGATGTCGATGCGCTCGTCCTGCTGGCCGACCAGGATGATCTTGCCCAGGCCGGGAATCCCGCCAGGCGTGCCGATCAGCTGCTCGCGCACGTCCTCCGCCACATGCCGCAATTCCGGCAGCGTGAAGCCGTCCGCGGTCAGCGCGTAGACGATCGAATAGGTGTCGCCGAACTCGTCGTTGAAATACGGACCCTGGATGCCGGCGGGCAACGTCGCCGCGATATCGCCGATCTTCTTGCGCACCTGGTACCACAGGCCCGGCACGTCAGACGGCCGCGTGTCGTCGCGCAGCGAGACGGTGATGACGGTGTGGCCGGGCTGGGTCTGGCTCTGGGTGTAGTCGAGATGGGCGAGGTCCTCGAGCTTGCGCTCGATCGGGTCGGCCACCTGGCGCGCCATCTCGTCGGCCGAGGCGCCGGGCCAGTCCACCTGCACCACCATCTGCTTGATGGTGAACGCCGGGTCCTCGGCGCGGCCCAGCGACAGGTAGGCGATCACCCCGCCACCGGCCAGAGCGAGCATGAAGAACAGCGTGAGCGCGCGATGGGACAGCGCCCAGGCGGACAGGTTGAAGGATTTCATCGGGCCGCTCCCGCCCAGGCGGTCAACAGCAGATCGGGCGTGATGTCGCGCACCCCCGCGGTGATCACCTGCTCGCCGGCTGCGACCCCGTCGGTGATGAGCACGCTGCCATCGGCGCCATAGCCCGCGACGGTCACGCGGTGCAGCGCCGCATGGCCGGACCTCGGATCGAGCACCCAGACCGCGGGCGCGCCGCCGTCATCGGCCAGGCTCGCCGCCGGCAGCACCGCGCGCTTCGGCCCCGCCGCATCGAGGCTGATCGTGGCGGTCATGCCCAGCGCGAGCTGGTCGGGGGCGGCATCGCGCACCGCGACCTTGACGGCGAAGGTGCGGCTGGCGGCATCGGCCAGTGCGCCGATCTCGCGCACCCTGCCGTGCAGTGTCACGTCCGGCAGCGCCCAGACATGGATGGCGACATCGCCCGCAAGGCGCAGAGCCGCCAGCCGGTTCTCCGGCGCATCCGCCACGATCTCGACCTCGCCGGCATGGGCGATGGTCGCCACGGTCTGGCCGGCGGCCACCACCTGGCCGATCTGCACCGGCAGGGCGGTGAGGATGCCATCGGCATCGGCGGTCAGCACGCCGTAGTCCAGCTGGTCCCGCGCCAAAGCGAGCTGGCGCTGCGCCTGCACCCGCCGCGCCGCGGCCATGCGCTGGGCCGCCACCCGGCGATCATATTCCTGCGGCAGATAGGCCGGCGAAGACCGCCCCAGCGTTTCGTAGCGGCGCAGATCCGCGTCGGTCTGCGTCAGATCCGCCTCGGCGCTCTGCAGGGCGGCCGTGGCTGATTCCAGGCTGTAGCGCAGATCCGCCGGATCGAGCCGCGCCAGCACCTGTCCGGCCGAGACATGGTCGCCGATCTCCACCGGCCGGGCGATCACCTTGCCCGCCACACGAAACGCCAGATCCGCCTGGATTCGCGCCTGCACCGTGCCGGAGAGCACAAAGCCAGGGCCGCCCTCCTGCCACGCCACGCTCTGCACACGCACCGGCCGCGGCGCGGCCCCCGCCGCCAGCAGCAAGGCAACGGCGCACAGACTCAGGCAATGACGGGTCATCAGACATCTCCGGGCAACGGTCGCCGGAGATTATAAGTGCACGTCGTTCAGTTTACAATGATCAGTTTGAGTCTTCCGACCGCAGATGTCCCGCGATGACGGTGCCGATCACCTGGGCCACCAGCGCGTCGTGATCGCTGTCGATATGCGCGGCCTGGTCAATCAGCAATGTGGTGACGCCGTGCAGGCAGGCCCAGATGGCCTCTGCCGCGCACACCGGATCGACCGGTCGGAACAGGCCTGCCGCGATCAGCCCCTCCACCCCGCGCTGCAGGATGGCGAAGGAATGGTCGGCGGCGGCGATCTCGTCGCAATCGCGTTTCTCCGGCGGCCGCTGCAGAAACGTCAGCCGATAGCTGTCGGGATGGGCGCGCCCGAAGGCGACATAGGCGCACAGCCCCGCGCGGAACCGTGCTATCGGGTCGCTCTGCGCCTGCTGGCTGGCCTCCAGCGCCAACAGCAGGGTCTCGAACGTCGCCTCGGCGATCGCCTGCAGAATGGCCGACTTGTCGGGGAAATACACATACAGCGCCGTCGGCGACACGCCGACCTCCGCTGCGATCCGCCGCATCGTAGCATGTACCACGCCTTCCTCGAGGAACAGCCGCGAGGCGGCGGCGAGGATCTCGCCACGGCGGCTGGCGCCCTGGCCGCGCGGCTTGCGGGTGCGAAGAGGCGGCGGTTCGAGATCTGACATGACTTAACGGCGTTTAGTCAAAGCGTCTGCCTTTGGCAAGCATGTCACCTCGCGCCGGTGAAGCCGGTTTTGAGAAGGCCCATGAAGGCGTCGCGCATCTGTTCGGTGCCGGGCGGCATGGCGCTCATCCAGGTGCGCAGCAGCGAATCGGGCGAAACGGCTGTGATGCTGTCGAGCATCTGCTCTTCCATCTTGGCGAGCAGTGTCGCCTGCATCGGCTTCACGTCGGGCAGGCCCATGAACACGCGCGCCTCTTCTGGCGTGCAGTCAACTTCGATGGTCACTTTCACAGCGCCTACCTCCCCGGAAATTACGCGTCCAAACGAACGAAAGTTTTTTGCTTCTTTTTTTTAAAAAAGAAGTTGTTTATTTGAAAAGAAAGAACCAAAGAAACTTTCATCCGTTTGGCACGTGTCAAACGACTCGTGTGGTGACTGTGCCGATACCTTCGACGCTGCCTTCCATGAGGTCGCCGCGGCTGACGGCGGCCACACCCTCGGGGGTGCCGGAGAAGATCAGATCGCCCGCTTCCAGCTTCACCAGTCCCGAAAGATAGGAAATCGTCTCGGCGATCGACCAGATCAGCATCGAAAGGTCACTGGACTGGCGGACCACGCCGTTCACCTTGAGCTCGATCTTGCCTTTGGTCGGGTCCGGCAAGGCACTGGCCGGCACCATCAGGCCGATCGGCGCGGAATGATCGAAGCCCTTGCCCATGTCCCACGGCCGGCCCAGCTTCTTGGCCTCGCCCTGCAGATCGCGCCGCGTCATGTCGAGCCCGCACGCATAGCCCCACACCTTGGACAGCGCCTCCGATTCGGGAATGTCCGACCCGCCGGACCCCAGCGCCACCACCAGCTCCATCTCATGATGCAGATCGCTGGTCATGGTGGGGTATGGCATATCCGCCCCATCGGTCAGCAGCGCATCGGCCGGCTTGCAGAAGAAGAACGGCGCCTCCCGGTCCGGATCATGCCCCATCTCACGCGCATGCGCCGCGTAGTTGCGGCCCACGCAGAACACCCGACGCACGGGAAACAGGCCGCCGCCGGCCACCGGCACGGCGGCGATGGCAGGGGGGGTTATCACGAACTCGTTCATAAACATGTCCTGACTTGGAAACCGAAGCGAAGGACCGCAAATCTACACTTAGCCTGAATGTGGGAAAGGGGCGACCGCGACCGGCACGCGGCGCACACGCGTTTCGGTGCAAGGACGTTAATAATATGTGACTCACGGCGATATTCGCCTGTGAGATCTTCAATGGGCGCATCATACGCTAATGTCACCACCAGAGACGAACATAGCAGATGCACTGCAGGCCGACCCAACAACGCATCAGGCCGCTTCGGCTGCTGGCGGACAGACATTGACCAGCACATTGCGGTTCCGTCAGGGACTGATCATCATTGCCACCGTCCTGACGCTGTGCCTGGTATGGCTTGCCACGACGATCGTCCTGCGTGACCATCTTTCGCAGAACAACACCGAGGTGCGCGCCGCCCTCGGCCGCAACGCGCTGCTGGTCGAGGAGCAGCTGAACCGCCAGTTCCTGGTCAGCGACCAGACCCTGCGGATCCTGGAGGCGGGATGGCAGGCCAATCCCGCGGGCTTCAACCTCGAATCGTTGAGCGGCCAGCTGGTGGCGATGCAGGACAAGGCGCTGCAAATATTCATCACCAACGCCAGCGGCACCGTCACCCAGAGCACCCGCCCCGAGATCATCGGCACCGATGTCAGCACACGCGACTATTTCCGACACGAGCAGCTGCTGCCGGCCGATAACAACCGGATGTTCATCAATCCGCCGGTGCGCGGGCTGGTCACCAAGCTGTGGCAGCTCAACCTGGTGCGCCGGCTGGATTTTCCGGATGGCCGATTCGGCGGCGTGGTCTCCCTGGCGCTGCCCACGGCGGCGCTCAACTCGTTCTACGACACGGTCGATCTCGGCCGCGGCGGCCTGGTCGGTCTGGTCAGCCTCGCCGATGGCAGCCTGCTGAGCCAACACGGCGCCGGCGTGCCGCAGGAGTTCCACTCCCTGTCCGACACCGCCCTGCTCAAGGCGATCCGCACCCGCAAGGAAGCCATCTGGACCGGGCCGACCCCGTCGGACGGGGTGGTGCGCATCCATGCCTTCATCCCGGTGCCGGATCGCGACCTCAGCGTGCTGGTGGGAATCGACCAGTCCGACGCGTTGCAGCCCTACGAGATCTGGCGGACCCAGGCGCTGCTGGTGACGGCGCTGGCGGTGCTGTTCGTGCTCGCCTGCTCGGCGCTGCTGCTGCAGGCCAGTCGCGCGTCGTTCACCCGCGAAGGCGCGCTGGCGCAGGACCGGATGGTGCTGCGTGTCGCCAACACCGCGCTCGAGGAAGCGCGCGCCGAGGCGCAGGGCCGGGCGCAGCGCATGCAGGCGGTGCTGGCCGGCATGACCGACGGGATCATGATGCTCGATGCCCAGCTGCGGCTGCTGGAGTGGAACGACCATTTCGCCGCCTTCACCGGGGTTCCCCCCGAGATCCTGCGGGTGGGACTGCCTATGCGCGAGATCCTGCTCGCCCAGGCCCGGCTGGGCGAGTTCGGCGATGTGGCTGTCGAGGCCGAGGTGGACCGGCGCATGATGCTGCTGGAACGCACCAGCTATGTCGGCACCGTCGAGCGGGTGCGCCCCAACGGCCGCATCCTGGAGATCCGCCGCAACCTGCTGCCCGGCGGCGGCTACGTGACGCTGTACGCCGACGTGACCGAGCGGCGCGTGGCGGCGGAGCGGCTGCACCAGGCGCAGACCATGGCCGCCGTCGGCCGGCTGACCGCGGGGCTGGCGCACGACTTCAACAATCTCCTGGCCTCCATCATCCTCAACGCCGAGATGCTCGCCGAGGATCTCGCCGAGCATGACGGGCTGGCGCGCCGCGCCGGCATCATCCTGCAGGCGACCAACCGCGGCGCTGCCCTGGTGCGCCAGCTGCTCGCCTTCTCGCGCAAGCAGGAGCTGGTCTCCAGCCGGGTGGACATCAACGAGGCCATCATGGCCATGCGCGACATCATCCACACCTCGATCGGCGCCTCCATCAGGCTCGAGACCGACCTGGAGCCCGAGCTTGGGCCGGTGATGGTGGATCTGGTGCAGATCGAGAACGTGATCCTCAACCTTGTCATCAACGCGCGCGACGCCATGCCCGCCGGCGGGACGCTGCGGATCTGCACCAGCCACGAGCGGCTCGGCCTGCCCATCGGCCCGGACGATCTGCCGGCGGGCGACTATGTCACGGTGAGCATCACCGACACCGGCACCGGCATGACCGAGGAGGTCAGGCGCAACGCCTTCGATCCGTTCTTCACCACCAAAGGTGCAGGCAAAGGCTCCGGACTGGGGCTCAGCCAGGTCTATGGCGTGACCCGACAGTCCGGCGGCGGCGCCGAGATCATCAGCACGCCAGGCAAGGGCACCACCATCCGCATCATGCTGCCGCGGGCGGCGACGGCCGAGATGGCGGAGTGACGCGCGGTGCTGATGTTGGCAAGTGAAGGAAGCGGTTCTTTTTTGAAAAAAAGAACCAAAAAACTTTCATTCGTTGGGCCGGGTCTTTCCGGAGAGGGTCGAGCAAGCGGATGAAAGTCTTTTGCTTCTTTTTTTCAGGAAAGAAGTCCTTGCTTCCTTGACGAAAGCTTCGATCACTCACCGGCTTCCGGCCGCCATGACGAGCCAGATCGCCAGCCTGTTCCTGGCCATGCGGCGCGGGTGCGGCGCAATGCGCAGCAGCCCTCAGACATGTTCGGCTTCGAGCCGGGCTGCACCATCTTGCGTCCGCCTCGGTCCGGGTTCAGGAATAGTGACGATGTCAGAGCCCTCGCCCCGCCAGCTCTTCTTCACCGTGTTTCCCTCCATCATGCTGCCGATGTTCCTGGCGGCGGTGGACGGCACGATCGTGGCCACCGCTCTGCCCGCCATCGCCGGCACGCTGGGCGAGGTGGAGCGGGTGAGCTGGGTGGTGGTGTCCTATCTCGTGGCGACCACGATCGCGGCCCCGGTCTATGGCCGGCTCGGCGATGCGCTCGGGCGGCGGCGGATGATGTTCGGGGCGCTGAGCCTGTTCATTGCGGCGTCGCTGGCCTGCATCGCAGCGCCCAGCATCATCTGGCTCACCATCGCACGGGTGGCGCAGGGGCTGGGCGGCGGCGGGCTGATGACGCTGAGCCAGGCGCTGGTGGGCGAGGTGGTGCCGCCGCGCGAGCGCGGGCGCTACCAGGGCTACATGGCCTCGGTGTTCGTCTCCTCCTCCACCTTCGGGCCGGTCGCCGGCGGCTGGCTGACCCAGCACTGGGGCTGGCACAGCGTGTTCTGGATCAACATCCCGCTGGGGCTGCTGGCCATTGCCATGGTGTTCCGCCTGCCGGCGCGCCCGGCGGCCACCGGGCGGTTCCAGTTCGACACGCCGGGCCTGGTGCTGTTCAGCCTGTTCATTGTGCCGCTGCTGCTGGCGCTGGAGCAGGCGCGGCAGTTCTCCTGGGAATCGCTGCCGTTCGCCGTGGGCCTGCTGGTCCTGGCCGCTGTGGCGCTGACCCTGCTGCTGCGCCAACAGCGACGCGCTCCGTTGCCGCTTTTGCCGATCAATCTGCTGCGCATGCCGGCGATCTGGCGCACCGAGCTGATGGCGGCGACGTCGGGGGCCACCATCGTTTCGCTGATCACTTTCATGCCGATTTATCTGCAGGTGGTGCGCGGCATCTCACCCGCCGATGTCGGGCTGCAGCTGCTGCCGCTGACCGCGTTCATCGCCGTCGGCTCGATGTGCACCGGCCAGATCATCACCCGCACCGGCTACAGCGCCATCGTGCCCTCGTGCGGCCTGCCGGTGCTGTGCGCCCTGGTGCTGACGCTCGCGTTCCTGGCGCCGTCGCTAAGCCTGTCGCAGCTGCCGATCCTGTTCTGCGCGATCTCGCTGTTCAACGGCACGGCGATGCCGGTGGTGCAGACCACGGTGCAGATGATCGCGGGGCCGCGCCAGCTGGGCGCGGCGGCGGCGAGCGTGCAGTTCGCCCGCTCGGTGGGGGCGGCGCTGGGGGCGGCGGTGGTGGGCGCCGTGCTGTTCGGCGCGCTGTCGGCCACCGATGCCGACACCGCGCATCTGTTCGGCGCGCTGGTGGAGATCGGGCCGCGGGCGCTGGCCGGGCTGTCAGCGCAGCGCGTGGCGATCGTGCAGGCCGAGATCGCGGATGCGTTCCGCGCCGCCTTCGTGGCCATTGCGCTGTTCGCAGCCACCGGTGCGATGCTGGCCTGGAGCCTGCCGGTGCGGCGCATCGAAGGGCGCAGCGAGCGCGGTGGCGAACGTGGTTCCCTGCCCCGTGAGGCCCTGGAAAGCCCGAGCCTGGGCGAATGAACGCCGCCGACGCCGAGATCGAGATCGAGAGCCTGCTCGAAAAGGCACGGCGCTGGCAGCTGGCCGGCGAGAGCAACGCGACGCAGATCCTTGCCCAGCGCATCCTGGACCGCGCGCCCTCGCATCCCGAGGCGATGGCGCTGCTGGCAGCGCTGCCGCCGCGGCCCCGGCCGGCGAACAGCGCGCGGCCGACGCCGCAGGCGATGCAGGCGGCCGGGCACAACAATCGTGGTGCCGCCGAGGCGGCGGCAGGGCGGTTCGACGCGGCGCTGGCCTGCTATGACCAGGCGCTCGCGGTCGATCCGTATCATGTCGATGCCTGGTGCAACCGCGGCAGCGCGCTGCAGCTGCAGGGCCAGCTCGATGCGGCGATGCGCAGCTATGACAGGGCGCTCGCGCTCGCGCCCGACCATGCGGGAAGCCTTGCCAATCGCGGCCACGCCCAGATGACGCTGGGCCGGCTCGACGCGGCGCTGGCGGATTTCGACCGGGCCCTGGCGCTGTCGCCCGAGCTGACCGTGGTGATGATCGGCCGCGGCAACGTGCTGCTGCAGCTCCGCCGGCCGGAGGCGGCGCTGGAGAGCTTCACCCGGGCTCTTGCGATCTCTCCCACGCTGGCCGAGGCGTCCAACGGCCGGGCCGTCGCCCTTTCGGACCTGGACCGCCCGATCGAGGCGATGGCGGCCAGTGCCGTGACGCTGGCGCTGCGGCCGGACCATGTTCCGGCGGTGGTCAATGTCGGGGTCTGCCTGCACCGGATGGAGCGCTTCGCCGATGCGATGCCGATCCATGACCGCGCCATCGCGCTGAAGCCGGACGAGCCGGTCGCGCACTACAACCGCGCCACCAGCCTGATGGAGATGCGGCAGTTCGACGCGGCGCTGGCGAGCTTCGCCGCCGCCACGGCGCTGCGGCCGCATTATCCGGTCGCACATTGGAACGAGGCGCTGTGCCGGCTGGCGACCGGCGATCTCGTCGAAGGCTGGCGGAAATACGAATGGGGCTGGGCGGCCGAGCAGCGCGGCGGCCAGCGCGACTATGGCGACCAGCCACGCCTGGGCGTGCTGCCCTGGCTGGGCGAGACGCCGCTCGTGGGCACCACCCTGCTGCTGCATGCCGAACAGGGCATGGGCGACACGCTGCAGTTCTGCCGCTACGCGGCGCTCGTGCGCGAGGCCGGGGCCCAGGTGATCCTGGAGGTGCAGCCTGCCCTGGTCCGGCTGCTCGCGCGCGATCCGGCTGCCACGGTGGTGGCACAGGGCGATCCGTTGCCGCCGTTCGACCGGCGCAGCCCGCTGCTGAGCATGCCGCTGGCCTTCGGCACCACGCTCGCGACGATCCCGGCCGCCATGCCCGTGCTGCGGCACGACCCTGCCCGCACCGCTGCCTGGCGCGCCAGGCTTGCTGCCTATCCCGGGCTGAAAGTGGGCCTGGTCTGGTCCGGCAATCCGCGGCCGGACCAACCGGCGGCGCATGCGGTGGACAAGCGCCGCTCCATGCGGCTGGCGCAGATGGCGCCTTTGGCCGGGGTCTCAGGCATCACCTTCATTTCGCTGCAGAAGGACACCCCCTCCGCCCAGGCCGCCGATCCGCCTGAGGGCATGGCCTTGCTCGACTGGACCGACGCGCTGCAGGATTTCGCCGACACCGCCGATCTGGTGGCGGCGCTGGATCTGGTGATCAGCGTCGACACGGCGGTGGCGCATCTCGCCGGCGGGCTGGGCGTGCCGGTGTGGCTGCTGAGCCGCTACAACGGCTGCTGGCGCTGGCTGAACCACCGCCCGGATTCGCCCTGGTATGCCTCGATGCGCCTGTTCCACCAGCCCAGCCGCGGCGACTGGGCCAGCGTGATGCGCGCGGTGGCACAAGAGCTCGCCGGCCGCGCGGCGGCCTTCCTGGCGCAAGCCTGAACCAGCGCGCTTGTGTTTTCCGTGATCCCTGCACAAAACACCAACCAAAAGCCTCCCGACACCGGCTGCGTCGTGGCATGCTCTGCCCCCCGGCCGCACAACCTGCTCTTCACCGACTGCTAGGCGCATATCTTTATGGACACGACCAACCCTCCGCGCCCTGGTGCGGCGGATGCGGCCCCCTCCCCGGCGCTGCCCACCATCGCGTCACACCCGGCCTTCTGTCAGCTTGGCCTGCCGCTGCGCGCCATCAAAGGGCCGTGGCAGCGCGATGTCGGCACCGCCGCCGTTACCATGGCGGCGGTCGACGCCGAGCACATGCTGCCCGGCGGCAAGCTGCTGCGGGTGCTGCTGCTGCACATCTTCGACACCGCCATCCGCACCGCCGCCCCGATCGTTGAACTCGGACCGGATGCGGCCAGCGTGGCGCAACGATTCGGGCTTGAAACCACGCCCGGCAAGCTGCGCGAGCTGACCGAGGCGCTGGACCGGCTGGCGACCTGCAAGATCACCGTCTCCACCGAGGGCGGTGCGGGCCTGAGCCTGTTCGACGGCCGCGCCCGCGCCCATATCGACGCCGCCGGATGGCGGGCCAGCGTGAAGCTCAACGCCAAGTTCCTGGCCTCGCTGCTGGAGAAGCCGGTGCTGCTCGATGCCGCGGTGGTGGCAGCGCTGGCCAACAACCCGGTGACGCTCGACGTCTACATGGCCGTGGCCTTCGCCGCCTCCGACCTTGAGCCGCAGCAATCCGCCGCCACCACGTGGGACGACCTGATGCTGCGCTTCGGCAGCAGCGGCCAGGAGATGGACGCGTTCCGCCCGCAATTCGAGGATTCGCTGCGCACCATCAGCGGCCTGTGCCCGCTGTTCTCGCTGGTGGTGGCCGATCGGGGCGTGGATGTGCGCAAGCTGCCGCCGCGCCCGGCGGTGATCCGCGCGCCGCGCCCGCCGGCCGAGCCGAAGCCGGAGCGCGTGCGTCCCGAGCGGCCCGAACGTCCTGAGCCCCGCCCTGCCCCGCCGATGACGGTGATCACCGAGCCGGTGCCGCTGCCGCCGCCCGCCCCGGTTCCCGTGCCCACGCCCGCGCCGCCCCCGCCGCCGATGCCCGAGCCGATCCAGCGCGCCCCGCGCGGGCCTGCCAACAGCGTGGCGCTGCGCTCGCATCTGACGGGTCTGCAGCAGGTGATCTGGCTGCAGCGCGCCAACGGCCGCGACGATCCGCTTGTTGAGATCACGCCGGGCAGCCGCTACGATCCGGCGCAGGTGACCGTGCTGGCGCTGGAGCCGGTGGTGGTTCAAATCGCCGGCGGTCTGTATCAGCGTGACTTCGAACGGGTCTCGGCCTGGACCATGACCAATCGCGATCTGATCGACGCCTACTGGTACAACGAGATCGACGACGCGGAGGAGATCGCCACCAAGGTGAAGAAGGTTCCCGCCCCCGGCTGGCGGGACTGACGCACAAGGTTTGCGGGAGTGACATAACAACATCGGAGGACCGGATGGCATCGCGGCGGGCATTGATCGTCGGTGGGTCGCTGGGCGGGGTGTTCACGGCTCTGACCCTGCAGCAGCGCGGCTGGGATGTGCAGGTGTTCGAGCGCACCGCCCAGCCGCTCGCCGGCCGCGGCGCCGGCATCGTCACGCATCCGGAACTGTGGAACATCCTCGAATCGGTTGGCCTGCAGGGCGAGCGTGATCTCGGCGTCGCCGTCACCGAGCGGATCACCTTCGCCGCTGACGGCTCCGTGCTGGGGGTGCGCCATGTGCCGCAGGTGCTGACCTCGTGGGACCGCGTGTTCAGCCTGCTCAGCGGCATCTGGCCGCAGGACCGTTATCATCTCGGCCGCGATCTGCGCCGGGTCAGCCAGGACGATCACGGTGTCACGGCGCATTTCGCCGACGGCTCCACCGCGACCGGTGATCTGCTGGTGGCGGCTGACGGGTTCCGTTCGCTGGTGCGCCAGCAATATCTCGGTGCCATGCAGCTGCTCTATGCCGGCTACATCGCCTGGCGCGGCCTGGTTGCCGAGGCTGACATTCCGCCGGCCGCCCATGCGGCGCTGTTCGGCCGCTTCGGCTTCTGCCTGCCGGAGGGCGAGCAGCTGATCGGCTATCCTGTGGCCGGCGAGAACGACGATCTGCGGCCGGGGCACCGCCGCTTCAACTTCGTCTGGTATCGCCCGGCGCATGAAACCGACGAGCTGCCGCGTTTTCTCACCGACGGCACCGGGCGGACGCATGCGATCTCGATTCCGCCGCCGCTGATCCGGCCGGAGATTGTGGCCGAGATGCGCGCCGATGCCACGCGGCTGCTGGCGCCGCAGTTTGCCGCCATCATTCACGCCACAAAACAGCCGTTCCTGCAGCCGATCTATGATCTGGAGGCGCCGCAGATGGCGTTTGGGCGGGTGGCGCTGGTGGGCGATGCCGCGTTCGTGGTGCGGCCGCATATCGGTGCCGGGGTCACCAAGGCCGCTGAGGACGCCGCCTGCCTGGCGGCGGCGCTGGACGAGACCGAGGATGTGGCGCGGGCGCTGCGCGCGTTCGAGGTGCCGCGTCTGGCGGCGGGGCGGCGCATCGTGCAGCGGGCGCGCCATCTTGGCGCCTATATGCAGGCGGTGCTGAAAAGCGACGAGGAACGCGAAGCCGCCGAACGCCACCACACCCCCGAAGCAGTGATGGCCGAAACAGCATTGTTAAACTTCTAACGAATGGAATTTTTTTGCTTCTTTTTTTCAAAAAAAGAAGTTCTTTCTTTGAAAAGAAGGAACCAAAGAAACTTTTATTCGTTAGCAAGTTCCTGCAGGACTTCGTCCCAGGCCTGGATGGTGTGGGAGACGTCTTGGTCTGTGTGGGCCAATGAGACGTAGTATTTTGTGTCGCCCTTCATGATGCCGCGGGCGCGCAGCTTCGTGTTGAACCGCCTGGCCTTGTCGGCGTCGCCGCGCAGCACGCCGCGATAATTGGCGATCGGCTCATCGGTGAACACCACGTCGAACATCGGCGGCGCGCCGATCACCTGTCCGGCCACGCCGTGGCGCGCCAGCAGCCCGGTCAGCGCCGTCATCAGCGTGCGCCCGGTGGCGAAGATGCGCGCATAGGCGCCGGGGCGACGCAGAATGGCGAGCGACGCGAGCCCGGCGGCGGCGGCCACGGGATTGCCCGAGAGCGTGCCGATCTGCATGAGAAACCCGTCATCGCCGACCTTGGCGCGATCGAAATGCGCCATGATGTCGGCCCGTCCGGCCACGGCGGCGAGCGGGAAGCCGCCGCCGATCACCTTGCCCAGGGTACAGAGATCCGGCGTGACGCCGTAATGTTCCTGCGCGCCGCCATAGGCGAAACGAAACCCGGTGACGACCTCGTCGAAGATCAGCACCAGACCATAGGCGGAGGTGATGCGGCGCAGGCCTTCGAGAAAGCCGGGGACCGGCGGAATGATCCGCTGCAGCGGCTCGACGATGACACCGGCGAGCTCGTCGTGATGGGCTGCGATCAACGCCTCGACGGCTGCGAGATCGTTGAACGGGGCAACCAGCATCTCGTCGCGCACCCGGGCGGGGATGCCGGCGGAATCAGGCATGGCCTGGGGGAAGTTGCCGGGGTGCCTGGGGGCCAGGCTCATCAGCGCATGGTCGCTCATGCCGTGATAGCCGCCTTCGAACTTGAGCATCTTGTCGCGTTTGCGAAACGCTCGGGCGAGGCGCATGGCGTACATGTCGGCCTCGGTGCCGGAGCTGACGAAGCGCACCTGCTCGGCGCAGGGCACCGCGTCGACGATCGCCTCGGCGAGGGCGATGCCGTGGCGGTTGTTGGTGAAGAAGGTGCTGCCGAGGGCCATCTGGGCGGTGGCGGCCGCGGTCACCTCCGGGTGGGCGTGGCCGACCAGCATCGGGCCGGAGCCCAGCAGGAAATCGATATATTCGCGGCCCGATTCGTCCCAGACGTGGCCGGCGCTGCCGCGGGCGATGACGATGTCGGAGGACAGGTTGCCGAAGCCGCCGGCGGGCAGCACGCGGCTTGCGGTCTCGACCAGGGAGAGCTCGTGCGCGCTGCGCGGGATGGCGTTCATGATGGGCTCACGATGACAGTGCCGCGGCATTCGCCGAAGCCGATGGAGAGGTCGCCGCGCCGGCCGCGCGCCTTGAGGATGATGGTGTCGCCGTCCTCCAGGAAGCGGCGGGTTTCGCCGTTGGGCAGTTCCACCGGCTGACGGCCGCCACGGCTGAGTTCGAGCAGGCTGCCCCAGCCCTCGGGTTCCGGCGTGGAGATGGTGCCGGTGCCGAACAGGTCTCCTGGCCGCAGATCGCAGCCGGCGCTGCTGTGATGGGCGACCATCTGCGCCACCGTCCAGTAGAGATGGCGGGAATTGCCAAGCGACAGGCGGTGCGGGGCGTTCATCGATGGGGTCTGCAACAGGACTTCGATTTCGAGGTCGAGCGCGCCGGTCGCCTGGTCACCGGCATCGAAAAGATTGGCCATGATGGCGGGATCGTCCTCGCCACGCGGCAGCTGCGGGGCGCGGAACGGGGCGAGGGCTTCGGGGGTGACGATCCAGGGGGAGATCGAGGTGAGGAAGCTTTTGGCCAGGAACGGGCCGAGCGGCTGGTATTCCCAGCCCTGGATGTCGCGCGCCGACCAGTCGTTGAGCAGGCAGAAGCCGGCGATGTGGGAGGCGGCTTCGCCGATCGTGATGGGGGAGCCGAGTTCGTTGCCGGGGCCGATCCAGACGCCGAGCTCCATCTCGTAGTCGAGATTGCGGCTGGGGCCGAAATCCGGCTCGGGCGCGCGGCCGGGTTTGCGCTGGCCGCTGGGGCGGCGGACCGGCGTGCCGGAGAGCCGCACCGAGGAGGCGCGGCCGTGATAGGCGATGGGCAGGTATTTGTAGTTGGGCAGCAAAGGCGTGTCCGGCCGAAGCTGGCGGCCGGTGTTCAGCGCGTGCTGGATGCCGGCGTAGAAATCCGTGTAGTCGCCGATGCTGGCGGGCAGATGCATCGTGCAGGCAGCGGCCGGATGCAGCAGCTCGGGGTGCGGCGGGACGGTGTCCGCCAGAAGGGCCGTGAGCTGCGCCCGCAGCGCCTGGCGGGGTGCTGCCCCCAGCGACAGAAAGTGGTTCAACGACGCACGCCCCGCCACTTCGGCGGCCTCGCCGCTCAGCACGCCCGCCGCACGCGCCGCCGGAATGTCCAGAATGGAGTCGCCGATCGCCACCCCGCCCCGGGGGTCGCCGCCTGGCGGGCTGAACACGCCGTGCGGCAGGTTGGCGGGTGAAAAATCAGCATGGCCATTGGCCGAGGCAACCCAGGAGTTCACGCACCGAACCTTTTCGTCATTCCGGACCAGCAGGAATCATAATCCTCCTGCAGCGCCGAACTGGCCAGAGCCGGCGTGGACACGCGCAGCAGCCGCGAGGTCTCGAACATGAAGGCCAGGGTGTGGTCGATCTTGTGAGGCGCCAGCTCGGCCGCCATCGCCTTCTCGGTCGAGGCGTTGTCCGGCCCATGGGCCGACATCATGCCGTGCAGGCTGAGGCCGCCCGGTGCGAAGCCGCCCGCCTTGGCATCGTACTCACCGGTCACCAGGCCCATGCACTCGTTCATGATGTTGCGGTGAAACCAGGGCGGGCGGAACGTGTTCTCCGCCACCATCCAGCGCGGCGGGAAGATGACGAAGTCGAGATTGGCCTTCCCCACCGTGTCGGTGGGCGAGGTCAGCACGGTGAAGATCGACGGGTCCGGATGGTCGAAGCTGACGGTGCCGATCGTGTTGAAATGGGCGAGGTCGTATTTATACGGCGCGAGATTGCCGTGCCAGGCGACGACGTCGAGCGGCGAGTGGTCAAGGGCGGTGACCCAATAGTCGCCGTGGAACTTCTGCACGACCTCGGTCAGTTCGTCGCTGTCCTCGAACCAGGCGGTGGGGGTGAGGAAGTCACGCGGGTTGGCGAGGCCGTTGGCGCCGATCGGGCCGAGATCGGGCAGGCGCAGCACGGCGCCGTGGTTCTCCGCCACATAGCCGCGGGCCTCGCCGTCCGGCAGGGCGACGCGGAAGCGCAGGCCGCGGGGGATGACGCCGATCTCGCCGGGGTGCAGGTCGAGCAGGCCCAGTTCGGTGGCCAGCGACAGACGGCCGAGCTGCGGCACCAGCAGCAACTCGGCATCCGCGTTCCAGAACACCCGCTCCATCGCGCGGTTGGCGGCGTAGATGTGCACGCTGACGCCGGCATCGGTGGCGCCATGGTCGGTGGCGGCCATCAGGTGCAGGCCGTCGATGAAATCGGTCTCGGGCTCGGGAATGGCAAGCGGATCCCAACGCCGGCGGTTGGGGTTGGGCGGGGCCAGGGTGGGGCCCTGCTTCAGCTTGCGGTAGGGCGGGTGATCTGCCGAGGGGCGGATGCGGTAGAGCCAGCTGCGCCGCGCCTCGCTGCGCGGCACGGTGAACGGCGTGCCGGAGAGCTGCTCGGTGTAAAGGCCGAGCGCCGGGCGCTGTGGCGAGTTGCGCCCCTGCGGCAGGGCGCCCGGCAGCGCCTCGGTGGCAAACGCGTTGCCGAACCCCGACAGCAGGCTGGCGGATGTGGTGACGATGTCCATGCGCGTATCCTCCCGCGCGCAGGATAGTTTCAGACGAAACTTTCGGGAAGCGTTATGCGACAGCGACAGACCGCCGCTGCCGCCAACGGCGCAGGGCGGAGATGACAGCCAGCACGACACCGGCCAGCAGCACCGCCACCGCTGGGCGGGGGCCGTAGCTGAGGTCGAGATTGGCCGCGATCACCGGCACCGGGTTGATCCGCGTGGCGAGGCCGTACCACGCGAATTCCGCCAACGCCGTCACCACCGCGGCCAGCACCGCCAGCACCGGCAGCGGCCACCAGTTGAGGCGGGCGGCACGCGGGGTGAGGCGCCACAGCATCTCCCAGATGAACAGGCCACTGACGAACACCGCCGCCGACACGTCCGCCTTGGACTGGAGGTAGTAATGAAACAGCGCCAGCACCGCGAGCGGGTAGACGATGCGGTGCAGCTTCTTCCACCGCCGGCCCAGACGCTGGATCATGCCGTCGGTGGAGGTGACGGCGAGCGTCAGCAGGCCGAGGAAGGTGACGAAGCCGATGGTGAGGTAGGAGCGCAGCGCGATCTCGCTGGCCACGGTGAACAGGTTCCACTTCTGGTCGAAGCAGTAGATCAGGAAATGCGCGCCGGCATAGCACGCCGCCCCCACGCCGATCATGCGGCGCAGCGGCAGGATGCGCTGCCAGTCCAGCACCGCGCGCAGCGGTGTGACCGCAAGCGAGAGCAGCAGGAAATACACCGCCCAGTCCCCGGTGCGATGCGTCGCCTCCATCACCGGGCGGCCGCCGAGCCCGCCGGTGGCGGCGAGGAAGGCCACCTGCGCCATCGGCGCGCAGAGAAGGGTCAGCATCACCGCCCGCATCGGCGAGAATCGGCCACGTCGATCTTGCACCAGTGACAGCATCAGCCACACGCCTTCCACAGTTCCTGACGGTGAGACATGGGAACCCGGCTCAGCGTTTCACCGGGGGCGGTGAGATTCTGCGATAGTCCGGCGGAATGCGGAACACCGCGGCGTCGAGCGGGGCGTAGCGCACCGCGGTGGCCAGCGCCAGCACCCGCCCGTCGCCGGCGGCGCGCAGCATCACGCCGTCATCGGTGAGGCAGACCAGAGCGGGCTTGCCGCCATTGTCCAGCGTCGCCCACTGGGTGCAGGCGAGGCCGGCGATCTCGGCGGTGCCGAGGCGGATGAAGGTGCCGGTGCCGGCGGTGCCGGGCAGGCCGGTGGCCGCCGTCGGCACCTCGAGCACGGTGTGGTCGGACTCGCGCACCGTGGCCAGGCGGTGACGGACCGTGTCGAACACCATGAACAGGCCGGGCGACGGCGGATCGACCCGCAGCTTGCCCTCGGCGACACCCCAGCGCAGCCGCTGCTCCAGCGGACCGTCGGGACCCGGAACGCGGTAGATGATGTCGACATCGCGCGACGGCGTGAGTCGTGGCCGGTCCGGCTCCTGGGCGCGGGCGGGGGCAGAGAGGGCCAGCAGGGCCAGCAGCAGCGTGCGCCTCACCGCGGCAGCGCCATCATCCGGTAGGTGTCGGGCGGCGAGAACAGGCCAATCGGCTGCGGCGTCTGGCGGATCTCGACGGCCTCGATCGCGGCGGTGCGCCCGTCCCGCCCGGCCCCTTCGCCGCGCAGCAGCAGACCGTCGGCGGTGAGGCAGACGCGACCATGGGCGTGGTCCTGGTCGGCGGTCACGTCATAGAGGGTGCAGGCGCGGCCCAGCACATGGTCGCTGCCGGTGCGGGTGAAATGCAGGCCGGGGCCGAGCAGAAAACCTTCGGTGATGCCGCCGCCGGGCGGCAGTTCCAGCACCAGCTTCGGCTGCGGCAGCACAAGCTCCACCCGCTCCTGCGGCGCGTCGATCAGCACATAGCCCAGCGGCACGCCCTCGATGCGCAGGCGGCCGAGATCGGCGGAGAAGCGCACCGACAACGAGGACGGCACACGCGGGTCGGAGCCGGCGCTGCGATAGGTGATCATGGTGTCGCGGCTCGGGAGATAGCGCGGCGTGGGGGCCGCGTGCGCCAGGGCGGGCAGCAGTAGCATCGCCAGCAGAACGCGGATCATGCGGAACCTTTCGCCATGCGGGTGAACTCGGCCGCGAGCGCGTCCGGGTCGGGGGTCGCCGTGAAACGGGCCGGCACGGCTACGGCGTCCTCGATCATCACCTTGTACGTCAACCGTGGCACTTCAACGGCACCGAACTGCGCCAGGTGCGGCGTGGTCCATTGCGTGTCGAGCAGCTGGAACCCGCCCAGCCGCAACCGGGCCACGAGATGCACCAGCGCCACCTTCGAGCTGTCGCGCGCGCGGCTGAACATGCTTTCGCCGAACAACACGCCGCCCACCGCCACGCCGTAGAGCCCGCCGACCAGCGCCCCGTCCAGCCGCGTCTCGACGGAATGGGCATGACCGAGCCGGTGCAGCTCGGTGAACAGCTGCTCGATGGTGAGGTTGATCCAGGTGTTCTCCCGCCCCGGCGCCGGCGCGGCACAGCCGCGGATGACGGCCGGAAAATCCTGATCGACGGTGACGGTGTAGGGGCCCGACAGCACCGTGCGCAGCAGGCGGCGCGGCAGGTGGAACGCGTCGAGCGGCAGATGGCCGCGCTGTTCCGGGTCGAGCCAGTAGAGCTTGGTGCTGGTGCGGGAATCGGCCATCGGGAACATGCCGATGCGGTAGGCCCGCAGCATCAGATCAGGCGTGATTTCGACGGTGCGGCGCGACATCGCCGGAGTGTGCCGGAAATCCGGGCTCAGCGGTAGCCGCGGGCGATGGCTTCGTCGAGCGCCGCGATGATGCGCGCGGCACTGGCGTCATCGGCGAGGCTGGCGACGACGGGGCCGAGCCGGGCAAGTTCGATGGCGAACATCATCAACGGGTTGAGCACAACCATGTCTCCCGCGACGGTCATGATCGGCGTGAGATCGCTGTCACGTGACGAACCAGGAACGAGCGGGTTCAGCGGCATCACCAGCCGCGTCGGCGCGCGCGACCATCGCTGTGACTGCACGACCAGCAGGTAAGGGATCAGAGAGCGGTTTCGCGCAATATTCCGATGGACATCGAACTGGGCCATCAGATCGGCAGGAACTCCTCGCCGGCCAGACCATGTTCCTCATACTGCTTGATCAGATAGTCCAGCGACGCCTCCATCCGTGCCTCACGGTCGGACAGCCGGGCCTGCTCGGCGCGGACGAATTCGGCCAGCAGACGCTCCACCGTCTCAGACAGGTTGGGCGTGAGCTGCCGTGCCTGGCCGACGAGGTCGGCGTTCAGGCTCAGGTTCACCGGCTTTTTGGCATATCCCATGGCAGCCTCCATTCCTGCGCATGCTATGCGCAGGAATGGCCGAGATTCAAACTCAATCCGCATGCCACTGCGCCACGAAGCGCTCCAGCCAATGGATGGTGTAGTCGCCGGCCTGAAACTGCGCGTCCTCGAGGATGTGCTGGTGCAGCGGGATCGTGGTATTGATCCCGACGACCGCGAATTCCGCCAGCGCCCGGCGCATGCGCGCGATGGCACCGGCGCGGGTGGGGGCGTGCACGATCAGCTTGGCCACCAGGCTGTCGTAATAGGGCGGCACGACGTAGCCGGCATACAGCGCGCTGTCCACGCGCACGCCAAGCCCGCCGGGGGCATGGAACACGCTGACCTTGCCTGGCGTGGGGGCGAAGCTGTGCGGGTCCTCGGCTGTGATGCGGCATTCAATAGCATGGCCCGAGAACGTCACGTCCGCCTGGGTGTAGCCGAGAGGCTCGCCGGCGGCGATGCGGATCTGCTCGCGCACCAGATCCACGCCGCACACCATCTCGGTGACGGGGTGCTCGACCTGCAGGCGCGTGTTCATCTCGATGAAGGCGAACTGGCCGTCCTGATACAGAAATTCCAGCGTGCCGGCGTTGCGGTAGCCGAGTTTCGCCAGCCCGGTGGTGACCACCGCGCCCAGCGCATCGCGCTCCGGCCCGGTCAGCGCCGGCGAGCCCGCCTCTTCCAGCAGCTTCTGATGGCGGCGCTGCAGCGAGCAGTCACGCTCGCCGAAATGCACCACATGGCCGAAGCTGTCGGCCATCACCTGCATTTCGATATGGCGGGGCCGGTCGAGGTATTTCTCGAGATAGACGGCATCGTTGCCGAACGCGGTGCGGGCCTCGGTGCGCGCCACCGTCCAGGCCTCCTCCAGCTCGTCCTCGCTTAATGCCACCTTCATGCCGCGCCCGCCGCCGCCGGCGGCGGCCTTGATCAGCACGGGATAGCCGATGCGCGCGGCAACACTGCGCGCCGCCTCGACATCGGCCAGCGCGCCGTCCGAGCCCGGCACCAGCGGCACGCCGATGCCGGCCATGGCGGTCTTGGCCGAGATCTTATCGCCCATCATGCGGATATGCGCCGACGACGGCCCGATGAAGGTCAGCCCATGCGCCTCCACCATTTCCGCGAAATCGGCGTTCTCGGAGAGAAACCCGTAGCCGGGATGGATCGCATCCGCGCCGGTGACGGCGGCGGCGGACAGAATCGCGGCGACGTTGAGATAGCTCTCCTTGGCCGAAGGCGGGCCGATGCACACGCTCTCATCGGCCAGGCGCACATGCATCGCCTGGCTGTCGGCGGTGGAATGCACGGCAACCGTTGGGATGCCGAGCTCACGGCAGGCGCGCTGGATGCGCAGCGCGATTTCGCCGCGGTTGGCGATCAGGATCTTGTGGAACAGGCGGGACATGGGGCGCGCCTTATTCCAGGATCAGCAGCGGTTCGTCATATTCCACCGGAGCACCTGGGGTGATGAAGATGCGCGTGACGGTGCCCGCGCGCGGCGCCTTGATCTGGTTGAACGTCTTCATCGCCTCGATCAGCAGCAGCGTCTGCCCGGCGGACACCTGGGTGCCGACGGCGATGAACGGCGTCGCACCCGGCTCGGGCGCCAGATAGGCCACACCGACCATGGGGCTGAGAATGGCGCCGGGATGCTTGCCTTGGTCCTCCACAGGGGCCGCAACGGGGGCAGCGGCGGCGACAACCGGGGGCGCGACCGGCACGGGGGCTGCCGCGACCACCGGCGCCACGGCCCGCACCAGGCGCACCCGCCCGTCCTTGCCCTCGATCTCGATCTCGCTCAGCCCGGCATGCACCAGAATGTCGGCCAGCGCCCGGACAGTGGCCGGATCATACGGATTGCTCATGACTGCTCCTCCAGCAGATCCGCCATCGCGGTCAACGCCAGCGCGTAGCCCCCGACGCCGAGACCGGCAATGACACCCACGGCCACCTTGGACACGTAGGAGTGCTGGCGGAATTCCTCCCGCCGGTGAATGTTGGTGATGTGCACCTCGATCACCGGCAGCTCGGTGGACAGCAGCGCGTCCATCAGCCCGATCGAGGTGGTGGTGTAGCCGGCCGGGTTGATGACGATGCCGGCGGCGCGGCCACGGCATTCCTGCACCCAGGAGATCAGCTCGCCCTCGCTGTTGGTCTGGCGGAAATCGATGGACAGGCCAAGCTGCTCGGCGGTTTCCGCGCACAGGCCCTCCACGTCGTCCATCGTGGCGCGGCCGTACAGCGCGGGCTGGCGCAGGCCCAGCATGTTGATGTTGGGGCCGTTGAGCACAACGATCAGCGGCTGTTTGGGCGTTGACATGCAGGCGGCCTAGCATGCGCTCCCCCCCACATCAATCTTCCCCCGCCGTCCGGCGATGCTGGGTGCAGCCCTGCGCAGCCCTTGCTTGCCGCCTCCGGCCCCCCTGCCCATATTCGCGCTATGACGATCACGCTGAACGGCGATCCCCGCCCCCTCTCCCCCGGCTGCACGGTGGCAGCACTGCTGGCCGCGCTGGGGCTCGACATGCGCAAGGTCGCCGTCGAGCGCAACGAGGCGATCGTGCCGCGCAGCCTGTATGGCGAGACGGTGCTTGCGGAGGGCGACAGCCTGGAGATCGTGCACTTCATTGGAGGCGGCTGACATGCCCGACACCTTCCCCACCGGCGAAGATCGCTGGACCGTCGCCGGCCGCAGCTTCGCGTCCCGCCTCATCGTGGGCACCGGCAAATACAAGAGCCTGGAGGAGACCGCCGCCGCCATCGCGGCCAGCGGTGCCGAGATCGTCACCGTGGCCGTGCGCCGGGTGAACCTGTCCGACCCCGCGGCACCGATGCTGCAGGATTTCGTCGATCCCAAGCGCTACACCTACCTGCCCAACACCGCCGGCTGCTTCACCGCCCGCGACGCCGTGCGCACCCTGCGCCTGGCGCGCGAAGCCGGCGGCTGGAACCTGGTGAAGCTCGAGGTGCTCGGCCCGCCCCCCCTGCTCTACCCCGACATGGCCGCCACCTTCGAGGCGGCCGCGGCGCTGATCGCCGACGGGTTCGAGGTGATGGTCTACTGCGCCGACGACCCGGTGGCCGCCCGCCGGCTGGAGGATATGGGCTGCGTTGCCATCATGCCGCTGGGTGCGCCGATCGGCTCCGGGCTCGGCCTGCAGAACCCGGCGATGCTGTCGATGATGCTGGCGCAGGCGAAGGTGCCGCTGCTGGTCGATGCCGGGGTGGGCACCGCGTCGGACGCAGCGATCGCCATGGAGCTGGGCTGCACGGCGGTGCTGCTGAACTCCGCCATCGCCCACGCGCAGGACCCGATTCGCATGGCGCGGGCGATGAAGCATGCGGTGATCGCCGGGCGTGAGGCGCATCTGGCCGGGCGGATGCCGCGCACGATGGGGGCGGATCCTTCCAGTCCTTTGACGGGGTTGATACGGTAGCAGGGCACGTGAATTCCCCTACGGCTTACTGGCTTCTCGCAACGCGCCCAGCAGATCGTCGGAACTGACATGCTCGGTCATGGCGATCGCCGCAGGGTCCACGCGATCGCGGATCTGGGGGCTGTCCGCGCGCAGCTCCTCCAGCAGGGCGATGATCTTCGCCGCCTTCTGCTCGCTGAGCAACGTGAGCTGCAGGATCAGCTTGGCCTGATGCTGTGACAGAGCCTCCTCGCGGCGTTGCGTGATCAGGATGAGGACAACGACGTAGAATTCGGCCAGTCCCACGATCGCCAGAAGCCATTCGAACGGCGGCCGGTCGATCGGCGCCACGCCGAATGAGGGCAACAGCAGGTTGAGGCTGATCCAGGCCAGGATCGCCATGCTGACGCCGCCGAGGAAGCGCGGCTGGCCGACCCAGCGGGTGACCGCGTCGAGCCGGCGCTCGGCCTCGGTTGGCGTTCTCGTGGTGCTCCGCGTCCATCCTGGTGACGGACTGGACGGTGGCTTCGACATGCGATGCCAGGGGGGAAGCGGGTCCGTCACGGTCTGGCACCGGCTGCGTGCGACTGCGCGTCACTCAGCCCCCGCCCCGTGCAGCACGGCGTTGTCACCGGGCCGGTTGGGGGCATCCTGGTTTGGCGCGGCGGCGTCGCGGGGGGCGGGGGTTGGAACATGCCGACGACCTCGCGCAGGATGGTCGAAGCCGGGGCCGCTTCGGCGGTCATGTCGCGTGCGCTCGCATCATCCATGTCGGCACTCCTCATGATGCGTCAGCCAGCAACGGCTCGCGCAAACTCCCTCAGCGATGCCGCATGCGGGCGGGTGTCGTTGCCGCTGGCCTGTGGATGGAAGTTATCGCCCAGCGCGTGCTAATGGCACCCCCGGGAACCACTCATGCCCAGCAACGACCCTGAAAGGGCCGCTCTCCCCAAAGAATAAAAGTTTTTTGGTTCTTTTTTTCAAAAAAGAACCGCTTGTCTTACGCCTTCAAATACTCCGCAAAGTAATCCTCAACCATCACGCGGCGTTCGGTGAGTGCCGATTCGAACGCCTGATCGGCAAACATCTGGATTTGCGCGGCATTGGCCTGATAGCCGTACGGGTGAAAATCATCACCCATGAGGGCTGTTGTTTCCTCCAGCTCGGCTTCCAGCCAGGGCGAGACGTAGGGGAAGTTGCGTTGGGCGGCGGTGAACATATCGTTGCAGGCGATGAAGGCTTCGGTGAGGCTGTGGGCGATCCAGGGGTTTGCCTCCCACACCACGCGGCGCAGCAGCATCAGGTGCTGTGGCGGGAAGGCTTTGGTGGCGCGGTAATAGTCCTGCTCGATGCTGCGGAAATGTGGGAACAGGCGGACGATGGGGCCGTTCTCGGCGTGGTATTTCAGCGGGCGGTTGGGGCTGTAGATTGCGTCGAGCTCGCCTGCTTCGAGCATCTGGGCGATGGAGACGCCTGGTTCCGGCTCCTTCACATGGGGCGGCAGCACGAAGGTGCTGGTGGTGGGGCGTGGGGCGTCGATCGGGCCGATCCACCAGTGCAGGGTGTTCAGGTCCACGCCGATGTGTTTGAGGAAATGGCGGTACCAGACGGCGCCGCTGTTGGCCCAGCCGTACATGCCGATGCGGCAGCCGTTGAGATCGGCGGGGGATTGGATGGGGCCGTCCTTGCGGATGTAGAGGTCGCGGGCGGTGAAGTTGCGCAAGGGAAAGATGGGCAGGCCGACATGGGAGCGGTCGCCCTTGTTCATGCGCAGCAGGTGCACGCAGACCGAGCCTTCGCCGCCTTGCACGTTGGGGTCGTGGATGGCGCGGCGCAGCATTTCGGCGCGCATCGGCCAGGAGCCGCCGCTTCCCACCTCCAAAGTGAGGTCGATGCCCTGGGGTTTCACGGCGCCGGTCACCAGCGGCATGACGCGGGCGTAGTCGGCACAGGTCAGCGTCAGCTTGAGGTCGGCCATGGCACGGGTTCCTAGTAGAGGAGCTGCTTGTCGAGGATGTTGCGCATCTCACCGGTGCGGCCTTGGAGGAAGAGGCGCAGATTGTCGGCGAAGATCGCGGTGATCTTGGCGTTTTCGCGCGCGACGGTGCTGGCGGAATGCGGGCTGATCAGCACGTTCGGCATGTCCCACAACGGGCTGTCCGGTGGCAGCGGCTCGACAGCGGTGACATCGAGCGCCGCGAAGCCGAGATGGCCGGTGCGCAGCGCCCAGGTCATCGCGGCCTCGTCGATCACGGTGCCGCGGCCAATGTTGACCAGGGCGCAGCCGGCGGGCATGGCGGCGATGGCGGCTTCGTCGATCATGTTGGTGGTGCTGGGCAGGCCGGGGACGGTGACCACCACGGCGTCGGCCCGCGCGAGGGCGGCGTGGAGCTGCGTGTTCGGGACGACTTCGTCGAACAGTCCGTCCGGCCGGGTTTTTGTGGTGTCGCGGGCGACAGCGATGATGTGCATGCCGAGCGCCTGGCCGATGCGGGCGACGCCGCGGGCGAGGTCGCCGGCGCCGATGGTCACCAGGGTGCGGCCGGCGACCTCCTCGCCGCAGTAGCGGATCCAGCGATGGGCGCGCTGTTCGGCCTGGAGATGGGCGAGGCCGCGGAGATGCGCGAGCAGCGCCATGAACACGAATTCGGCGAGCGGCCCGGCATGCACGCCGCGGGCGGTGGTGATCAGCACGTCGGTGCGGTCCAGCCCCAGGGCGGCCACGGCGGGGCCCACGCCGGTGCTGGTGGTCTGCACCCAGCGCAGATTCTGGCAGAACGGCAGGTCTTCGGCGGAGGGCAGGTCGAACAGGATGTCGGCTTCGGCCAGATGGGCGCGAAATCTCGCCGTCTGCTCGAGCGTGCGGGTGAACGCGACGCCCTTGTGGTCGGCGATGTAGCGAAGTGCCGGCATCATGTCGGGGTCGTAGAGCACCCGGATATCGGGCGAGACCGCGCGCAGGGTTTCAACGTGCTCGGGCTCAAGCGGCGAGGTGATGAAGATGGTATGGGTCATGCCCCAACAGTGTCACCCAACAGATGGCAGGTGGCCAGATGCTGCGGGGGGACGATGGAGATGCGGGGCGGCTCTGTGGTGCAGATGCCGCGCGCCTCGGGGCAGCGCGGGTGGAACGGGCACCCCGTGGGAATGGCGAGCGGGCTCGGCAGTTCGCCGGTCAGGGCGGCACGGCGGGCGCGGCGTGAGCCGGGCGGCGGCGGCTGCATGTCCGGCGCGGCCTGGAGCAGGGCCTTGGTGTAGGGATGGCGCGGGCTGTCGAACACCTGTTCGGCGGGGCCGAGTTCGACGACGCGGCCGAGATACATGATGGCGACGCGGTGGGCGAGATGGCGCACCACCCGCAGGTCATGCGAGACGAACAGGATGGCAAGGCCGAGGCGGTTCTGCAGGTCGAGCAGCAGGTTCAGGATCTGCGCCTGCACCGAGACGTCCAGCGCCGAGACGATCTCGTCAGCGATCAGCAGGTCCGGCGCGATGGACAGCGCGCGGGCGATGGCGATGCGCTGGCGCTGGCCGCCGGAGAATTCGTGCGGCAGCCGGTCGGCCGCATTGGCGGGCAGACGCACCAGCGACAGCAGTTCGGCCACGCGGGCGGGAATGGCGGCCTTCGCCACCATCTCATGCACCAGCAGCGCCTCGGACAGGATCTGGCCCACGGTCATGCGCGGGTTCAGCGAGCCGTATGGGTCCTGGAAGATCATCTGCACCCGGCGGTTGTAGCGGCGCAGCGCGGGACCTTTCAGGGAACCGACATCGGCAGCGTCAAAGGTGATCTGGCCGGAATCGAGCTCGGTGAGCCGCACCAGGCAGCGCGCCAGGGTGGATTTGCCGCAGCCGCTCTCCCCCACCACGGCGAGGGTTTCGCCGCGGGCGATGTCGAGGCTCACGCCGTTGAGGGCACGCACCAGCGGCCTGGCGCCGAAGCCGAATTTTGCCCGGCCGGGGAAGCTGCGGGTGAGGTCGTAGGCGGAGAGCAGGATGTCGCTCATGCCGGGGCCAACGTGTCGGCGTGGAGGCAGGCGGTCAGGTGGTCGGCGCCGAACGGGCGCAGGGTGGGCGCCTGCTCGCCGCACGCGGCGGTGGCGTGGCCGCAGCGTGGGGCGAACCGGCACCCCGGCGGCATGGCGCCGGGATCGGGCGGAGATCCCGGAATGAACGACAGCGCCTGGCGGGCGTGTTTTCCGTCGGGCACCGATCGCATCAGGCCCAGCGTGTAGGCGTGGGCGGGACTGCGGAACACGGTGGTGACCGGCCCGGATTCCTGAATGCGCCCGGCATACATCACCGCCACCCGGTCACACGTGCCGGCGACGATGCCGAGGTCGTGGGTGACCAGGATGACGCTCATGTGCAGCTCATCTTTCAGCTGCTGCAGTAAGGCGAGAATCTGATCCTGGATGGTGACGTCCAGCGCGGTGGTCGGCTCGTCCGCCAGCAGCAGCTGCGGCTCGGCGGCCAGCGAGATCGCGATCATGGCGCGCTGGCGCATGCCGCCGGAGAATTCATGGGGGTAGTTGTCCAGCCGGCGTTTGGCCGACGGGATGCCGACGCGGTCGAGCAGATCCACCGCGCGGGCGCGCGCGGCCGCACCGCGCAGGCCGAGATGCACCTTGAGGCTCTCGGTGATCTGCAGGCCGATCGGCAGCACCGGGTCCAGCGCCGTCATCGGCTCCTGGTAGATCATGGCGATCTGCCGGCCGCGGATTTTCCGAATTTCGGCTTCGGGCAGGCTGACCAGGTCCTGGCCCTGCCACAGTGCGGTGCCGCGCACCTGCGCCTGCGCCGGGAGCAGCTTCAGCAAGGCACGCAAGGTGAGGCTTTTGCCGGAGCCGGATTCACCGACGATGCCCAGCATCTCGGCCGGGCTCACGTCGAACGACACATTGTCCACCGGCTCGGCGGCGCCGATGCGGATGGCGAGGTCGCGCACCTGCAGCAACGGCATCATCGGCGGCGGACCAGCTTGGCCAGACCATCGCCCACCAGCGAGAACCCGGTGCCGGCCAGGACGATGGCGATGCCCGGAAAGATCGACATCCACCAGGCCGTGGTCATGAAGTTCCTGGCGTCGCCGATCAGCACGCCCCATTCCGAGGTCGGCGGCTGGGCGCCGAGGCCGAGATAGCCCAGGCTCGATCCCAGCAGGATGGCCAGTGCCATGTCGGTCATCCAGTACACCACGATCGGGCTGATGGCGTTGGGCAGCAGATGGCGGAACAGGATGCGGGCGGGGCCATAGCCCATCACCTTGCCCGCTGCCGCATAGTCCCGCCGCTTCTGGCTGATGATCTCGCCGCGGATGAGGCGGGCGTAGATGATCCAGTTCACCGCGCTGACCGCGATATACATGTTGATCAGCCCCGGCCCCAGCACCGCCACGATGGCGATGACCAGCACCAGGAACGGAATGGTGATGGCGACATCGACAATGCGGCGGAACACCCCGTCCACCAGCCCACCGACATAGCCCACGATGCAGCCGGCGAAGGTGCCGAAGATCGCCGGGAACAGGGTGCAGAACACCGCGATCTGCAGGTCGATCCGCGCCGCCCAGATCGTGCGGCTCAGCATGTCCCGTCCGAAATTGTCGGTGCCGAACCAATGGGCGGCGCTGGGGGGCTTTAGCAGCGCGCGGTAGTCGAACTTGTTGGGGGCGTAAGGGGCGATCTGATCGGGAAAGGCGGCGCAGGCGAAGAACAGCAGCAGGATGGCGGCACCCAGCAGGGTGGTCTTTGGCACCTTGAACGTCCGCCGCGCCGGTGCGGCCAGAACCGGCACCGCCTCCTGCGCAGCGCTGCTCATGCGGTGACGCGAGGGTCCAGCACCGCCTGCAAGGCATCGACGGCGAGGAACACCACCGAGACCATGACGGCCAGCACCATCGTCAGCCCCTGCACCACCGCGTAGTCGCGCGAGAAGATGCTGTCGATCATCAGCCGCCCCACGCCCGGCACGGCGAACACCGTCTCGGTGATCACAGCACCGCCGACCAGCGAGCCCGCGTGCAGGCCGAGCAGGGTGATGGTGGAAATCCAGGCGTTGCGCAGCACGTGGCGGCCCAGCACCGTGGAGCGCAGCAGGCCCTTGGCGGTGGCGAAGCTGACGAAATCGGCGTTCAGCACCTCGATCAACGCCTCGCGCAGGTTGCGCAGCAAAATGGCCGACAGGCTGAGGGCAAGTGTCAACGCCGGCAGGAACAGATAATACAGATCCTGCACGAAGCCGGTGCCGATGCCGCCCACCGGAAACCAGCGCAGCCCGGCCGCCAGGGTGATCAGCAGGATGAGGCCGATATAGAACACCGGCATCGACAGGCTGACCTGCGACACCACGCGGATCATGGTGTCCACCACGCCGCCCTGGCGCAGCGCCGCCACGAAGGCCAGCGGCACGGCGATGAGCAGCGCCAGCACCACAGCCATGCCGGTCAGCATCAGCGTGATCGGCAGCCGGTCGCGGATCAGCGAGGCGACCGGCACGCGCATGGTGATGGAATCGCCGAACCGGAACGTCGCCATCTGGCCGAGGAACACCCAGAACTGTTCGAACAGCGAGCGGTCGAAGCCCAGCTGGTGGCGCATCTGGGCGATGCCGGCATCGGACGCCTTCTCGCCCAGCAGCATCAGCACCGGGTCGCCGGGCAGGAGATGCATCAGGGCGAAAATCAGCAAGGTGACCAGCACGACGGTGGCTGCGATGTGCAGCAGCCGTCGGGCCAGCACGGATAAGATAGTCAAAGTAAGGACTTCTTTTCTGAAAAAAAGAAGCAAAAGACTTTCATCCGTTGAGCGGACAACTCTCCGGAGGAGAGCGCCAGCCGATAAAAAGTTTTTTGGTTCTTTTTTTCAAAAAAGAACATTCTTACTTATCCAACCAGGTATCGATAAAAATATTGTTTCCCAACGGAATCTGCACGAAGTCATGCACCTTCTTCAGCATGGCCACGGGATACGGCACCTCCATGCTGAAGATGATCGGAGCCCCTTCGGCGTAGATCTGCTGGATCTCCTTGTATTCCGCGGCACGTTTGGCGGGGTCCAGCTCTTCCTGGCTCTGATCGAACAGTTCGGTGATGCGCTTGCTCTCCCAGCCGGTGCGGGCGGCCTGGCGGGTGGGGTAGTAGGCCAGGATCGAGGTGATCTCGTTGGGGTCGTTGATGTCGTTGGTCCAGAGCGAGGTGCGCATCTGGAAGTCGTTCTTGTTGTAACGCGCCAGCCTGGTGGCGGCCTCGAGCTGTTCGATCTTCAGCGTCACCCCCACATCCGCCCACATCTGCTGCAGTGCTGCGAGCTTGGCGGCGTCGTCGGCCGAACCCGCCAGCGCCATGCAGGTGACGGTGAAGCCCTTGGCATAGCCGGCCTCGGCCAGCAGCTTCTTGGCCTTGGCCACGTCATACGGATACAGCGGGCCGGTGCCATAGGAGAGCGGCGTGGACATCGGCATGAAGCTCTGCTGCGGCGTGCCGGCGCCGTAGGACACGACCTGGATCATCGCATCCTTGTCGGTGGCGTAATTCAGCGCCTGGCGCACCCGCACATCGTTCAGCGGGTTCTTGGTGCCGTCGTTCAGCGTGGGGCGGGTGTTGAGGGTGAAGTAGTTCACCTGGGCGGCGGGAAACAGCACCATGTTGAGCTTCGGATCGGCCTTCAGCTCCTGCACCCGCGAATAGGGGATGAACTCGGCGGCATCGATCTCGCCGGCCTTGAGCTTGAGGATGCGGGTGGCGTCGTCAGGGATGATGACGAACTTCACCGCGTCAAGATACGGCAGCGGCTTGCCGTCGGTGCCGGGCTTCCAGTAGTACGGGTTGCGTTCCAGCACCATTTCGGAATTGCGCGTCCAGCTTTTCAGCACGAACGGGCCGGAGCCGATCGGGTGGTCGGCGAAGGCCTTGGCCCTTTCCAGATTGTCCTTGCCGGGGGCCGCCATGAACAGCTTCTCCGACATGATGCCGGCGTTGAAGGTGGCCAGCGCCTGCAGGATCACCGGGTCGGGGTGCTTCATGTGCAGCAGCACCTTGTCGGTGCCCGACAGCTCGATGCTGTCGATGGAGGCCAGCAGGAAGGCGAACTCGCCGCCGTCCTCCTTGCTGCGGGCGCGGTCGAGCGACCATTTCACATCGCTCGGCAGGATCGGCGAGCCATCGGCGAACTTGATGCCGGGGCGCATGGTGAAGTTCAGCGTTTTGCCGCCGTCGAGCACCTCATAGGCCGAGGCGAGGCCCGGCTCGGTGGACTTGCCGTCGGCGCTGGCGAGCAGCAGCGTGTCATAGAGGTTCAGCGAGATCCAGATATCGGCGTTCTGCGCGGTCTGGGTGGGGTCGAGGAACTGGCTGTCGATGGCGCGGGCGAACACGAAGGTGCCGCCGCGCACCGCGGCCTGCGCCTGGATCGTGAGGAAAAGCGACAGACACGCGGCAAGGATGCCGCCCCAAAACCGCGTCATATGAACGCTCCTACTGACACCATCGACACTCGAGCCTAGGCGGTGGGCGCTGGGGCGCGTCAAGCCAAATGGAAGCGATGGCGGAAGGAAAAGCAGTCATTCAGACCAGAATGGCGCGGTTCCGGGCAGCTGCTGCGCGTTTGCGCGGCATTCGCCCCGATCGCGCCCGACAGCGTCGCCGCGCGCCGGCGCGCTGGCCTCGCGCACGGAATTTGCAGATCATTCCCCATCTGCCAGGAGACGGAACCATGCCGAGAGACGCGTCCGATCCGTTGCTGCTGACCCCGGGGCCGGTCAGCATCTCGATGTCGACCAAGATGGTGATGCTGAAGGACCGCGCGTCCGGCGGTGTCGCGTTCCAGGCGGATCTGAAGTTCGCGCGCGACTATATGGTGAGCCTGGTGCATGGGGAGGGCGCCTACACGGCCATTCCGCTGCCGGGCAGCGCCACCTATGCCAACGAGGCGGTGCTGTCCGCCCTGGTGCCGCTGGGCGGCCAGGTGCTGATCCATACCAACGGCGTGTATGGCGACCGGCTGATCGAGATCTGCCAGCATGTGGGCAAGCCTTGCGCCGTCATTCGCACCCAGCCGTTCGAGCCGGCGACGGTGGCCCAGTTCGAGGCGGCGGTGGTGGCGGACCCTGCGATCACGCATGTGATGGTGGTGCATTGCGAGACCAGCACCGGGGTGCTGAACCCGCTGGAGGGCTTGGCGGAGCTGTGCAAGCGGCGCAATCTCGGCCTGTTCATCGATGCGGTCGCGAGCTTTGGCGCGATTACGCTGGATGCGAGGAAGCTTGGGTTCCAGGCGGTGACGGTGTCGTCGAACAAGTGCATGCAGGCCGCACCGGGGATCGGCTGGTCGGTGGTGCAGAAGACGGCGCTGGAGAATGCGCGCGGCACGGCGCCGTCGCTGGCGCTGGATCTGTGGGACCAGAACCAGCACATGGACCGCACCGGGGCGTTTCGGTTCACGCCGCCGACACAGGTGCTGGCGGCGTTTTCGCAGGCCTGCCGGGAGCATGCGGCGGAAGGCGGGTCGGAGGCCCGTCTGGCGCGGTATCAGCGCAACTGGCGCAGGCTGGTCGATGGCATGCGGCAGATGGGGTTTGCAACCGTGGTGCCGGATGCGCATGCCTCGCCGATCGTCGCCACGTTTCACAATCCGGATCACCCGGCGTTCAGCTTTCAGAAGCTGTTCGAGGGGATGCAGGCGCGCGGCTTCATCATCTTTCCCGGGCGGCTGGCGCTGGCCGACACGTTCCGCATCGGCTGCATGGGGGATGTGACCGAGGAGGACATGGGCGAGGCGATGGCGGCGGTGGCGGACACCATGCGCGAGATGGGGATTGTCTCGCTCGGGCATAGTTAAGCATCTCCTTTTCTGAAGAAAAGAAACAAAAGACTTTCATTCCTTTGAGCGGACCTCACTCCGGAGGGGAGCGCCAGCCGAATAAAAGTTTTTTGGTTCTTTTTTTCAAAAAAGAACTTCTGTTCTGTCTTTACCTCCTCCCCCGAACCTGCCAATCCGACCAGGTCTGCTGGAGGATGGATGATGCGTCTGCGTGCCGTGCACGCCTGTGCGCTCGGGGTTGTGCTGGGTGTGGTGCTTGCGTCCTGCGCGCCGGTGCCCGCGCCTGTGGCGGCCGAGGCTGCAGCGTCGCTGCCGCGCCAGGCCATCGTCACCGCCGATCCGAGGGCGACCGCGGCGGGGCTGGAGATGCTGCGTCGCGGCGGTTCGGCGATCGATGCGGCGATTGCCGCCCAGGCGGTGCTGGGGCTGGTGGAGCCGCAGGCCTCGGGGTTTCTGGGCGGCACGGTGCTGGTGACAGCCGCGCCTGATAGCAAGGATGTAACGGTGTATGACGGCATGCCGACGGCGCCGAGCGAGGCGCCGCCATCGGTTGCGGTCACCCGCGGCGGCAAGCTGCTCGATCCGCGCGAGGTGGCGTTCAGTGCGCGTGCGGTGGGTGTGCCGGGCACGCTGCCGGTGCTGCAGGCAGCGCACAACGCGTTCGGCAGACTGCCTTGGGCCGATCTGTTCACGCCGGCGATCACGCTGGCCGATCAGGGTACCGGGATGAGCCGTTCGCTGCATGACCTGCTGTCGCAGCCCGGCGCCCCGGCGCTGCTTGGGACGCTGGCGGAGCGGTATCTGGCGCAGGACGGCACGGTGCTGGCGGTGGGACAGAGCTATCGCAATCCGGACTATGTCGCGGTGCTGCGCCGTGTGGCGCGGCTGGGTGCGGCGGGGCTCTATGCCGAGGGCGGGCTGGACTCGGTGCTGCAGGCGCTGGGCCAGGGGGCGCATCGCTCGCTGATCACGCCGGCGGATCTGCGGGACTATCAGCCGCGGGTAGGGCCTGCGATCTGCGCGCCGTTCGTGGATCTGCGCCTGTGCACGGCACCGCCGCCGGCGCTGGGCGGGGTGGTGATGCTGCAGATCCTGGCCATGGCAGGGCCCGGCGATCTTGCGGAGGCTGGCTATCTGCATCGGTTTCTGGAGGCGAGCCGGCTCGCCGAGGCGGATCGGCGGCGGTATCTGGCCGACCCCGGGTTCGTCGATGTGCCGGTGGCGGGGCTGCTCGACCCGGGCTATCTGCGGCGCCGGGCCGCTGACATCCCCGCCGATCGCAGCCTGAGCCGGCCGCAGCCTGGGGCGCCGCCGGGGCTGCCGGAGGATGACGCGCGGGCGGATGATCCGGGGGCGCCCCAGGCCGGCACCTCGGCGCTGGCGGTGGTGGACGCGAGCGGACGGGCGCTGGCGATGACCAGCACGATCAATCTGCATTTCGGGGCGCGGATCGGCGCCA
Organism: Rhodospirillales bacterium; assembly: GCA_037445025.1. Classification (GTDB taxonomy): domain Bacteria; phylum Pseudomonadota; class Alphaproteobacteria; order Acetobacterales; family Acetobacteraceae; genus CAIQQQ01. Next base: position 52,946 of record JBBILI010000015.1, read on the forward strand.
TGGGGATGGTGTTCAACAATGCGCTGATCAATTTCGCACCGCCGCCGCCGACCACCCTGCCCGGCACGCCCGGGCACTACGCAAACGAGATGGAGGCCGGCAAGCGGCCGCTGTCGCCGGTGGCGCCGACTCTGGGGCTGGCCGCGGACGGCACGCCGATGCTGGTGGCCAGCGGGGCCGGGGGCGCGCAGATTCCCGACACGCTGGCGGCGTTGATCATGGATGTGCAGGACCGGCACATGTCGCTGGAGACGGCTTTGGCGGCGCCGCATGCGCATGCGGCTGATCCGGATCATGTGGCGTTGGAGACCGGCACCTCCCCTGCCCTGCGCGATGCGTTGATGGCAATGGGACATCGGGTGGAGATCGAGCCGATCGACACCGGCAACGTGGTGCTGCGCCGCGACGGGGCGGGCTGGCTTGGGGCGGCTGATCCGCGGCGGGATGGCAGTTTCGCGGGGCTGAACTGATGCGTGACCGGCTGGTGTGGCTGTATCGGGCGCTGGCGGCGCGGGACATGCTGATCGGCAGCAGCGGCAATGTCAGCGCGCGCGACGGGGACGGCATGCTGATCACGCCGACCGGCTGCGGCGCGGAGACGCTGGCGCCGGCGCAGATCGTGGCGATGACGCTGGACGGGCGATGGCAGGACTTGTGGAAGCCATCGTCCGAGTGGGAGCTGCATGCGGCGATCTATGCGCAGGACCCGGCGGCGCAGGTGATCGTGCACACGCATTCCGACCAGGCGACGGCTTTGGCGTGCCTCAACCTGCCGCTGCCGGCGTTTCACTACAACGTGGCGGAGTTCGGCGGCGAGGATGTGCGGTGTGCGCCCTATGCCACGTTCGGCACGCCGGCGCTGGCGCGTCTGGCGGCGCAGGCGATCGCGGGGCGCACGGCGTGCCTGCTGGCCAATCACGGGATGATCTGCCACGCTTCCACGCCTGAGGGGGCGCTGGCGGCGGCGATACGGCTGGAGGCGCTGTGCCGGCAATATCTGCTGGCACGGGCCGCGGGCCGGCCGCGTCTGCTGACCTCCCGCGAGATCGAGGACGCCATCGCGCGCTATGGGCGCTATGGCCAGCAGAAGGACGACACCGAATGACCAGCACGCAGCATGCCCTCGACCTCGCGAACGCGGGCATGCCGGACGCCCAGGCGCGTTGGCTCGACTGGCTGCGCATTCCCAGCATCTCGGCACAGTCGGTGCATGCGCATGACTGCCGGACGGCGGCCGAGTTCGCCCGCGCCGAGCTGGCCAGCCTGGGGTTCACCGCCGAGGTGCGCGAGACCGCGGGGCAGCCGGTGGTGGTGGCGCATCATGCGGGGCCGGGGCCGGAGGCGCCGCATCTGCTGTATTACGGGCATTACGACGTGCAGCCGCCGGAGCCGCTGGAGCTGTGGACCAGCCCGCCGTTCGAGCCCGCCATCGTGGACGGGCCGAACGGGCTGCGGGTGGTGGCGCGCGGGGCGGTGGACGACAAGGGCCAGGTGGCGATGTGGCTCGGCGCGTTCCGTGCCTGGCATGCCGCGATGGGCACGATGCCGGTGCGGATCACGGTGCTGATCGAGGGCGAGGAGGAGATCGGCAGTCCGAGCCTGGACGCGTTTCTGTCCGCCAATCTGCCGGAGCTCAAGGCGGATGTGGCGGTGATTTCCGATACCGGGATGTGGGACATCGATACACCGGCGTTGACCACCAGCCTGCGCGGCATGGCGTATATGGAGGTGATCCTGCGCGGACCGTCGCGCGATCTGCATTCCGGCGTGTATGGCGGCTCGGCGCTGAACCCGATCAATGCGCTGACCCACGCGCTGGGACAGCTGCATGACGCGCAGGGGCGGATCCAGCTGCCGGAGTTCTATGACGGGGTGAGCGACATTCCGCCCGCGCTTGCGGCGCAATGGGCCGGACTGGGGTTCGATGAGGGCAAGTTCCTTGGCGATATCGGGCTGCGCACGCCGGTCGGCGAGGTCGATCGCACCGCGCTGGAACGGCTCTGGGCCAGGCCGACCGCGGATATCAACGGCATCTGGGGCGGGTATCAGGGCCAGGGCGGCAAGACGGTGATCGCGGCCGAAGCCGGCGCCAAGGTGAGCTTTCGGCTGGTGCCGGGGCAGGATCCGCAGCGTGTGGCCGAGGCGTTCAAGACGTTCATCCGCAACCGGGTGCCGGCGGATGCACAGCTGGAATTCAAGGGGCACAGCCGCAACGCCGGTATCGAGGTGGCGACCGACAGCGTGTTCGTGGCCGCGGCCCGTGAGGCGCTGGGCGAGGAATATGGCAGGGAGGCCGTGCTGATCGGCTGCGGCGGGTCGATCCCGGTGGTGGGAAGCTTCCGGCGGCTGCTGGGCATCGACAGCCTGCTGATGGGGTTCGGGCTGGAGGACGACCAGCCGCACTCGCCCAACGAGAAGTTCGATGTGACATGCTTCGAGCATGGGCTGCGCAGCCATGTGCGGCTGTTGGGCAAGCTTGGCGGGGTGTGATGAGCGGGCTGGTTCTGGCGCTCGATCAGGGGACGACCTCGACCCGGGCGATCGCGTTTCAGGCGCCGGGGTTGTCGCCGGTGCGGGTGGCGCGGCGGGATCTGCCGCAGTTCTATCCGGCTTCGGGATGGGTGGAGCATGATCCGGAGGATCTGATTTCCCACGCGATTGCCGTGCTCGTGGAGGCGGCGGCGGGCGAGACCGTGGCCGCGATCGGGATCACCAACCAGCGGGAAACGACCGTTGTGTGGGATCGGCGGACGGGCCGGGCGGTGCATCCCGCCATCGTGTGGCAGGATCGGCGGACGGCGGAGATCTGTGCCGGGCTGCGGGCGGCGGGGCATGAGGCGCTGGTGACGCAGCGGACCGGGCTGCTGCTCGATCCGTATTTCAGTGCCACCAAGATCGCGTGGATCCTGGATCACGTGGATAGCGCCAGGGCGGCAGCCGAGGCGGGGCATCTGGCGTTCGGCACGGTCGATACCTGGCTGCTGTGGCGGCTGACCGGCGTGCACGCGACGGATGCGACCAATGCGAGCCGGACGGCGCTGCTCGACATCCATGCGGGCGTCTGGGACCCGGAATTGCTCGATCTGTTCCGGGTGCCGGCCACGATGCTGCCGGAGGTGCGGGACTGTGCCGGTCTGTTCGGGATGACGGAGGTGCTGGGAGCGCCGGTGCCGGTGATGGGCATCGCAGGCGACCAGCAGGCCGCCAGCATCGGCCAGGCATGCTTTCAGCCGGGAATGGTGAAGTCCACCTACGGTACCGGCTGCTTTCTGCTGATCAACACCGGCACCACGCCGGTGTCCTCGGGGCAGCGGCTGCTGACGACGGTGGCCTCGCAGTTCGGTGGGGTGCGACGCTATGCGCTGGAAGGAGCGATCTTTGTCGCGGGAGCTGCGGTGCAGTGGCTGCGCGACGGGTTGGGCGTGATCGCGCGGGCGGATGAAGCCGGCGGGCTGGCGGCGCGGGCCGATCCTGCGCAGGCGGTGTATCTGGTGCCCGCGTTCACAGGTCTGGGGGCGCCGCATTGGGATGCGCAGGCGCGCGGCGCGCTGGTCGGGCTGACGCGCAACACCGGGCCGGCGGAGCTGGCGCGGGCGGCGTTGCAGAGCGTGGCGTTTCAGACGCGGGATCTGATTGCGGCGATGCATGCGGACTGGCCGGAGGTGGCGCCGGCGGTGCTGCGGGTGGATGGCGGGATGGTGGCGAGCGACTGGACGATGCAGTTCCTGGCGGACCAGCTGGGCGCGCCGGTCGATCGTCCTGTCGTGCTGGAGACGACGGCGCTGGGGGCGGCCTATCTGGCGGGGTGGGCGGCCGGACTGTGTCCGGAGCCGGAGGCGTTCGGTGCGCGCTGGGCGCTGGAGCGCCGGTTCGTGCCATCAGGCGATCGGGCTTCGCATGATCGTCTCTACGCCGGATGGCAGGATGCGGTGCGGCGGACTCTGACGGCGTGAGGCGTTGCTGGCAGTTGGCGTGTGTATACGCTATGTTGGTGGTGTGTAGACGGAGGGTTGCATGCCTCTCAACATTCGCAGCGAGGACGTGAACCAGCTTGCCGAGAGGCTGGCGGCACGGGCGCAGGTGACCAAGACCGAGGCGGTGCGTCTGGCGCTGATGCATGAATTGCAGCGGCGCGACGCTGAGATTCCGTTGCGCGAGCGGCTGCGGCCGTTGCAGCAGCGGATCGCCGCGCGTCCGGCTTCTGGACTGGTGGCGGACAAGGCGCTCTACGACTCACTCAACGACGAAGACTGATGTTCGTCGACGCTTCGGCCATCGTGGCCATCATGATGGCTGAACCTGGATGTGACGTGCTGTCCGAGAGATTGGAGCGGGCGGTTTCACCGATCACGTCGCCGGTTTCGGTGTTTGAGGCAGTGCTGGCGGTATGCCGGATCCGCCCTGACAGCCTGGCGCAGTGTGAGCGGGATGTCAGAGATTTTCTGAAGCTGACCGGGATCGAGATCGCGCCGATCGGTGAGGCGGAAGTGGCGACGGCGCCTGATGCGGCGGCGCGGTATGGCAAGGGGCGCGGGCATCCGGCGCAGTTGAACATGGGTGATTGTTTCACCTATGCCATGGCGCGCAACCATGGGCGGGCCTTGCTGTTCACGGGCGATGATTTCAGGCGGACCGATCTTCGTCTGGCGTGACCCGCATGGCCCAAGCGCCATGCGGGCTACGGCCGCTTCAGGATGCGGATTTCGTGGTCGTGATAGTGCGTTTCCGTCACCACGGAAAAGCCGAGGCGGGCGGCCAGCTTCAGGGACGGGGTGTTGTGCGGCGAGATGATGCAGTTGGTGGGGCCGGGTGGCAGGGTGGTGTCGCGCCAGGCGAGAGCGGCGGTGGCGGCTTCGGTGGCGTAGCCTTGGCGGTGCATGGCGGGGGTCAGGACCCAGCCGATTTCGGGGTCATCGGTGAGCAGTGGGCTGATATCGCGTTTGCCGCAGCCGAAGCCCAGTTCTCCGACGAAGGCGTGGTCGGCGTGGCGTTCGACGATCCAGTAGCCGTAGCCCATGATGTGCCAGTGGCCGACGTAGCGGAGGATGCGGTTCCAGCAGGCTTCGCGGGTCTGCGGCACAGCGGTGATGTGTCGGCTGACCTCGGGATTGCCCCACAGTTCCATGCTGGTGTGGAGATCCGCGGACTCCGGCCCCCGCAGCCGAAGCCGCGGGGTTGTCAGTTCGGGGAACAAGCAGGTCTCTCCGAGTGAGCGCGCCAGAAGTTAGAAAGTTTTTTGGTTCTTTTTTTCAAAAAAGAACCGCTTGCTCAAACCGGCTCACTCTTCTTCGCCGGCGTCCGCGACAGCGACTGTATCTCCGGCCGCGGCTTGCCCGAGGCCAGCCCGATCTCATGATCCTGGGCTTCGATGATCTTGCGCGCCGGCTCATCGCCATCGAGTCCGCCGAGGGCGGTGGCGGGCACCTTTCGGTTGGAGGTTCGGGTGCCGTCGACGTACTGGACGTCGAAGAAGACGAAGCTGGTTTCGATTTTACGCCGCGGCGGAGCCATCGTGGCCTCCTTCGTTGAGTTCCACGGATTCTTCAAGGATGTCTGAGGCCAGCGGTTCGTCGGCGAGTGGCGGCAGTCCGCCGGCCTTGCGGCGGGCGACTTCGGCTTCGCGTTCGCGCTGTTTCTCTTCTTTTTTCGCCTGCTTGGCGCGGTTGCGCTCGGCGCGTTGCTGATTGTAGTTCGGCTTGAAGGCCATCGTTATCAACTCCAGTCAGCGTTCAGATGGTCTAGCTGGCGGCCTAGAGCGGGGTGGCATCTGATAGGCGATGCCACCCCGCTCTAGCTTTTTGTTTTAACGAGCAATTTTATGGCACGGTGAGTCCACCTAAAGCCATATTGCTCTAGCCTCGACGAAGCTGGCTCTCGCGGACCACGCGCTCGTGGCTGTCGCGTGCGCTTTTGATCCGGTACTGCATGTCCGCCGTTTCGCTCGGCATTAGCCGGGCCACGGTGTACACGCCGCGCGGAACATTGCCGTCGAAGCGGCCGGGTGTGAATTCCACCCGCTCGCCCACCATGAACTTGTGTTTTGCCATGGCGACATAGGCGCACAAATGGCTTCGCAACACCACTTCTCATTCAGCCACGTTTTGCGCGGGTGACGATCTGCGTGGGGTTGACGAAACGCAGGGCAAGCAGCAGCCAGGCGAGCGTGGTGATCATATAGATCACCGCCATCGCGTCCACTGACTGTCCGGCGCGCACACCTGCGGCAAACACCGCGTAGTAGAGGGCGACCACCAGTGTTTGGCTGGTGGGGCCGGCGGTGAGGAAGGTCAGTTCGAACATGGCGATGGTGCGCACCAGCACCAGCAGCAGGGCGGCCAGGATTCCGGGGGTCAGCAGCGGCACCAGGACGTGGACGAACATGCGCCAGGTGCCGGCGCCGAACACGCGGGCGGCCTGTTCCACGCGCGGGTCGATCTGCTGGATGAAGGGGATCATCACCAGGATGACGAAGGGCACGGTGGGGACGAGGTTGGCGAGGATCACGCCCGAGACGGAGCCGGCGGCACCGGCCTGGTAGAGCACGGTGGCGAGCGGGATGCCGAAGGTGATGGGCGGCACCAGCATGGGCAGCAGGAACAGCAGCATGATGAAGCGCTTGCCGGGGAATTCGCGGCGCGCCATGGCGTAGGCGGCGGGAACGCCGAGCAGGCCGGAGATCAACACGACGGCACCGACCACGGTGAAGGTGGCGATCAGCACGTCGGGCAGCTGGAACTCGTCCCAGGCAGAGACGTACCATTTCGGGGTGAAGCCGACCGGCAGCCAGGTGGTGAACCAGCGGGTGGAGAAGGAGTTCACCACCACGGTTGCGATCAGGCCAAGCAGATTGGCGATGAAAAAGGCCACGAGGAGCCAGACGGCCCAGGCCCAAAGGCGGGTTCCGATGGAGGAGGTGCGGATCATGGGGTCAGCCTTTCCCGCCGCCGGCCGGGCCGCGATAGAACAGGGATTGGGCGCCGAGCAGGAGGGCGACGATGACGACCTGGACGGTCGCCATGATCATTGCGATGGCCGAGGCCATGGAGTAGTCGTATTCCTCGAATGCGGCGGTGTAGGCGGCAACCGAAATCACCCGCGTGTCACCGGCGGGGGCGCCGAGCAGCACGGCGGAGGGGAACACCGAGAAGGCCTGCACGAAGGACAGGCAGAAGGTGATCATCAGGCCCGGAATGAGCAGGGGCAGAATGATGGTCCTGAACCGCTGCCAGCCGCGGGCGCCGAGCATGGCGCCGGCCTGTTCCAGGGCGGGGTCGATGCCGGTGACGTAGGACAGGGTCAGCAGGAAGGTGAACGGGAAGCCGGTGATGACCAGCGAGAGAAACACGCCCCAGTAGTTGTGGATCAGCCGGATCGGGTTCGCGGACAGGCCGAATTCCAACAGGGTGCGGTTGAACCAGCCGCGCGGGCCGAAATAGTTCAGCATCCCTTCGGCGACCAGCACCGTGCCCAGCGTGATCGGGATGACCAGGATGGTGGTGAGCAGGCGCGGGTTGCGCATGAGGCGCACACGCAGCGCCACCGGGACCGAGAAGGCGACGTTGAGCAGCGTCACCGGCACGGCGATCCACAGGGTTTTGGCGATGGTGTCGTACAGGAACGGATCGCCGAAGAATTTCTGATAGTTCGCCAGCAGGCCGCCGACCTTGGGCTGGAAGGACAGCACCAGGCCGTAGAGGAACGGGTAGATGAACAGGGCGATGATGAAGAGGGCCGCGGGCAGCAGCAGCATCGTCACCCCGTCGAGCCCTTTGCGGGCCAGGGACTGGCGCAGGCTCATGCGGCGTAGACCAGGACGCGGTTGGGATCTGCGCCGAGCGACAGGGTCTCGCCGGTGGTGACGCGATCTTCGGAGCGGAAATACAGCTCCGTGCCTTCGGCGGTGGTGGCCACGCCGTAGAAATCCCGCCCGCGGTATTCGGCGGATTGGACGACGGCGTGGATCGGGCCGCCGGCACGGGGGGTCAGGTCTTCCGGGCGGATGGCGAGGATGGCGGGGCCGTCGCTGGTGATGGTGACCGCGGTTGCGGCCAGCACGGCCGGGCCGAGGGTGACGTGCAGGCCACCTTCGAAGCGCGCGGTGGTCTGGGCCACGTTGCGAAAGCCCATGAATTCCGCGACATCCGGATGCGCGGGGCGGCTGTACAGCTCCTCCGGTGTGCCGACCTGGCGCATCTCGCCGTCGCGCAGGACCACGATGCGGTCGGCCAGCGAGAGCGCCTCGTCCTGGTCGTGGGTGACGTAGATGGTGGCACAGCCGAGCGAGGTGTGGATGCGGCGGATCTCGGCGCGCATCTCCAGGCGCAGCTTGGCGTCGAGGTTGGAGAGCGGCTCGTCCATCAGCACCAGCGGCGGTTCCACGACGATGGCGCGTGCGATGGCGACGCGCTGCTGCTGGCCGCCGGAGATCTGGCCGGGGAGCTTCTCGGCCTGGGCGCCGAGGCGGACGAGGCGGATGGCCTCGGCGACGCGGCGGTCGATCTCGTCCTTCGGGCGCTTCTGCATGCGCAGGCCGAAGCCGATGTTCCGGGCCACATTCATGTGCGGGAACAGGGCGTAGTTCTGGAAGACCATGCCGAAGCCGCGCTGCTCCGGGCCCAGCGTGTCGACGCGCTTGTTGTCGAGCCAGATGCTGCCGGAGGAGAGCGGCAGCAGGCCCGCGAGGCAGTTCAGCGCGGTGGACTTGCCGCAGCCGGACGGGCCGAGCAAGGCGATGAACTCGCCGCGCTCGACCGTCAGCGTGATGCCCTTGAGGGCGTTCAGGGAGCCGAATTCGCGGCTCATGGAGTCGAGACGAAGGGCGCGGAAGTCTTTGAGGGACATGTTATTTTTCCAGAGGAAGAGGTTCTTTTTTGAAAAAAAGAACCAAAAAACTTTTATCCGCTGGGTGCGCGCTGTCGGTCAGCCTCGCCCCACGGATAGAAGTTTTTTTGGTTCTTTTTTTTCAAAAAAAGAACGCCTTACTTCCCAACCTTGCTACCAACCTGCTGATCCCACCGATTGAACGCATACACCAGCGGCGCCGCATCCAAAGGCAGCTCGATCGGATTGTCGGCAATCAGCTTCGCGTATTCCGGCCGGCCGAACTCGGCGATGGCATCCTGGCTCGACTTCGGCGCCATCGTGATCGGCACGTCCTTCACCGCCGGGCCCGGATAGAAATACCCGAGATCATAGGTGTAGGCCTGCTGCGCCGGCAGCATCATGAAGCTGACCAGTTCCAGCACCAGCGCCATCTTCTCGGGCGAGAGGCCTTTGGGGACGCACATGAAATGGCTGTCGGCGATCCAGTGGAACCCCTTCAGCGTGCCGATCCGGGCTTCCTTGGGCACCACGCCGAGCACGCGGGGATTGATGTCCCAGCCGACATGGCTGGCGATCATGTCACGCGAGCCCTCGCCGAGCTCCTTCATGACGGCAGCCGTACCGGTCGGGTAGTATTCGACGTATTTGCTCATCTCCTCGAGATAGGCCCAGGTCTTGGCCCAGCCGTCCTTCGGGTCGCGCGGGTTGCTGTCGCCGAGGATGTAAGGCAGCCCCATCATGAAGGCGCGGCCGGGGCCGGAATTGGCCGGGCGGGCGTACATGAAGCGCTTCGGGTTGGCCTTGCACCAGGCCAGCAGCTCCTCGGCGGTGGTGGGCGCGGTCTTCACTTTGTCGGGCATCCATTCCAGAATCGGGCCGCCCGGGCAGGTGGCGACCACCACGGCCTGGCCCTCGGCGGCGCCCTGCAGCTTGGCGGCCATGGGGGTGAGGATGTCGGCGAGCTTGGGCAGCTTGTCGGCATACTGGGTCAGCAGCGGCGCCCACAGCTTCAGCTCGATGCCGGCGGCCAGGGCGTCGTTGCCGGACAGCACCAGGTCGATATCGACATGGTTGGCGTCCTGCTGGGCGCGCAGCTTGCCGGGAATCTCGGGCGCCGGCGCCTGGGTGTAGCTGATGCGGCTGACCTTGGCCGGATTGGCCTTGCGGAAGGCCTCGAAGCCATCGCGGGTCAAGGCGAGGTTGCCCGCGACATCGACGATGTTGATCGTCATGGCCTCGGCATGCGCCGGACCTGCCGCACCGATGGCGGCGATCGAGGCGGCGGCGCCGATGACGCCGCGCCGTGTGAATTCGGTCATTGCAGACTCCCCTGGTGGTTTGTTGTCACGCGACGCGCGGGCGCCGCACTCTTACGCCAATCTGGTGCACAGGCTACGGTGGCGAAATGGCCCGAATCAAAGAGACCCAGGAAGTGACCAGCCGTGCCCGTGGACCCTTCGCCTCGGTCAAGATCACCGATGTAGCAGCTCTCGCGGGCGTTGCCCCCATGACCGTGAGCCGTGTGCTCAACACGCCCGACCGGGTCTCGGCGCTTACCGCGGCGCGGGTGAAGGCTGCGATCGAGCAGCTCGGCTACGTGCCGAACCTGATCGCGGGGGGGCTCAGCTCGCGCCGCAGCCGCATGATCGCAGCCGTGGTGCCGACGATCGCGAGCCCGATGTTCAACGAGCCGGTGCGCACCTTCACCGAGACGTTCGGTGCGGCCGGCTACCATGTGATGCTCGCGCTGTCCGGCTACGGCGAGGGCGGCGAGGACAGCCTGATCCGCGCCGTGCTGGCGCGCCGGCCGGACGGGCTGCTGCTGACCGGGGCGCACCGCTCGCCCGCCATCCAGGCGCTGCTGGCCGATGCGCGGGTGCCGGTGGTGGAGATCTGGGACAATTCGGACCGGCCGACCGACGTGCTGGTGGGCTTCGATCATGAGGCGCTGGGGGCAGCGGTCGCGGATTTCTTCATCGCGGACGGGCATACCCATTTCGCCATCCTGTCGGCGCGCGATCCGCGGGCGGGGGCGCGGCGCCATGGCTTCGTCTCGCGGGTGCGCGCCTGCGGCCTGGCACTGGTGGCGGAGCGGATTCTCAACGCGCCCAGCCTGATCGAGGACGGGCGGCAGGGGCTGCGTGACATCGCCCCCCTGCTCGGCCAGCGCACCGCGCTGTTCGGCAGCTCTGATCTGGTGGCGTTCGGCGCGATCACCGAGGCGCGCATGCGCGGCCTTGCGGTGCCGGAGCAGCTGGCGGTGTGCGGGTTCGGTGATTTCGAGCTGAGCCGCGGCAGCGAGCCGGGCTTCTCCACGGTGCGGGTGGATGGGGCGGAGATCGGGCGCATCGCCGCCGAACAGCTGCTGGCGCGCATCAACGGGGCGGCGTCCCCGGGGCGGGTGCTGCTGCCGTTCACGATCATTCCGCGCGGATCGACCTGAACCCACTCCGTCCCCTTGTCGGCTGACCGCGTCTGCGGATTTGTTGCAGATTATGTTACCGCTAACATCGCATGATCGACGCATCCTGCCAAGAGCGGAGAGCGCGGCGGCGGGGCGCCGGGCGGTGGACTGTCAGGATGGCGAAACACCCAGGGCTTGCGGCGCTGGGTGTCAACCAGATGAAACAGCGAGGTGTCGTGTTCTGTTTACAGGTTCTTTAGTTTCGTAAAGCACTCTGGCTGCGTTCACTTCTTCACCGCGTCGCAGGACGCCGAGGAGCCAGCGCATGCAACACGCCGCATCGGCCTTCGCGCCAGACCATTCCGCACGTCACGGCCAGGATGGCTTGGGCCATGACAGCTGGCCGCATGGCAGTCCGCTGGTGGCGGACACGCCGGACCTGTCAACCGACTGGCTGGGCGGGGTGGCCTCGCCGCGCCGGCTGGCGGAATATCTGGAGGAGCTGCTGCAGACGCCGCGCGGGTCGGAGCCGGTGCTGTTGCTGATCGATATCGACCGGTTCCACACGCTTGATGCGCAGCTCGGCCTGCTGGTGCATGACCGGCTGCTGTGCCGGGTGGCGCAGCGGCTGCGGACGGCGGTGCCGCTTGCGCTGCTGGTGGCACGAGTCGGACGGGAAACCTTCGCCCTGGTGCTGGAGGAGGCTGATGCGGAGGCGGAGGCGCGGCTGCTGGATCTGCTGGGGCGCAGCTATGCCGTCAGCGGCCATGTGCTCAGCCTTGGCACCTGCGTCACCTGCACCAAGGCGCCGCCGGGGGCAGACGTGGCGGGCTGGCTGCAGGCCGCCCAGGACCGACAGCATGCCGCGCGGCTGCAGGGCCCGGCGGAGATCCATCCGTTCGAGCCGTCGCTGTACGAGCGGGCCCGGATCCGCCAGGCGCTGGAGGGCGATCTGCAGGTGGCCATGCTGCAGCAGCAGATGGCGCTGCGCCGCGGGTTGGTCAGTCAGCAGTTCGAACTGCATTACCAGCCGCAGATCCGCCTGGCCGACGGCGCGCTGCTCGGGTTCGAGGCGCTGCTGCGCTGGCGTCATCCGGTGCGCGGCCTGATCGGACCGGCGGCGTTCCTGCCGCTGGCGGAGGAGATCGGGCTGGTCGAGCCGTTGGGGGAATGGGTGCTGCGCACGGCCTGCCGGGACGCGGCCGGGTGGAAAGGCGCTGCGGATCTGCACGTGTCGGTCAATCTGTCGCCTGCCCAGCTGCACCAGGGGGCCGGCCTGATCGGCGCCGTGGACCGGGCGCTGCACGATTCCGGCCTCGATCCAGGACGTCTGGAACTGGAGTTGACCGAAGAGGCGTTGGCCGATGAGCCCTGCGACACGCTGGTCAGCCTGCATCGGCTGGGGCTGGCGCTGACGCTGGACAATTTCGGTACCGGGACGGCGTCGCTGGGCCGGCTGCGGGCGCATCCGTTCTCGCGCTTCAAGATCGATCGCTGCTTCGTCGCCGATTTCGGCCAGGACGGCGATGCCAGCTTCGGCCGGGCGGGCGAATGGATGATCCGCGGCTTCGCGGCCCTCGGCGTGGGGCTGGGGCTGGAGACGGTGGTCGAGGGCATCGAGACGCCGCAGCAGCGCGCGGTGGCGGCGCGGGCGGGCTGCACCGCCATGCAGGGCTTTCTGATCAGCCGCGCCGTGCCGAACGAAGCCCTCGCCGCGTTGATCCGCAGTCTCGATCCGCATACCGCACTGGAAGGACATGGCCATGGATACTGATCTGCACGCCCTGTGCTATTTCAGCCGCAACCGCATCATGGGGCCGGGCGGGCCGGACCGAAGTGAACTGGCGCAGATCCTGGGCACCGCGCGCCACAACAACCGCCAGCTCGGCATCACCGGCGCGCTGCTGTTCACCGAGGTGTATTTCGCCCAGATCCTGGAAGGGCCGCTTGGGCCGGTGGAGACGCTGTTCGAGCGGATCCAGTGCGACCTGCGGCACAGCGATGTGACGGTGCTGAGCTTCCAGCCGATTGCGCAGCGGCGGTTCGCCGGCTGGGCGATGGCCTATGCGGGGCTGGGCGACGGTGAGGGCGAAGCCGGGCTCGGCTTCGACGAACCGGGGCATGATCTGGTGGCGGTACTGCGCGATCTGCTCGACCGGCACGACCAGCATCGGAGCAGGCTGGGACGGGAATGGCGCCGGCCTGCTCCGGAATCCATTGCGCACGCTCATGGATGAATGAATTCTTCTGGCGGACCGATGATGGTTCTCGACAAAGACAGGTGTCGCGGCAAGAACAGCGCACGATTATGTCAGCTTCCTGCCGGTCGCTGAAATCCAAGCGGATTGCAGGGGCAGGAGGAGAGCGCGGGAGCCAGAAGCAATGAGCAGCCAACTGTCGATCAACCCTGATCTGCGACACTTCATCGACACCGAAGCCCTGCCGGGGACCGGCCTTGGCCCCGAGGCGTTCTGGAGCGGATTCGAACAGATTGTCACCGACTTCGCCCCGCGCAACGCAGCTCTGCTGGCGCGCCGCGACGAGCTGCAGGGGCAGATCGACGCCTGGCACCGCGAGAACCGCGGCAAGCCGTTCGATTCCGCGACCTATCAGGCGTTCCTCACTTATATCGGCTATCTGCTGCCGCAGCCCGCGCCGTTCAGCGTGGAGACCTCCAAGGTCGACCCCGAGATCGCCACCATGGCGGGGCCGCAGCTGGTCGTGCCGGTGAGCAATGCCCGCTACGCGCTGAATGCCGGCAATGCCCGCTGGGGCAGCCTGTATGACGCGCTGTACGGCACGGATGCGATCGACGAGACCGGCGATCTTGCCCGCGGCCGCGGCTTCAACAAGGCGCGCGGCGCCGCTGTCGTGGCCCGTGCCAAGGCGTTCCTTGACGAGGCCGTGCCGCTCGCGTCGGGCAGCCATGCCGACTGCGCCGGCTACAGCATTGTCAACGGCGCGCTGGTGCCGGCGCTGGCCACGCCCGCGCAGCTCGCGGGCTATACCGGCGACGCCGCTGCGCCCGCCACCATCGTGCTGGTGCATAACGGCATCCATATCGAGCTCGTGATCGACCGGAGCAGCCCGATCGGCGCCACCGATCCGGCGGGCCTGTCTGACGTGGTGATGGAAGCGGCGCTCTCGACGATCATGGATTTCGAGGACAGCGTCGCCGCCGTCGATGCGGCCGACAAGATCGAGCTGTATCGCAACTGGCTCGGGCTGATGACCGGAAATCTCTCCGCCAGCTTCGAAAAGGGCGGCAAGACGCTGGAGCGCCGGTTGAACCCGGACCGCGTCTACACCACGCCCAGCGGCGGCACGCTTTCGCTTCCCGGGCGCAGCATGATGCTGGTGCGCAATGTGGGCCACCATATGTACACCGATGCGGTGACGCTCAGCGGCGCGGAGATTCCGGAGACGATCCTGGATGCCGCCATCACGTCGATGATCGCCATGCATGACCTCAACAAGCATGACGGCATGCGCAACAGCCGCACCGGCTCGGTCTACATCGTGAAGCCGAAGATGCACGGGCCGGAGGAAGTGGCCTATGCGCGCGACCTGTTCGCGGCTGTCGAGGACGTGCTGGGGCTCGAACGCAACACGCTGAAGATGGGCATCATGGACGAGGAGCGCCGCACCTCGGCCAATCTCGCCGCCTGCATCCATGCCGCGAAGGACCGGGTGGTGTTCATCAACACCGGGTTCCTCGACCGCACCGGCGATGAGATCCATACCTCGATCGAGGCGGGCCCGATGGTGCGCAAGAACGACATGCGCAATTCCGTCTGGATCGGCGCGTATGAGAACAACAATGTCGATGTCGGGCTGGCGGCGCATCTGCTGGGGCGGGCGCAGATCGGCAAAGGCATGTGGGCGGCGCCGGACCGGATGGCCGACATGCTGGTGCAGAAGATCGGCCATCCCCGCGCCGGCGCCAGCACCGCCTGGGTCCCCTCCCCGACTGCGGCCACGCTACATGCGCTGCATTATCATATGGTCGATGTCGCGGCGCGGCAGGCGGAGCTGGCAACACGGGCCCCGGCCAGCCTGGATGCACTGCTGACGATTCCGCTGGCGGACCAGCCGAACTGGTCGCCCGACGAGCTGCAGCAGGAGCTGGACAACAATGCGCAGGGCATTCTGGGCTATGTCGTCCGCTGGATTGACCAGGGGGTGGGCTGCTCGAAGGTGCCGGATATCCATGACATCGGGCTGATGGAAGACCGGGCGACGCTGCGGATCTCCAGCCAGCATATTGCCAACTGGCTGCATCATGGCATCGTCACCGAGGCGGCGGTGATGGAGACGATGAAGCGGATGGCTTTGGTGGTGGACAAGCAGAACGCGGCCGATCCGCTCTATACGCCGATGGCGCCGGGCTATGATGGGGTGGCGTTCAAGGCGGCGTGTGACCTGGTGTTCCAGGGACGTGCGCAGCCGAACGGCTATACCGAGTTCGTGCTGCATACGCGGCGCCGCGAGGCCAAGGCCGCCTGACGCGTCTGGTACGTTTGTTGCTGGGAACGACGCATCAACAGGAGTGTTTGATGCGTCGTTTTCTTGTTCGGGCCGTGCTTGCGGCCAGCCTGGTTTCGCCCGCCCTCGCCCATGCGCAGGGCACGCTGCGCATCGGCATGACCGCTTCCGACATTCCTCTCACCACCGGCCAGACCGACAATGGCGGCGAGGGCCAGCGCTTCATGGGCTATACGGTCTATGACGCGCTGATCAACTGGGATCTCAGCAGCGAGACCAAGCCGTCTGACCTGGTGCCGGGGCTTGCCTTGTCGTGGGGTTTGGACCCGGCCGACGCGAGCAAGACGCATTGGATCTTCAAGCTGCGGCCGGATGTGCGTTTCCATGACGGCTCGGTGTTCACGGCCGATGCGGTGGTGTGGAACCTCGACAAGCTGCTGAAGACGGACAGCCCGCAATTCGACCAGCGTCAGTCCTCGCAGGGGCGCAGCCGGATTCCGTCGGTGTTCACCTATCGGGCGATCGATGCGTTGACGCTGGAGATCACCACGAAGTCGCCCGATGCCACCCTGCCCTATCAGCTCGCGTGGATTCTGATGTCCTCGCCGGCGAACTGGGAGAAGCAGGGGCGGAACTGGGAGAACGTGGCGAAGGCGCCTTCGGGCACCGGGCCGTTCAAGCTGGTCTCCTTCGTGCCGCGGGAGCGGGCGGAGCTGGTGCCTAACAAGGATTACTGGGACAAGGCGCGCATTCCCAAGCTCGACAGACTGGTGCTGGTGCCGGTGCCGGAGGCCAACACGCGGGTGGCGGCGTTGCGTTCGGGGCAGCTGGACTGGATCGAGGCGCCGGCGCCGGATGCGGCGAAGTCGCTCAGTGCGGCTGGGTTCAAGATCACCACCAATGCCTATCCGCACAACTGGACGTGGCACTTTTCGCGCCTTCCGGGCTCACCGTGGAATGACATCCGCATCCGCAAGGCGGCCAATCTGGCGATCGATCGGGAGGGGATGAAGGAGCTGCTGGCGGGGCTGATGATCCCGGCGGAGGGGTTCATGCCGCCGGCGCATCAGTGGTTCGGGCATCCGACGTTCAAGGTGGAGTACAACCCGGACGAGGCGCGGCGGCTGATGAAGGAGGCGGGGTATACGCCTGAGAAGCCGCTGGTGACGAAGGTGCTGATATCGCCGTCCGGCTCCGGGCAGATGCAGCCGCTGCCGATGAACGAGCTGATGCAGCAGAACCTGGCGGAGGTTGGCATCAAGGTCGCGTTCGAGACGGTGGAGTGGAATCAGCTGATCAACATCTGGCGCGCCGGCGCGAAGGATCCTTCGGCGCGCGGGGCGACGGCGATGAACTATTCGTATTTCATCCAGGACCCGTTCACCGGGCTGATCCGGCATGTGGAATGCGCGTTGCAGCCGCCGACCGGGACGAACTGGGGGTATTACTGTGATCCGGAGATGGATGCGTTGATTGCGCAGGTGCGCACCACGTTTGATCCGGCGGGGCAGACGGCGGTGTTGCAGAAGATCCATGAGAAGTATGTCAACGATGCGTTGTTTCTGATGGTGACGCATGATGTGAATGCAAGGGCGCTGAGCCCCAAGGTGAAGGGCGTGATCCAGCCGCACAACTGGTTCCAGGACTTTTCCGGCGTGTCGGTGACCCCTTAAGTTTAAAAGTTTCTTTGGTTCTTTCTTTTCAAAGAAAGAACTTCTTGCTTTGTTTTGTCTCGGTGGGCTGAAGCCCACCTGACAAGCCTATCGTTCGACGAGGGCCATGAGGGTGGCGAGCTGGTCGGCTTCTTCTGCTGGCTTGTCGGTGCGCAGGCGGGCGATGCGGGGGAAGCGCAGGGCGACGCCGGATTTGTGGCGCGGCGAGAGCTGGGCGGCGTCGAAGGCCACTTCCAGCACCAGGCCGCGTTCGACCTCGCGGACGGGGCCGAAGCGGTTGGTGGTGTGGTCACGGACCCATTTGTCGAGGAAGAGGAGTTCTGCGTCGGTGAAGCCGGAATAGGCTTTGCCGACGGGGAGCAGCTGGTCGTTCTGCCAGAGGCCGAAGGTGTAGTCGGAATAGTAGCTGGAGCGTTTGCCGTGGCCGCGCTGGGCGTACATCAGCACGGCATCGATGGTCAGCGGGTCGCGTTTCCATTTCCACCACAGGCCGCGCGGGCGGCCGGGGACGTAGGGGCTGGCGGCCTGTTTGAGCATGAGGCCTTCGATGGAGGCGGCGCGGGCGCTGTCGCGCAGGATGGCGAGGTCGTCGATGGTGGTGAAGGCGATGGGCTCCGAGAGGTCCATGCGGCGGGGCCTGGTGCGGGCGAACCAGGATTCCAGGCGGGTGCGGCGTTGGTCGAAGGGGAGCGGGCGGAGGTCTTCGGTGCCGTCGAACAGGATGTCGTAGAGGCGGACCGCGACGGGGTGCAGGGTCTGGAGTTTGGCGCTGACGGTTTTGCGGTTGAGGCGTTGCTGGAGGTCGGCGAAGGGGGCGACGGCGCCGTCGCGGATGACGAGGAGTTCGCCGTCGAGGACGGCTTGGAAGTCCATGGCGGCGAGGATTTCGGGGAAGCCGGCGGAGATGTCCTCGGCGCCGCGGGAGTAGAGGGCGCGGCCGCCGGTGGTGGCGGCGAGCTGGACGCGGATGCCGTCCCATTTCCATTCGGCGCGATAGGCTGACGGGTCGAGGGTTGCGAGGTCGGCGGGTTCGATCGGGTGGGCGAGCATGGGGGGGCGGAAGACCGGGGCGTCCAGCGGGTCCGGACGGGGGCCGCGGGATTCGATCCAGGCGAAGAGGGGGAGGTATGGGGGCGTGAGGCCGTGCCAGATTTCCTCGATGTCGTCGGCTTCGCGGTTGCCGAGTGCTGCGAGGGCGGTTTTGGCGAGGCGGGCGGAGGCGCCGACGCGCAAGCCGCCGGTGATGAGTTTCAGGAGGGCGAGACGGGTGGAGGCGTCGGTGGCGTCGAGCCAGGCGGCGACGATGGCGGGGAGCTCGGATTTCGGGGTGGTGGTGAGGGTTTCGACGACTTCGCTGAGGCTGGGCGGGGCGGTGTTGGTGGGGTTGGCGGGCCACATCAGGGCGACGGTTTCGGCGAGGTCGCCAACATAGTCGTAGGAGAGGGCGAACAGGGTTGGGTCGGCGCGGGCGGCTGCGAGGTCGCGGATCAGGCCGGCTTTGGCGGCGGGGAAGCGCAGGTCGCCGGTGATGGCAGCGAGCGCGAGGCCGCGGTCGGGGTCGGGCTGGGTGGCGAAATGGTGGCGCAGCAGGGCGAGCTTGGCGTTGCGGCCGGGGGTGAACGCCAGACGTTCGAGGAGCTGGGCGAAGGCGATCATGCGTCCTCCTCGCCGTAGCCGATCAGGCGCAGGGCGCGGCCCTTGATGCCGCGCAGGCCGGCTGCGTGGATCAGCGCGTCTTCGCGGCCATGGGTGACCCAGATTTCCGGAGCGGCCACTTCGTCGATGGTGGCGAGGAGTTCGGGCCAGTCGGCGTGATCGGAGATGACCAGAGGGAGTTCGACGCCGCCTTGTTTGGCGCGTTGGCGCACGCGCATCCAGCCCGAGGCCATGCACACCACGGGTTCGGCGAGGCGGCGGGCCCAGCGGTCGGCGATGGCGGAGGGGGGGGCGAGCACGATCTGGCCGATCAGCTGGTCCTTGGCGGCGATGGTGGCGGGGCGGAGGTCGCCGAGGCTGATGCCTTGGGCTTCATAGACCTGGCACATCGCTGTGAGGGCGCCGTGCATCCAGATCGGCTGATGCCAGCCGGATTGGCGGAGCAGGGCGATGAGGCGTTGGGTTTTGCCGAGGGAGTAGCAGCCGACGACATGGGTGCGCTCGGGGAACAGGGCGACGCTGTCCAGCAGGCGGCGGATTTCTGCGTGGGGGTCGGGGTGGTGGAAGACCGGCAGGGCGAAGGTGGCTTCGGTGACGAAGACGTCGCAGGGAATGGGTTCGAACGGGTCGCAGGTGATGTCTGGCGTGCGCTTGTAGTCGCCGCTGATGACGGCACGGGCGCCTTTGTGATCGAGGATGATCTGCGCGCTGCCGAGGACGTGGCCGGCGGGGGCGAGGCGGATGGTGACGTCGCCCGCGCGGAGCGGTTCGTGCCAGGCGAGGGATTGGGTGGCTGCGAAGGCGGATTCGCCCATGCGGGCGGCCATGAGGGCGTGGGTGGCCGGGCTGGCCAGCGCGTGGCGGTGGCCGGGGCGGGCGTGGTCGGAATGGGCGTGGGTGATGACGGCGCGGTCGACGGGGCGGGTGGGGTCGATGAAGAAGTCGCCGGGGATGCAGTAGAGGCCTTCCGGGCGGGGGGTGAGCCAGGTGTCGGGGTGGGGCATGGGTCAGGCGCCGATGAGGGCGATGCCTTCGGCAAGGGCTGCGCTGTTGAGGGCACGGTCGAGCGTGGCGAGGGGGAGCTGAAGGCGGATGGCGCGTTCGAGATAGCCGGTGTCGTGGAGCGTCAACCGATGTTGCCGGGCGAGGTCCAGCATTCTGCCTTCGTTGGGATCGCGATCCAGGGTCACGTCAAACGCGGCAAGCTGCTGCAGGAATGCGGCGGTTTGCGCTTCGGTCACGCGTCCGCGCCGCTCGGCCATGAGGAGGGCGTTGCGGCAGTCGAACCACCAGATGGCGGGGGCGTGGGCATGCGCGTCTTCGAGGAGGGTGAGGGCGCGGACTGCGACCGGATGGTGTTCGTCGTTCAGCGCCCAGTTGGAGGTGACCGAAGCGTCCAGAACGACGGCGGTCAATATTTAGGGCCTTCGTGGCGCCACGCCAGGAACTCCTCCATGGTCGTGCGCCCGGTGTGTTTGCGCAGCGCCATGATCTCTTCGATCGCCTTTGCCCGTCTTTCGCGAAGCGCATCCTCGTCCGGCACGAGGCGTGCGATCGGCTTGCCGTGGCGGGTGATGATCAGGGTTTCGCCGCGCTCGACGTTGTCGAGCAGCTGGGGGAGCCTGGTCTTGGCTTCGGAGGCCGGGATCTCGCGCATCATGACAGCTTTCGACTGGTCGGTCTGACCGGTCGGAATATGGCACGCAGTCCTCCTGGCTCCTAGCATATCTGGGCTGCGTGCAGGGTTGTTGACCGGCTGCAGGCGGAGCGGCCAGATCCCCGGGATGACACGCTTTTCGCCTGCTCTGAGCTGGTATTTTACGCCCTTTCCATAGGCGCGGCTCGGAACGACCATCTGTTCAACGATGCCGCCGCGGATGCGGCATCCAGTGAACGAAGCGCATCGGCGGTGGCCCTCAAAAAGGAGTGGTGCCGTGCCTGCAATTCCCCTCAATGAGAGCCTGCCCGATCATGCGATCCGCGCTGCCGTGTGGAACGTTGCGCCGGAGCTGCTGGAGCTGATCGAGAAGCTGACCGCGTTTCACGGCGATGTCCCGCAGGCGACGCTGCACCAGCTGCGGCTGGATCTGTTCGGTTCGCCGTCCTGGGCCACCGCCCTGGTGGCGCCGAAGGAGGGGCGGTTGCTGGGATATGCCATGCTGTGCCGGCAGTACAACGCGCATCTTGGAACGCGCGTCATGGAGCTGCATCATCTGTTCGTGCGGCCTGAGGCGCGGGGACGCGGGCTGGGACGGGCGCTGGTCGCTTCGGCCTCGGCCACGGCGCGCAGTGCCGGATGCGGTGTGCTGACGGTGGGCACACATCCAGACAATCGCCGGGCACAGGCGTTTTATCCGGAATTGGGGTTTCAGGCTGCGAGCGTATCCGGGCCGCGGTTTCGGATGCAGCTGTAGCGTTCAGACGCCGCGGATTCCGCACGGGGACGGTGGGTTGCCACAGTGCAACCCCAGCTGAAAGTTTGTTTGAAATGTGGAGAGGTTGCTGCATGCCTGATGAAATTGCGGGGATTTTGGTCCCGGAGCTCGCTGATATATTGGCTCAGCAGGGTTTGTTGCAGCCCTATGTTCGAACGACGCCTGTGTTTGATCGTTTGGATTTTCCTGGGCTCGAGGCTTGCTCGGTTCAGTTCAAATACGAGCTGCTGCAGGTGACGGGGACGTTCAAGGCGCGCGGCGCGTTTTCGAATCTTCTGGCGCTCGATGCGGAGCAGAAGGCCGTGGGGGTGACGGCGATTTCGGCGGGGAACCATGCGGTGGCGGTGGCCTATGCGGCGATGCGGCTGGGGGTGCATGCCAAGGTGGTGATGCTGGCGAGTGCCAATGCGGCGCGGGTGGCGTTGGCGCGGGGGTTCGGGGCCGAAGTGTTGCTGGCGGAGACCGGGGCGGCGGGGTTCGCCATGGTGGAGGGGTTTCAGCGGGATGAGGGGCGCGCGTTCGTGCATCCGTTCACGACGCGGCCGACCATTCTGGGGACGGCGACGCTGGGGGCGGAATGGGCGGCGCAGGCTGACCTGTCACAGCTTGGGGGGCTGGATGCGGTGATTCTGCCGATCGGCGGGGGCGGTCTGGCGGCGGGGGTGGCGCTGGCGTTCAAGCTGATGATGCCGGGGGTGGCTGTCTATGGGGTGGAGCCCGAGGGGGCGGATGGGATGGCGCGCAGCTTTGCCGCGGGGGGGACGGTGAAGATGGGGGCGATGTCGGGCATCGCCGACAGTCTGATGGCGCCGCATACCGAGGCTTTCAGTTATGGGCTGTGCCGGCGGCATGTCGATGCGTTGACGTTGGTTTCGGAGGAGCAGGTGCGAGGGGCGATGCGGCTGCTGTTCGATGAGCTGAAGCTGGCGGTGGAGCCCGCCTGCGCGGTGGCGACGGCGGGGGCGCTGGGGCCGCTGCGCGAGCGGATCGCGGGGAAGCGGGTGGGTGTGCTGCTGTGCGGGTCCAACACCGATTTTGCGACGGTGGCGCGGAACATGGGGGTTTGAGGGAGGCTGGGATGATCGTGGCGTCCTGCCATTGCGGGGCGGTGTCGCTGGAGGTGGCTGCGGCGCCGGTGGAGGTGACGGATTGCAACTGCTCGATCTGTCGGCGGTATGGGGTGCTGTGGGCGTATTACCCTCTGGCGGATGTGCGGGTGGTGCCGGAGGGGGTGGAGACGGATCTCTACTGTTGGGATGACCGGTCGATCGCGTTTCATCGGTGCCGGGTGTGCGGGTGTGTGACGCATTGGGCGCCGGTGGGGCCGGGGCGGGATCGGATGGGGGTGAATGCGCGGTTGATGGATCTGGCGGTGCTGGCGGGGGCGTGGGTTCGGCGATTGGATGGCGCGGTGACGGAGCGGTATTTGGATTGAGAGCTGGGGGTGATATTAGCGGTCCGGCACGTTGTGCCTCAGCTTGGAATGATGGGCGGCGCAAGTGTTTGCCCATCCTAAGCTTGCTGGTTTATTCCAACAGGAAGAGATGGGCGGAGCGAGCGCTTGCCCATCTTTCGCCTGCTTCGCCTTAAGTTAAAAGTTCACCTCCAAATTCCTCTGGAGGCTCATCGTAAGATTTGGGTGGATTGTGCCCCAGAGCCAACAAGCCAAAAGTGTTGGGCGCAGGACGAGTGAATATTTCGCCTTTGCGAACATATGCCGAGATGGCACTAGCCAGCGCTTGTCGCGCTTCTCGTTCCAACGGCTTTCCTAGATCCAAAAGCAATTCATCAACATGCAGCGGCCGATCCGCTCGAAGGATAGCATCCCTCGCCATCGCCGCCGCGCTCCCCTGCCGCAAATTCGCGTCATCCATAATCGGGATGATACGCTCGCTATCCCCTTGCAGCGTCCCGAGTGCATCTCTCAAGGCCTGAACGTAAATGCGAGCGACCTTCAATCTCTCTTCAAGATATTGAATTTCCAACTCTTTTTTATTAATTTTGTCCGCAAGGATGGAATGATCACTCATGTAGTGACTCCGTATGTAACTCATGGTAAGTAGAGTAACTCCCTGATAAAGGTAACCGTCACACATGTCCATGGATTTATCGATTTCGCCGCACGCACATACGATGCATCGGCTGGAAAAAATCAAGAAAATCTCTGCGAACGGCACAGAATACTGGTGAGCCAGAGAAATCGCACCAATTCTCGGGTATGATCATTGGCACAATTTTGAGCTTGTAGTGAAGAGAGCTGAGTTATCAATTTTAAATAATGGCAACGATCCTGCAAGACATATTGCATTAACATATACAAGACTGACGAAAGGACGGGATACCAACTTTAAAGGCCGTGATTATTATCTCACGAGAGGAGCCTGTTACTTAATTGCGATCAACGGGGAATCAACGAAGCCTGAAGTAGCTGCCGCACAAGCATATTTTGCTGTCCAAACACGGCGCATGGAAGAACACGACGCGCGGAGTAAAGATGAGCCAAAAGATATCAAAAGGCTCCTGTTGAGAGGTAAAGTTTCTGCATCGTTTAAGCCCGTAAGTAGTGTTGCCGCAAAAGCCGGAGTTCGCAAAGAACGCCAGCCAATATTTCATGATCAGAGATATAAAGGGCTATATGGGATGGGAAGAGCGGCTCTATATGAAAGGAAGGGGCTGAAATTCCATGAAGAACTTCTTGATAGGATGGGCACGTTGGAACTTTCAGCGCACGAGTTTCAAATGAACTTGGCCGCGAATGTTATTGATCGCGAAGGTGTGACTGGAGAGCAAGAAACTATAGATAAAAACTTAGATATTGCAAAGGAGGTTCGAAGAGCCATTCAAGACAGCGGAGCCACTTTGCCTGAAGATCTATCGCTTGAAGAGCACATATCCAGCATCCGGAAAAGGATCACGGGAAAAAGGACAAAGATGCATCCTAATTCCGGCGATAACGGCGGTTCGTTACCGCTTTTCGAGCACTCTTCACGAATTGATGAGGAGTAAGCTCGCTTGTAGGCGCGGCGCCACCAAGCTCAGGGAGCTGCGCCGCCGCGCTGGTGACCGACTGGCTTTTGTCTAGCGTATCGTCAGTCCCAATCGTCATCATTCGACCAACGGCGTCAATGAAAGCCGACCCAATCGGCAAAGCGCTTTTCACTCGTAGCCACTTTGTGCATTAACGTTTTTTTCGCAAAACGGCAAGCCATTCACCATTTTGGCCCTCAGCTAATCCGACAATCTCGCTATCAGATGCACCAAGATGTTCTTCAACAGTGCCTCGCCATCTTTTCATGTCGTCTGTGATTAACTTGTCGTTTAAGATCAAAGGGACTTCAATCTCACCAGTGTCAGTCTTGATCGCGACCATAATCAACCTCCACCAATCCTTGTCTCAGCTAAGGCATGCCGAACTGCGCCGCGATACATGCGTCTCATTGTTGAAAATTTCAAGCTGAGGCTCCACACAAAAGTGGTGTGTTACCTCCCAAGTCATCCTATCGGGTTCAGCGGCAACGTGACAGTCTTCGCGGGTCGGGCCTAAGGCCACCCCAGATTTGCGTTCCAAACACACGTTCGGTTGCCTTCGCGGCCGAATGTGCGCGTTGGTCTCGGCTGGTAAGTGAGGCTGAGGGCGGGGCTGAACGGACTTTGCATGATGATTGGGTCAATGCGTCCGATACCACCGGCTGGACTGCTTGACGTGGGGCGATATCGTCGTCATCGCGTTGAAGGGCGATTAGATTTTACATCAAGGAAGAAAGGCCTTCTTTTCTGAAGAAAAGAAGCAAAAGACTTTTATCCGGTGAGCCCGGCTCTTCGGCAGGGATCGGGTCCAGCGGAGAGAAGTTTTTTGGTTCTTTTTTTCAAAAAAGAACCGCTTGCTTTGTCGCTCCAAATGGGTGGCCCTCACTGACTGCCCATGTCAGCCAGCGGCGGATTGGATCCGCCCTACGATTTTGTTGCGTTTGAGGCGGAGGCGTGCTAGGAATTTAATCATGAATTCCTCTGTGTCTCCTTTTTTGAGCCTTGCTGCTGTGATCCATGCGCTGCGTGGGTCGGTGGGGGGGTGGAGTGTGCGGGGGGTGTTGAGTGTGGCTTTGGGGCTGTTGGTGTATCGGCGGTTGGGGGTGATCGGGGCGCGGATGGAGCGACTGGCGGCGCGGTTTGTGGCGGGGCGGCTATCGCGGCCGGTGACGGTGTCGGGGGTGCGGCGGGTTTCGGCGGGTTCGGGGGTTCGGGTGGTTCGGGCGCGGATCTGGCCTTGTGGGTTTGGGTGGCTGGTGAAGGCGGCTTCGTGGCAGGCGGCGGGGTATGGGTGTCAGCTTCGGGCGGTTTTGGAGACGCCGGAGATGGTGGCTTTGCTGACGGCGGCGCCGCAGGCGGTTCGGGTGCTCAGGCCGTTGTGTCGGATGTTGGCGATCGAGACGCGGGTGTTGCGGCCGGGGGTTGTGGTTGAGGCGGTTGCGGCGGATGTGCCGAAGCTGGTTCGCCGGAAGCGGGCGCCGGTGGATATGGGTCGGATACCGATCCCGCGCGGGGTGATGGCGGCCGTGAGGCGCGGCAGATACGCCGAAGTCTAGCGCACCCCTCCCGGGGCACGCCCATTTCGTTCCGTTGTCGTATCGTCGTGCCCGTTCGCCAAACGGATGAAAGTTTTTTGGTTCTTTTTTTCAAAAAAGAACCGCTTCCCCCCCTCCCCTCACAAGGGCTTGGCGTGATCGGCCGAAGCTCGGTAGCCTCGGTACAACGAGGGGAAACCGATCATGCAGGATGTTGTCATTGCGGCGTATCGCCGGTCGCCGTTCACGTTTGCGCGCAAGGGTGCGATGGCGCGGATGCGGCCGGACGAGATTGCGGCGAACGTGATCCGGGCGCTGGTGGCGGAGAGTGGGATTGATCCGGCGACGATCGAGGATGTGATCGTGGGGTGTGCGTTTCCGGAGGGGGAGCAGGGGTTCAACGTGGCGCGGCTGATCGGGCTGCGGGCGGGGCTGCCGATTTCGGCGGCGGGGGTGACGGTGAACCGGTTCTGCGGGAGCTCGATGCAGGCGGTGCACCAGGCGGCGGGGGCGATTGCGCTGGGGGCGGGTGAGGCGTTCATCTGTGCCGGGGTGGAGAGCATGAGCCGGGTGCCGTTGGGCGGGTTCAACCCGATGCCCAATCCGGCGCTGATCGCCGAGGTGCCGGCGGCGTACATGTCGATGGGTGAGACGGCGGAGAATGTCGCGGACCGGTATCAGGTGACGCGGGCGGATCAGGAGGCGTTTGCGGTGGAGAGCCATCGCAAGGCGCATGCGGCGCAAATGGCGGGTCGGCTTTCGGCGGAGATCGTGGCGCAGGGCGAGGTCGGGGCGGATGGGTGCATCCGGGCGGATACCTCGGCGGCGGGGCTGGCAGGGCTGAAGCCGGCGTTTCGCGAGGGCGGGTCGGTGACGGCGGGGACGTCTTCGCCGCTGACGGATGGGGCGAGTGCGGTGCTGGTGTGTTCGGCTGGGTATGCGCGCACGCAGGGGCTGGCGGCGCTGGCGCGGGTGAAGTCGATCGCGGTGTGCGGGTGCGGGCCGGAGGTGATGGGCATGGGGCCGGTGGGGGCCTCGCGCAAGGCGCTGGCGCGGGCGGGGATTTCGGCGGCGGAGCTGGATATCATCGAGATCAACGAGGCGTTTGCCAGCCAGGCGATCGCGTGTCTGCGGGAGCTGGGGCTCGATGAGAGCCGGTGCAATTTGGATGGCGGGGCGTTGGCGCTCGGGCATCCGCTGGGGGCGACGGGGGGGCGGATCACCGGGAAGGCGGCTTCGCTGCTGGCGCGGACGGGCGGGCGGTATGCGCTGGCGACGCAGTGCATCGGCGGTGGGCAGGGGATTGCCACCGTTCTGGAGGCGGTGGCGTGAGCATTCGCAAGGTGGGCGTCATCGGCGCGGGGCTGATGGGGTCGGGCATTGCGGCACAGGTGGCCAATGCCGGGGTTGCGGTGGTGCTGCTGGATCTGGTGCCGGGGTTTGCGGCGGCAGCGGTGGCGCGGGGGCTAAAGGCTTCGCCTTCGGCGTTCATGCACAAGCGGTTTGCGAAGCTGGTGACGACGGGGGATCTGGAGACGGATCTGGGCCTGATTGCGGATTGCGACTGGATTGTGGAGGCGATCGTCGAGAAGCCTGAGGCCAAGCGGGCGCTGTATCAGCGGTTGCAGGCTGTGCGGCGTCCGGGGTCGGTGGTGTCGTCCAACACCTCCACCATTCCGCTGGAGCATCTGACCCGTGATCTGCCGGCGGCGTTCGCGGCGGATTTCATGATCACGCATTTCTTCAACCCGCCGCGGTTCATGCGGCTGCTGGAGGTGGTGACCGGGCCGGCCACGCGGGCAGAGGCCGCGGCTTCGGTGCGCGCGTTTGCGGATGTGGCGATGGGCAAGGTGGTGATTGCCTGCCGGGACACGCCGGGGTTCATTGCCAATCGGATCGGGACGCTGTGGCTGTCGGCGGGGACGCGGCATGCGATCGATCTGGGGCTGACGGTGGAGGAGGCCGATGCCGTGGCCGGGGCGCCGATGGGGGTGCCGCGGACGGGGATCTTCGGGCTGATGGATCTGGTGGGGATCGATCTGATGCCGCTTGTGTCCGGCTCGCTACGGCGGACGCTGGGGAATGACGATGCGTTCCACGCGGTGCATCGCGATGAGCCGTTGATTGCGCGGATGATCACGGAAGGGCGGATCGGGCGGAAGGGCAAGGGCGGGTTCTTCCAGATGCGAGGGCGCGGGGCGGGGCGGACGAAGCTGGCCGTGGATCTGGCCACGGGCGACTACCGGCCGGAGCAAGCGCCGGCGCTGGAGAGCCTGAAGCTGCGCGACCTGCGCGCGCTGGCCGAGCATGACGACCGGGGCGGCCGGTACGCCCGCGCGCTGCTGCTGGACACCTTGGCGTATTCGGCTTCGCTGGTGCCGGAGATTGCCGCGACGATCGAGGATGTCGATGCGGCGATGCGGCTTGGCTACAACTGGCGGGAGGGGCCGTTCGAGCTGATCGACCGCGTGGGGGCTGGATGGCTGGCGGCGGCGTTGCGCGCGGCGGGGCGGACGGTGCCGGCGTTGCTGGAGCGCCTGGGCGATGGTTCGTTCTATCGCGTGCAGGACGGAATGTTGCAGGCGTTTGGCGTGGACGGGACGTATCATGACGTTGAACGTGCCGATGGGGTGTTGCTGCTGTTGGACATCAAGCGCCGCACGGCGCCGCTGGCGCAGAACAGGTCGGCGAGCCTGTGGGACATCGGCGACGGCGTCGTCTGTTTGGAATTCACCAGCAAGATGAACGCGCTGGATGAGCTCAGCATGGCGATGATTGATAGGGCCGTGGAAATGGGTAATAATTCCCACCTCCAAGCCCTGATTGTGTACAACGAAGCCGCGAACTTCTCGGTCGGCGCCAACCTGAGCCGGTTGCAGGACGCGGCGGCGCGGGAGGCCTGGGACGAGGTTTCCCAGATGGTGCAGGCTGGGCAGGCCAGTTTCCGGGCTTTGCGCGCCGCGCGGTTTCCGGTGGTTGGCGCGCCAGCGGGCCTTGCGCTTGGGGGGGGCTGTGAGGTGCTGATGCATTGCCACGCGGTTCAGGCGCATGCTGAAACCTGTATGGGTCTGGTTGAGATCGGGGTGGGTCTGGTGCCGTCCTGGGGTGGAACGACGACGCTGCTGACGCGCTGGGCCACCACGCCGGGCTTTCCCAAGGGCCCGATGCCGGCGGTGGGCAAGGCGTTCGAGTTGATTTCGACGGGCCAGACCAGTACTTCCGCCGCGGAGGCGCAGGAGATGGGGCTGCTGCGCAGGTCTGACCGCATCACGATGAATCGTGATCGGCTGTTGGCCGATGCCAAGTCTCTGGCGCTATCGCTGATCGACACCCACGTGGCCCCTGCCCCGGTGACGCTGCGCCTGCCTGGTGCGGCGGGCCGGGCGGCGCTAGGGATGGCGGTGGAGGGTTTTGTGGCGCTTGGCAAGGCGACGCCGCATGATGTTGTGGTGTGTGCCGCGATTGCCGAAGTGTTGACCGGCGGCTCTGCCGATCCGATCGACGAAACGCCGGAGGACGCGCTATACGGCTTGGAACGCGAAGTGAACCTCGCCCTGATCCGCCATCCTGCGACTCAGGCCCGGATCAAGCACATGTTGGAGTCCGGCAAACCCCTGCGAAACTAGATCGGAGTGGCATCTGATAAGCGATGCCACCCCGCTCGAGCTCTTTGTTTGAACGAGCAATTTGATGGCACGACGAGTCCACCTAAAGCCAGATTGCTCTAAACCATAAAAGTTTCTTTGGTTCTTTCTTTTCAAAGAAAGAACTGCTTTCCTTGTCTTCTAAAAATCAAGGTTTGTGTAATGTTCCGGCGGACTCATGCCGGGAATACGGTCGTTGAGCAGCGACCGGAAGCTCGGGCGAGATTTTATGCGGGCGTACCATTCCCGGGTATGCGGATTCTGGCTCCAGTCGATATCGCCGAGGAAATCGAGCACGCTGATATGCGCGGCCGCCGCAAAATCGGCCAGCGACAGCGACGCTCCGGCGAGGAAGCTGCGGGTTTCGGCGAGCCAGCCGATATAGCCGAGGTGGTCGCGCAGATTGGCGTAGGCATTGCGCAGGGCCGCGGCGTCCGGCTGGCCGCTGCCGGAGACGCGTTTGAGATATTTCTCGGTGGCGAGGTTCATGGTCACCGCCTGGGCGAAGGGTCCGTCGAACCACGCCACCAGCCGGCGCACCTCGACCCGCTCGCCCAACGTGGTCCCGAGCAACGGGAAATCGGGGTAGGCCTCGTCCAGATACTCGCAGATCACGCCGGATTCCGGCACCGCCAGCCCGCTGTCCTCCAGCAGGGTCGGTACCGTGCCGGCGGGGTTGATGGCGAGGTAGTCGGGCCGGCGGTCCCACACCTTCTCGGTGCGCAGCTCGACCGGAAGCCGCTTCTCGGCCAGGACGAGACGAACCTTGCGGCAGAACGGCGAGAGCGGCAGCTGGTAGAGGAATCGCATGGCCTGCTTATGCCATTCATGCGGCAAACCGCCAACTGAGGGGAGGACGCAACTTGTGGCTGCGGGGGACGGAAGGAAGGAAGATGTTCTTTCTTTGAAAAGAAAGAACCAAAGAAACTTTTATTCGTGGGGCAAAAAATGATCGGCGATCTGCCGGCCGGTGGCGATCCATAGATTGGGACAGGACTTTGCGTATGACAGGAATTCCCGCAGCAGGCGCAGCCGCATCGGCCGGCCGCTCACCTGCGGGTGCAGCACCGTCGTCACCATGGCACCCCAGTCGCGCGTCTCGTCAAGATCGTCCTTCCACATCGACAGGACATGCTCCTTGGGGAAGATCGAGCGCGGACTGAAGCGCGCCGACAGCCCGTGCATCCAGTCGTCATAGCTCGACGTCACCGGCAGCTCGATGCAGCCGGGCGACCCATCCGCCAAGCGGTGCCGATAGGGCCGGACGTCGTCGCGAAACGAGGAGGTGTAGACAATGCCGTGATCGCGCAGCGACACACGCTGCTGCTCGGTGAACTCGCCCAACGGTGCCCGATACCCCTGCGGCACCACGCCCAGCCTGCGCTTCAACGCCTCGAACCCCATCTCGATCTCCGCCTCGATATGCGGATCGCCGGGATCAGGCATCAGATGGTGATAGCCGTGATGACCGATCTCGTGCCCCGCCCGAAGCACCGCCTCACACATGGCGGGATGCGCATCGACCGCCCACCCCGTGATGAAGAACGTCGCCTTCAGGTCCAGCTGGTCGAGCAGCTCCAGGAGCTTCGGCGTGCCCACGCGGGCCTCGAAGCCGCCATAGCTCATGGTGACGAGACGATCGGCATGCGCCGGATCCTTGCCGGTCCAGGCGGATTCCGCATCGATGTCGAAGGACAGGAACATCGCCGAGGTGTACGGCGCGGGCCAGGGATACAGTGGCGCCGGATCCGCGGTGTTGGCGGGATGCAGCGGCACCTTCGCCCAGGAAGTGCTGTCAGGCATCAAAAAATCCTCTGCAACGACGGTGCTCACCAGTGTCGCACCGCAGGCGAGCCCCGGAAAGGAAAGGCTCAGCCGATCTCGACCTCGATGCGGCCCGCGCGGACCCGCACGGGATAGACACGCAGATCCGCACAGTCCGGCCCGCGGAGCTTGCGGCCGGTGGCGATGTCGAACTGCCCCTGGTGACGCGGGCAGTCGATCGCGGTGCCCGAGACCTGCCCCTGGCTGAGCCAGGCCGCGTGATGCGGACACACGGCAGAGGTCGCGTGGATCGTGCCATCAAGATTGATCAGCAGCAGTGCCGCGCGCCCGGCCTCGGCCTCCCGCATCCGACCGGGCGCGAGCGTGGCCGGGCCTGCGTCATACCACGCCATCACGCCAGCCGCAGGGCGGCGCGGCCATACTGGTTGCCGGCGGCGACCAGCACCGAGAGCGCGCGCAGAAACACGGCTCGTTCGGGCTCGACCAGCGCCTCCACCGTGCGGGCATGGGCGCGGCGCGCCGGCTCGGCCATGGCGTCGAGCATGGCATGGCCGTCCGGCCTGAGCGTGACATGCTTGAGCCTGCGATCGGCAGCGCCCTGGGCGCGCGTCAGCAGGCCACGGGATTCCAGCCGTGCCACCACATTGGCCAGCGTGGTCCGGTCCACCCCCACCTCGTGGCCGAGCCGCGCCTGCTCCAGACCGGGCTGGGCGGCGGCCACGGACAGGATGCTGAACTGCACCGGCGTGATGCCGAGATGCCCGCATTCCTCCGCGAACATCGCGACATGAATCTGGTGCAGCCGGCGGATGAGAAACCCCGGCCGCACCGCAAGGTCCCAGGCCGAGGGGGCTGCCACCTGCGTGTCGTTCATGGCGAGCCTCCGAACAGACGCATGATCTGCTGCCACAGCACGCGCAAGGCCATGCGCCCGGCCCCCAGCTGTGCCGGCACGGGCGGTGGCGCGCCGGTGAGCCGCGCCTCGAGCGCGCGGGCGACGGAGGCTGCGATATCGGCAGCGAACACCTGCACGATCGGCCCCCGGCTGAACTGCGCCAACACGCCGCGCAGGGCGTAGCCGATCTCGAGCCGAAGCACCGTGCCCGCGCCCTCGCCGGAGATGGTGAAGCGCACCTCGCCGGAGAGCCTTGTGCCGGTCATCGCGTCCCTGCCCTCGCCCACTAGCACCCCGCTGGTGGTGGCGGGATCGAAGGCCAGTGTGGCGGTGCCGGTGAAGCGGGCCTGGATCGGTCCGAGACTGGCCAGCATCTCGCCATCCAGACGCTCGCCTTCGACCCTGGTCAGCCTTGCGCCCGGCACGCAGGCGGCGACCAGGGCGGGATCCTGGATGGCGGCCCAGACGCGCGCCGGCGGCACGGCGAGATGCAGGGTCTGCTGCAGGGCGGCGGCGTTGGGCAGCGGCTTCGCGGCCGCCACCGGCGCCGCCGCGATCGCTGCGGCCTCCGGCAGTTTCGCCGACGCGGGCGGCACGAAGGAGACGCGCGCGTTCAGCACATGTCGGATCGCCTTCACGATGCCGTTGTAGCCGGTGCAGCGGCAGAGATTGCCGGCGAGTTCCAGCCGCACCTGGTCGTCATCGGCGTCAGGCAGCCGCATGACGATGTCGCGTGCCGTCGTGAGCATCCCGGGCGTGCAGTAGCCGCACTGCAGCGCGTGTTCGGCGGTGAAGGCGGCGCGCAGGGCCACCATGACGGGATCGTCCTGCAGACCCTCGATGGTGCGGATATCCTCCCCGTCGCACAGGGCCGCGAAACTGAGGCAGGAGCGCACCGGCTCACCGTTCAGCAAGATGGTGCAGGCGCCGCAGACGCCATGCTCGCAGCCGAGATGCGTGCCGGTGAGCAGCAGGGTCTCGCGCAGGAAATCGGCGAGATGCGTGCGCGGCGCGACGTTCTTGCGCACCGTGGTGCCGTTGACGGTCAAGGTGAGCTCGGTCATGCGGCGGTCCTGTCGAGGGCGCGGCGCAAGGCCACGGTCTGCATGTGCCGGATCACCGGGTCGAGCCCGGAGTCCCGCAGGGCTGCTTCGACGCAATCGGGGTGGACGGCATCGCCGGTGAGGATCACCGGCCGGCCGCCGGTGGCGCCGATGACGGCGCGGTGTGTGGCGCCGTCGATCAGCACGGCGGCCATGGCGTGGGCGAATTCGCCGGGTTTGCGGCAGGCCTTGTAATTGCCCCAGCGCGCGTCCGCCCCGAGCCTTGGAATGCGGACGGCAAGGAGGATCTCGCCGGGCGCGAGGGCCACGTGAAAGGCACCGCGGATGAAATCGGCCACCGGCATCTCGGCGGTGCCCGTCGCCCCCGCGATCAGCGCCGTGGCACCGAGCGCGATCAGCACCGTCACCCAGTCGGCTGCGGGATCGGCATGGCACAGGCTGCCGCCGATCGTGCCGCGGTTGCGCACCGCGCGGTAGGCGATGTTGGCCGCAACCCCCGCCAGAATCCCGCCCGGCAGATCCGGTGTGCGGCCATCGGCGATGGCGGCATGCGTGACGGCGGCCCCCAACGTGATCGTCGCCGGCGTCTCGCTGACCCCGCCGAGTTCGGCCAGCTTCGCCACCGGCACGATACTGGAAGGCTGTGCGAGCCGCAGGTTCAGCATCGGGCTCAGCGACTGGCCGCCGCCCATGATCCGCGCCCCCGGCACCGCGGCCGAGCGCATCGCCTCGGCCAGCGTGCCAGATGCCGCCAGGCTGAACGAAGCCGCCTTCATGCCGACACCCGACCGGTAAAAATCGCATCCAGCACCCGATGCGGCGTGATCGGCAGCCGATCGACCCGCGCGCCCACCTGCCGCAGCGCATCGTTCACCGCATTGGCGATCGCCGCCGGCGGCCCGATCGCGCCGCCCTCGCCGATGCCCTTCTGGCCGAACGCGGTGTAGGGCGACGGCGTCTCCATATGGTCGATGCGCAGCACCGGGACCTCCGAGGCGCCGGGCAGCATGTAGTCGGCGAGCGTCGTGGCCAGCGGCTGGCCATGGCTGTCGAACGGCATCTCCTCGTAGAGCGCGGTGCCGATGCCCTGGGCGACGCCGCCGATGACCTGCCCATCGACGATCATCGGGTTCACCAGCACGCCGCCGTCCTCGCAGATGGCGTAGTCGAGCAGGGTGATGTCGCCCATCTCGGTGTCGACCGCGACCACTACCGCGTGCGCGGCGTAGCTGAACGTGCCGGTGTCACGCTCGGCGCGGTAGCCGGAGGTCACCTCGAGACCGCCGGACGAGACGTCGGGCGGCAGTTCCTGCGGGCGGAGATACCAGGTGCGGGCGACATCGCGCAGCGGCACCGAGGCAAGGCCGGCGGTGACGCGGCCGAAGCCGACCGTGGCCTGGTCGTCGGGCACCTGCAGCAGGTGGGCGCCGATGCGGCGGAGGCGGACGGCGAGTTCGCGGCAGGCGGTGGCCACGGCTCCGCCGGCCATCACCATGCAGCGCGAGCCCCAGGTGCCGGTGGAATAGGGCGTCAGGCCGGTGTCGCCATGGACGACGCGGATACGGTCGATGTCCACGCCGAGGATCTCGTGGGCGACCTGGGCCAGCGTGGTCTCCAGGCCCTGGCCGTGGGACTGGATGCCGACGCGGATCTCCAGGCCGCCATCCGGCGTCATGCGCGCGATGGCCTGCTCGTAGCCGGGCACCATGGGAATGCCCCAGCCGTGATAGACCGAGGTGCCGTGGGCCGCCTGCTCGCAGAAGATGGAGAGGCCGACGCCGATCTTCACCGGGCCTGGCACCCGTTGGCGCGCGCGCACTGCCGGAATGTCGATGGCGTCCACCACGCGGCGCAGGCATTGCGGGTAGTCGCCGCTGTCGAAATGCTTGTTGGTAATGTTGTTGAACGGCATCACCTCCGGCGGCACCAGGTTGCGCAGGCGGATTTCGGACGGCTCCATGGTCAGGGCGTGGGCGACGTCGTCCAGGATCGATTCGATGGCGTAGCACACGCCGGCCCGGGCCACGCCGCGATAGGGGACGATGCCGGGCTTGTTGGTGGCGGCACACCAGGTGATGCAGCGATAAGCGTCCATCCGGTACGGCCCCGGCAGGATCGAGGCGACCTGGGCGGCTTCGAGGCAGGAGGAGAACGGGTAGATGGAATAGGCGCCGGCATCGACGGTGGCCTCGCAGTCGATGGCCAGCAGGCGGCCGGTGGCGTCGGCGTGGGCGGTGATGTCGTAGTGGTGCTCGCGGCAGTTGGCGTTGCCGGCGAGCTGCTCGCGCCGGTCCTCGATCCAGCGGACGGGGTGGCCGAGATGGCGGGCGAGGAAGCAGGCCACCACCTCCTCCGGCAGCAGGATGCCCTTGTAGCCGAAGCCGCCGCCGACATCGGGCGCGATGACGCGGATCTGGTCCTCGGCCAGGCCCAGGCAGCCGGCGAGGCCGGTGCGGATGATGTGCGGCATCTGGGTGGAGCTGTGCAGGATGAGCTGTTCCAGCCGGGAATCCCATTGCGCCACCACGCCGCGGCCTTCCATCGGCGCCATGCTTTGCCGGGCCGTTCGCAACGTGCGCCGCACGGTGACGGCGGCAGTGGCGCGGATGGCGGCGAGGTCGGCCTCGACGCGGGATTCCAGGATGACGTTGTCGCCCCACACCTCGTGCACCAGGGCGGCGCCCGGCCTGCGCGCCTCCAGCATGTCGACGACGGCGGGCAGCTCCTCCAGCTCCACGTCCACCAGGGCCGCGATATCCTCGGCCTCGGCGCGTGTGTCGGCCACGCAGACGGCGATGGCCTCGCCGACATGGCGCACCTTGCCCACGGCCAGCGCCGGCTGGGCGGAGGGCTTGAAGCCGGGCAGCCCGGAATTGGCGACAATCGGGCCGACGCCGCGCAGATCCGCCGCGGTGAACACCGCCTGCGCGTGGCCCTCCGGCCTGGTGATCGCCCCCAGCCGCGCATGCGCCATCGGGCTGCGCACGAAGGCGAGATCACGCATGCCGGCCAGCCGGATGTCGGCAATGAACACGCCCTTGCCGCGGAGATAGCGGTCATCCTCCTTGCGCGGCACCGAACGGCCGACGCCGCTGCCCGACTTCTCGATCAATCCCATGCACCCTGTCCCATCCGCGGTCCGCCGTTTGCATGCAACGACTGTGCTAGGCATGTTGGACGCGCGATCGTCAGCACGCTGACGACAAGCGTCGCAGCACGATGATGAAAGCACCGGCGAGGCGACGGAAATCCTGCCTACAATGCGGGCAGAACGAGGAGCGTAAAGCATGACTCTTGATCTTGTGCTGCGCGGCGGCCGCGTGATCGACCCCGCCACCGGCCGTGACGGCATCGCCGATATCGGCATCGCCCAAGGCCGCATCGCCGCCATCGAGCCTGCCATTCCCAACGAAGCCGGCGGCCGCGTCATCGACGTCTCCGGCCAGATCGTCACCGCCGGCCTCATCGACACCCATGCCCATGTCTACCAGCACGTCACCGGCAAGTTCGGCCTGGCACCGGACATGTGCGGCGTCGACTCCGGCGTCACCACCCTGGTCGACCAGGGCGGCCCCAGCTGCATGACCATGGGCGGCTTCCGCCACTTCATCGCCGAGCCATCGAAATCCCGCGTGCTCTGCTTCATCTCCGCCTATCTCGTCGGCGGCCTCGAAGGCCATCTCTACCCCGAGCTGTACGGCCCCGGTCAGCTCAACGTCGCCCACACCGTGCGCGTGGCGAAGGAGAACGCCGACCTCGTCCGCGGTATCAAGGCCCACGCCGAAATCGGCGGCGCCTCCCGCTGGGGCCTCGAAGTCATCAAGATCGGCAAGCAGATCTCCCGCGGCGCCGGCCTGCCCGTCTACATCCATCTCGGCCAGCTCTGGCCCGAGGCCGACGGCGTCACCATCGACCCTGACGAGGTGGTCGAAGCCCTGATGCCGCTGATGGAGCCCGGCGACATCCTCGCCCACCCCTTCACCCGCCACCCCGGCGGCTTCATCTCGGCCGCCACCGGCAAGGTCCACCCCGTCGTCTGGGCCGCCCTCGAACGCGGCGTCACCGTCGATGTCGGCCACGGCTCGCATTTCTCCTTCGAGATGGCGCGGCGCGTGCTCGCCGCCGGCATCCCCATCCACACGCTGGGCGCCGACATGCACGGCTACAACGTGCGCATCCCCGACGCGACCGACCTTGACGTCCGCTCCACCAACCCGTTCTTCGGCGTCGCCCCGTTCAGCCTGCACAACGCCATGACCAAGCTTCTCGCCCTCGGCATGAAGCTGCCCGACATCATCGCCACCGTCACCTCCGGCCCCGCCAGGATGCTCGGCATGACCGACACGCTGGGCGCCCTGAAAGTTGGCCGCGAGGCCGACATCTCGGTGATGGACAAGCTCACCGGCCGCTTTGACCTGTCCGACAATTCCGGCGAGCACGTCACCACGCCGGAAATGCTGATGCCCGCCTTTTGCCTGCGCGCGGGCGTGCGCCACGAGGTGGTGAGCCCCCTGGTGCCGCAGCCCCTGCCGGTCGCCGCCTGACCAATCCTTTTCGTTCGGAGTCCCAAGAATGTTGCGTCTGCTCGCGCTGGCCCTGCTGCTGTTCCCCACATTGGCCCGCGCACAGGCGCCCGCCACGGTCACACCGGGTCAAATCACCTGGGGTCTGGCCGCCACCTTCCCCCCGTTCGAATATGTCGAGGACGGCAAGACCGTCGGCTTCGACATCGACCTCGCCAACGCCGTCGCCGCCAAGATGAACCTCACCTCCACCCTGTCCGGCTTCGAGTTCAAAGGCCTGATGCCGGCCCTGATCGGCAAGCGCGTCGATGCGCTGATCAGCGGCGTCTACATCAACCCCGAACGCCTGCAGATCGCCGATTTCGTGCCCTATGTGCTGGTCGGCAACCAGATCGTCGCCCGCAAGGGCAACCCGCTGAAGCTCACCGGCACCACCTCGCTGTGCGGCCACCGTGTCGCAGCCCCGGTCGGCACCGCCTTCGAGGCCGCCGCCAACAAGGCCAACGCCGCCTGCCTCGCCGCCGGCAAGCCCGCCATCTCCCTGCTCCCCCTGCCCGGCACCACCACCTGCGCCCTCGCCCTCACGCAGGACCGGGCCGACGCCATCATCGTCTCCACCCCCACCGCCGCCTCGCTGATCCACGCCACGCCCGACGCGTTCGACGACGCGGGCGAACCGTATGACGCCGACACCAAGGTCGGCATCGCCGTCATCAAGGGCAACACTGCCCTGCTCGCCGCCCTCGACACCGCCCTGAAATCGGTGGTGGCTGACGGCACCTACAAAACCCTCCTCGCCAAATGGAACCTGCCCCCCAGCAGCTCCGCCTTTTGATCGGAGCAGTGAGGCGTAGGGTGGGCCTCAGCCCATCATCGTCCCCGCCACAGATACGGTGGGCCGAAGCCCACCCTGCGACGTGATCGGCCACAATGCAGTTCTCCCCCGACCTGCTCGGCCAGTATCTGACCAGCGGTGAATTCGCCGCCGCCGCGTTCACCACGCTGTGGCTCAGCGTCGCCGCCCTGCTCGTCGGCATGGCCGTGGGCCTGCTCATCGCCCTCGGCCAGGAATCGCCGCTGCGCGCCATCCGCGGTCTCGTGCTCGCCTATATCTGGCTGTTCCGCGGCACGCCCGTCCTGCTGCAGCTCGTCTTCGCCTTCAACGTGCTGCCCGCGTTCGGCGTGGTTCTCTCAGGCTTCACCTGCGCCATGCTCGCCCTCGGCCTCAACGAAGGCGCCTACATGGCCGAGATCATGCGCTCCGGCATCCGCGCCGTCGGCCGCGGCCAGCGCCTCGCCGCCCGCGCGCTCGGCATGGAGGAACGCCAGATCATGGCCTTCGTCGTGCTCCCCCAGGCGCTGCGCATCGTCATCCCGCCGATCGGCAACCAGTTCATCGGCATGCTGAAACTCTCCGCGCTCGTCTCCGTCATCGGCGTGCGCGAACTCCTCCTCGTCGCCGACCAGACGGCATCCGCCAATTTCCGCTACGTCGAGACCCTCGCCGCCGCCGGGCTCTGGTACCTCGCCCTCACCACGCTGTTCATGGGCGGCCAACACATCATCGAACGCCGCCTCGGCCGCCGCTCCGCCAAACCCCGCCTCGCCCAGGCGCTGCGATGACCGACCTGCTGAACGCCGCCGCAATCTGGAAGCGCTTCCACGACACCGACGTGCTGCAAGGCGTTGACCTCGCCGTCCGGCAAGGCCAATGCCTGGTGCTGCTCGGCCCCTCCGGCTCCGGCAAATCCACCCTGCTGCGCTGCCTCAACCTGCTGGAGCCCGTCACCTCCGGCTCCATCCTGTTCCAGGGCCAGGAGATCACCACCACCCCCCGCCAGAAAGCCGCCGCCGTGCGCAGCCGCATGGGCATGGTGTTCCAGAACTTCGAGCTCTTCCAGCACCTCACCGCCCGCGACAACATCGCCCTCGCCCCCATCAAGGTCCGCGGCAAATCGCCGTCCGAAGCCCGGGACCATGCGCAATCGCTGCTCGAACGCGTCCACCTGCCCGACAAAGGCGACGCCTACCCCGACGAGCTCTCCGGCGGCCAGCAGCAGCGCGTCGCCATCGCCCGCGCCCTCGCGATGGAGCCCGCGCTGATGCTGTTCGACGAACCCACCAGCGCGCTCGACCCGGAAACCGTCGGCGAAGTGCTGAAGGTCATGGAAGAATTGGCCGCGGCCGGCATGACCAGTATCGTCGTCACCCACGAGCTGGGCTTCGCCCGGCACGCCGCCGACAAGGTGATCTTCATGGAAGCCGGCCGCGTCGCCCACCAGGCCGATGTCACCGACTTCTTCTCCGGCCACGCGCCGGAACGCGTGGAACGGTTCCTCACGAGGATGCGCACATGAGCCAGACGCTGGACTCCCATCTCGCCCCCATCGAAACCAAGGCCACCTGGAAAGGCGCCGAACTCGCCGCCTCCCCCGCCTGGCAACGGGTGCTGACGCAAACCGAGATCGACGCCCTGCTGCGCACCGCCAAAGCCAGCCGCCACCTCCCCCTCTTCGGCTTCGGCCCCACCGCCTTCCCGCTCCCGGACCTGAAACCACTCTTCGCCTGGATGGCCGATCAGCTCGAAAACGGCCCCGGCGCCCTGCGCATCGCCGGCCTCCCGGTCGACCAGATCGCGCCCGACGACCTCAAGCGCCTCTACTGGGGCTTCTGCGTCGGCCTCGGCACCCCCGTCTACCAGACCTCCGCCGGCGAAGTGCTCGGCGAGGTCAAGGACGAAACCGGCACCGGCACCGCCCTCGACTACAACAGCGGCGTCGGGAAGCTGCTCTCCGCCCGCACCATCGCCCGCTCCACCGGCGCGCTGCGCTTCCACACCGACAAATGCGACCTGCTGAGCCTGCTCTGCGCCAGCAACGGCATCGAGGGCGGCATCTCCAAGATCGTCTCCAGCGTCGCCATCCACAACGAGATGGCCCGCAGAGCCCCCCATCTGCTGCACGAGCTCTACCAGCCGTTCTGGCGCATGCGCCCCACCGACGAGGAAGGCGCCCGCCCCGACCGTGTGTTCCCCATGCCCGTCTTCGCCCGCGGCCCGGACGGCGCCTTCACCAGCCAGTATTCCCGCACCTACATCAACCAGGCCCAGGAAGTCCCCGACGTTCCCCGCCTCACCGAAGCCCAGAACGCAGCCATGGACCTGCTGCACGAAGTCGGCGAGGAACTCTGCCTGCTCGCCCCGTTCGAACCCGGCACCATACAGTTCATGACCCAGCACGTCACCTATCACGGCCGCACCGCGTTCAAGAACGATCCGGAGTCCGGCCGATCGCGCGTGCTGCTGCGCATCTGGCTGTCCGCCCCGTTCACCCGCAGGCTGCCGGACGGGCATAAGGTGCAATGGGGCGATACCAGTCCTGGTGCGGTCAGGGGCGGGGCTATTGCTGGGAAAAGTGCGATAAAGGAAGCGGTTCTTTTTTGAAAAAAAGAACCAAAAAACTTTCAACCGGCTGGCGCGGCTCTCTCCGGAGAGACGAGCCCAAGCGATCAAAAAGTCTTTTGCTTCTTTTCTCCAGAAAAGAAGTCCTTGCTTCTTCCAACCATGGGCCCCCATGTCAAAATCCCGCCTCACCGAGCGTCTCCATCTCGGCGCCTTCTTCCACCCCACCGGCCACCACGTCGCCGCCTGGCTCGACGAGAGCGCCCAGCCCGACGCCGGCACCAATTTCCGCCACTACCTCTCGCTCGCCCAGACCGCCGAGCGCGGCAAGTTCGACCTGATGTTCCTCGCCGACGCACTCGCCGTGCGCGACGGCCGCCCCGAGGCGCTGCGCCGCTGGCCGCAATACATGGCCTATTTCGAGCCGATCACCCTGCTCTCCGCCATCGCGCCGATGACCACAAACCTCGGCCTCGTCGCCACCGCCACCACCAGCTACAACGAGCCCTACAACGTCGCCCGCAAATTCGCCTCGCTCGACCTCATCAGCGGCGGCCGCGCCGGCTGGAACGTGGTGACCTCCTCCAACGAGTCGGAAGCCTTCAACTTCGGCCGCGAAGCCCATTACGAACACGACGCCCGCTACGACCGCGCCGTCGAATTCGCCGAGGTGGTGAAAGGCCTCTGGCGCAGCTGGGACGATGACGCGTTCATCAGGGATCGCGCGACCCAGATGTACTACGACCCCGCCAAGCTCCACGCGCTCAACCACAAAGGCGACCATTTCTCCGTCAAAGGCCCGCTCAACGTCGCCCGCTCGCCCCAGGGCGAACCGGTCATCTTCCAGGCCGGCTCCTCGGAAGTCGGCCGCGAACTCGCCGCCCGCACCGCCGAGGCGGTGTTCACCCCGCAGCACCAGATCACCGCCGCGCAGGATTTCTACCGTGACCTCAAAGGCCGCATGCCGAAATTCGGACGCGACCCGAGCCAGCTGAAGGTCATGCCCGGCCTCAACCCCATCGTCGCCCCCACGCTGGCCGAGGCCCGCGACAAGCACGCCCATCTGCAATCCCTGATCCACCCCGATGTCGGCATCGAGGTGCTGTCCTACAGCCTCGGCAAGTTCGACCTGCGCGGCTACGACGTCGACGGCCCGCTGCCCGACGCCGTCGAGGCCCACGGCACCAACGCCGGCCAGACCGCCTTCAAACAGATCCTCGGCTGGGCGCGCGACGAAAAACTCACCATCCGCCAGCTCTACCAGCGCTTTGCCGGCGCCCGCGGCCAGCGCACCGTCATCGGCACCCCCGCCATGATCGCCGACGAGATGGAATCCTGGTTCGACAGCCACGCCGTCGACGGCTTCCTCATCCAGCCCTCCACCCTACCCGGCGGCCTCGACGATTTCGTTGATCTGGTCATCCCCGAGCTGCAGAATCGCGGCCTGTTCCGCACCGCCTACGAGGGCACCACCTTGCGTGAGAATATGGGCCTCATCCGGCCGACCTGCCCATGAGCACGCGCTACGACGGCCCAATCATCGACGCGCATCACCATCTCTGGGACATGTCGCTCGACCGCCACCCGTGGCTCAAGCCCGGCGACGGCGCCATCAAGGCGCTGGGCGACATCAGCTTCATGCGGCGCGACTATCTCCCCGCCGATTTTCTGGCCGATATCGGCCCGCAGAACGTCACGGCCTCCGTCTACATCGAAGCCGTGTGGGACCATACCCGCCCGCCCACCGAGGAGATGGACTGGGTCTCAAGCCTCCCCAAACCGCCCGGCATCGCGGCCCGCATGATCGGCTGGGCCCCGCTCGCAGCCGACGATGTCGCCGACACGCTCGACGCCATGGCCGCCCGCCCCGGCGTCGTCGGCCTGCGCGAAAGCATTCGCTGGCACCCCGACCCCGCGAAACGTTGGACCGAGGACGGCATCCTCGACCGCCCGCTCTGGCGCCGCGGCCTCGCCCAGATGGCCCGCCGCGGCCTGATGCTCGAACTGCTGATGAACCCCTGGCAGTGCGAAGCCATCGCCCGCCTCGCCGCGGACTTCCCCGACCAGCAGATCATCATCAACCACTGCGCCACCCCCACCGACCGCGATGCCGAAGGCCTGCAACGCTGGCGCACAGGCCTCGCCTTGATGGCGGCCCACCCCAACGTGGCCATCAAACTGTCCAACTATCCCGCCTACGCCCACGAACGCAGCGTGCCCGCCTATCGCGAGGTCATCATGACCATGCTCGAAGCCTTCGGCACCGCGCGCGTGCTGTTCGGCACCGATTATCCCGTGGGCGCCCGCACCATGGGCTATCAGGACATCTGCGAAAACGCCAAGGCCGCGCTGGCCGACCTGTCCCCCACCGAGCAGCGCGCCCTGTTCCACGACAACGCCGCAACCCTCTACCGCTTCCCCACCCAAGCCTGAACCGGAGGCAACCCGCCACCGCGAAGGGCGGATGCAATCCGCCACACCCATTGCCCAGAAAACCGCATACCCTCCGCCCCCCACAACCCCACCCCCGCACCACTGGCACGGTCGTTGCTAGAACCTATCCCGCAACTCAGGTCCGGCCATCCCGCCGGCCTCAAGAACAGGACCGAACATGACCGAGCGCTCCAGCGTCTCCCGCCGCACCCTGCTCCAGTCGGCCGGCCTCGGCGGTGCCGCCCTCGCCGTCGGCCTGCCCCGCGCCGCCC
Organism: Rhodospirillales bacterium; assembly: GCA_037445025.1. Lineage (GTDB taxonomy): Bacteria > Pseudomonadota > Alphaproteobacteria > Acetobacterales > Acetobacteraceae > CAIQQQ01. The sequence goes on from JBBILI010000015.1 coordinate 97,000, forward strand.
AGGCCGCCGACATGACCATCGGCTTCATCTATGTCGGCCCGAAGGACGACTACGGCTACAACCAGGCCCACGCCGAAGCGGCAGCGATGCTGAAAAAGATGCCCGGCGTGAAGATCGTCGAGGAAGAAAAGGTCCCCGAGACCGACGACGTCTCCAAGACCATGCAGTCCATGATCGAGCTGGACGGCGCCTCCCTGCTCTTCCCCACCAGCTTCGGCTATTTCGACCCGTACATGCTCAAAATGGCGGCGAAATATCCCAAGGTGCAGTTCCGCCACTGCGGCGGCCTGTGGGACAAGACCAAGCACCCGATGAACACCGGCTCGTATTTCGGCTATATCGGCATGGCCCAGTATCTCAGCGGCATTGTCGCCGGCCATACCAGCAAGTCCAAGAAGATCGGCTTCGTCGCCGCCAAGCCGATCCCGCAGGTCCTCGTCAACATCAACAGCTTCGCGCTCGGCGCCCGCTCGGTCGACCCGTCGATCACCACCCAGGTGATCTTCACCGGCGACTGGTCGATGCCGGTCAAGGAAGCCGAGGCCACCAACAGCCTCGCCGACCAGGGTGTCGACGTCGTCACCTGCCATGTCGATGGCCCGAAGGTCCTGGTAGAGACCGCCGAACACCGCGGCATCTACGTCACCGGCTACCACGCCGACCAGTCCAAGCTGGCGCCGAAAGGCTACCTCACCGGGGCCGAGTGGAACTGGATCACCGTCTACAAGAAGTTCCTCGCCGAAGCCCAGGGCGGCAAGCCGCTCGACAACTTCGTCCGCGGCGGCCTCGCCGAAGGCTTCGTCAAAACCTCCGCCTACGGTCCGGCCGTGACCGCGGAAGCCCGCAAGCACACCGACGCGGTGAAGGCCGAGATCATGAAGGGCAACTATTCGGTGTTCAAAGGCCAGCTGAAGGACAACAAGGGCAACGTCGTCGTCCCCGCCGGCAAGGCCTTCGTCGAGACGGCGATCGAGCTGGAATCGATGAACTACCTCGTCGAAGGCGTGGTCGGCTCGCTTTCGTGAGCGTCTCGGCGCAAGGCGTGCAGGCGGCGGCGTCCCCGGACTCGGGGACGACCGACCGCTTCTACCCCGCGCGCCGGGCACTGGAGACGGTGGCCGGCCCGGTGATCGCCCTGGCGCTGGCCGCCCTGGTGTTCTCGCTGTTCCTGCTGGCGCTGGGAAAATCCCCGTCCCAGTTCTTCCAGCTGATGTGGCTGGGCGCCTTCGCCTCCAGCTTCTCGCTCACCAACACGCTGCAGCGCGCAGCCCCGCTGCTGCTGACGGCGTTGTGCGTGGCGGTGCCGGCCCAGCTCGGCCTGGTGATCATCGGCGGCGAGGCGGCCGTGGCCCTCGGCGGCCTGGCCGCCACCCTCGTGCCCCTGCTCATCAGCGGCCCGCCCGCCTTGGTGATCCTGCTGATGGGCGTATTCGGCATCGCCGCGGGCGCGTTCTGGATCAGCATCACCGGCTGGCTGCGCGCCAGCCGCGGCATCAACGAGACGGTGGCGAGCCTGGTGCTGTCCTATATCGGCATCGCCCTGTTCAACCACCTCGTCGAAGGCCCGCTGCGCGATCCTTCCAGCCTCAACAAACCCTCCACCTATGCCATCGGTGACGCCAACATGCTGGGCTCGCTGCCGGGCACCGACCTGCATCCCGGCCTGCTGGTCGGCTTCGTGGTGTGCGTGCTGTGCTGGGTGCTGATCTTCCGCACCAGCCTCGGCTTCTCCATGCGCGTCACCGGCGGCAATCTGCGCGCGGCCATGCTGCAGGGTCTGCCGGTGGAACGCCTGATCCTGCTCGCCTGCGTCATCGGCGGCGGCTGCGCCGGCCTCGCCGGCATGATCGAGGTCGCCGCCATCCAGGGCCGTGCCAACGCCTCGCTGATCGCGGGCTACGGCTATGCCGGCATCCTCATCGCCTTCCTGTCGCGGCAGAACCCGCTGGTGATCATCCCCATGTCGGTCCTGCTCGGCGGCATCGGCGCCGCCGGCGGCCTGCTGCAGCGGCGCATGGATCTGCCGGACGCCACGGTGGCCGTGCTCGAAGGCTTCATCTTCGTCGCCATCCTGGCCAGCGACACGCTGCAGGGCCGTTTCGCCTGGTTCCAGCCGAGGACGAAATCCTGATGGATTCCATCGCCACCGTCCTCGTCGCCATGATCGCCGGCGCCTTGCGGGTGTCCACGCCGTTCCTGTTCGTCAGCCTCGGCGAATGCCTCACCGAGCGCGCCGGCCGCATCAATCTCGGCAACGAAGGCGTGCTGGTGCTCGGCGCCATGGTCGCCTACGCCACCTCCTACGAAACTGGCAACCCCTGGGCCGGCGTGCTGGCGGCAGCCTTCGCCGGTGCCCTGCTGGGCGCCATCCACGGCGCCATCTGCTCGCTGGCACGGGTGAACGACGTCGCCATGGGCATCGCCATCATGCTCGCCGGCACCGGTATTTCATTCTTCTTCGGCAAACCCTACGTCCAGCCCAGTGCGGAGCACCTGCCAACGCTGCCGCTGGGCTTCTGGTCCAGCCTGCCCAATATACGCAGCGCTTTGGAAGTGAGCCCGCTGTTCTTCCTCGGCCTCGCCGCCGCCTTCGCCCTGCACTGGTTCTTCCGCACCACCCGCATCGGCCTGCGTGTGCGCATCGTGGGTGACAGTGCCGACGCCGCCCGCGCGCTCGGCCTCAACATCGACCGCATCCGTCTGCTCGCCACCGCCGCCGGCAGCGCGCTCGCCGGCATCGGCGGCGCCTTCCTCTCGCTCTCCTACCCCGGCAGCTGGAACGAGGGGCTCTCCTCCGGCCAGGGCCTGATGGCCGTGGCCCTGGTGGTGTTCGCCCGCTGGAACCCGCTGCACTGCATCACCGCCGCCCTCATCTTCGGCGCTGCCGGCGCCCTCGGCCCCTCGCTGCAGACGGTGGGGATCACCCAGGGCTACTACCTCTTCTACGCCGCCCCCTATGTCGTCACCCTGCTGATCCTGGCCGCAACCGTCCGCCCCGGCCGCTCCCTGCGCGGCATGCCCGGCGAACTCTCGATCGGCCGCTAACGGAGCCTTCCCATGAACGGTCTCGGCGGACTCAACAAATCCCCCAACGGCGTCGTCATCGGCCTGGTGCAGCTCAAGCTGCCGGTGATCGAAACCCGCGCCGACATCACCAAACAAACGGCCCGCATCGTCGAGATGGTCGCCAAGGCCCGCCGCAACATGGCAACCCTCGATCTCGTGGTGTTCCCCGAATACGCCCTGCACGGCCTGTCGATGGACACGCGCGACGAAATCCTCTGCGATCTCGACGGCCCGGAGGTGGCCGCCTTCAAACAGGCCTGCATCGCAAACAACCTCTGGGGCTGCTTCTCCATCATGGAGCGCAACCCGCACGGCAATCCCTACAACAGCGGCATCATCATCGACCCCACGGGCGCGCTGAAACTCTACTACCGCAAGCTCCACCCCTGGGTGCCCGTGGAACCCTGGGAACCCGGCGATCTCGGCATCCCCGTCATCGACGGCCCCAACGGCTGCAAGCTGTCACTGATCATCTGCCACGACGGCATGTTCCCCGAAATGGCGCGCGAGGCCGCCTACAAGGGTGCGGAGATCATGCTGCGCACCGCCGGCTACACCGCCCCCATCCGCCAGTCCTGGGGCTTCACCAACCAGAGCAACGCGTTCTGCAACCTCATGGTCACCGCCAACGTGTGCATGTGCGGCTCGGACGGCACGTTCGATTCCATGGGCGAAGCCATGGTGGTGAATTTCGACGGCACCATCATCGCCCACGGCACCACCGGCCGCGCCGACGAGATCATCACCGCCGAAGTCCGGCCCGACCTGGTGCGCGAGGCCCGCGCCCACTGGGGCGTGGAGAACAACATCTACCAGCTCGGCCATCGCGGCTTCGCGGCCGTCAAAGGCGGCGCCGGCGACTGCCCTTACACGTTCATGCAGGACCTGGTGGCAGGCCAGTATCGTCTCCCCTGGGAAGACAGTGTCAGGATCACCGACGGCACCACCTGCGGCCTCCCCGCCCCCACCCGAAGCTACGGCGAACGCCTGCCGGACGCCGCCGAATGACCACCATCGCCGCAACCCCTTACCCCTGGCCGTACAACGGCGATCTGCGCCCCGAAAACACCGCGCTGATCGTCATCGACATGCAGACCGATTTCTGCGGCATCGGCGGCTATGTCGATCGCATGGGCTACGACCTCTCCCTCACCCGCGCGCCCATCGCGCCGATCCAATCCGTGCTCGCGGCCCTGCGCCCGCGCGGCTACCACATCATTCACACCCGCGAAGGCCACCGACCGGACCTCTCCGACCTCCCCGCCAACAAACGCTGGCGCTCCCGTCAGATCGGCGCCGGCATCGGCGATGACGGCCCTTGCGGCCGCATCCTCGTCCGCGGCGAGCCGGGCTGGGACATCATCCCCGACCTCGCCCCCCTGCCCGGCGAGATCATCATCGACAAGCCCGGCAAAGGCAGCTTCTGCGCCACCGACCTCGAACTGATCCTGCGCACACGCGGGATCGAAAACCTCATCCTCACCGGCATCACCACCGATGTCTGCGTCCACACCACGATGCGCGAAGCCAACGACCGCGGCTTCGAATGCGTTATTCTGTCCGATTGCTGCGGCGCCACCGACAGGGGCAACCACGACGCGGCGCTGAAGATGGTGACCATGCAAGGTGGCGTGTTCGGCGCCGTCTCCGACAGCGGCTCTCTCATCGCGGCGCTGGCATGACCGGCGCCATCTCCGTCGAAGCCATCGGCATCACCAAGCGCTTCGGCCCTTTCACGGCGCTGTCCGATGTCTCGCTGAAAATCGCCCCCGCCACCGTCCACGCCATTCTCGGCGAAAACGGCGCCGGCAAATCCACACTCGTCAAATGCCTGCTCGGCTATTACCGCGCCGACGAAGGCAGCTTCCTCATCGACAACCGCGAGGAAACCATCGCCCGCCCCGCCGACGCCGACCGCCTCGGCCTCGGCATGGTCTACCAGCATTTCACCCTCGTCCCCTCCATGACCGTCGCCGAAAACCTGGTCATGTCCCGCCCCGACGTTCCCTCCGTGGTCGATTGGGGAAAAGAGCGCGCCGATCTCGACGCCTTCATGGCCCGCATGCCGTTCAAGGTGAACCTCTCCGCCGAAGTGGGCCAGCTCGCCGCCGGCGAACGCCAGAAGACCGAGATCCTGAAACAGCTCTATCTGCAACGCCGCTTCCTGGTGCTCGACGAACCCACCTCCGTCCTCACCCCCCAGGAAGCCGACGAAATGCTCTCCCTCGTCCGCGACCTCGCCCATTCCGGCGCCATCACGGTCGCCATCATCACCCACAAGCTGAAAGAGGTGAAGAAATTCGCCGACGAGGTCACCGTCCTGCGCCGCGGCCGCTACGCCGGGCGCGGCACGACCGCGGATCTCACCCCGTCGGACATGACCGCCATGATGATCGGCGAACCGCAGGCTCCCGCCAGCATCGAACGCATCGGCGCCCCCGAACCCACCGCCCGCCTGCTGGTCGAAAACCTGCGCACCGAAGGCGATGCCGGCCGCGCCGGTCTCGACATCGCCCGCCTCGAAGTCCACCCCCGCGAAATCCTCGGCATCGCCGGCGTCTCCGGCAACGGCCAGAAGGAACTCGCCGAGGTCCTCGGCGGCCAGCGCGCCCCCAGCGCCGGCGCCATGCGCATTGACGGCCAGCCGTACACCGCCACCCGCGACGAAGCCCAGGCCCAGGCCATGCGCGTCCTACCGGAGGAACCGCTGCGCAACGGCTGCGTCCCCCGCATGTCCGTCTCCGACAACCTCAACCTCCGCAGCTTCGACCGCACGGACACCGGCGCCAAACGCTTCTGGCTCAACGCCGCCGCCATGACCGCCCGCGCCAAACGCATGATCGCCAGCTACGGCGTCCGCGCCCCCTCCCGCGAGGCGCCCATCGGCGTGCTCTCCGGCGGCAACGTGCAACGCTGCGTCCTCGCCCGCGAGCTCGACGGCGACGTGAAGCTGCTCATCGTCGCCAACCCCTGCTTCGGCCTCGACGTCAAAGCCGTCGCCGAAGTCCGCGCCCGCATCACCGCCGCCCGCAACCAGGGCGCCGCGGTGCTGCTGATCTCCGAGGATCTCGACGAGATCCTCGAACTCTCAGACCGCATCGTGGTGATGCATGACGGCCGCGTCGTCCACGAAACCCAAGGCGAAGGTGCTGACGCCCAGCAGATCGGCGCCCACATGCTGGGCTCGCACTGAGCCCACCCGCAACCCTTCGTAGGGCGGATGCAATCAGCCACCCGCGCCGTCAAACCAAATTGTTATCGATATAATCGAAGTTCAGATCATCCCCCAGCCCCGCAATCTGCGGCAGATGCACATACCCCTCCGCATCCATCGCATCCGCCCGCGCATTGAGATACTCCGGCACCTCGTCGTAATCGATGAACGGATGCAGCAGCCCCCGCTCATACCACGTGCCGTTCTTCTGCACCGCGCACAGCGTGAGGTTGCCAGGCCCGCCGCCATGCACCTCGCAGTTCATACCGAACGCCTCGGCCAGATGAATGCACTTCAACGCCGGACCAATGCCGCCCACGTCATGCACCCCGGTGCGCGAGATGTCGCACGCCCCCGCCTTGATCCATTCCGCCCGCGTGTGAAACTTGCCATCCGCCGTCTCCGGCCCGATCACCGGTATCGTCAGATTGGCCGCCAGCCAGGCATACGAGCTCATCGAGGCCTCGTTCATCGGCTCCTCGTACCAGGTATAGCCCAGCCCCTGCAAAGCGAGCCCCAGCTCCAGCGCCTCGCTGCGGGAATAGCCGTGATACGCGTCGATCATCAGCGGAAACCCCGGCCCCACCGCCTCGCGCACCGCCGCACAGGCCTTGATGTCCATCGGAATGCTCGGCGCGAACGACACCGGCTTCATCCAGGTATGCAGCTTGATCGCCTTGTAGCCGCGCTTGACCAGCCACTCCGCGAACCGCGCGTAATCCTCAGGCGTCTTCAGCCCGCCTTCCATCTCGTCGCCGCACATCGTGCTCCCGTAAGCCAGCACCTTGTCGCGATACGCCCCGATCAGCTTGTAGACCGGCACGCCCAGCTTGCGCCCCGCCAGATCCCACAGCGCCAGCTCGACAATCGACAGCGTCCGGTCGGTCAGCTGCGCCGTGCTGCCACGCTGCCAATGCGCCAGCCCCTGCCACAGCTTCTCCCGATCGAACGGATCCTCGCCCAGCAGCACAACCTTGACGAAGTTGTTGATCAGATACGGCCGCAGCACCTCGGTCGGCCCCAGGCAATGCCCCTCGCTGCCATCATCGCACACGATGGTCAGCAGGCTGGAGCGCACCGGCCTTGGCGCGCAAGGATGGCTGTGGCCGTCGCTGTCCTTGTCCTGGTTGGACATGTGACGAAACGTCCGAACCTTGATGTCGACGATCTTCATGGCGTCTTTCCCCCACAGCCAGCTCTCAAGGGCCGGCACATTGTCCCCGCGAGCCACCACCGCACCGATTGATATTGACCCGGCTGGGCCGGCGTGGTCCGCTTGGTGATACCGATAACACCCGGAAACACCCGGGGGACGCAAGAGAGCCTGAACAGGCCTCAAGGGGAGCGACATGAAACGAGCCATTCGAGCCATGGCTGGCCTGATGCTGACAATCGGCTGCGCCGCACCCGCGCTGGCCTATCAGGAGGCGCCGCAGCTGGACGCTCTGGTCAAAGCCGGCAAGCTGCCGCCCGTCGACCAGCGCCTGCCCAAAGCGCCCGAGGTGATCACGCCGTTCCAGACGGTCGGCACCTATGGCGGCGTGCTGCGCACCGCCATCCGCGGCGATGCCGACCACAACAACATCCTCAAGGTCGTGAGCCCCCAGGGCCTCACCCGCTGGACCCCGGACTACACCAAGCCCATCCCCAATCTGGCCGCCAGCTGGAACGTCAACGCCGACGCCAGCGAATACACCTTCCACCTCCGCCCCGGCCTCAAATGGTCCGACGGCGCGCCTTTCACCGCTGACGACGTCACCTTCTTCGTCAACGACCTGCTGCCCAACAAGGAGTTCTTCTCCGCCCCGCCGTCGCAATACGTCATCGGCGGCAAGCCGATGACCGCCGAGAAGATCGACGACACCACCGTCAAGATCCACTTCGCGGCGCCCGACCTGCAGTTCCCCTCGGTGCTCGCCACGCCGCTCGGCCAGCACCCCGTGCTGTATGCCAAGCACTACTGCAGCCAGTTCACCCCGATGTACAACAAGGACATCGCCAAGACCCTGGCCGACAACCACCAATCCGACTGGGCCACCCTGTTCCGTCAGAAATGCGGCGACATCGAGATCCCCGCCCGCTGGGCCAATGTCGATCGCCCGACCATGGACCCCTGGATCATCGCCACCCCCTACACCGGCGGCGCCACCCAGGTGGTGATGCGCCGCAACCCGTATTTCTGGCAGGTCGACACCGCGGGCAACCAGCTGCCCTATATCGACGCCGTCAACTTCAAGGTGATCAGCGACATTCAGACCATGCTGCTCGCCACCATCGGCGGCCAGTTCGACATGCTGGTCCGCCACATCAACACCATCAACAACAAGCCCGTCCTGGCGCAGCACTCCGCCGAGGCCGGCTACAACCTCGAAGAACTCACCCCCACCGACTCCAACGCCATGGCGCTGTGGATCAACGAGACCGAGCCCGACCCGAAGCTGCGCCCGTTCATGACCAACCATGATTTCCGCGAGGCGCTCTCGCTCGGCATCGACCGTGCCGAAATCAACGACATCGTCTATCTCGGCCAGAGCAAGCCCTGGCAGGTCGGCCCGCTGCCGTCCGACAAGTTCTACAACGAGAAGCTCGGCACCCAGTACACCCAGTACGACCCAGCCACCGCCAACAAGCTGCTCGATGGCATGGGCCTGCAGAAGCGTGACGGCAACGGCATGCGCCTCCTGCCGGACGGCACCAAGCTGTTCCTCGCCATCGACTGCATGGCCGCCGACACCGCCGCCATCGACGTCGCCGATCTGGTGAAAAAACAATGGGCCAAGATCGGCATCGACACCGGCATCAACGTCATGGAGCGCTCGCTGTATTACGAGAAGGCGCAGAACAACCAGTATGACATCGGCACCTATGCCGTGCCGGGCGGGCGCAACCCCACGTCCGATCCCCGCGCCATCCTCAGCACCCACACGCTGGACAGCCGGCAGAGCCTGCCCTGGGTGAAGTGGTATGCCTCCGGCGGCAAGGCCGGCGAGGCACCCTCGGCCAGCATGCAGCACCGGCTCAAGGAGTGGGACGACTGGAAACAGGCCGGCACACCCGAGAAGGCCGACGCGCTGTTCCGCAGCATCCTGGCCGAAGCCGCGGACGCGTTCGAGGTGATCGGCACCGTGCAGGCCGTCACCACGTTCGGGATCACAAGCAAAAAGCTGCGCAACGTGCCGCCGAACCAGCCGAACGGGTGGGATTATCCGAATCCTGGTCCTACGCTGCTGCAGCAGTATTATTTTCAGAAGTAAGCAAGGGCTTCTTTTTTTGTAAAAAAGAAGAAAAAATACTTTCATCCGCTGGCACCCTCCCTCTCCGGAGGAGGGCGCCAGCCGGTAAAAAGTTTTTTGGTTCTTTTTTTCAAAAAAAGAACCTCTTCCTTTAGGAACTAACATGGGCCGCTTCATCGCACGCCGTCTCCTGGGCATGATCCCCTTCATCTTCCTGGTGTCCGTCGCGGTCTTCCTGCTCATCAAGCTCACCCCCGGCGACTTCGTCTCCAACTACGCCGCTTCCCTGGCCGCCTCCGGCGAGACGGTGGATGACGCGATGCTGGCCGACATGCGCACCCGCCTCGGCCTCGACCAGCCGCTGCTGGTGCAATACTGGGACTGGATCAGCGGCGTCCTGCGCGGCGATTTCGGCTTCTCCTTCGAATGGCAGCAGCCGGTGGTCTCGCTGATCGGCGAACGCATCGGCCTCACCCTGATCCTGTCGGTCTCCACCCTGTTCTTCACCTGGGCCATCGCCCTGCCCATCGGCGTCTACTCCGCGGTCCGCCGCTACTCCTTCGGCGACTATGTCTTCACCATGATCGGCTTCATCGGCCTCGCCGTGCCCGGCTTCCTGATGGCGCTGATCCTGATGTTCGTCGGCGTCTCGGTCTTTCACACCGATGTCGGCGGGCTGTTCTCCCCCGCCTTCGCCAACGCCCCCTGGAGCTGGGCCCGCGCGGCCGATCTCGCCTCCCATCTCTGGGTCCCCATGATCATCCTCGGCACCTCCGGTGCTGCCAGCCTCATCCGCATCATGCGCGCCAACCTGCTGGACCAGCTGCACCAGCCCTATGTCGACACCGCCCGCGCCAAGGGCCTCAGCGAGATCACCCTGCTGATCCGCTACCCCATCCGCGTCGCGTTGAACCCCTTCGTCAGCACGCTCGGCTTCGTGCTGCCCCAGCTCGTGTCAGGATCCGTCATCATCTCCATCGTGCTCAACCTGCCCACCGCCGGCCCCCTGCTGCTGCAGGCGCTGCTGGGCCAGGACCAGTATCTCGCCGGCGCGTTCCTGCTGCTGCTGTGCTCGCTGACCGTGTTCGGCACCCTGCTGTCCGACATCCTGCTGGCCCTGCTCGACCCACGGATCCGCTACCAATGAGCGACGTCACCCTCTCCGAGGCCCAGCTCACCTGGCTGCGCTTCCGCCGCCACAGGCTGGCCATGATCGGCCTGACCATCGTCATCGCGCTGTATGTCATCGCCATCTTCGCCGAGGCGGTGGCCCCGTTCAGCCCGGAGAAGAGCAACGCGCGCCTGGTGTTCCACCCCCCCCAGGCCATCCACCTGATCGACACCGACGACAGCGGCTGGCATTTCCGCCCCTTCGTCTACGGCTACCGCCTGGCGCGTGACCCGGTGACGCTGGCCGCCACCTACGCGCTGGACGGCACCCGCAAAACCAGCCTCACCCTGTTCCCGCACGGCGATCCGTACCGCCTGTTCGCCTTCATCCCCACCGACATCCACCTGTTCGGCCCCGCCGACCCATCCCAGCCGATGTTCCTGCTCGGCGCCGACCGCCAGGGGCGCGACGTGCTGAGCCGCATCATCATCGGCGCCCGCGCCTCGCTGTCCATCGGCCTGCTCGGCGTTGCCAACTCGCTGTTCCTCGGCATCGTCTTCGGCGGGCTCTCGGGCTTTCTCGGCGGACGGGTCGACTGGTTCATCCAGCGCGTCATCGAGTTTATCATCTCCCTGCCCACCATCCCGATCTGGCTGGCGCTCGCCGCCGCCCTGCCGAAGGACATGTCGCCCCTGGCCAAGTATTTCTGCATCACCGTCATCATCTCGCTGATCGGCTGGACCGAGCTGGCCCGCGTCGTGCGTGGCCGCTTCTTGGCGCTGCGCTCCGAAAGCTTCGTCACCTCCGCCTGGCTCGACGGCTGCTCACGCGGCCGCATCATCTACCGCCACATGCTGCCCTCGCTGACCAGCCACATCATCGCCTCCGTCACACTCGCCATCCCCGCCATGATCCTGGCCGAGACCGCGCTGAGCTTCCTCGGCGTCGGCCTGCAGCCACCGGCGATCAGCTGGGGCGCGCTTTTGAAGGAGGCGCAAAACGTGGAATCCATCGCCGCCGCCCCCTGGCTGCTGCTACCAGGTGCGGCGGTGGCGCTGACGGTGCTGGCGCTGAACTTCCTCGGCGACGGACTGCGCGACGCGGCCGATCCCCATGCCAACTGAAACCCCCGTGCTCGAGGTGCGATCCTTGCGCACCTATTTCCCGCTGGGACGGATGACCATCAAGGCCGTCGACGATGTGAGCTTCTCGCTCCACGCCGGCCGCACCCTGTGCATCGTCGGCGAAAGCGGCAGCGGCAAGAGCATCACCGCCCGCTCCATCCTGCAGATCGTCGGCCGGCCCGGACGCATCATGGGCGGGCAGATCCTGTATCAGCCCCAGGGCCAGAAGCCGGTCGACATCGCCGCCCTACCCGCCCGCGGCCAGCAGATGCGCGACCTGCGCGGCCGCGCCATCGCCATGGTGTTCCAGGAACCCATGACCTCGCTGAGCCCAATTCACCGCATCGGCTGGCAGATCGCCGAAGGGCTCCTCGCGCACAGGCTTATGGACGAAAAATCCGCCCGCGCCCGCGCGGTCGAGCTGCTGCGCCAGGTCGAGATCCCCAACCCCGAAGAAGCCGCCCAGCGTTTTCCCTTCGAGTTCTCAGGCGGCATGCGCCAGCGCGCCATGATCGCCATGGCGCTGGCCTGCAACCCGAAGGTGCTGATCGCCGACGAACCCACCACGGCGCTCGATGTCACCACCCAGGCCGAGATCCTGCGCCTGATCAAACGCCTGCAGGACGAGAACGGCCTCGCCGTGCTGTTCATCACTCACGATATGGGCGTGGTCGCGCAGATCGCCGACGATGTGCTGGTGATGAACCGCGGCCAGGTGGTGGAGCAGGCGCCGGTGATGCAGCTGTTCGCAGCGCCCGTGCACCCCTACACGATCCGCCTGCTGGACGCCGCCAAGAAGCTCGGCATGGCCGCCCCGCCGGCGCGCGCCACGGTCACGCCAGGCGAGGTGCTGCTGCAGGTACGCGACCTGTCGCTGACCTACCCCGCGCAAACCTCGCTGTTCCGCAAAGCCAAGCCGCCGATGCCCGCGCTGAAGGGCGTGAACTTCGATCTCTACGAAGGCGAGAATCTCGGCATCGTCGGCGAATCCGGCTCCGGCAAGACCACGCTGGGCTCCTGCCTCATCCGCGTGCTGAAGCCCAGCACCGGCCAGGTGCAGTACCGCCTGCGCGACGACCGCTGGCTCGACCTCGCCAGCCTCGACCGCGCCGGCTTGCGCCCGGTGCATCGCGAAATCCGCATGGTGTTCCAGGACCCGTTCGCCTCGCTGAACCCGCGCATGACCATCGAGCAATGCGTGGGCGAGCCGCTGCTGGTCAACAACCTGCTCTCCGGCCGCGCCCTGCAGCTGCGCGTGCGCGAACTGCTGGGCCGCGTCGGCCTGCCGCCCGACATCGCCAGCCGCTACCCCCACGCCTTCTCCGGCGGCCAGCGCCAGCGCATCGTCATCGCCCGCGCCCTGGCGCTCGACCCAAGGCTGATCATCGCCGACGAAGCCACCTCGGCCCTCGACGTCACCCTGCGCGGCCAGATCCTCGATCTGCTGCTGGAACTGCAGCCCAAGCTCGGCCTCAGCTTCATCTTCATCAGTCACGACCTCGGCGTGATCCGCTATTTCTGCAACCGGGTCGCCGTGATGTATCGTGGCGAGATCGTCGAAATCGGCGACACCGAGCAGATCTGCACCAGCCCGCGCGAGGCCTACACGCAGCGCCTGCTCGCAGCCGTGCCCGAGGCGGAGCCCGCGCATCGCGTGCTGCTGACGGCCTGAAGGAGACCACCATGTACGCCTATGTCGGCAGCTTCACCTCCCGTGGCGGGGATGGGATCAACGTCTATCGCGTCACCGAAACCGGCCCCTGGGAGCGTCTCCAGCACGTGCCCGGCCTGGACAATCCGTCCTTCCTGCGCATCGGCCCCGACGGCCGCACGCTCTACGCCGTCCACGGCGGCGGCACCCGCGTCAGCGCCTACACCATCGACCCCGAGACCGGCCGCGCCACCCTGCTCGACTCGGCCGACAGTGGCGGCCGCAATCCTGTCGATTTCGGTTTCGATCCGAGCTGGGATCACCTGGTGGTCGCGAACTACGGCAGCGGCACGGTGGCCGTGCTCAAACGCGCCGCGGACGGCGTGCTGTCGGATCCGCACCAGGTCGTCCAGCTCGCAGGCGCCCCCGGCCCGCTGCCGCACGGCGTCACACCGGATCCCTCGGGCGGATTCGTGGTGATCCCTGACAAAGGCCTCGACACCATCTTCGTCTTTCGCTGGGAGAGCGGCACCCTGGCGCAGGTGTTCGCCTGCAGGACGCAAGCCGGCGCCGGCCCCCGCCACGCCGCGTTCCATCCGCATCTGCCCATGCTCTACGTCGTCAACGAGCTCGACTGCACCGTGCTGGCACTGGGCTGGGACGCCGGCCGGGTTTCGATCCTGCAAAGCCTCTCCACCCTGCCCGAAGGTGCCGGCACGCCCTCCACCGGGGCCGAGATCGCCGTCTCACCGTCCGGCAACTGCGTCTACACCTCCAACCGCGGCCACGACAGCATCGCCCGTTTCGCCGCCGATCCCGCCACCGGACTTCTTACGTTCTGCGAATGCACCGTTTTGCCGGGCCGTGAGCCGCGCTTCTTCGCGATCGACCCGACAGGGCGGCATCTGCACGCCGCCCATCAGAACTCCGATACGATCGCCAGTTTCAACATCGACGAAGCAGGGGCGCTGCATGACGGACGGATCGTCGTGCAGACCGGCGCCCCGGTGGCGATCTGCTATCTGCCGTGAAGCGGTTCTTTTTTGAGAAAAAGAACCAAAAAACTTTCATTCGCTGGGCCCGGCCCCTCCGGACAGGCCCAACGAATAAAAAGTCTTTTTACCCCGATTCAGTGAGGATCCGGTGCGTCGGGGTTGCGTCGACGCGGCGCGTTGGATTCCTATCTCTGCGATGCGCAAGATCGGTTTTCTGACGCCTGATACCAACGGCCTTGATCGATGACTCTTCCATCGATCAAGGCCGTTGGTATCGCGCGCCGGGTTGGCCGGCGGCGGCGCGCCAAACCAAGACTCATACCAACGGTCATTCTTTATGACCGTTGGTATGAAGAGCGGCAAACACTGACAGAGTTGACCCAGGACGGCCTGGCGCAACACCGCCTGGCGCGCCGGGCGAATGCTCTGATCCTGCTGGATCGCGGCATGTCGTACCGGCAGGTGGCCGCCGTTCTGCTGATAGACGATGACACGGTTCGCCAGTGGCGGAGCAT
>JBBILI010000016.1:0-108387 GCA_037445025.1 Rhodospirillales bacterium
CAACCCACCCTGCACAGCACAAAAACACCAACCATACCACAACCACCCAACGCGGGGTGGAGCAGCCCGGTAGCTCGTCAGGCTCATAACCTGAAGGTCATAGGTTCAAATCCTATCCCCGCAACCAACATACCTATCTGAACTGAATAACGGTCGCTCATCGTCCTGATCAGCGGCCGTCGGCGTTCGTCCAAAGCACAGACAACCGAAAAGCACCGCGGAGAACCTCAGACGCGCGGGCCACGGCATCATAATTTGCGTCGGGCCGTCCGCCAAACGACGCTTGCGGCCTGGCCTCGTTCTTGTCCCGCTGCCTCGCCATCAGCACCGCCCGTGCATGCACCAGCAACGCCAACAGTGTCTCGTTCCGGCACACATCGCGCATCCGCAAGTTAAAGCGATCCACAAATGCAGGCTGATGCGGTCTAACGGGGGCGATGGAGTGCCACGCGACATCCGTATCCTGAGAGCAGAGCAGGATGGCTGCGCAAGGGAACCTGGTGCCGTTGTGATGGTCCACCATCACCGGCTTGCCGTGGGGATGAGGTGGCAATGTGGATTTGATCAGCCCTTGATCTGGAAATCTCTGACTTTATCCCGGTTTCACCGTGCCGCAGCACGACTTCCGCAACTGGTGTCATGTGGCTCTTGTCGATAAGTCCTCGTGATCCAGACGCTCCAGGATGTGGTATGAGCTGCAACGTCTGAAGCGAGGGGCAGCAAGACTGCGCGATGAACGTGAGCACCCACCCTCGTCAATCTCTGCCAGCCTCCTCAAACCCGGCGGCTAACCGAAACAAAATTGTCAAACCAGTTGAATATTTTGGTCAAGCAATCATGTCCGACGGCCGGGCCGATGCAATCGACGAAATGGTAGAACACTCATGAAACGTGCCGCGACAGCCTTGTCAGCTTTTTCCTCCAGCCTGCCGGCCATTGCCATCGTCTCATTGCTCACAATAAGTTACGCGCTTTCATTTGCGACTCTGATTTTCGGACCTGCACCCCAGGATACACAGGTGCACGGGCTTTTCCTGGTTCTCGCTTCCGTCGTCATTCTCGGCGGTATCGGCACCGTCCTCACCAAACAGGCGCATGTCTTGGTCACTCTCGAGGGCACGCCGTTGGTTGTCCTGGCTGGCGGAACCGCTTCGCTTGCCGCAGCCTTGCACAATGCGCCGCCCGAGACGATCGGGGCGACAATCCTGGCCTTCGTCATCCTCACATCGGCCGTGACCGGGCTTGTCATGTTGTTGCTCGGGCAGTTCCGTGGCGGTGCCATGGCGCGGTTCGTCCCGCTTCAGGTGGTGGCTGGCATCACAGCGGCCAGCGGGGTCTCGCTCATCACAGGTGGAACCACGGTTGCCCTTGGCAGCCCTGCCACGCTGGCCGCCATCCTCGAAGGCTGGCCCCATCTGGCCATCACCCTCGTGCTCGTGCTCACCATGGTGGTGGTCATCCGTCTGGCCCCCGGTCGTGCCGCGTTGTCGTTGCTGCTGCTTGGCTTCATCTTTCTCCATCACGTGGGCTTCGCCTTGCTCGGCACCACGCTCAGCCACCAGCACGACACACTCTGGCTGCTGCCGACGCCCGCGCATCTGCGGTTCGAACTCCCCTGGAGCGCCGCGTTGTTCGCCAATATCGACTGGCCGATCCTGGAGCAGCAGGTCCCCACGGCGCTGGCCGTGGCGATCATCGCCTGCCTGTCAACGCTGATGAACTTCTCCTCGCTCGAACTCATGACCGGCCAGGAGACGGATGTGGACCGCGACATGCGCGCCGTCGGCATCGCAACCCTCGTCTCCGCGCTTTGCGGCGGTCTGCCCGGCTCCATCAGCCAGTCCCGTTCCGCGCTCCTGGTCACCCCACGCGGCGTTTGGCGTGCGACCACGCTGGTCTGCGTGATGGCCGCAGGTGTCTTGCCCATGCTTCTGCCCGGTGCCATCGGCCTCGTGCCGCGCCCGGTCCTGGGTGCGATGCTGATTTATGTCGGCCTTGGCCTGATCGATGCGTGGCTCCTGCAGATCCGCCGGAGACTCACCCGGCTCGAATGGCTGACCGTGCCCGGCATCATCGCAGTCACCATCTGGCTTGGTCTGCCCGCCGCTGTCTTTGCAGGCATGGCGTTGGGCTGCATCACTTTTGCTGTCATGTACAGCCTCGGCACCCCGATCCGCGCCATGTATCGCGGCGATGTCGCCCATAGCAATATATTTCGAAGTCAGTATGAACGCGATGCGCTCATGGCCCGGGCCGCAGCCACTTTGGTGATCTATCTTCAGGGCTTTCTGTTTTTCGGCACCGCCAATCGGCTGCTGGAGAACATCAGGCGCGAACTGGCACGCCAGCCGACCCTGCGGCACATCGTGCTCGATGGCTCGGCCATCGACGGACTGGATGGCTCTGCCATCGTCAGCATCGAGCGTCTTGCGCAAATCACCGCCGACCACCGCGTCAGCCTCACGTTCGCAGCGCTGCCGTCCCGCGCGCGCGCGCGCCTCGCCGCCAGCCTGCCGGCCGGATTGCTTCTTGCCGCCACGCTCGACGAGGCGCTTGAGCGCTGCGAGGAGGATCTGCTTGCGGATATTAGCCCGATCGATCCACCCTCGCTGAGATCCATCCTGGCAGAGCATTTCGGTGCCCCGGCCCAGACCGAGGCGTTTCTCGCCAGCCTCGAGATCACCGACGTCCCGGCCGGGACGACGGTGATGCGGCAGAGCGACGCCTCGGACGATCTTGTATTCATCGAACACGGCCGCGCCAACATCCTGCTGGCGGCACCAGGTGCGGAGCCAGTGCGGATCGGCCAGTATGGGCCTGGTACTATGGTCGGCGAAATCGGGTTTCTGCGCGGCACCCCCCGCACCGCGACGGTCCAGACGGAGACGGAATGCCGTCTGTGGATCTTCTCCCGCGCGGCGTTGACCCGCTTGCTGCAGGACCATCCGAACGCGGCCTTCGCGCTGCAGCGATTTGTGCTTTCACGATTGACCGAGCGCCTCGTCGACCAGAATCGTCTGATCCACGCCCTTTTGCGGGACACACGTTCCCCGGCTAGCGATGCACGTCGTTGATCGTGCAATGGCGCAAACGCTCCAGTTTGGCAGACAAGGGGCAATGTGCTTTCGCTGTCTGATATCATGTCTTTTCGGAAACGGATGATGCGCTGAGTCAGTGTATTTTGGATTTCTTGTAGAAGGATCCGCTTCGTTTCCTATTTGCCCCCATGCTGGACACGCGCCGGACAGGGTGTATGGTTGCGCTCTCGATTCGGCCGAGACATCTCAGGTGAGGCAGCGACTGCATGGTTTTCTCATTGTCGATCAAAAAGATCTTCACATGGATCATCGCCCTGCTGCTGCTCGTCGCACTTGGTAATCTTGGGATGTTCTTTCTATACCAGAACGCCCAGTCGCGTCTCGCCCAGGCTGAGAAGCGGCGCTACGAGAGCTATGTCCTTGCCGGCGAGCTTCGGCAGAGTTCCGATGACCTGACCCGGTTCGCGCGCACCTACGTCGTCACCGGGGATCCGGTGTTTGAGCAGCATTACTGGGATGTCCTGGCCATTCGCAACGGCGAGAAGCCGCGTCCGCAGAACTACAACCGGATCTACTGGGATTTCATCGCAGCCGGCGAGCCAAAGCCGCGCCCAGACGGTGAAACCGTGGCGCTCACCGAGTTGATGCGCAGGGCCGGCTTCACCGAGGCCGAGTTCGCCAAGCTGCGACAGGCCCAGGCGAATTCCGACGCCCTGGTTTCGCTCGAGACCATCGCCATGAACGCCGTGAAAGGCCGGTTCGACGACGGCACCGGGCATTTCACCAAAATCGGCCCGCCGGATCGCGCCTGGGCGGCCGAGCTGCTGCATTCGCCGGAATACCATCGCAGCAAGGCGCTGATCATGCGCCCGATCGATGACTTCTTCGCCCTGCTCGAAGAGCGCACCTCGACTGCGGTGCAGACGGCGGCGGCCTCGCTGCAGATCTATCGCATCCTGCTCATGGCAACGCTGGGCACGATGGTCTCGCTGGTGCTGGTCATCGGCTGGATTCTGCAGCGGCGGGTGATGCACCCGCTCGCCGTCCTGCGCCAGACGATGCTGCGGGTCAGTCAGAACGAGGCCGGTCTGGTCGTGCCGTTGACCGAGCGGCGTGACGAGATCGGTGAGATGGCCGTGGCCACCGAAGGCTTCCAGATGGCGATGGCCGAGACGGTGCGGCTGCGGCAGGTGAAGTCCGACTTCCTGGCCAATATGAGCCATGAGATCCGCACGCCGATGAACGCGATCATCGGCATGGCGCATCTGTGCCTGAACACCGACTTGTCGCCCCGCCAGCGCGACTATGTCAGTAAGATCCACAACGCCGGTACCTCCCTGCTCGGCATCGTCAACGACATCCTGGACATCTCGAAGATCGAGGCCGGCAAGATCGACATCGAGGCTGTCGATTTCGAGATCGACTCCATTCTCGAGAACATCTCGAACCTCTTCGCCGTCAAGCTGCAGGACAAGGGCGTCGAGCTGCTGTTCGACATCTCCCGCGATATCCCGCGCACGCTGCGCGGCGACCCGCTGCGGATGGGCCAGATCCTGATCAACCTGCTCAGCAACGCCGCCAAGTTCACCGAGGCGGGCGAGATCAGCCTCACTGCGAGCGTCGTCGAGCGCACCGGCGAGCGGATCAAGCTGTGCTTCGCGGTCAAGGATTCCGGCATCGGCATGACCAAGGAGCAATGCGCCCGTCTGTTCCAGGCGTTCAGCCAGGCCGACAGCTCAACCACACGCAAATACGGCGGCACCGGTCTGGGGCTGAGCATCTCCAAGCGACTCGTCGAACTGATGGGCGGCTCGATCTGGGTGGACAGCGTGCCGGGCGAGGGCACCACTTTCAGCTTCACCGTCTGGCTCGATGTGCGGACCTCGACCAACCCGCGGCTGTTGCCTGAGCGGCTGCGCGGGCTGAAGGTGCTGATCATCGACGACAACGCCTCCGCCCGCGAGGTAGTGGCCGACCTGCTGACCATCATCGCCGCCGATACCGACCAGGTGGCCTCCGGCGCCGAGGCGATCGACGCGGTTCAGCGCGCCAACGGCCCGCAGGCCAAGGAGGCGGGGGTCCGCCCGTTCGATCTCATCCTCGTCGATTACCGCATGCCCGAGCTGAACGGCATCGAGACGGCGCAACGGATCCAGGCCGATCAGACGCTGACGATGATGCCCGCCATCGTCATCGTGACCGCCTTCGGCCGCGACGATATCCGCAGCGAGGTGGAGGGCGCCGGCCTCGATGGCTTCCTGGTCAAGCCGGTCAACCAGTCGATGCTGTTGGAATGCCTGATCTCGGTGTTCTCCGCCGAGGATCGGGAGGCGCTGCTCCGGCCCCAGCCGGTCCAGCTGCATCAGGATCTGGTCGGGTTGCACGTGCTGCTGGTGGAGGACAACCCGATCAATCAGCAGATCGCCAGCGAACTGCTCCAGGCCGTGGGCGTCACGCTCGAGCTGGCCAACAATGGGCGCGAGGCGGTGGAGATCCTGCTGGCGCCGGGGGCGGGCGATCGCTTCGCCCTGGTGTTCATGGACCTGCATATGCCGGAGATGGACGGCTACGAGGCCACCGCGCGCATCCGGGCCGAGCCGGGTCTGCAGTCGCTGCCGATCATCGCCATGACGGCGCATGCGCTCGCCGAGGAGCGTGACCGCTGCCTGGCGGCCGGCATGCAGGGACATCTGACCAAACCGATCGATCCGCAGCTGCTCTACGGCACGCTCGGCGCCTACCACAAGGCCGTGCCGCGGAGCGCCCCCCTTGTGGCCGCAGCGCCGGCCGCGCCCTCGGCGCCGCCGGCGCCGGATGGGGGCCTCCCGGTGATCGCGGGCCTCGATGTTGCGGCCGGGCTGCGGCGGGTGGCCGGCAACACGCGGCTGTACCGGTCCCTGTTGCAGCAATTCGTCGACCAGGAGTCCGGGGCGGCCGCCGAGATCGAAGCCGCTCTTTCGCGGCACGATCGCGTGGCGGCGGAGCACCTGGCGCACACCGTCAAGGGGCTGGCCGGCAATCTCGGCGCGGAGGCGCTCAGCCGCCTCGCCGGCGAGCTTGAAGGCGCGCTGCGCGCGGCTGGCGCCGAACAGGCTTCGCAGGTGGGGCCGACGGACGCGTTGGCGTCGGTGCTGGCGCCGTTTGCCGCGGAGCTGGCACGGCTGGCTGCCTCCGTTCAGGCGGCGCTGGGCGCGGGCGAGGCGGCGCCGCCCCGGACCGAGACCGAGATCGACATTGAGGCCGCCACTGAAAGGCTCGCCGAGCTGCACGCCCTGCTCGCCGATGATGACGGGCGCTGCCTTGATTTCATGCTGGAACACGCGCCGCTCCTGGCTTGCGTGGTCCCTGAGCACGTGCTGGGACAGCTGCGCGACGCGATCGCCGAATATGACTTCGCCGCCGCCCTGGATCACCTGGCCCAGCTGCCGCAGCAACCCGCGGCGCCCGCCTCGCAGCGCCATTCCCTCCTCCAGACCTGATCGCAGGACACCATGAAGCCGGGTCCCAACTCCAAGACAATCCTGGTCGTCGATGACAAGCCCGCCAACATCAGCGTCATCACCAGCATTCTCAACACCAGCTACAAGACCAAGGTCGCCCTCAACGGCGACAAGGCGCTGCTGCTGGTCAGCGGCCCTGATCGCCCCAACCTCATCCTGCTCGATGTGATGATGCCGGGCATGGATGGCTACGAGGTCTGTCGCCGGCTGAAGAGCAATCCGGACACGGCCGATATTCCGGTGATCTTTCTGACCGCCCGCACCGAACCGCTGGATGAGGAGAAGGGCTTCGCGGTCGGCGCCGTCGACTACATCCACAAGCCGTTCTCAGCACCGATCGTGCTGGCCCGGGTCAACACCCATCTCGCGCTGCAGGACTCGCTTCGCGCGGCGCGTGAGGCGACCGCCAAGACCGACGCGCTGCTGCATTGCCTGCTGCCCAAGGTCGCCGCCGATGAGATCCAGGAGATCGGCACGGTGATCCCGCGGCGGCATGAGGACGTGGCCGTGCTGTTCTGTGACGTGATCGGCTTCACCGCCTATTGCGACACGCATGAACCCGAGGACGTGCTGTCGCAGCTTGACGTGCTGTTCCTCAGCTTCGAGCAGATCCTGGCCGAGCATGGTCTGGAAAAGATCAAGACGATCGGCGACGGGTTCATGGCGGCTGCGGGCCTGCTGGTGAAGATCGACAATCCGCTGGAGGCCGCCGTGCGCTGTGCCCTGCAGATGGCGCAGACCCCCCACCACGGTGAGACCGACTGGGCGGTGCGCATCGGCGTGCATTATGGCCCGGTGGTCTCCGGGATCATCGGCCAGGAGCGCTATCAGTTCGATATCTGGGGCGACACCGTCAATGTCGCCAGCCGGCTCACCGGCATCGAGGGCGAACCGGGTGGGGTTATGGTCACCGCCTCGGTTTGGGACAGGCTGGCCGAGACCTTCCGCGGCGAAACCCGCGGCGACGTGCATATCAAGGGCAAAGGGATCGTGTCCGCATTCCAGGTGCTGGGTGAACGGATCTGAGGCGGGATGTTTCGGCGCTGGGGTTGGGCTTTCGCGCCGGGCGTGGTCGGACGGGGGGCTGTCATGCCAGATGCACGGCGGCGAATTCGACAAACGCCCGCACCTTGGCGCTGTTGCGGCGTGCGGGCGGGCTGACGAGGTGGATCGATGAGCTCGCCGGCTGCCACTCCGGCCGCAGCGCGCCTTCGGCATCGCGGCGCACATCGTGGAACAGGCATTCCGCGAGCCCCAGCTCGCGGGGCCGACTGAGGAACCGGCCGGGAATCACCTGGTCGGTGTCGAAGTTCGGCTGCGCGATGGGCAGTCCTGCGGCCGCGAGGGTGACGAACGGGGTCATGCCAGCGCCTCCAGCCGGCGGACATCGGTGAGCCGGCCGGTGACCGCGGCTGCCGCCGCCATGGCCGGGCTCAGCAGATGGGTGCGGGCGCGCGGCCCCTGGCGGCCGACGAAGTTGCGGTTGGAGGTGGAGGCGCAGCGCTGCCCGGGGGCCACGATCTCGCCGTTGGTGCCGAGACAGGTGGAGCAGCCGGCCTGGCGCCACTCGAAGCCCGCTGCGGTGAAGATGCGGTCGAGCCCCTCCGCATCGGCCTGCAGCTTGATCAGGCCGCTGCCGGGCACCACCCAGGCGGTGATGCCCTCCGCCACGTGCCGCCCGGCCGCGACGGCCGCCGCGGCCCGCAGATCCTCGATGCGGCTGTTGGTGCACGAGCCGATGAACACACGGTCGATCGGCACGTCCTCCAGCCTGGTGCCGGGCGTGAGGCCCATATAGTCGAGCGCGCGGCGCAGACTGTCCCGGCGTTCGAGGTCGGTCTCGGCCTCTGGGTCCGGAACGACGCTGGTGATCGGCAGCGCGTTCTCGGGGCTGGTGCCCCAGGTGACCATCGGCGCGATCGCCCCACCGTCGAGCGTCACCTCGCGGTCGAACACCGCGCCCGCATCGCTCGGCAGCATGCGCCAGCGCGCCACCGCCGCGTCCCATTCCGCCCCCTTCGGCGCATAGGGCCGCCCGGCGAGGTAGGCGAAGGTCGTCTCATCCGGCGCCACCATGCCGGCGCGGCAGCCGGCCTCGATGGACATGTTGCACAGCGTCAGGCGGCCTTCCATCGACAGGCCGCGAATGGCGCTGCCGGCGTATTCGATGACGTGCCCGGTGGCGCCGTCGGTGCCGATGCTGGCGATGATCGCCAGGATCACGTCCTTGGCCGTGACCGCCGGCCCCAGCGTGCCGTCGACGGTGATGCGCAGGGTCTTGGGCTTGCGCTGCCACAGCGTCTGGGTCGCCAGCACATGGGCCACCTCGCTGGAGCCGATGCCGAAGGCCAGCGCGCCGAGGGCGCCATGGGTGGAGGTGTGGCTGTCACCGCAGACCAGCAGCTGGCCGGGCTGGCTGAGCCCCGCCTCGGGCCCGACCACATGGATGATGCCCTGCTGCGGATCATCGAGCCCGAACAGCCGGATGCCGGCCGCGCGGGTGTTCTCGGTCAGCTGCTCCACCATGCCCGGCGTTCCGGGTCCGGAATTTCTGCGACGTTGCGGGTGCTGGTGAGCACGTAATGGTCTGGTGTGGCGAAGGTGCGGCCGGGCGCGCGCACCGTCACGCCGCGCTCGGCCAGGTTCTGGAAGGCGGGGGCGCTGCCGTCATGCACCAGGTGGCAATCGACATAGAGCAGCGTCTGGCCATCCGGCCGTTCGAGAACGCGATGGCGTGACCAGATCTTTTCGAACAAGGTGCGCGATGACGGCTCGGCTGCCATTTCCGGACCCCCCATGGGCGGCTCTCATTGGGCCTGTGGCGTCATCATGCGTGGTTTCACGGCCGCCGAGGCGTCGCATTTCAGCAGTGCGGCATCGCGCATCGCGATCAAAAGCCATGATCCGATGTTGCAGCGTCAGCGCCTGAAATTATCCGGCCACCGAGGTTGCCAGGTCAAACCTGACACCCCTAGGCTGCACCCTGGACCACAAGAGGGACCACCGAATATGCCGAACGCCCTGACGCAGGCCGCCGCTTCCGGCCAGCTTGACGCGCTGCACTGGCGCTGCATCGGCCCGTCCCGCGGCGGCCGCGTGGTGGCGGTGGCAGGCGACCCCCGCAACCCCGCCACCTTCTATTTCGGCGCCTGCGCCGGCGGCATCTGGAAGACCGAGGACGGCGGTGTCTACTGGCGCAACGTCTCCGACGGGTTCCTCAACACCGCAGCCGTCGGCGCCCTCGCCGTGGCACGCTCCGACTCCAACGTCATCTATGCCGGCATGGGCGAGACGACGATCCGGCTCGACGTGTCCTACGGCGACGGCGTCTATCGCTCCACCGATGCCGGCCGCACCTGGAAGCATCTGGGCCTCGCCGAGACCAAGCATATCGGCCGCATCTGCATCCACCCCACCAACCCCGACATCGCCTATGTCGCGGCGCTCGGCGACATTTTCGGCGACAACGAGCATCGCGGCGTCTATCGCACCACCGATGGCGGCACGACCTGGCAGCGCGTGCTGCACCGCGATGCCGCCACCGGCGCCATCGACCTGTCGCTCGATCCGGACAACCCGCGCGTGCTGTTCGCAAGCCTGTGGCAGACGCGCCGCAACTTCTGGAACATCTCCTCGGGCGGGCCCGGCTGCGGCCTGTTCCGCTCCATGGATGGCGGCGACACCTGGGATGAGATCACCACCGCGCCGGGCCTGCCCTCCGGCATGCTGGGCAAGATCGGCGTCACCGTCTCGCCCGCGCAGTCCGGCCGCGTCTGGGCGCTGATCGAGGCGGCGGGCGAGACCTGCGGCCTGTATCGCTCCGACGATTACGGCCATGGCTGGAAGCTGGTCTGCAACAGCCGCGACCTGATGCACCGGCCCTGGTACTACACCCATGTGTTTGCCGACCCATGCCACGCCGGCACCGTCTACGTCACCAACCTCAACATGTGGAAATCCACCGACGGCGGTGCGAGCTTCACCGAGATCATGACCTCGCACGGCGACAACCACGACCTGTGGATCGACCCGGCCGATCCGCGCCGGATGATCGAGGGCAATGACGGCGGCGCGCAGGTGACGTTCAACGGCGGCATCACCTGGTCGAGCATCTACAACCAGCTCACTGGCCAGTTCTACCGGATCGATACCGACAGCCAGTATCCCTACCGCATCTACGGCACCCAGCAGGACAACACCTCCATCGCCGTGCCGTCCTCCTCGGTGTGGGGTGCGATCACGCTGGGCGACTGCATCTATCCCGGCACCGGCGAGAGCGGCTTCATCGCCGTGCATCCCAACGACCACAACATCGTCTATGTCGGCGCCGTCGGCTCCAGCCCGGGCGGCGCCGGCGCGCTGCAGCGCTACGACCATCGCACCCAGCAGATCCAGCTCGTCAACGTCTGGCCCGAGCAGTCCGCCGGTGTTGCGCCGCGCGACCTGAAATACCGCTTCGCCTGGACCTACCCGATCCTGTTCTCCCCGCACGATCCCGGCACGCTCTATGTCGGCGGCAACCATGTCTTCCGCTCGCGTGACGAAGGCATGAGCTGGCAGGAGATCTCGCCCGACCTCAGCCTCAACGAACCCGCCCGGCAGGACCATTCCGGCGGCGCGGTCACGCGCGAGAGCGCCGGCGCCGAGGTGCACGCCACCTGCGCCAGCGTCGTCGAATCGACGCACCGCAAAGGCGAGATCTGGGCCGCGACCGATGACGGTCTGGTGCATGTCACCCGCGACGACGGCGCCACCTGGCACAACGTCACCCCGCCCGGCATGCCGGCGCTCGCCTATGTCGGCTGCGTCGAGATCTCGGCGCATGACGCGGACACCGTCTACATCGCCGCCACCCGCTACAAGCTGGCGGACTACGAGCCCTACCTGTTCCGCACCCGCGACGGCGGCGCCACCTGGAACGCCATCAACGGCGATTTCCCGTCCGGCGAGATCACCCGCGTGCTGCGCGCCGATCCGGTGCAGCGGGGCCTGCTGTTCGTCGGCACCGAAACTTCGGTGTTCTTCTCCGCCGATGACGGCGCGTCCTGGGCGCGGCTGCCCGGCGGCTTCCCGGTCGTGCCGGTCTATGACCTCAAGATCAAGGACACCGACCTGATCGCCGGCACCCATGGCCGAGCGTTCTGGGTGCTCGACGACATCACCCCCCTGCGCAGCCTGGCCGCCGGCTTCACCGGTCTGCTGACGCCGCGCGTGGCGGTGCGCACCAAGCTGCATCACGCGGCGCTCGGCGGCCTCAAGCCCGGCACCACCTTCGCGCTCACCTTCGGCATCGGCGGCGGCATCACCACCCATGTGAAGCCCGACGGTTCGCGCACCCGCGAATATCTCGACATCGGCGAGAACCCGCCGATCGGCGCCGTGGTGCATTACTGGCTCGACACGCCCGGCCCGGTGACACTCACGTTCCGCGACGCCGCCGGCAGCGTCGTCATCAGCCTGCGCAGCGACGACACGAGCCTCGGCCTTGCCAAACGCCCGACGGCGAAGCCCGGCCTCAACCGCTATGTGTGGGATCTGAAATACCCCGGCCCCACCAGGATCGACGCGAGCCTGTTCACTCCCAGGGTGAAGGCGCTGGTCAACGAGCCTGACAGCGCATCCGGCCCCACGGTAGTGCCGGGACAGTACAGCGTCGACCTCGCGGTGGGCGATGTGGTGCACACCGCGCCGCTAACCATCGTCAAGGACCCGCGCCTGTCGACCTCGGCGGCCGACTACGCCGAGCAGCTCACCCTGCTGCAGACGCTGAACGCCGCCATCGGCCGCGGCAACAATGCCGTCAACCGCATCCGCCGGCTGAAGCGCCAGCTCGCCGCCCTGTCCGATCGGCTGGGTGCTGACTCAGCCCTCGTTCCGGCTATCGGCGCCGCGGCGGACGGGCTGACCGGCATCGAGGGCGTGCTGGTCGATGTCCACCGCGTCTCGCCGCGCGACACGTTGCGCAACCCGTCCGGCCTCACCGACACGCTGGCAGCACTCGTGGCCTATGTCTCCAACGCCGACAACCGGCCGACCAGCCAGGGCCACGCCATCGTCGCCGAGAAGGTGGCGAAGCTCGACGACGAGGTGGCGAAACTCGAGACGCTGATCGCCACCGACATCGCCGCCATCAACCACGCCGCCGGCAACGGCCCCCATATCGGGGCGTGACGCTTTACCCAAAACCCAAGGAGCGCATCATGGACTTCTTCGAAACCCTGTTCGGCCTGTCCCCTGACGGCGGCGACGGCTCCACCGAGGCGCTGTGGCTCGGCGCCATCGCCGTCGCGGTGGTGGCGATCGTCTTCCGCCGCCGCATCATCGGCTGGTTCGCCTCCCGCCAGAGGTAACGGCCGGCCCCGTTGCGGTCCGTTGACACGATGGCGCTGTCATCGTGTCAACGGACCGCAACGGGGCCGATGGATCAGCCCGGCCTGATATCCACCATCAGCTCGTTGCCCAGCGCCTCCAGCCCCGCTCGCATCGCCTCCACGGCCGCCTCGTCCGGCGCCCGCAGCGCGGCATTGGCGCGAAACATCGCCTCGCCGCTGAACGAGCCGCTGTCCACGCCGGTGGTCAGCTCCTCGATGTTCACCCCCGTGCTTGCCAGCACCTGCGCCACATCCCGCACAATGCCCGGCCGGTCATGGCCCACCACCTCCAGCAGCAGCCGCGTCCCCGTCACCGTCTGCGCCGCGGCGGCGCCATGGGCGATCACCCGCAGCCCCTCGCTCTCCAGCGCATGCAGATCGTCGAGCAGCGCCTCCGGCGCCTCCACCATCACAATCCCCGCGAACTGCCCGGCCAGCCGCGCCATCCGGCTCTCCAGCCAGGACCCGCCGCGCCCCGCCACCGCCGCACTGAGCGCGCGCACCAGGCCGGGGCGGTCGGGGCCGATGACGGTGAGGATCAGCGAGGCCATGTCGGTCCATCCTTGCGTGGGTCCGCCATGGTTCCCGAGCCTGCACCTCCTGGCAAGGTCTCGCCATGCGCGGTCGGCGTGCGGCAAAGCTCATTGCACCCGGGCGCCGGCTCGGCCAAAACCGTTGCAAGCAAGACGGAGGAAACGATCATGGACGGCACGCCCGACAGCCAGATGCGCAGCAAGATCCGCGACGGCATGCATTGCGACTTCGATGTTCCCATCGTCATGGATGACGGCCTGGTGCTGCGTTGCGACATCTTCCGTCCCATCGGCGAGGGCCGCTTCCCCGTGCTGCTGAGCTACGGCCCCTACGCCAAGGGCCTCGCCTTCCAGGAAGGCTACCCCAGCGCCTGGAACCGCATGGCCGAGAAACACCCCGACGTCACCGCCGGCTCCTCCAACCTCTATCAGAGCTGGGAAGTGGCCGACCCCGAGAAATGGGTGCCGCACGGCTATGCCCTGGTGCGGGTGGACAGCCGCGGCTGCGGCCGCTCGCCCGGCTTCATCGACCATTTCTCCCCGCGCGAGACGCAGGATTTCTACGACTGCATCGAATGGGCCGGCGTGCAGCCCTGGTCCAACGGCAAGGTGGGCCTCTCCGGCATCTCCTATTACGGCATCAACCAGTGGCACGTCGCTTCCCGCCAGCCGCCGCACCTCGCCGCCATCTGCGTCTGGGAGGGTGCGGCCGACTGGTATCGGGACATGACGCATCACGGCGGCATTCTCTCCACGTTCTGGGCCAACTGGTACGACATGCAGGTCAAGACCGTGCAGTATGGCCTCGGCGAGAACGGCCCGCGCAGCCGCGTCCATGGCGATCTCGTCTGCGGCCCCGAAACCCTCGACGAAGCCACGCTGGCCGCCAACCGCGTCGATTTCGGCGCCGCCGTCCGCGCCCATCCGCTCGATGACGAATACCACCGCGAACGCTCGCCCGACTGGTCCAAGGTCACCGTGCCGCTGCTGACCGCGGCCAACTGGGGCGGGCAGGGGCTGCATCCCCGCGGCAACTTCGAAGGCTTCGTCCGCGCCGCCTCCACCGAGAAGTTCCTCGAGGCGCACGGCATCGAACACTGGACGCATTACTACACCGATTACGGCCGCATGCTGCAACTCGCCTTCTTCGACCGCTATCTCAAGGGCGACCTCAACGCCTGGTCGAACCAGCCCAAGGTGCTGCTGCAGGTCCGCCACATCGACCGCTTCGTCGAGCGCGCCGAGACCGCCTGGCCGATCCCGCGCACCCAATGGACGAAGTTCTACCTCGACCTCGCCACCGACACGCTGGTGACCGCCGATCCCGGCACCACCGCCGCGCGCAGCTTCAAGGCGCTCGGCGATGGCGTCACCTTCCTCACCGCGCCGATGGAGATCGACACCGAGATCACCGGCCCCATCGCCGCCAAACTCTTCGCCGCCTCCTCCACCACCGATGCCGACCTGTTCCTCGTCGTGCGCGTCTTCACGCCGGATCTGCGCGAGATCTGCTTCCAGGGCGCCATCGACCCCAACACCCCCGTCGCCCAGGGCTGGCTGCGCGCCTCCCATCGCAAGCTCGACCTGACACTCTCCGAGCAATACCGCCCCTACCACACGCATGACACGGTCGAGCCGCTCACCCCAGGCGAGCCGGTCGAACTGGATATCGAGATCTGGCCCACCAGCATCGTGGTGCCGGCGGGCTACCGCATCGGGCTCAGCGTGCGCGGACGCGACTACGAATACGTCGTCAGCGGCGGGCGGCTGTCCAACTTCAAGAACGAGCTGCGCGGCTGCGGCCCGTTCCTGCACAACGATCCGGAGGATCGGCCGGAGTCGATCTTCGGCGGCACCACCACGCTGGTGGCCGATTCCCAGCGGCGACCCTATCTGCTGCTGCCGGTCATTCCGAACCCATAAAACCGAATGGCTTGCGCGCGGCGTGGCATCGCCTGTCGGGTGCCACTCCGCGCGCAGACCCGATCAGCCCCGGCGCACGTTCCAGGGATAGATCGATTTAGCCGGGATCACACCCGTCAGATCCGCACGATACGCGGTGAACACGTCATAGGCGCCAAGCGGCACGATCGGCGCCTCTGCGAAGGCGAGGCGCTGGGCCGCATCGAACGCCGCATCGGTCTCGGCCTCGGTCGTGGCATCCAGCCACTGTTCCGCGATCCGCTCCATCGCCTCGCTCCGATACCAGCCGAACCATCCCGTCGGCCCCTGGCCGCGGATGTAGAAATCCAGCGCCGGATTGGCGATGGCGATGTTGGGCGTGTTGATGTGGAAGATGCTCCAGCCGTTCTGGTCAACCGGCCCGCGATTGACCCGGCGCTGCCCCACCGTGCCGGAATCGCGATCCTGCAGATCGACCTTCATGCCCAGCCGGCGCAGCAGATCGGCGGTGATCTCGCCGTGCGGGGTGATGGCCGGCGCATCGGTCGGGTTGAGGATCACCACCGTCTCGCCCTTGTAGTCAGCCGCTGCCACCGCCGCCTTCGCCGCCGCCAGATCGCGCGGCGGCTTCATCAGATCGGCGCCGAGCTCGCGCACATGCGGCAGGCCGCAGCCGAACATGGCGTAGCACGTCCGCCAGTTCCGGCCGTCGCTGCCGGCGATCGCCGCCATGTAGTCGGTCTGATCGACCGCCGTCAGCACCGCATGCCGCAGGGCGGCGTTGTCGAATGGTTTCTGGATGCAGTTGAAGCGTAGGGCGGAGATGAACGGATCGGCCTTGGCCACTACCACGCCCGGCGCGTGCGCCAGCACCGGCAGCAGATCGGTGGGGGCGATCTCCCACCAGTCCACCTCGCCCGCGCGCAGCGCCGCCGCTGCGGTGGCGGCATCCGGAATGGCGCCCAGTTCGATCCGCTCGAAATACGCGCGCTTGCCGCCGCTGGCGTAATCCGCCGCCTCGTCACGCGGGACGTAGCCGGCAAAGCGCGCATAGGCGGCCCGCGTGCCGGGGACGAACTCGTCGGCCAGAAACCGATACGGGCCCGAGCCGACCATCTCGGTCACCTGCGTCATCGGGTCGGTCATCGCCAGCCGCTCCGGCATGACAAAGCAGGCATTGGCCACGGGATGCGCCAGCGCATCCGGCACCCGGCGGAACGGCCGCCTGAAGCGCAGCCGCAGCGTGCGGTCGTCCACCGCCTCCATCGCATCGGTGGCAGCCGCCATCAGCGAGCCGAACGCGTCGCGCCGGCTCCAGCGGCTTATGCTGGCAATGGCGTCGCGCGCCAGCACCGGCGTGCCGTCATGAAACATCAGGCCGGCGCGCAGACGGATGGTGCAGGTCCGCCCGTCATCCGATGTCTCGAACCCCTCGGCCATCTGTGGCTTCGCCGCCTGCGCCTTGTCGATGGCGAACAGCGTGTCGAACACATGATAGGCGTGGCCGGTGGTGATGCCGATCGGCGTCCAGATCGGGTCGAGCGCCGTCAGCCCCGTGCCCGGTGCGATCCGCAGCGTGGTGGCCCGGCTGGGCTTGCCCACCGCCGGTTGGGCGAGTGCCATCGCGGGGAGCAGGGCCGAGGCGGCGGCGGCGCGAAACAGGGTCCGTCGGGCAATCCGTGGCATGCGCGGGCTCCTTGAGCGTTCAGCAGAAACCGAGCCCGGGCGCCCCCGGCAGGGCACGCAGGATGGAATGAAACACCGAGGCCACCATCTCGATGCCCGACACCCCGATCGCCGGCACCTGCTTGGCCGTGGTCAGCACCGCGCCGCTGCGCCCGACCGCCTCGACCTCGGCGACGGCGACAGTGAGCGCCGGATCGGCGACCAGCCGCGCCCGGCAGGCATCGAGCCCGGTCGTGGCCAGCGCGCAGGCCACCATGGTGTTGACGTTGCGCGGATACAACGGCGCGATGCCGCGCACCGCCCCGTCATACACCACCGTGGCCGTCTGGATCGTCTGCGGATCGAACGCGGTGAGCGCAAAATCGATGTTGCGGGGATGCTTGCGAAACGTGATCGTCACGTCCGTCCAGTCCGCGCGCCCGGCCAGCAGGCTCTCCAGCCCCACCAGCGCCCCGCTGGCCACCAGCAGCCGCCGCGCACTGGCCAGGGACGCCGCCACCAGCCGCTCCTGCACGCCCGGCACCGCCAGCGCCGTCAGCGACAGCGGCATGTAGTCGCAGCGTGCCAGAAACCCCGCGCCATGCATCACCGAGATGTCGGGATGCGCCACCTCCACGATCAGGTCCGGGGCGAAGGCTGCGAAATCCCGCAGATCCGCGCAGAACTGTGCGTCAGGCACGCCCTCGGGCCGCCCCCGCCTGGCATGCACAAAGGCCGGCGCGAGGCCATGCGCGGCACCCTGCGCCCCGCTGATCATGTCGTGCAGCGTGCGGCCGATGAAACCGAAGCCGATGATGCCGATCCGTGTCGTCTGTCTGGTCATCGCGCGATGTTATGCGGCCCGCGCGGCATTGGCTACCGTTCAGCCAGCAAGCTGGCAGGTCAGGACGGTTCTCGCCCGCATCACCCGAGAACCGTCCCATTCAGCAGGCAGCGGTCTGACCGTCAGCGCCAGGCCAGGTCAGTTGTTGCCGCCCATCAGGCTGTGCTCGACCACCTCGTAGGCCATCCGGCCGGTGGCGAGCTTGTGATCCTTCACGAGGTACATCTTGCCGTTGTGATTGATGATCATGGTGTGCTCATCCAGCACCGTGGCGCCCTTGACGAGGTCGTCGAGCATGGCGGTGTCGGTCATCATCATGTGCATCATGCCCGTCTTGGTGAAGACGGTGACCGCGCCATCCATCGGATCGGGGCGCTCGGCCGCCCATGCCGGCACCGCCATCGCGCCGAACATCAGCAGGCCGGCAATCATATGTTTCAGGTTTGACATGTCTTGAGTTCCTGCTGTTGGAGCGGCAGGCATCGCGCGAAACCAGCGCGTCGATCGCGCCGCGGTGCTGCAACAGCCGGCTCGCAGCCCACAGATCCCGGCAGCCGATCGATGCGCCAGTATCCCCGGCCGGATCACGCCACGCCAATTCCCGGCAGGCATATATTCGATATCCAAGGCACATCGCCGCAGCGCCGAATTCGCGCGGCCCGGTGAAACGGATCGGCCGCCCTGGTGTCTGCTCGGAAGGTTTGCACTTTTCCGGCAAGGGCGATGGAGCTCAATCAGATCAGATACTTCGTGACGCTGGCCCAGGAGCTGCACTTCACCCGTGCGGCGGAGCGGTGCAACGTCACCCAGCCCTCGCTCACCAAGGCGATCCAGAAGCTCGAGGAGGAGCTCGGCGGCGTGCTCTTCGTGCGCGACCGCGCCCGCACCCAGCTCACCGAACTCGGCCGCGCCATGGTCCCCTCCCTCAGCCGCGCGCTCGACGCCGCCATCGAGGCCCGCCAGCAGGCCGATGCCTTCCGCCGCCGCGCGACCTCGCCGCTGCGGGTCGGGCTCGAACTGTCCATCCCCGCCTCCGTGCTCACCCCGGTGCTGGGCGAACTGCAGCGCCATTGCACCGATCTCGAGCTCTCCGTTTCCCAGACCACCCACCGCGACATCAGCGAACGGATGCTCTCCGGCGAACTCGATGTCGGCCTGCTGCTCGACAGCGAGGACCTCACCGAGCGGCTGCATCGCTGGCCGCTGTTCAGCGAAGGCTTCGTCGTGCTCTACCCGCCGGACCACCGCCAGCAGAACGCCCAGACCGTCATGATCGAAAGCCTGGCACAGGAGGCGCTGCTGCTGCTCGAAAACGCGGAATGCCCGATCCGCCAGCTGGTCTGCGCCACCCTGGCGCAACACGGCGTCAAGCCGCGCCGCCAGATCTACCTCAGCAGCCAGGAGCAGATCCTGGACATGGTTGCCGCATCGATCGGTGTTGCCGTGGCCGGCGAACGGATGGCATCCTCCTCCCATGTCTCTCACCTGCCGATCATGCTGAGCACGGCCTCCCGTCGCATCCTGCTGGCCACCGCCGCCGGCCGTGCCCTGGGGCCCACGCCCGGCCTGTTCGTGAAGCTGATGCGCGCACGCTCCTGGACCCTGTCCGACCCGCTCGGCCGTCGCTGCGCGGCATGACAGCCGACCCCAACGCGCCTGATCTCGGCGCGCGCCTCGCCGCCATGCTGGAGCTGCGCCCGCCGGAATATCGCGCCCTGCTGGCCGAAATCGCCTTGCACCTCGCAGCGACCGCCGTGTCGCAAAGCCTGCAGCCCGGCCAGCCGATGCCCGATTTCGTGCTGCCCAACGCCGAAGGCCGACTGATCGCGTCCGCAGAGCTGGCCGCCGACGGACCGCTGGTGGTGTATTTCACCCGCGGCGGCTGGTGCCCGTTCTGCGCCACCACCCTCACAGCGCTGAACGACGTTGTCGACGATCTCGCAGCCGCGGGCGTGCGGCTGGTGGCGCTCAGCCCTGACGCCGCAGGCCACAGCCTGGAGACCTCACAGCGCCTCGGCCTGCGTTTCGAGCTGCTGAGCGACATCGATTGCGCCGTGGCGCTGCGCTTCGGCGTGGTCTACCGCATCCCCAAGGCCTATCGCGACATCCTCTTGTCCTATGACATCGATCTCGCAGCCCGGCACGGCGACGGGCCGGGGCTGCTGCCGATGCCGGCCACGTTCATCGCCGATGCCGGTGGCGTGCTGCGGTTTGCCCATGTGAGCGGGGATGTGACCGCGCGGATGGAGCCGGTGGAGTTGGCGCGGATTGTGAAAAGTAATACCAACGGCCTTGATCGATGACTCTTCCATCGAGCAAGGCCGTTGGTATCGCGCGCCGGGTTGGCCGGCGGCGGCGCGCCAAACCAAGACTCATACCAACGGTCATTCTTCATGACTGTTAATATGAGCAAGCGCTTCTTTTCTGAAGAAAAGAAGCAAAAGACTTTTGTCCGTTTGGGGGGGCTGCAGACACGTGCCTGACGACTGCGGGGTGCTTTTTAGGCGTCGTGCAGGATCAATCCTTCCATGGGGTCTGCGGGCTGCTCCCACGGCGCGCGCGCCAGCGTGGCCTGCGTGTGGCTGTAGCCGGCCTGCCAGCGCTCGCGAATGCCGCCCGGCGTGAAATCCACGTCCTTGAGATGGTTCTCACCCATCAGCATCGGCGCCAACAGGCGAACGACATGCATCTGCGTCACACACCCATAGGCCGACAGCGCCCGTAGCTCCGGCAGCGCGCGCTCAGCCTCCGGCAGGCGGGCGGTCAGTTCGTGAATGATATGGCGCAGACGATGCAGCTGGCGCTGGCGCGCGATGTGCGTCCTGGCCCGGCTGGCATACT
The DNA here is from genome assembly GCA_037445025.1 of Rhodospirillales bacterium. Lineage (GTDB taxonomy): Bacteria > Pseudomonadota > Alphaproteobacteria > Acetobacterales > Acetobacteraceae > CAIQQQ01. The sequence goes on from JBBILI010000016.1 coordinate 20,695, forward strand.
GCACGTCCTTCAGCCGATGCATCACCGCATCCAGCGTGTCCGGCTCCGGCCCATCAGGGTTCCACAGATGCACCGCGAACACCAGGCAGCTGATCCGCGGATTGTCGTCGAACACCACCTCCACCGGCGTGTTGGACAGGATGCCGCCATCCCAATACAGCGCGCCGTCGATCCGCACCGGCGGAAACGCCGGCGGCAAAGCTCCCGACGCCATGATGTGCTCGATGCCCAGAGCCCCGTCGCGGCTGTCGAAATACCGCATCTCGGCCGTGCGCACACTGGCCGCCCCCACCGTCAGCCGGGTCGGGCCGTGGTTTATCAGATCGACATCGATCAGATCCGCAAGCGTGCGGCGCATCGGGTCGGTGGAGTAATAGCCGGCGCGTTCGGCGCCAACATGCCAGCTCGATGCCATCATGGCGAGCGGGTTGGGCCGGAAGAAGCCGCTGAGTCCGCCGAACATCGAGGCCATCGCCGCCAGCTGCTGTCCGCCGAACGGAAGCTGGCCGGCGGCGGACATCCAGGGGTCCGACTGCATCCGGTCCCAGAAGCCGCGCAGCCGTTCGAGCCGACGCTCCGGCGGATTGCCGGCGATGATACCGGCATTGATCGCGCCGATCGAGGTGCCGATGACCCAATCCGGCTGAATGCCGGCCTCATGCAGCGCCTCATAGACGCCGGCCTGATAGGCCCCCAGCGCGCCGCCGCCCTGAAAGACAAGAACGACAGGAAGCCGGGCGTTTGTCTGTTGCGTGGCCATGATGCTCGTTCGCCTCCTGGTTCATGCCAAGCCAATCCGGCAAGGCCGACATCCAACGAATAAAAGTCTTTTGCTTCTTTTCTTCAGAAAAGAAGCCCTTGCTTCCTACGACTCACGGGGCACCCGCAGCCCCCCCACCAAACCGCACGCACACCCCAGCGCCATCCCCACGCCCAGCACCACCGCAGTCCACCCCCCCAGCTCGAACGCCTGCCCCAGCACAAGGCTGCCGGCCAGTCCGCCGCCGAAATAGCTGGCGAGATACATGCCGCTGGCGGCCCCCCGGTCCATGGTGGCCGCCCGCCCGACAAACCCGGTGGCGATCGCCTGGGCCAGGAACGTGCCCACCGCCACCAGCACCATGCCGCACAGCACCAGGTCGAGCTGGTCGGTCAGCAGCAGCGGCAGTCCGGCCAGGGCGATGGCCAGCGCCAACCAGGCGGCCGGCCGTGTGCCGAGGCGGCGCACCGCATGGCCGGCCAGCGGCGTGGTGAAGATCGAGGGCAGAAACACGAAATACACAAATCCCACCTGCATCATCCCCAGCGACAGCGGCGCGCGGGTGAGCACGAAATTGACGAAGGTGAAGATGCCGATGAAAGAGAACAGGATGCAGAACCCCAGCCCGAAATCGGCCACCAGCAGCTTGTTGCGCAGATGCACGCGCCAGCTGCCGGCCCTGCGGCCGGCGGCTGCCATCGGCGGCACCGTCCGCGCCATCGCCAGCGCGGCCAGGGCGGCGCCGGCCAGGTTGAGTCCGGCGAACACCAGGAACATGGTGTGCAGGCCAAGATGGTCGGCCACCGCGGCGGCGATCAGCCGGCCGAACAGGTTGCTCGCGACATTGCCGGTGATGTAGGCGGCAAACAGGCTGGCGGTGCGCCCGCCACCTTGCTGCTCACCGAGCCAGGCCAGCGTCAGCGTGAAGGCGGCCGACATGCACAGGCCCTGCACCACCCGCAGGATCGTGAACACCGGCAGCGCGGGCAGCAGCCCCAGAAGTGCTGTCGGTATCGCCAGCAGCACCAGGCTTGCGACGATACCGGCGCGGCGTTCGATCCGGTGGCTGATCAGTGCCATGCCGAACCCGCCCACGGCCATGCCGAGCGTGCTGGCATTGACGGAAGCCGCCACCGCGGCGGGCGACACGCCGTAGGCGTCGCGCAGCATGGGCAGGATCGCCTGGGCGGCAAACAGATCGACCACGGTCAGAAACGCCAGCAAGGCGACCTTGAGCATACGGAGGCATCCTTGTCCGGCGTCACTGACCGCAGTCGGCGGCACGGTTCACATCATGTGGCTGTCATGTCCCGGTGAGGACGAGAACAGGTCGGCCGAATAAAGCACCACCGTCTCGGTGCCGAGATTCTTCCACCAATGTGAGGTGGTGTGTGTCTCGGCGGTGCTTTCGCCGGCCTTGTGGAGGATCGGCACGGCGCAGGTGCTGGAATACTCGACGATCTCGCCGGAGATGATGGTGATCAGCGCAGGGCGATCCATATGGCTGTGCCAGGGCACGACGCCGCCGGGCTGGATGACCAGCTTGCGCAGGCGGAACAGACGCCCCTTGATGCCGACAGGCTCCTTGGCCAGATCGGCCGACACCACCACGGTGTCGGTCACGCCGACCGCGGCGGCGTTGCTTTTCGGCTGACCTTTGCCGGCGGCCACGACCTTGTCGGCCGGACAGCTGCCGGCGAAGGCCGGTGCCACGGCGAAGCCGAGCGTCGCGATGAGCGCGAGATGTGCTGCGATGCGAACGCCTTGCTTGAGAGTGCGATGTGTCATGCTGAGATGCTCCATATTGTTATTGTACGGCAGCGTGTTCGCGGCATCGAACGTCCGGATCCATCCGAAACATATAACGGTTGTATTGGGACCGGGCTGTTCTCGCTCCCGCAAGGTGCGGCAAAGCGGCCGGTCTGGGAAATGGCGTGGGCGCATGATTTGGATGGCCGGCGTGCATCGTCCGCCATGGCGGCGGTTTGCAGCCATATCCGGACTCAACCACGCGCCGGCGCGCCGGACAGGCGTCACCAACGGTCATTCCGCATGACCGTTGGTGACAGACCTGCGATGCCGGCTGTCAGACCCGGCGTACCCCGGTGAACTGGATCAGCCCCATCTGCATGCCGGTGAGGTCCGCCTTGTAGGCGGTCGGCTGGTCGTAGGAGCCGAGTGGAAGATAGGGCACATCCTCCATGGCCTGCACCTGCATCTGCCGCGCCAGCGCCTGCTGCGTCGCCTTGTCCTCGCTGGCCAGCCACTGGTCGCGCAGCGCCTCCAGCTTGGGCAGCGTCGGCCAGCCATTGTAGGCGTTGGCCCCGTTGCCGCGCATGAGCTGGTGCGTGCCGGGGGTGGACACGTCGATGCCGCCGGTGAACGCCGCGAACATGTTCCAGCCGCCCTTGTCCAGCGGCTGGCGGCTCACCGAACGCTGCACCACGGTGCCCCAGTCGGTTGCCACCACATCGACATTCATGCCGATCTTGCGCAGCATGTCGATGCCGACAAAGGCGATCGCGTTGATGCGCGGCACGTCGGTCGGTGCCAGGAACACGACGCGCTCGCCCTGGTAGCCGGCCACCACCAGCTCGCGCTTCAGATCGTCGATGCGGTGCCGGCCGCTCAGCGCCTCCATCCCGGCATCGCTGGCCAGTTCGGAGCCGGCGGTGAACAGCCCGGTCTGGGTGTTGACCGGCGCGTTGCCGCCCACCACCGCATCCATGTAGTCGACCTGGTTGACCGCCTTCAGCGTCACGCGGCGGATCGCCGGGTTGTCGAACGGTGGATAGAGGAAGTTGAAGCGCAGAAAGCCGATCAGCCCGCGCGTCTCCGCCACCTCGACCTTGATTGCCTTGTCCGCGCGCAGCGAGGGCACCAGGTCCATCAGCGGCTGTTCCACCCAGTCCACCTCGCCGCGGCGCAGGGCGGCCACCTGGGTGGCCGGGTCTGGCGTGGTGAGCCATTCCACACGCTCGAAATGCGCCAGCCGCGGCCCCGCGCAGAAGCTGGCTGTGCCGGATCGCGGCACATAGCCTGCAAAACGGGCATAGACGTTGCGCGCGCCGGCCACCCGCTCGCCAGCGACATAGCGAAACGGTCCGCTGCCGACCATCTCGATGATGCGGGTCGAGGCGGGCGTGACGGCCAGCCGCTCGGGCATGATCACCGCCATGGTGTTGGTGGGGTGGCCCAGCGCATCCGGCAGCAGATGGAAGGGGCGCTTGAGCCGGAACCGGATGACGCTGTCGGTGGGTGCCGAGATCTCATCGGTGGCGGCGGCCAGCGCCTGGCCGAACGCGTCGTTGACCCACCAGCGCTTAATGCTGGCCACCGCGTCGCGCGCCAGCACCTTGGTGCCGTCATGGAACATCAGCCCGTCGCGCAGGGTCAGTGTCCAGGTGAGGTTGTCCGGTTCCTTGGTGTAGCCTGCCAGCATCTGTGGCTGCGGCACGCCGGCGGCGTCGGGGGCGAACAGCGTGTCGAACACCATCATGGCGTGATTGCGGGTGACGAAGGCGCTGACTGCGGGATCGAGCAGCGCCAGATCGGCGTAGGGGATGAATTTCAACGTGGAGGCGGCCTGCGCGCGCACCACGGCGGGCCGCGCCATGGTGGCGGCACCGGCCAATCCGGCTTTGAGCAGACGACGACGTTGCATGGCTTCCTCCGGCAGATGAGACGCGCTGTGGCCTAGCAAGCCGTGTGCCCCTTTGTGCGTGCAAAAGAAGGAACTTCTTTTCTGAAGAAAAGAAGCAAAAGACTTTCAATCGTTTGAGAAAACCGCTCTCCCGAGGAGGGCGTCAGCCGGTCAAAAGTTTTTTGGTTCTTTTTTTCAAAAAAGAACCTCTTCCTACTCTGCCATCTCGTCCAAGCTCTCCCCCAAAGCCTCCCCTAAAATCGCAATGGCCCGATCGATCTCCTCCCGCGACACTGTCAGCGGCGGTGCGATCCGCCAGACCGAGCCACGCTCCGGGCGCCGCCTGATGTTCATGCTGAGCCCTTTCTCGAAGCATTTCTGCGTCGTGAGCGCGCCCAGCCGGTGTGCCGGCGCGCGCGATATCCGGTCCTGCACCAGTTCCACGCCCAGCAGCAGCCCAAGCCCGCGCACATCGCCGATCGCCTCATAGCGCTGCTGCAGCTGTTCCAGCCCGCTGCGCAGATAGGCGCCCATCACGTTGGCCCGTTCGACGAGCTGCTCGTCGGCGATCACCTTCAGCACAGCCAGGCCGACCTCCGCTGGCAGCGGGTCCGAGACATGGCTGGTGTAGAAGGTGAAGTGCCGCTCGTGCAGCACCTCCTCGATCGCGGCCGTGGTTGCCACCGCCGCCAGCGGCAGGCCGCCGCCCAGCGTCTTGGACATCGTCATGATATCCGGGACCACGCCGAAGTATTCGGAGCCCGTGCGGGTGCCGATGCGGCCGAAGGCGGTCTGCGCCTCGTCGAAGATCAGCAGCATGCCCCGCTCATCCGCGGCCTTGCGCAGCGCCTGCATGAAGGAACGCGGCGGCACCAGCACTCCGCCGGCGCTGATTACCGGCTCGATCAGGATGGCGGCGCCCTGCCCGGTGGACTGCATGTCGAACAGCTTTAGCGCGAGCTCCAGACCGGCAAGGGCGGATTCCTCGGGATCGAGGCCTTGCATCAGCGGGCGGTACGCGTTCGGTTCCGGAATGACGAACACGCCGGGCGCCGGCACGCCGTAGCCCTTGCGGTCGCTGGCCATGGAGACGGAGCTGGCACCGCCGGTGATGCCGTGCCACGAGCCGCCGAGCACCAGGATCTCGTAGCCGCCGGTGAACATCTTGGCCATGCGCAGCGCGACCTCGGTCGCCTCGGAGCCGGTGTTGATGAAGATCGTCCGCCGGAGGTCGCCGGGCAGCCAGTCCTGTGCCAGGGTCTGCGCCAGTTCGGCGACGACTTCGGGGATCATGCCGCTGAAGAAATGGAACGCCTTCTCGCCGGCCCGGTGCACGGCTTCGACGATGGCGGGATGGTTGTGGCCGATCGTGGCGCACATCTGGCCAGAGGTGAAGTCGAGGTAGTCCCGCCCTTCGCTGTCGCGCACGATGGTGCCTTTGGCGGAGCGGAACAGGTTGGGGAACACGTCGCCGCCATAGCGCACCAGGTATTCCCGGGCGGCGTCGCGGAGATCTGTGTCCATCGCATCGTTCCTCTCGTCATGCGTGGCCTCGGCCGCATGCCGACGCCTGCGCCCCGTATGATCTGGCGCCGCATCATCTGACCGTGTTCGCCGGTGCGAGGGAAGGGGGCGCGCACGATCGCGCAACGCGGCGTGCGCTCAGTGCTGCAGGGTGACGCGAACCTCGTGCGTGGCGCCGTCATCGGCGAGGGCCACCGGCGCCGTGGCCGGCACGGCGACACCGTCGAGGGTGATCGCGGCCACGCCCTTGCCGGTGTGGCCGGGATTCTCGACGGTGATGGCGTAGCGCGACGACCGCCAGGCGAGGGTGACGCTGTAGCCGGGCCACGCGGCCGGCACGCAGGGCGCGATGTGCAGACCGGCCACGCTGATGCGCACGCCCAGGATCGTCTCGATGCCGACCCGTTGCATCCATCCCGCCGATCCGGTGTACCAGGACCAGCCGCCACGGCCGACATGCGGCGCGGTGGAATAGATGTCCGCCGTCGCCACATACGGCACCACCTGATAGGCCGCGACATCGGCCGGCGTCAGCGCGTGGTTGATCGGGTTGAGCATGGCGAACAGGGCCGCCGCCTTGTCACCCGCGCCGAGCCGGGCGAAGGCCATCACCGACCACATCGCCGCATGGGTGTACTGGCCGCCATTCTCGCGCAGACCGGGCGGATAGCCCTTGATGGAGCCGGGATCATGCGCCGTCTTGTCGAACGGCGGATCCAGCACCAACAGCAGCTTCTCGGCGCGGCGCACCAGATGCTGCTCCAGCGACGCCATGGCCTGGGCGGCACGCGCAGGCTGCGCCACGCCCGAGATCACCGCCCAGGACTGGGCGATCGCGTCGATGGAGCATTCCGCGTCGGTGTGGCTGCCAAGTGGCGTGCCGTCGTCGTCATAGGCGCGCAGATACCACTCGCCGTCCCAGGCCGTCTCGAGCGCCGTGGCCAGGCCCTGCGCATGGGCGCGCCAGGCCTCGGCCCGCGGACCCTCGCCGCGCACGGCTGCGATCGGGGCGAACGCCGCCAGCGCCGCATGCAGGAACCAGCCGAGCCAGACGCTCTCGCCCTGGCCGGCCTCGCCGATGCGACTCATGCCGTCGTTCCAGTCGCCGGTGCCCATCAACGGCAGGCCGTGCCGGCCGATGGCCAGGCTGTGGTCGAGCGCGCGGGCGCAATGCTCGAACAGCGTGGCGTCCTCCTCGGAGATCTCGGGCAGGACGAACCGGTCTGATACCAACGGCCTTGATTGATGACTCTTCCATCGATCAAGGCCGTTGGTATCGCGCGCCGGGTTGGCCGGCGGCGGCGCGCCAAACCAAGACCATACCAACGGTCATTCGTCATGACCGTTGGTATGACTCCTCGGGCTTCAGCACCGGCGCCTGCAGGAACGGCAGACGTTCGTCGAGAACCAGCGTGTCGCCGGTGGCGTCGACGTAATGAGCGACGGCGGTGGCGAGCCACGCGCAGTCGTCGGAGATGCGGGTGCGCACACCGCGCCCGCTCTCCGGCAGCCACCAGTGCTGCACGTCGCCTTCGCGGAACTGCCGGCCGACCGCGCGCTGCAGATGGGCGCGCACCAGATCCGGCCGGGTCGCGGTTAGCGCCATGCCGTCCTGCAGTTGGTCGCGGAACCCGTAGGCGCCGCTGGCCTGGTAGAACCCGGTGCGCGCCCAGACCCGGCAGGACAGCGTCTGGTACAGCAGCCAGCCGTTCAGCATGATGTCCATCGACCGGTCCGGCGTGCTGACCACGACCGCGCCCAGCGTCGCGTCCCATTGCCGTTCGACCTCTGCCAGCACGGCATCGAGATCCGCAGAGCGGTAACGCGCGATCAGCGCCACGGCCCCGGCGGTGTCGGCGGCGGCTCCCAACAGCACCACAACCTCGGTGCGCGCCCCTGGTTCCAGTGTGACGGTGGTCATCAGCGCGCCGCAGGGGTCCAGCCCCGCGCCGACACGACCCGAGAGCGGCTGCCCGGAGCTGACCGCCAGCGGCGCCGCGCGCGACCCGTTGCGGCCGAGGAATTCATTGCGGTCACCGGTCAGGCTGGTCTGTCTTCCGCCCATGTCGATGAACGCCACCTGTCCGCCAAAGCTGGCGTTCCACGGATTGCGGGTGAGGATCGCGCCGGTGGTCTCGCAGCGCTCGGTCTGGACGAAGGCGGCGGTGGCGCCCTGCGAGGCTCCCAACACCCACTCGGCACAGGCATAGACCGCGAGCGTGCGGCGGACCTGCGCCGTGTTGTGCAGCTGCAGGCGCGAGATCTTGATCGGGTCCGCCACCGGCACGTATTGCAGCAGGGCGCTTTCGATGCCGTGGGTGTTGCGCTCGAACCGGCTCCAGCCGCGGCCGTGATGGGCCACATAGGTCGCCTGCGGATCGCGTCCGGGTGCGGCGGTCGGGTGCCATCGCGCGCCCGAGGCTGTGTCGCGGATGTGAAACGTCTCGCCCGGCGCGTCGCTCACCGGATCGTTCGACCATGGCGTGATCTGGTTCTCCCGGCTGTTGCCGGCCCAGCTGTAGCCGCTGCCCTCGGCCGCGGCCTGAAAGCCGAAGCCGGCATTGGCGATGACGTTGATCCAGGGCATCGGCGTGGCCCGGCCGGGTGCCAGCACCACGGCATAGCTGAGCCCGGCGTCGGCAAAGCCGCCGGTTCCGTTGAAGAATTCCAGCTGCGCCACCGGCGGCGGCGCATCGTTCTGCGGGGCGGGGCGTGTCGGCGCCGCCATCGCAACACCGGGCCGCGACTGCCGCAGCGCGCGCTCGGCGCGGCCGATCTGGTCGGACACGCTGCCCCGGTTGGCCACCAGCACCACCCGGGCGACCGAGACCAGCAGGTCGCGGGTGGCCGGTTCCAGCACATCGGCGCGCAGCAGGTGCACCGACCCCTGGCCGGCCTGCGGCACGCCGGCACGGGGCAGCTGGCGCAACAGCGCATCCAGCGCCCCGTGGAGGTCCTGCGCATAGGAGGTCGGATGCTCGTTGAGCACCACGACATCGGCTTCGAGCTGCTTGAGACGGAAATAGGCGTGGGCCTGCAGCACCTCGCGGGCCACCTCGAGGTCGTCGAGCGTGTCGATGCGCAGCAGCAGGATCGGCAGGTCGCCGGACAGGCCGAGGCTCCACAGTCCCGCCTGCGGTCCGCTGCCGCGCCTGATGGCGGCGGAGGCGGCGCGCAGCGCCGGACCGGGATGCAGCAGATGGCCGGCCAGGCGCTGGAACAGATCCGCCTGCGTCGGGGTGATCTTGAGATGCCGCTGCTGCACCTGCGCCTGAGTCCAGGCCAGGGTGGAGGCACGGTCGAAGGCGTTGGCGTCGAGATGCTTGTCGACGCTGCTGACGATCGCTGCGCGTGAGGTTGCCACCATCGTCCAGAACGCCACCCGTACCGCGCCGCCAGGGGGCACGGTGACACGCCGGCGCACCGAGAACACGGCATCGAGCACAGTGCCGGTGCTGCCGGACAGAGCGGCGTCGTCGGCCATCGCCGCCGGATCGGCGGTGCCGTGGCCGCGGCCGATGAAGCGGGCGCGGTCGGTCTCGACCTCGCGGTCGCAGTCGGCGACGGCGAGATGCGCGGCCCACAGCCCCGGCTCGCCCGGCGCGGCGGCGGCGCGTGGCCAGCAGAGCGCCGGCCTCGGCAAGATACTCGGTCTCGATGAACATCTTGGCGAAGGCGGGATGCGCCACGTCGGTCGCCTGCGGCGCCAGCACGATCTCGGCGTAAGAGGTCACGTCGATGACGCGGGCGAGCGGGCCGCTGTTGGCAAGCGTCACCCGCCGCACCTCGGCGTCGTCCTCGGCGGAGATCAGCACCTCCATGGTCGTGGAGATCGTGCCGTCGCGGCGGCCGAACTCCACCCGGTCCTCGCTGAACGCGACCTCGTACTCGTCGGGCGCCACGCCGCTCGGCTGCAGTCCGGCCGACCAGGTCTGGCCGCTGTCGGCATCGCGCAGATAGACGAAGCTGCCCCAGGGATCGAGCGTGGGGTCGCTGCGCCAGCGGGTCACCGCCATGCCTTGCCAGCGGCTGTAGCCCGATCCGGCGGTGGTCAGCATGACGGCGTAGCGGCCGTTGGACAGGATCTGCGACATCGGCGCGGCACTGTCGGCGGAGGCGAAGCGGCGGCCCCCGGCTGGCGTGGCCTCCTCGCCGCTGCGGCGCGGTGCCGGGCTTGCGGGCGGGCGCAGAGCCACGGCGGGGTTGCGCGGGGCGCGTTGCTGCAGCAGCAGCTCGGTGGCCTCGATCATCGGCTCGGCGTGGAACCGCGCGCGCATGGCGCCACCCAGCACGGCATCGGCGATGGCGGCGATGGTCATGCCCTGGTGATGCGCCATGAAGGCACGCACCACCGCGCGCGTGGCGCCGACGGGCACGCGCGACGCGGTGTAGTCGATCGCCTCGTAGAACCCGAAGCGGCCGCAACCGCCCTGGCCGACCAGAGTGGCGAGATTGCGGACGGCGGCCTTGGGATCGATCATCGCGGCCAGGGCGGTGGCGTACGGGGCGACCACCAGATCCTCATCCAGCTCGCGCTTGAAGCCGAGCACGGGGATGCCGAAATTCGAATACTGGTAGGTGTATTCGAGATCGCGGGCGTTGTAGGCGGATTCCCAGATGCCCCAGGGCAGGGCGCGCGCCTGGCCGTATTCGATCTGGCAACGCGCGACGCGGCGATTGCTCTCCTCCAGCAGGCTGCCGGTGGGCGCGCGCATCACCAGCGACGGCATGAGGTATTCGAACATCGAGCCGGACCAGGACATCAGCGCCGCCCCGTGGCCGACCGGGGCGACCGCGCGGCCGAGGCGGAACCATTCGCGGGCCAGCACATCGCCCTTGGCGATGGCGATGAACACCGCCAGCCGCGCCTCCGAGGCCAGCAGATCGTAGCAGTTGGGATCGAGCATGCCGTCACCGACCCGGAAGCCGATCGACAGCAGCTTGCGCTCGTCGTTGCGCAGGAAGCCGAACTCCATCGCCATCGCCATGGCGTGGGCCCGGGCGGCGAGATCCTACAGGCGTGCGGCCAGCGCCGGACGGATGGCGGGATCACGGTCGCGCCCATGGCTGTCCCAGGTCCGCGCGATCGCACCGGTCCAGAAGGCGAGCTCGGCGCAGGCGCCGTGCGGTGCCGCGGCGGCGGTGACGGACGCGATCCGCTTCTCCCGGTCCTGCGCGCCGCCGTCCTGCAGCAGTGCTGCAAGCGCCTGCTCCAGCGCCAGCGTGGCCGGGACGCCCAGCGTGCCGGCCTCGCGCTGCAGATCCAGTTCCCGCCGGGCCAGGCGCGTGGTATCGGCGAGACCCGCGGCGATCGCGCCGCTGTCGTCGGCTCCGGCGGCCCATTGCAGGCAGGCCTGAGCGAGCGCGATCAGATGGCCGGCAAGATTGCCGCTGTCCACGGTCGAGACGTATTTCGGCTCCAGCGGCCGCAGGTCCTGCGTGTCGTACCAGTTGTAGAAATGGCCGCGATGGCGCTGCATCGCCTCCAGTGTCGTGAAGGTCGCCTCGATCCGGGTGGCGGTGTCGGGCAGGCCCGCCCAGCCGAAATCATGCGCGCAGACCGCCGACACCAGATACAGGCCGATATTGGTGGGCGAGGTGCGATGCGCCAGCACAATGGACGGATCCTCCTGCAGATTGTCCGGCGGCAGGTCGTGATCGGCGGGCGTGACGAAGGTCTCGAAATACCCCCAGGTCTGCCGCGCCGTGGTCCGCAGCGCGGCCACACCGGCCGCATCCGGCAGAGCGTCGCGGCCGGCATCCCAGGGCTGGCTGGCCCGGAAGGCCGCCAGCGGCGAGATGATCCAGGCCAGGCACAGCGGCAGCGCCAGCAGCCACGCGCCCGCGGGCCCGGCAAGCGCCACCGCGAACACCGCAAGCCCGATCACCGGCGCCCAGGCCATGCGTCGCAGATAGCCGCGCGCGTCCAGACCCGGCGCCTCGCCGGTCTGTGCGGTGGTCACCCATTGCAGCAGGCGCCGGTGTGAGACCAGCACGCGGAACAGGGTGCGCAGGATCGCATCACCCATCAGGCTGGCCTGGTGCGCGCGCAGGATGACGATCATCGCTACCAGCCGTCCGGCGCGGACCGCCTCCAGCGCGAGGTCGTCGCGATAGCTCCGCCAGGTGATGACCCGGCCGCGCGGCGCCAGCGCGCCCAGCACGGACAGCAGGGCAGGGCAGGCGAGGGTGGCCAGCACGAAGCCGGTCCAGGCGCAGGCCATGCCCAGCGGCAGCAGGAAGCCCGCCGCCAGCGCCAACACCGCGGCCGGCGCCGAGAGGGTGCGGCGCAGATTGTCGAGCATCTTCCAGCGGCCGATCGGCGGCACGCCGCGGGGGCGGCGCACGCCGTCCGCAGGCTCGCCGCGCCAGGGCATGATCCAGGGCAGCAGCTGCCAGTCGCCCCGCGCCCAGCGATGCTGGCGCAGCGCGGCCACGGCATAGCCGATGGGGAACTCCTCGACCACCTCGATATCCGAGGCGAGGCCGGCGCGGGCGAAGATGCCTTCGAGCAGGTCGTGGCTCAGCAGGGTGGAATCCGGGTTGCGTCCGGCCAGCGCCGCCTCGAAGGCGTCGATGTCGTAGATGCCCTTGCCGGCGTGGGAGCCCTGGGCGAACAGGTCCTGGTAGACGTCGGAGATCGCCCCGGCATAGGGGTCGATCCCGTCGGTGCTGGAGAAGATCAGCTGGAACAGGGTGTTGCTGCGGCCGACCGGCAGCGACGGGGTGACCCGCGGCTGCAGCACCGCGTAGCCCTCGGTGACGCTGCCGGTGCCAGGTTCGATCAGCGGCGCGTTCAGCGGGTGTGCCATCTTGGCGACCATGCGGCGGACCGTCTCGCGCGGCAGGCGCGTGTCGGCATCCAGCGTCACCACGTAGCGCACGCCTTCCGGCAAAGGATGGTCCGCGCTGCGGGCGACGAAGCTGGTGTCGGTGGCGCCGCGCAGGGCGCGGTTGAGCTCGTGCAGCTTGCCGCGCTTGCGTTCCCAGCCCATCCATACGGCCTCCGAGGGATTCCACATCCGGCGCCGGTGCAGCAGCAGGAAGCGCACGCCACCGGGGGCGGGACCATAGACGCGGTTCAGCCGGGCGATCCCGGCCTCCGCCGCCGCCAGCAGCGCCTCGTCGCCGGTGGCATGCTCGGTCGGGCTGTCGGTCCAGTCCGACAGCAGGGCGAAATGCAACTCGCCGTCCGGACTTGCGAGGTGATGGATCTCGAGCTGCCGGATCTGCTGGGCGATGGCATCGGGTGAGGTGAACAGGATCGGCACTGCGACCATGGTGCGCGACGCGGCTGCAATCCCGTCGCGGAACTCCATGCCGGGCAGCGAGCTGGCGCCGAAACCCCAGAAGGACAGCCAGTTGACGCAGGCGACGGCGGCATCGGACGCCGGCACCAGGCCCAGCACCGCCAGCGCCGCCAGCCAGTCACGCCCAAGACCGGCGTGGCCCAGCGCCCAGATCGGCAAGGCGGTGAAGCCGAGCGCCACCAGCACCACGACGCTGCCATAGCCGCCGATGCCGAAGGCCCGGCACGCCCGCCCGATCCGCAGCCGCAGCCGTGGCCGGAAGCCGATGGCGATCTCGAGCGCCTTGCGTCCGCCGGCGATGAGATAGTAGCCGCAATCGCCCGCGCGGCCTGCCTTGGAGTCACCCAGCCTGGCTTCGGCGGCGAGGGTGGCGGCGCGTTTGGCCACCTCCAGCTCCGCCATACCCGAGCCGCGCGACAGCTCCTCGATGGCGGAGCGGTAGAGCGTGCGCGTGGCGAAATCCATGTCGGCGAAGCCGCCATCGACGGACAGCGCGCCATCGACCAGGCAAAGCCGCTCGAACATGTCGCCCCAGTCGATGCCGGCGATCAGGCGCAGACTGGTGATGATGTTCTGTATCGTCGCCGTCGAGCCGCCCTGGCGCTGCAGCTCATCCTGGACGACACGGTCGATGGTGGTGCCGCGCAGCTCCAGACTGCGGTCGAGCCGGCTCAAGGCTGCGTCGTTGTTCGTATCCAGGCCACGCAGGCGGAAGGTGAACTGGGCGGCGAAAGCGTTGGTGACGTTGGGCTGCCCGAGTGTGGCGAGCATGTCGGCCCAGGTCTCGCCGGCCTGTCCCGGCCCGCCGAGCAGACGGTCGGACAGAGCATCGGCCGCCTCGCGCGCCAGGCTGTTGTCCATGATCGATTCCGAGACGCGGCGGAGATTCTCGGTCAGGATGATCCGCAGCGTGATCGGCACCGCCCAGAGCTCGCCGATGGTGAGCGGCTGCATCTGCTGATAGGCCGTGAGGAAATGCTGCAGCGTGCCGAGATCGATCCGGCTGTCGCGGTGCGCGATCAGCGCCCAGGCGACGCCGAACACGCGCGGCAGCTGGGCGAAGGGTCCGGCCGCCAGCTTGGGCAGCTCGGCATAGTAATGCGGCGGCAGATCGATGCCGATCTCGCGCACCTGCATCTCGACGAGATGGTCGTTGTCGATCAGCCAGTCCGCCGCCGGTGTCGTGTGGCGTCGGTCCGTGGCCCGCTGGGTGATGGCCAGATTGGCCTTCAGCAGGAAGCCGGCATTGTCGGCCAGCCGCCCGGCCAGCAGATGCCCCACGGTCCCCTTCGGCATCAGCCGATGGGACGCGGCGAGGGTCCTTGCATGTTCTTCCAGCCGATCGAGCCCGAACAGCTCGTCACGGATCAACGCGTGATCCTGCCAGAGAGGCAACGGCGGCGGACCGCCGAACAGTCGCCCCAGCTTCATCGCCGGGGCGACCTGCAAGGCGGCGTCAACGCCGGAACAGACTGCGACGTTGCTGGGGTGCTTCGGCGTGCAGGCGGGCCAGCAGCGAGGGCGGAACCGTGGCCGCGTCCTCGTCGTCACGGCTGCCTTCGATGCGCTCGTCCCCGTCTCGGCAACCGCCGGTGTCGCGCGATCCCGGTTCGCCTGACGTGCGTGTGCCCTGGCAATCCTGGATTTTCTGCGTGGTGACCCTTTCGGACAAAGGATGCTGCGCTGCGGCACCCGTGGCGGACCAGCGGACAGTGACGGAATTGCTGCAGTGCGAGGAAGGGTCGGAAAACACTCATAAGGAAATACAGATTGATTTAATTTCCAATATTCACTCAAATCTGAACAACCGGCATTTCATGTAGAAACATCAGTGGCAATGACGCGAAATCGAACGACGTAACCGGGTGTGCCTGCAACGCCCTTGCCTGGGTAATTTCTGACGCTGCGGCGACGTGCCGCTGCGTGGCTAGCATCGCCGATGTCCCATGATGTCCCCAGCGCCGCGCCGGCTCCCATCACCCTGGCCTGGCAGGCCCTGGTCGCGCATTTTGACACCATCGCCACCGTCCACCTGCGAGATCTGTTCGCCGCGGACCCCGATCGCGGTCAGCGCTTCGCCTTCGAAGGGGCCGGGCTGCTGCTCGACTACGCCAAGAACCGCATCACCGCCGAGACCCTGCGGCTGCTGCAGGCGCTGGCCGCCGAACGCCAGGTCAGCCGCCAGCGCGACGCGATGTTCGCCGGCGCCGTCATCAACACCACCGAGCATCGCGCTGTCCTGCATGTGGCATTGCGCGCCCCGCGCGGCGCCACGGTCATGCTGGATGGCGTCTACGTGGTCCTGCAGGTCCATGCCGTGCTGGACGCGATGGGCCGCTTTGCCACCGGCCTGCGCACCGGGACTGCCAACGGCCACACCGGACGGCGACTGTGCAACGTGGTCAACATCGGTATCGGCGGCTCCTATCTCGGCCCCGAGATGGCCACGATGGCGCTGCGGCCGCTCACTGATCCCGCGATGCGGTTCCGCTTCGTCTCCAATGTCGACGGGGCCGACTTCGTCACCGCGACTCAGGACCTCGACCCCGCCGAGACCCTGTTCATCGTCGCCTCCAAGACCTTCACCACGCTGGAGACGATGACCAACGCCGCGGCGGCGCGGGACTGGCTGGTGGCGGGCCTCGGCGAGGCGGCGGTGGGGCGGCATTTCGCCGCGGTCTCGGCCAACGTGCCGGCGGCGACGGCGTTCGGCATCGATCCCGCCCGTGTGTTCGGGCTGTGGGATTGGGTGGGCGGGCGTTATTCGATGGACAGCGCCATCGGATTGGCGACCATGATCGCCATCGGGCCGGCGCATTTCCAGGCCATGCTGGCGGGGTTTCACGCCATGGACACGCATTTCCGCACCGCCCCGCCGCAGGCCAACCTGCCGATGCTGCTGGGGCTGCTCAGCGTGTGGTACACCAACTTCTTTGGCGCCGAGACCATCGGCATCATGCCCTACGCCGCCCGGCTCGCCGGGTTTCCCGCCTATCTGCAGCAGCTGCAGATGGAGAGCAGCGGCAAGCATGTCGACCGCGCCGGCCAGCCGCTGCATTGCCAGACTGGCCCGATCGTCTGGGGCGAGCCCGGCACGGACAGCCAGCATTCCTTCTTCCAGCTGCTGCACCAGGGCACCAGGCTGGTGCCGTGCGACCTCATCGGCTTCTGCGAGGCGATGAGCCCGCTCGCGGGGCAGCACGATCTGCTGATGGCCAATCTGTTCGCCCAGGCCGAGGCGCTGGCGTTCGGCCGCTCGCAAGCCGAGGTCATCGCCGGTGGCGTGCCCGCCGCGCAGGCCGCGTGGCGGGCCACCGCGGGCAACCGGCCCACCAACGTCATCCTCGCCGACCGGCTCGATCCCTTCACCCTGGGCAGTCTGGTGGCGCTGTATGAGCACAGCGTGTTCACCCAGGGCGCCATCTGGGGCATCGACAGCTTCGACCAGTGGGGCGTGGAGCTGGGCAAGGACCTCGCCGGGCGCATCGTGGGCGAGCTGGGCCATGGCAAGGCGCCGGTGCTGCGCCACGACAGCTCGACCAACGCGCTGATCGCCCGCTACCGCTCCCGCCGCGCATGACCGACCCCGCCGCGCCCTTCAAGCAGCTGGCCGGCACCCATGCCGCGGCCATGGTCGAGTCCGGCATGGTTGTCGGTCTCGGCACCGGATCGACCGCCATCTTCGCCATCCGCGCCATCGCGGCCCGACTGCAGAGCGGCGCGCTGCGCGACATCACCGCGATCGCCACCTCGCGTGCCAGTGCGGCGGCGCTGTCCGGGCGGGCGGGTGTCGTCGAGCATGGGTTGTTTCTGGATGTGGCGACGGATGTGATCGTGGCAGGGGAGGAGGGAGTGAAGCGGTTCTTTTTTGAAAAAAAGAACCAAAAAACTTCCATCCACCAGACGTATCTTTCCGGAAGGGCCGGGCTCCAAGAATAAAAAGTCTTTTGCTTCTTTTCTTCAGAAAAGAAGTGCTTCCTTGCTTCCTTAAGTAATTTCCGTCGCTCCCCCCCTGAGCCGCGCCCCGCCTACCGTGCCGAGACCCCACAGGAACCCGCACACATGGACACGGTCCTTCGCCTGCCGACGGAAGCGACTGCGGAGGAGCTCCGGCGGATGGACGCCTACTGGCGCGCCGCCAACTACCTCGCCGTCGGCCAGATCTACCTCTACGACAATCCGCTTTTGCGCGCGCCCCTGACCCTCGCCCATGTCAAGCCGCTGGTCGTCGGCCACTGGGGCACCACCCCCGGCCAGAGCTTCATCTACGTCCATCTCAACCGCGTCATCAAAGCCTTCGACCTCGACATGTTCTACATCGCCGGCCCCGGCCATGGCGGCCCGTCTCTGGTCGCCAACACCTATCTGAAGGCAGTTACACCGAGATCTACCCCAACATCAGCCAGGATGAGGCGGGGATGAAGAAGCTCTTCACCCAGTTCTCCTTCCCCGGCGGCATCTCCAGCCACGTGGCCCCCACCACGCCCGGCTCGATCCACGAAGGCGGCGAGCTCGGCTATTCGCTCAGCCCGCCTTCGCCGCGGTGTTCGACAATCCGGGCCTGATCGTCGCCTGCGTCATCGGCGACGGCGAGGCTGAGACCGGGCCGCTGGCGACCGCCTCGCAGTCCAACAAGCTGCTCGACCCGATCTCGGACGGCGCGGTGCTGCCCATCCTGCATCTCAACGGCTTCAAGATCAGCAACCCGACGCTGCTGGCCCGCATCGAGCCGGAGGAGCTCGACCAGTTCTTCCGCGGCTGCGGCTGGACCCCGTATTTCGTCGAAGGCGACGACCCCGCGACGATGCACCGGCTGATGGCCGACACGATGGACCGCGTCATCGCTGATATCCGCGCCATCCAGGCGGAGGCACGCGCGACCTCCCGACCTGATCGTCCGCGCTGGCCGATGATCGTGCTGCGATCGCCGAAAGGCTGGACCGGACCGACGATGGTCGACGGGCTCAAGATCGAAGGCACCTTCCGCGCCCACCAGGTGCCACTGATCGTCAACGCCGAGCATCCCGAGCACGTGGCGCTGCTGGAGCAATGGATGCACAGCTACCGGCCGGAAGAGCTGTTTAACGAAATCGGACGACTGATCCCCGAACTCGCCGCCCTCGCGCCAAAGGGCGATCGCCGGATGGGCGCCAACCCGCACACCAACGGCGGCAACCTGCTGCGTGATCTGGTGATGCCCGACTTCCGAGCGCACGCTGTCGCTGTGCCCGCCCCCGGCGCCGTGGGCGCGCAGGACACGCTGGTGCTCGGCCGGTTCCTGCGAGACGTCGTCCGTGCCAGCGCGTCTCCGCGGAATTTTCGCATCTTCGGGCCGGACGAGACCCTGTCCAACCAGATCGGCGCGGTGTTCGAGGTGACCGGCCGGCAATGGGATGCACGGCAGGTGGCGGATGACGAGTTCCTCGCCCCCGAGGGCGGCGTGCTCGATTCGATGCTGAGCGAGCATCAATGCGAAGGCTGGCTGGAAGGCTATCTGCTCACCGGGCGGCATGGGCTGTTCAACAGCTACGAGGCGTTCATCCGTATCGTCGATTCGATGTTCAGCCAGCACGCCAAATGGCTGGAGGTGACGGCGGAGCTGCCCTGGCGGCGCAAGATCTCGTCGCTGAACTATCTGCTGGCCTCGCATGTCTGGCAGCAGGACCATAACGGCTTCACCCACCAGGACCCCGGGTTTCTCGACCACGTCATCAACAAGAAAGCCGATATCGTGCGTTGCTATCTGCCGCCCGATGCGAACTGCCTGCTGTCGGTGTTCGATCACTGCCTGCGCAGCCGGCATCTGGTGGACGTGGTGGTGGCGGGCAAACATGCCATGCCGCAATGGCTGGGGATCGAGGCGGCGGTGATCCACTGCACCGAGGGCCTGGGCATCTGGCAATGGGCCAGCAACGACCAGAACGCCGAGCCGGATGTGGTGATGGCCTGCTGCGGCGACACGCCGACCCTGGAGATTCTGGCCGCGGTGTCGCTGCTGCGGCTGCATCTGCCCGATCTCAAGATGCGGGTGGTCAACATTGTCGACCTTCTGCGGCTGCAGCCCGCCGGCGTGCACCCGCATGGCCTCAGCGAGACCGATTACGACAGCCTGTTCACCACCGACAGGCCGGTGATCTTCGGCTTCCACGGCTATCCCGGCCTGGTGCACCAGCTGACCTGGCAGCGCATCAACCGCAACCTGCATGTGCATGGCGACAAGGAGGAAGGCACCATCACCACGCCGTTCGACATGCGGGTGCAGAACGGGCTTGACCGGTTCCACCCGGTGATGTCGGTGCTGGACCACGTGCCCGGGCTCGGTACCAAAGGCAGCAACCTCAAGCAGCTCATGCAGGACCGGCTGGTGGCCCACAAGCACTATATCGACCGCCACGGCGAGGATCTGCCGGAGATCCGCCACTGGGTCTGGGAGCACGCGGCATGACCCTGCAGACGGTGGCCCGGAACCTCGTGGGGCGCGGCAAGGGCCTGCTGGCGATGGACGAGAGCACCGGCACCTGCAATCGCCGCTTCGCCGCTCTCGGCATCGCCCAGACCGAATCGGCGCGCTGCGCCTGGCGCACCCTGCTGGTGACGACGCCAGGGCTGGGCGCCTGCATCGGCGGCGCCATCCTGGTCGACGAGACGATGCGCCAGCGCGACGCGCAGGGCGTCTCCCTGGTGAAGCGGCTGGGCGAGGCCGGGATCATCGCCGGCATCAAGGTCGATCGCGGCACGGTCGATCTGGCGCTGCATCCGGGCGAATGGGTCACCGAAGGACTCGACGGGCTGCGCGAACGGCTGCAAGGCTATGCCGGGCTGGGCGCGGGCTTTGCCAAATGGCGCGCGGTGCTCGCCGTGAGTGACGCGTTCCCGAGCCACGCCTGCCTGCAGGCCAACGCCGCGACCCTGGCGCGCTACGCCGCGCTCTGCCAGGAGGCGGGTCTGGTGCCGATCGTCGCGCCGGAGGTGCTGATGGAGGGCAGTCACAGCCTGCAACGCTGCCGCGATGTGACCCAGACCGTGCTGCTGGCCGTGTTCGCCGCCCTGCACACCCGGGGCGTCGCCATGGACGGCATGATCCTCAAGCCGAACATGGTGCTGGCAGGGCTTGATTGTCCGGAACAGCCGGACCTCGCCGACGTCACCACCGCCACGCTGGGCTGCCTGCTTGCCAGCGTGCCCGCCGATGTCGCCGGCATCGCCTTTCTGTCCGGCGGACAGTCGGACGCCCAGGCCTCGGAACGGCTCAATGCCATCAACGCGGCATCGCGCGATGGCGGCCCACGCCCTCCCTGGCCCATGGTGTTCTCCTACGGCCGCGCCCTGCAGCGCGAGGCGATGGCGGTCTGGCACGGCGACCCCAAGCACGTCGCGCGGGCCCAGCACGTGCTGCGGGTGCGGGCGATGTGCAACCATGCCGCCCTGACTGGCGACTATGAGGCAGGGATGGAAGACCGGGCGGCGGCATGAGTGTCTCGCTATACTTGGTGCGGCACGGCGAGACCGCGTGGTCACTCTCCGGCCAGCATACCGGGCGGACCGATATCGGCCTGACCCCGCAGGGCGAAGCCCAGGCGCGCGGCCTGCGCCCGCTGCTGCGCGGCATCGCCTTCACGCACGTCTTCACCAGCCCGGCCACACGCGCCCGACAGACCTGCCACCTGGCCGGCCTCGGCGCATCGGCCCGCATCGAGCCGGATCTCGTGGAATGGGACTACGGGGATTACGAAGGCAAACGCTCCGCCGAAATCCGCCTCGCGAGGCCGGACTGGAACGTGTTCCGCGACGGCGCCCCAGGCGGCGACACACCAGCCGACATCACCCGACGCGCGGACCGTCTGATCGCCCGCCTGCAAGAACTTGACGGCCCCATCGCCCTGTTCTCGCACGGACAGTTCGGCCAGGCCCTGGCCGCCCGCTGGATCGGCCTGGCGGTGGCGGAAGGACAGCATCTCTATCTCGATACCGCGTCGGTCAGTGTTCTCGCCTGCCATCCGCATCATCCGGAGATCACGATCATCAGGTCTTGGAACAGGGTCGTCACGGGGGAGTAGGGAAGGGAAGCAAGCGCTTCTTTTCTGAAGAAAAGAAGCAAAAGACTTTTGTTCTTGGGGGCGCGGATATACCGGAACGGGGCGCCATGGGGCTTGATCCAGATCAAGGCACGCCTTGGATCGGCCGCGTAGAGTCCGCACATGACGCAAGATCTCATCAGCCGCTACGACGGCCGGGTTCCCCGCTACACCAGCTATCCCACCGCGCCCAACTTCCAGGCGGCGTTCCCGGCCGGCACCTATGCCGCCTGGCTGCGGGATCTGCCAGAGGACGCGGCACTCTCGCTCTACCTCCACGTGCCGTTCTGCGACCGGCTCTGCCTCTATTGCGGCTGCAACACCACCGTCGCCCACCAGGAGGCACCGCGACGCAGCTACGCCGCCCTGCTGCAGGACGAACTGCGCCTCGTCGCCCGCCAGATCGGCCATCGCGCCAGCGTGGGCCACATCCACTGGGGCGGCGGCACACCCACCATGCTGCCGGCCGACTGCCTGGTCGACATCATGGCCACGATCCGCACGCTGTTCGACGTGAGGCCCGACGCCGAAATCGCCATCGAAATCGACCCGACCTCGCTCACGCCGATAAGCCTCGCAGGCCTGGCCGACATGGGCGTCAACCGCGCCAGCCTCGGCGTGCAGGATCTCGACCCCGCCGTGCAGACCGCCATCGGCCGCATGCAGAGCTACGAAGAGACCGAAGCCTGCGCACAGGCGCTGCGCGGCCTCGGCATCCATTCGATCAATCTCGACCTCATCTACGGCCTGCCGCTGCAGACTGAAACCAGCGTGGCCCAGACGGCGCGTCGCGCCCTGGATCTCGGCGCCGATCGCGTCGCCGTGTTCGGCTACGCCCACGTGCCCTGGATGAAGCGCCACCAGGCGCTGATCCAGGAGGCCAGCCTGCCACCCCCAAGCGCCCGCTTCGCCCAGCGCGCCGCCATCGACGCGGTACTGGTGAACGAAGGCGGCTACCGGCCGATCGGCCTGGACCATTACGCCCGCCCCGGCGACGCCATGGCCGCCTCCGCCGAGACCGGCGCGCTGCATCGCAGCTTCCAGGGCTACACCACCGACACATCCGACGCGCTGATCGGCTTCGGCGCCAGCGCCATCGGCTGTCTGCCGCAAGGCTATGTGCAGAACGCGCCTGGGGTGCCGGGTTACGCCGCTGCCATCCGCCAGGGCCAGCTCGCCACCGTTCGCGGCATCGTGCTGAGTGACGATGACCGGCTTCGCCGCGCGGTCATCGAACGGATCATGTGCGACCTCACGGTCGATCTGCGGGATGTCGCGGCCAGCTTCGCGGCCGATCCGGCGCCGCTGCTGCAGGCGGCAGCAACGCTGGCGCGGTTCGAGCAGGACGGGCTGGTGGTGCGGTCAGGGGCGCATATCGCCGTGACCGAGGCCGGCCGGCCGTTCGTGCGCAACGTGGTGGCGGTGTTCGATGCCTATCTCGCCGAGGCGTCGGCGTCGGCGCCGCAGCACGCCCAGGCCGTCTGACGGTTCGGGGCGGATATCGCCGGGGGCTTGATCTGGATCAATCCGGTTCGCGGCGGACCTCGTTACGCTGACCTGAAACAAGGCGAGGAGCGGCAGGGTGCGCATCGTTCTCATTCATCCGAACTACCATTCCGGCGGCGCCGAGATCGCCGGCAACTGGCCGCCGGCCTGGGCCGCCTACCTCACCGGCGCGCTGAAGACCGCGGGCTTCAGCGATATCCGCTTCATCGACGCGATGACCAACAACCTCACCGACGATGATCTGCGCGCCCTGCTCGAAGCCGAGCGGCCCGATGTGATCGGTGCCACCGCCATCACCGCCTCCATCTACAAGGCCGAGCGCGCCCTGCAGATCGCCCGCGAGGTGCACCCAGGCGCGGTCACCATGCTCGGCGGCATCCATGCCACCTTCATGTATCAGCAGGTGCTTAGCGAGGCGCCCTGGATCGACGTGATCGTGCGCGGCGAGGGCGAGGAGATCCTGGTCGAGCTGATCCGCGCCATCGACGGCGGCACCTGGCCGGCGGCGCGGGCCAGCATCAAAGGGCTGGCCTTCACCGACCAGACGCCGGAGGGACCGGTGATCACCGCGACCGCCGCGGCCCCCACGGTGAAGGACCTCGACGGCATCAGCCCGGACTGGTCGATCCTGGAATGGCCGAAATACACCTACATCCCGCTCAACTGCAGGGTGGCCATCCCCAACATGGCGCGGGGCTGTCCGTTCACCTGCTCGTTCTGCTCGCAGTGGAAGTTCTGGCGCGACTACCGGGTGCGTGACCCCAAGAAGGTCGCCGACGAGATCGAGGGTCTGTACCGCGATCATGATGTGCGTTTCTTCATTCTCGCCGACGAGGAGCCCACCATCAACCGCAAGAAGTTCATCCAGTTCTGCGAGGAGCTGATCGCCCGCGGCCTGCCCGAGCATGTGCAATGGGGCATCAACACGCGCGTCACCGATATTCTGCGCGATGAAAAATATCTCGCCCTGTATCGCAAGGCTGGGCTGATCCATGTCTCCCTGGGCACCGAGGCTGCGGCGCAGATGAAGCTCGACCGGTTCAACAAAGAAACGAAGGTCGCCGACAACAAGCGGGCGATCCAGCTGCTGCGCGAGGCCGGCATCGTGGTCGAGGCGCAGTTCATCGTGGGGCTGGAGAACGAGACCGCCGAGACGCTGGAGGAGACCTACCGCATGGCGCTCGACTGGAAGCCGGATCTGGCGAACTGGTCGATGTACACGCCCTGGCCCTTCACCCAGCTGTTCCAGGAGCTCAGCGACAAGGTGGAGGTGTTCGACTTCGAGAAGTACAACTTCGTCACCCCCATCATCCGCCCTGCGGCGATGGACTGGGCCGAGCTGCTGGACCGGGTGATGAACAACTACCGACGCTTCTACATGCGCAAGGCGCTGTTCTCGTATCCGTGGTCGGGCACCGGGCAGCGGCGGCGCTATCTGCTCGGCTGTCTCAAGGCGTTCCTGAAATCGGGGTTCCAGCGGACGTTCTATGATCTCGGCCGTGTCGGCTACTGGGGGCCGCAATCGAAGAAGAAGGTTGATTTTCATTTCGACGAAAGCCGCACCGTGGCGCCGGCCCAGGCGGCCGGATGGGAAGCGCGGGCGGATCGGTCGCGCAAGGCCAGGCCGATGATGGTGACGGCCGCGGCCTGTGGCGACGGCACCAGGGAGCGTCATGATCATGACGATACCGATATCGTTGAGTGAGGATGCGGTGTTCGGGCGGGTTGGCCCGAACGCGGTGCTGCAGCTGCTCGCGGCGCTGCGGCAGTTTGGGCTGGGTGGCCGCGTGGCGCCGTTGCTGGAGGCGTCGGGCGCTGCGGAGTGGGAGGATGGGCCGCCGCAGGCGATGGTGGATGAGCGGCGGGTGGCGCGGCTGCATCAGGCGGTGCGGTCCGGCTTCGCGCCGGTTCTGTCGCGGCGGTTGTTGGAGGAGGCGGGTGTTCGCACGGCGGATTATCTGTTGTCCGCGCGCATTCCGCGTCTGGCGCAGGTGGTGTTGCGGGCTTTGCCGGCGTGGCTGTCTGCGCGTCTGCTGGTGGCGGCGATTGGGCGGCATGCCTGGACGTTTGCCGGCTCGGGGCGTTTCTCGGCGCGGGCAGGGCGTGTGGTGACCCTTCGGATCGAGGGCAATCCGTTCTGTGTCGGCGAGCGCGCGATGGCTCCGGTGTGTGACTGGCACCGCGCGGTGTTTCAGCGTCTGTTCGCGGTTCTGGTCAGCCCGGACTGCCAGGTGATCGAAACGGAATGCGAAGCCACCGGCGGCCAAGCCTGCTGTTTCAAGATTCGCCGGATATCTCACGAATAGAAGTCATTTGCTTCTTTTCTACAAAAAAGAAGCGCTTGCTTGATTTTTTTCTTGGATATGCCCCGAACCAAAGCGTCGCTCACCCCGGCATCTCATCGCTGCCGCGCCAGCACAGCAGCGTGAGCCGGCATCCTGGCGTGTCGGTGCCGATCTGGACGCCGAACCGGTGCAGTCGGGCCACTGCTGCCACCAGGCTCAGCCCAAGGCCGCTGCCCCCGGTCGATCTTGCGCCATCCGCCCGGTAGAACCGGTCGAACACGTGCGCGCGGGCCTCGGGTGCGATGCCGGGTCCGGTGTCCGACACGACCAGTATCGGCTGCGTCGGGCTGCCGCACAGGCGCAGCTGCACATGGCCGCCGGCCGGGGTGAACTTCATCGCGTTGTCGACGAGATTGACCAGTGCCTCGACCAGCAGTTGCCGGTCGCCGATGACGAGGGCGGTCGTGTCGCATGTGGCGGTGAGCGACAGGCCGCCCTCTTCCGCGACGGGGCGGAAGCTGTCAGCGGTCTCGTGCAGGATCGCCGCGAGATCGACCGGCGCGAACGCGGCCTCCCGCCGCACATGCTCGATATCGGCGATGCGCAGCAGCGCGGTGACGATCGACAGGGCGCGGTCGACATTGCCGATCGACAGGGCGAGCTCCTCTGCGTCGGGCGTGTCGGGGCCCAGCCTGCCGGCCGCGCGCTCCAGCCGGGCGCGCAGCGCGGTCAGCGGCGTGCGGATGTCATGGGCGATGTTCTCGCCCACGCCGCGCAGCGCGCCCACCCCTTCCTCCAGCCGGTCGAGCATGCGGTTGACGATGGTGCAGAGCCGGTCGAGCTCGTCGCCGACGTCGCGTGCCGGCAGACGCGCGCCCAGATCGCCGGCGATGATGCGTTCGGCCACCGCATTGAGCCGCCGCAGCCGGCGTTCGGTGGCCAGGCCCGCCCAGGCGCCGCCGGCCAGGCTGAGCAGGATGGCCGGGATGATCCCGACCACGGCGCCGTTCACCAGCTTCTGCCGCACTTCGAGGATCTCATTGGCGCTGCGGGCGACGACCAGGATCTGCCGGTCCGGCAGGGTGCGCCCGGCTGCGCGCCAGTGCGCCGCCGGCAGGTCGGGCGACAGCACCGGATGCACGCGCCCGTCCAGCACCAGCCCGTCCGGGACCAGGCCGATATCGCCGACCACGGGATGGCGTGCGGGGTCGAACAGCCCCACCCGGGTCAGCACCTCGGGCCCGCCCTTCATGCGCGAGGTGATCATGAACGGCAGCAGCTCCGGCGGGCGGGCGCCGAGCAGTTCGAGCTGTTCGAGCACCGACCGGTCCAGCGTGTCGAATAGCAGCGCCGAGCTGCGCCAGTACATCAGGCCGAACATCGCCAGCAGGCTGCCGCCGAGCAGGCAGGCGACGGCGGCGCCCCAGCGCAGGCTACGGTTGTGGCGAAGCGTGCCCCAGGCGAGCGCGCCCGGTTCAGCCCGGGGCATGCAGCACGAAGCCGATGCCGCGCACCGTGCTCAGCAGCGGTGTCTCGCCGGGCGCGTCGAGCTTGCGGCGCAGCCTTCCCATATGCACGTCGACCAGATTGCTCTTGAGCTCGAAGCGATAGCCGAACACGTCCTCCAGCAGCATCTGGCGGGTGACCACCTGTTCGGGGCGGCGCATGAGATATTCCAGCATCTGGCACTCGCGGGACAGCAGGTCGAGCGCGCGCCCGCCGCGGGTGGCGGATTTGGTGACCAGGTTCAGCGCCAGCGCGCCGACATGCAGCATGGTCGGCCCCACGCCGATCGGGCGACGGATCAGCGCCTCCAGCCGGGCGGAGAGCTCGCCGAGCGCGAACGGCTTCACCAGATAGTCGTCACCGCCGGCGCGCAGCCCGGTGATCCGGTCGGCCACCTGGTCGAGCGCGCTGAGCACCAGGGCGGGTGTCGTGACACCCTGGTGGCGCAGCGCCTGGATCACCGACAGCCCGTCGAGTCCCGGCAGCATGCGATCGACCACCAGCACGTCCCACGGCTGCGCCAGGGCCGCGGCCAGACCGGTTGGGCCGTCTGCCGCGCAATCCACCGCGTAGCCGCAGCGTGTCAGCTCGGCGGCGATCTCGCCGGCCGTCTGCGGATCGTCCTCGATGACGAGGATCGTTGTCATGTGCCTCCACCCCCGCAAGGTCGCGCCGTGGCGGGATCGACCCTGTCACCGAATTTAATCGCAGCCAGATGAACGCGTTGCAATAGTGGTGGGGCACCGAAAAAAGTGCGGCATGACAAGAAGACGAGCGAGGGCGGGACGGAATGATGGTGGAACAGCCACACCAAGGGCGTGATGTGTCAGAAGCGCCGCCGGGCCGCCGGACGCTGTTCCGCGCCGGACTCGGCGCCACAGCCGCGGCGCTCGCCGCCGGCACCGCGCGCCGCGCCCGAGCCGAAGACCAGTCTCCCCCGGACGATCCCGCGTGGTCGCAGGCGCTTGGCCCCGGCATTGGCGACCGTGTCTACGGCACGCCGTCGCATTTCGAGGCCGATGTCATCCGCCGCAACGTGCCGTGGCTGACGGCCAATGCCGAATCATCGATCAGCTTCACGCCGCTGCAGTATCAGCAGGGCATCATCACCCCCTCAGGCGTGTTCTTCGAGCGCTACCATGCCGGGCGGCCGACGGTGGACCCGGCCCAGCATCGGCTGATGATCCATGGCCTGGTGGACCGTCCGCTGCTGCTGACGATGGCGGACATCAAGCGCTTCCCCAGCGAGAACCGCATCCATTTCATCGAATGCCCCGCCAATGGCGGCATGGAATGGCGCGCGGCGCAGCTGAACTCGCTGCAGTACACCCACGGCATGATCGGCTGTGCCGAATGGACCGGGGTGAAGCTGTCAACCCTTCTCAACGAGGTCGGCATCAAGCCCAAGGCCTCCTGGGTGCTGGCCGAAGGCGCTGACGGCGCGCATATGGCGCGCTCGATCCCGCTTGAGAAATGCCTTGATGACGTGCTGGTCGTCTACGCCCAGAACGGCGAGGCGCTGCGGCCGGAGCAGGGCTATCCGCTGCGGCTGATCGTGCCGGGCTGGCAGGGCAATGTGAACATCAAATGGATCCGCCGGCTGGAACTGGGCGACGCGCCCTGGTTCACCCGCGAGGAGACCTCGAAATACACCGAGCTGATGGCCGACGGGAAGGCGCGCGGCTTCACCTGGCCGATCTATGCCAAGTCCGTCATCACCTTTCCCTGTCCGGAGATGCCGGCCAAAGGACCAGGGATCTATGAGATCCGCGGCCTCGCCTGGTCGGGGCTTGGCAAGGTTGCGGCCGTGGATGTCAGCACTGATGGCGGCATCAACTGGACGCGGGCGCGGTTGCACAATCCGGTGCTGTCCAAGGCGCTGACCCGGTTCACCCTGGAATGGCGGTGGGACGGCAAGCCCGCTCTGCTGCAGTCCCGTGCCATTGACGAAACCGGGTTTGTGCAGCCCACTCTGGCGGAGCTGCGTCACGTCCGCGGCACCAACGGGGTCTATAACAACAATTCGATCCAGACCTGGCAGGTCAAGCCGGATGGGAGCGTGTTCAATGTTCAGCTGGGGTAGATTGTTCGCTGTCGCGGGAGCCCTTCTGCCGATTGCGGCCTTCGCGGCTGACGCGCCGCATTACGGCTTCGGCACCACGCCCACCCCGGCGCAGATCGAGGGCTGGGCGATCGCGGTGCGACCCGACGGGCAGGGCCTGCCGCCGGGCAGCGGCTCGGTGCATGATGGCGACGACCTGTTCTCAGCCCTGTGCTCCACCTGTCACGGCACGTTCGGTGAAGGTGCGGGGCGCTATCCGCGCATCGCCGGCGAAGGCAAGCTGACCGGCGACCGGCCGGAGCAGACCGTGGCCTCGTACTGGCCCTACGCCACAACGCTGTTCGACTACATCAACCGCGCCATGCCGTTCCCCACGCCGCATGTGCTGCCGCCTGACCAGGTCTATGCCATCACCGCCTATGTGCTGAACCTCAACGGGCTGGTGGACGACAATTTCGTGGCGGATGCGAAATCGCTGCCGCAGGTCAAGATGCCCAACGTCAACGGCTTCATCTGGAAGGACCCGCGGCCGGACACGCATGACGAGGCCTGCATGAGCAACTGCCGCGCGCCCGCCGACATCAAGGTGGTCTCGACCGCCGAAGGCAAGTCGCTGACGCCGCGCACCACCGGCACGCTCGACACGGCGATGCCGCAATGAAGCGCGCATTTCTGGCCCTCGCCCTGCTCGCGGCGGTGCCGGCGCAGGCGCAGGCGCAGACGCCGGCACCGCCCGGGCAGGCCATCGCCTTCGACCGCGCCAAGGGCAACTGCCTCGCCTGCCACACCATGCGCGGCGGCGATGTGCCCAGCAATGTCGGGCCTGAGCTCAACGACATGAAGGCGCGGTTTCCCAACCGCGCCGATCTCGTGGCCATTCTGCAGAACGAGCAGGCGCGCAATCCGCAGACCGTGATGCCGCTCTTCGGCCGCAACCTCATCCTCGACGACCGCGAGATCAACGCGATCGTCGATTTTCTCTACACGCTGTAGCCGCCAAGGATTCTTGCCATGCACACCGAACCCCACGACACC
Source organism: Rhodospirillales bacterium (assembly GCA_037445025.1). Taxonomy (GTDB): domain Bacteria; phylum Pseudomonadota; class Alphaproteobacteria; order Acetobacterales; family Acetobacteraceae; genus CAIQQQ01. The sequence continues at coordinate 50,401 of JBBILI010000016.1, forward strand.
ACGCGACGCGCCACGCTGCGCCTGCTGGCGCTGCTCGGCGTGGCCGGCTTCGCGGGCCAGGCCCGCGCCGACGCGCCGGGCTGGCCGGTTGAGGCGTTCAAGCAGAAGACCGAGGTCGACGCCTTGCAGCACCTCTACGGCAAGCCGTTCGAGGTGTCGGACAAGGTGACCTTGGATGTGCCCGAGATCGCCGAAAACGGCGCGGTGGTGCCGGTTTCGGTGAGCACGACGCTGGCGGGCGTGACCTCCATCAGCATCCTGGTGCCGGAGAACCCGTTCACCCTGGCGGCGTCCTACAAGATGGCCGATGCCACTATGCCCGCCATCGGCTGCCGGCTGAAGATGGCCAAGACCAGCAATGTCATCGCCCTCGTGGAATCCGGCGGCAAGGTCTACGCCGCGGTCAAGGAAGTGAAAGTCACCCTCGGCGGCTGCGGCGGCTGAGCGGGACGGGAAGGAAACAGCATCATGGCATCGACCATTCGCGTTCGCGCGCTCGCCAACGGCACCAGCACCGAGGTGCAGGCGCTGATCCAGCACCCGATGGACAGCGGCTTCGTCAAGGACAGCGACGGCAACCTGATCCCGCCGCATTATATCGAAACCGTCACCTTCGAGCATGCCGGCAAGATCGTGCTGACCTCCAACTGGGGGCCTGCCGTCTCCAAGGACCCCTACACCAAGTTCTCCTTCAAAGGCGGCGCCAAGGGCGATGTGCTGACGGTCACCTGGGTGGACAATCTGGGCAAGACCGACACGGTCGCGGCGAAGATCGCGTGAATATCCGCCCGCTGATCCCGGTCGCACTCGCGGCCTGCCTGCTCGGCGGTGCTGCGCCGGCGCCGGCGGACGGCCTGGCGGTGGCGGCCGCCGACCAGAAGGCGTTCCAGGCGTTCTTCAAGGATCGCTTTCCCACGCTGCCGCTGGCCGAGTTCGGCAACGGGCCCTATGCCGTCAACGCCGAGATGCGCAAGCAATGGGAGGACATCATGCAGTTCCCCCCGTATGACTTCGCGCTCGACGAAGGCAAGACCGCGTTCGAGACCAAGTTCGCCAACGGCAAATCCTACGCCGACTGCTTCGAGAACGGCGGCATCGGGGTGCGGCAGAACTTTCCGTATTTCGATACCAAGACCGGCGAGGTCATCACCCTCGACCTCGCCATCAACCGCTGCCGCGAGGCCAACGGCGAGAAGCCGCTGAAATATCAGACCGGGCTGATCGCTTCGATCGACGCCTACATGGCCGAGACCTCGCGCGACAAGCCGTTCAACATCAAGATCCCCGACGATCCCCGCGCCGTCGCCGCCTATGAGGCCGGCAAGGAGTTCTTCTACACCCGCCGCGGCCAGCTCAACTTCGCCTGCGCCAGCTGCCACGTGACCAGCTCCGGCGACCGTATGCGCGGCGATATCCTCGCCCCCGCCCTGGGCATCCTCGCGGCGTTCCCAATCTACCGGTCGGACTGGGGCAGCATGGGCACGATCGATCGGCGCTTTACCAGCTGCTCGTCCCAGATGCGCTCCGAGCCGCTGCCGCCGGAGGACCCGGCCTATCGCAACGTGGAATACTTCCTCTCCTACATGAGCAACGGCGTGCCGATCACCGGCCCGGGGACACGGCCATGAAGCGGCTTCTCGTGGCGTTCCTGCTGGTGGCGGCGCCGGCCTTCGCCGCCGACCAGACTGCCGCAACCGCGGCGCTGGCCGCGGCCGACCAGGCCGAGGCCCAGGCAGGCCAGCTCGGCAATCGCTGGGTGCCGGCCGAGGCGGCGCTGAAGGCCGCGCGCGCTGCGGCGGCGAAACAGGATTGGGACACGGCCCTGATAGAGGCGACGCGGGCGAAGGCCTATGCGGAGCGGGCGGTGGAGCAGGCGAAGGAGCAGAAGATGGTTTGGCAGGAAGCAGTGATTAAGTAAGAAGTTCTTTTTTTTTGAAAAAAAGAACCAAAAAACTTTCTATCGGCTCATGCGCTGCTCCGGAGAGAGGTCCGCTCAAACGGATAAAAGTCTTTTGCTTCTTTTCTTCAGAAAAGAAGACCTTGCTTCCTTCCTTGTTTGGAACAAAACCATGCCCATCACCCGGCGCGCCCTGCTCCCCCTGCTCGCCGCCAGCGCGCTGGCCCGCCCCGCCCGCGCCGCCACCGGCAGCGTCCGCCTGCTGCACATGACCGACACCCACGCCCAGCTCAACCCCATCTACTTCCGCGAGCCCAGCGTCAACATCGGCATGGGCGACGCCAAAGGCCGCCCGCCCCACCTCGTGGGCGACGCCTTCCTGTCCCATTTCGGCGTCAAACCAGGCTCCGCCGACGCCTATGCGCTCACCTGCCTCGACTTCGCCACCGCCGCACGCCACTACGGCCGCATGGGCGGCTTCGCGCACCTGGCCACGCTGATCCACCGCCTGCGCGACGAGGCCGGCCCGGCCAACACCTTGCTGCTCGACGGCGGCGACACCTGGCAGGGATCGTTTCCCGCACATAACAGCCAGGGCCTGGGCATGGTCGGCCTCGCCAACCTGCTCGGCGTGGACGCGATGACCTCGCATTTCGAAATGACCTACGGGCAGGCGCAGTTCCGCGCCAACCTCAAGGCATTCAAGGGCGACTACATCGCCCAGAACGTGTTCCTCACCGACGACGCCTCGTTCAACGGCGCCGAGGCGCTCGACCCCGACAGCGGCCGCGTGTTCAAGCCCTACATCATGCGCGAGGTGGGCGGCCGCCGCATCGCCGTCATCGGCCAGTGCTTCCCCTATCAGCCGATCGCCCATCCCCGCCGCTTCGTGCCGGACTGGACGTTCGGAATCCGCGAAAGCGACCTGCAGAAGGTGGTCACCACCGTGCGCGGCCAGGAGAAGGCCGACGCGGTGATCCTGCTGTCGCACAACGGCATGGATGTGGACCTGAAACTCGCCAGCCGGGTCAGCGGCATCGACCTCATCCTCGGCGGCCACACCCATGACGGGCTGCCGGTGCCGTCCTTGGTGACCAATCCCGGCGGCAAGACGCTGGTCAGCAACGGCGGCTCCAACGGCAAGTGTCTGGGTGTGGTCGACCTCGATGTCGGCCAGGGGCGGGTCAACGGCGTCAGCTATCGGCTGATGCCGGTGTTCTCCGACCTGCTGCCGGCCGACCCTGAGATGCAGGCCGCCATCACCGCCCTGCGCGCGCCCGATGCCGCCCATCTCGATGAGAAACTCGCCTCCGCCGGCGAGCTGCTGTATCGCCGCGGCAATGTCGCCGGCACCATGGACCAGGTGCTGTGCGACGCGCTGCGCCAGGAGCTGGATGCGCCGATCTCGCTCTCACCAGGCTTCCGCTGGGGGCCGAGCGTGCTGCCGGGCGATGCCATCACCATGGATCTCGTCTATTCCACCACCGCCATCACCTACCCCGACGTGTATGTGCAGGAGATGACCGGCGCCGCGATCAAGACGATCATGGAGGATGTCGCCGACAATCTGTTCAATCCCGATCCGTATGTGCAGCAGGGCGGCGACATGGTGCGTGTCGGCGGGCTCGATTACGTCTGCACGCCGGGGGCTGCGATGAACGGGCGGATTTCCGCGCTGACCCTGCCGGACGGCACGGCGCTCGAGGCCGGCAAGACCTATCGCGTCGCCGGCTGGGCCTCGGTCAATCTCGAACAGACCGGGCGGCCGGTGTGGGACGTGCTGGCGAAATACCTGCGCGGCCAGGGCGAGGTGACCTTGAAGCGGCCGAGCCAAGTGAAGTTCAGCGGCATCGACGGCAATCCCGGTTTTTCGGCATGACCGCCCGGGTGCTGCTGGCGCTGCTGCTGTTCGCCACTCCCGCGCTGGCGCAGGGCACGCCGGCCGTGGGTGTGCAGGGGGAGCCGGTGTTCACCGAGCACCGGCTGGCGCTGCAGCTGTCTGACGCCGACCCGGCCAAGCAGACCCAGGTGCTCAACAACGCCGCCAACGTGCTGGAGGTGTACGGGCCGGACAAGGTCGCCATCGAGGTGGTGACCTTCGGACCGGGGATCGACCTGCTGCATGACGGCAATGCGAATGCCGACCGCATCCATAGCCTCAGCCTGCAGGGCGTGAAGTTCGATGTGTGCCTCAACACGGTCCACACCGTCGAGCGCAATACCGGCAAGCCCTACGCGCTGAATCCTCTGGCACGGCCGGTTCATGCCGGGATCGTGCAGATCATAACGCTGGCCGAGCACGGCTATGTCGTCGTTCGTCCCTGATGCCTTCAAGGAGTTGCCCCGCATGCTCACCCCGCGCCGTCACAGCCTGAAAGGATTGGGCGTGGCCCTGGCCGCGGCCGGCCTCGCCACCGCGGCCCAGGCCAGCCCCTCCGCGCCGCTGGTGCCGAAGGGCGCCGCGACGCTGGACGCCCTCAGCGTGCATCTGGCCCAGGCGCCGCGCCGGCGCGACTTCAAGACCGTGCCGATGATCCTCGACAATCGTGACCAGTGGGATGCCGTGGCGCTTGACGCCGTGCTGCATTACGCCGGCGGGCCGAAGCAAAGCTGGGACAACACCGATATCGGCGGGCCCTGGCTCAACGTGATGCGCAACGCGATGAACGCGCAGGTCTGGTCGTTCGGGCATGCCGATTTCCTCTGCGTCTCGGCCACCCACGGCACGGCGCAGCTGGCGCTGTACGACGAGGCGATGTGGCAGAAATACGGGCTGGCAAAGATCGCCGGCGGCAGCTTCACCCATAACAGCGTGCTGGCCGCCCCCGCCGCGGCCGCGGCCGACCCGGCGGATTACCAGAACGCCAACGGCGCCTTCTCGCCGCGCGCCAATTCCATCCAGGCGCTGCAGCGGCGTGGCGCCGTGTTCCTGGCCTGCCACAACGCGGTGTGGGAGCTGGCGGAGCGGCTGATCGCCACCGGCGTCAATCCCGATCATCTCGGCGCCGAGGCGCTGTGCGCCGAGCTGTCCAACCATCTTGTCGAGGGCGTCGTGCTCACGCCTGGCGCGGTCGGCACGCTGGTGGAACTCGCCACCGCCGGGTTCGCCTACGCTCGATGAAACGCATTCTCACCGCGGCGGCGCTGCTGGCCGCACCCCTCGCCCCCGCCCTGGCCGCCCCGCCGGGATCGCCCGCCGCCAGGCTGGAGGCGGCCGAGGCGCAGTCTCCGCCCTGGCAGTCCGGCCAGAACAATGACACCGCCGACAAGGGCCTGGTGTTCACCGTGCCGCCGGCCGACGTGATGGCCGATTTCCATGGCAGTCTCGATGCGCCGGCGCTGGTGCTCTACGCCTCCGGCAACTACTTCTTCGCCATGGCCGGGCTGGTGCAGGCGTTCGGCGATGCCAATCCCGCCTATCGCGGCCATGTGTTCTACGAGACGCTGCCGCCGGGCCTGTTGCTCAAGCAGATGGCGGCCGGCGGCACCATCACCTCGGGCAACCTGACCTTCACCGTCAAGCCTGACATCATGATGGCCGAGCAGCGCGCCAGCGAGGCCTGGGTGAAGGATGGCCGGCTGGTGGCCCCCGTGGTGTCGTTCGCCACCAACGACCTCACCATCATGGTGCCGAAGGACAATCCGGCCCACATCACCGGCCTCGCGGATCTTGCCCGGCCCGATCTGGCGCTGGTGATGCCCAATTCCGCCTTTGAAGGGGTTGCCCAGCAGATTCGCGCCTCGCTGGTCAAAGCCGGCGGTGAGGCGCTGGCCAAGGCGGCCTATGAGACCAAGGTGGCCGATGGCACCACGGTGCTGACCCGCATCCATCACCGCCAGACGCCGCTGTTGCTGATGCAGGGCCTGGGGCAGGCCGGTGTGACCTGGACCTCGGAGGCGATCTTCCAGGAGCAGCAGGGCCATCCGATCGGCCATGTCGCCATCCCCGCCGACCAGAACACGCGGGCGATCTACAGCGCGGCACAGGTGGCCGGCGCGCCGCATGTGGCGGCCGCGCAGGCCTGGCTCGCCTTCATCGCCTCCGACACGGCGTTCGCGATTCTGGCCCGCTATGGCTTCCAGCGTTATGGAAAGTGACGACCCCGGCTGCTGCGGCGATCGGTCCGGCCAGTGGCTGCTGCCGCGCACCGCGGCCGGGCGGCGCGGCTTGCTGGCCTGTGCCGGGGTTGCGTCTCTGCTCGGCCGCCCGCGTGCGGCCCGCGCCGCGCCGTATGCGAAGCTGGTGCAGGACATCGAGGTGGCGCAGGTGCCGGGCGCGCCGATCCATTACGTGCTCGGCCATCCCGGCGTGCCCAGCGCCGTCAACCAGGGCCACACCTCCAACGCCGGCTTCGTCGTCACCGATGACGGTGTGGTGGTGTTCGACACGCTGGGCACGCCCAGCCTGGGTGACGCGCTGCTCCGCCAGATCCGCGCGATCACCGACAAGCCGGTGAAATACGTCGTCGCCAGCCATTACCATGCCGACCACATCTACGGTCTGCAGGCGTTCCGCGATGAGACCGACGCGGTGATCGTGGCGCAGGCCAAGGCGCTCGACTACACCGCCGAAGGCAACACCGACGATGAGGCCGCCGGTCCCCGTCTGGCGCAGCGGCGCGAGGCGCTGGCGCCTTGGGTGAACGCGGACACGCGCATCGTGCTGCCGGATCTCGCCTTCCGGGTCGGGCTCGAGCTGCGCCTGGGCGGGCATCAGTTTCAGATGCTGTATGCCGGCCCTGCCCATTCCATGAGCGACATCATGATGCTGGTGCTGCCGGAACGCGTGCTGTTCGCCGGGGACATCGTGCAGAACGGCCGCATTCCGTTCATGGCCAGTGCGGCGGTGAACTCGGTGAACTGGCTGGCCGGGCTGCAGCAGGTGGCGAGCCTGCAGCCGCGCTTCATTCTGCCCGGCCATGGGCGGCCGCACACCGATGCCGCCGAGGCGATCCGCTTCACCGACACGTATATCAGGTATGTCCGCCACGTGATGGGCGCGGCGGTGGCCAACTGGGTGGAGTTCGATGACGCCTACAAGGCGGCCGACTGGAGTGCCTATAGCGGCATGCCGGCGTTTTCGGCCAGCAATCGGGGGAATGCGTATCGGGTGTTTTTGGATTTGGAGGCGGAGGCGCTGGCAAAGGGAAGTAAGTAGTTCTTTTTTTGTAAAAAAAGAACCAAAAAAAATTTTATTCGTTTGAGCCGGTCTCTCCGGAGAGGGACGTACTCAAACGAATAAAAGTCTTTTGCTTCTTTTCTTCAGAAAAGAAGTCCTTGCTTAATCACTTCCCTGATCCCCACCATCACTCAACGACAACTCGTGCCACAACCCGTTCAGCACCGCGAACGCCACCGCCAGCCCGACACCCAGGGCCCAACTGAAATACCACATCTGTCTGTCTCCGTTTCAGTAAAGGTCAGGGTTGGTGACAATCGCTTCCTGCGTCGAGCGCCCCCACATGATCTTGAACGCCCAGGCCGTGTAGGCGAGCACGATCGGCAGGAACACCACCGTCACCCCAAGCATGATGAACAGCGTGAGATGGCTGGACGAGGCGTTGAACACCGTCAGGCTCGATTTCGGATCGATAGAGCTCGGCAGGATGAACGGGAACATCGACAGACCCACGGTTGCGATGATGCCGGTGGCGGAGAGCGACGAGCCCAGAAAGGCCGGCAGCTCACGCCCCGCCCGCACGCCCGCCACCGCCAGCGCGGCACCGAGGAAGCCCAGCGCGGGGGCGGCCCACATCCAGGGATGCGCCCGGAAATTGTCGAGCCACGCGCCGGCCGCGGCCACACTGGCCGTGCGCAACGGGTTGGACGGACCGTCCATCACCACAGCACCCGTGATGCGAAACCCGAGATCGCCATAGGCGACGAAGGCGAACCCGGCGGCGAACAGCACCAGGCTGGTCAGCCCCGCCGCCGTGCCGATGCCACGGGCGCGATCCCGCACGGTGCCGCGCTCGGCCTTCATGGTCAGCCACGCCGCCCCGTGCAGCACGATCATCGCCACCGAAAGCAGGCCGCACAGCAGGGTGAACGGGGTGAACAGGCCGAAGAAGCTGCCCGCATAGGTGCTGCGCAGATCGCTGTCGAGCTGGAACGGCACCCCCTGCAGCACATTGCCCACCGCCACGCCGAACACCAGAGTCGGCACGAAGCCGCCCACGAACAGCGCCCAGTCCCAGGCGCTCCGCCAGGTGGCGTCCGGCCGCTTGGAGCGATATTTGAACGCCACCGGCCGCAGGATCAGCGAGGCCAGCACGGCGAACATCGCGAGATAGAAGCCCGAGAAGCTCACGGCATAGACGAACGGCCAGGCCGCGAAGATGGCGCCGCCGCCGAGGATGAACCACACCTGGTTGCCCTCCCAGGTGGGGGCGATGGTGTTGATCACCATCCGCCGCTCGCCGTCGCCGCGGGCCACGAACGGCAGCAGGGTGGCGACGCCGAGGTCGAACCCGTCGGTCAGCGCGAAGCCGATCAGCAGCACGCCCATCAGCCCCCACCAGATGACGCGAAGGGTTGGGTAGTCGAGAGGAAGGTTCATGATCGTGTCTTTTTTCTTATTCGGCGGCCATGGGCAGCGCGCCCAGGCCGGACAGGGGTTCGCTGTGGGCATACGGCCCGCGGCGGACGGTGCGGATGATCAGCCCGATTTCGATGACGGCGAGGCCGCCATACAGCACGGTGAAGCCGATGATGGTCATCCAGATCTGTGGAATGGTCAGGCTGGAGGCGCCGAGGAAGGTGGGCAGCACGCCATCCACCGCCCAGGGCTGGCGGCCGATCTCGGCCAGTACCCAGCCCGATTCGATGGCGAGCCACGGCAGCGGCATGACGATGACGGCGGCGCGCAGGAACCATTTCGCCTCCATCCGCCGCAGCGAAGCGAGCACGAAGGCGAGGCCGAAGAAGCCGATGAAGAACAGGCCCAGACCGGCCATGGCGCGGAACAGCACGAACATCACCGGCACATCGGGCACCGTGTCCCACGCCGCCTTCTGAATGGTGGCGGCGTCAGCGGTGCGGGGATCGGCGACGTAGCGCTTGAGCAGCAGCGCGAAGCCGAGATCGTTGCGGTTGGCCTCGAACTGGGTCTGCGCCGCGGCATCGGTGGGCGCGAGCTTGAGCTTCTCCACCGCGTCATACGCCTTAATGCCGTTCTCGATGCGGGTCTCGGCCTTGGCGACCAGCGGCAGGATGCCCTCGACCTGGCCGGTCACGCTGTGGGTGGCGATGAGGCCGAGCACGTAGGGGATTTCCACGGCGTAATGCGTGGTCCGGTCGGCCACGCTTGGCACGCCGATCAGGGTGAGCGAGGCCGGAGCGGGCTCGGTGGTCCACATCGCCTCGAGGGCCGCGAGCTTCATCTTCTGGTTGTCGGTGAGCGCATAGCCCGATTCGTCACCGAGCACGACCACCGAGAGTGCGGCGGCGAGACCGAACGAGGCGGCCACCGTCATCGAGCGGCGGGCGAGCCCGTGGTGGCGGTTCTGCAGCAGCATGATGGCGGAGATGCCGAACACGACGGTGGCGGCGGTGAGGTAGCCGGCGCTCACGGTGTGGACGAACTTGGCCTGTGCCACCGGGTTGAACAGCACGGCCACGAAATCGGTCACCTCCATGCGCATGGTCTGCGGGTTGAAGGCGGCGCCGACCGGGTTCTGCATCCAGCCATTGGCGATCAGAATCCACAGCGCCGAAAGGTTGGAACCGAGGGCCACCATGAAGGTGACGAACAGATGCGCCGGGCGGGACATGCGCTCCCAGCCGAAGAACATCAGGCCGACGAAGGTGGCTTCGAGGAAGAACGCCATCAGCCCTTCGATGGCGAGCGGCGCGCCGAAGATGTCGCCGACATAATGGGAGTAGTACGACCAGTTGGTGCCGAACTCGAACTCCATGGTGAGGCCGGTGGCGACGCCGAGCACGAAGTTGATGCCGAACACGGTGCCCCAGAACCGTGTGATGGTGCGCCAGATCGGCCGGCCGGTCATGACATAGATGGCTTCCATCACCACCAGCAGGAAGGACAGCCCCAGCGTGAGCGGCACGAACAGGAAGTGGTACATGGCGGTCAACGCGAATTGCAGGCGGGACAGTTCGACGACGGCGAAATCCATGGAGCTTCTCCTCAGCGACGGCGCGACGCTAGCCGGGCGGGCGGCCTCGCGCCTTGATGTAGATCATAGTAACTTAAATTATATGATATACGAAATCGTTTAATGAAACATCCCTCCCAAGCCGCCGCCACGACCCTGCTCAAGCCGCGCTCACCCTGGCCGCTGCCGTGGCCGGGGCTTGCCGCCGCCGGCGACAGCGTTCTGGCCACCGGTTTCGCGCTGTGCCTCACCCGCGCCCTGCTGCCGGGCCCAGCGGGCGATGCCGGTCTGTGGCTGGCAGGCCTGGCATGCGTGGCCGCCCTGCGCGGCGGGCTCGCCTGGCTCGCCCTGCGCCTGGCGGCGGACCAGGCGCAGCGTGTCAAGGCCGATCTGCGCCGCCGCGTGCTCGGCGTGCTGTTCCACGCCCGGGCCGATGCGGTGTTGCCAGTGGGCGAGGCGACCACCGCCATGGTCGACGACATCGAGGCGCTGGACGGGTATTTCGTGCGGTTTGCGCCGGCCCGGTTCGCGGCCGCCATCGGGCCGATGCTCGTGCTGGCGGCCGCGTCCCTGGCCAGTCTGGTCGGCGCCGGCCTGCTGCTGGCGACGCTGGTGCCGTTTGTGATGCTGATGATCGTGGCCGGCGGTGCGGCGGCGGGGGCGGCACGGCGGCAGCTCGAAGCGCTGTCCCGCCTCGCCGGCCTGTTCGCCGACCGGGTGCGGGCGCTGCCGCTGATCCTGGCCTTCCAGGCGGAGGCGGGCGAGACGCGCCGTGTCGCGGTCGCGGCCAGGGAGGTCAGCGAGCGCAGCCTGTCGGTGCTGCGGATCGCCTTCGTCTCCTCGGCCGGTCTGGAGTTCTTCGCCGCCCTGTCGGTGGCGCTGATCGCGGTCTATGCCGGGTTCAGCCTGCTCGGGCTGCTGCCGTTTCCGGCGCCCGAGCGGCTGGGCTTCGCGCGCGGCTTCTTCGTGCTGGCGCTGGCGCCGGATTTCTATGCGCCGCTGCGCCGGCTGGCCGCCGCCTATCACGAGAAGCAGCTTGGCGAAGCGGCGGCGGCACGTCTGGCCGCGGTGCTGGCCACGCCGCAGGCCCCGGCGGCCCCGGCGCTGGGGCTGACGCAGCCGCCCGAGATCGTGTTCACGGCCGCGACGGTGGGGTTTCGCGACGATGCCGACCGGCGCATCGGCCCGCTCGATCTTTGCGTCCCGCCCGGCGGCATCGCGGCGCTGATGGGGCCGACCGGCGTGGGCAAGACCACGCTGCTGCGGCTGCTGGTGGGGCAGGCGATGCTGGTCGGCGGCGATGTGGCGGTCGATGGCCATCTTCTCAGCACGGTCGGCTCGTTCGCGGGCGCGATCGCCTGGGCGGGGCAGACTCCGGTGCTGCTGCCAGGGACGATCGGCGAGAACATCGCCCTCGCCTGGCCCGGCGCGACGGCTGAGCAGGTGGCGGTGGCGGCGGCGCAGGCCGGATTGGCGGAACTGCTGGCGCGCCGGCCGGGCGGGCTGGCGTCCCCGCTCGACGAGCGTGGCTCCGGTCTGTCCGGCGGCGAGCGGCGGCGCATCGGCCTGGCCCGCGCGCTGCTCAAGCCGGCGCCTTTGCTGGTGCTGGATGAGCCCACCGCCAATCTGGACGCGGTATCGGAGGCCGAGATGATCGACGTGATCCGGTGCGCGGCACGCGGCCGAAGTGTGCTGATGGCGACCCATTCCGAGGCGCTGGCAGCGATCGCCGGCCAGGTGGTGCGGCTGTGAGCGGCCCAGGGAGCCTGGCGGATCTGGTTCGCCGGCAGCGCCGGCAGCAGGGTGGCGCGCTGTGTCTGGCCTGTGCCGCCGCGGCCTGCGTGTCGCTGGCCGCGGTGGCGCTGCTCGGCCTGTCCGGCTGGTTCCTGGCGGTTGCCGCGGTGGCGGGCGCCGCCGGCCCGGCGGCCGTGCTGGGGTTCAACTATGTGCTGCCCAGCGCCGGGATCCGTCTGCTGGCGATTCTGCGTACCGCCGCGCGCTATGGCGAGCGGGTGGCGGGCCACCAGGCGGCGCTGCGGGCGCTGGCCGAGATCCGGCCGGCGCTGTTCGCGGGGCTGGCCGCCGGTTCGCCGGAGCGGATGCTGGCGCTGTCCTCGGGCGAGGCTTCGGCACGGCTCGTGCAGGATGTCGATGCCATCGAGACCGTGTTCGTCCGCCGGTCGGCGCCATGGTCGGCGGGGGCTGCAATGCTGGTGTGCGGGCTGCTGCTGGCGCTGGCGAATCCCTGGGCGGTGGCGGTGTTTCTCATAGGCTTCACAGCCCAGCTGGGGCTGGCGGCGTGGCTGGGCGCGCGCCTGTCGCGCGCGCCGGGTGAGGCGGTGCTGCAGGCGGGAGGCGCGCTCAAGGGCATTTTCCAGTCCTGGGCGGCGGCGACGGCGGAGCTGCATTGCTTCGGCCTGCAGGACCGTGCGGTGGCCCTGCTGATGCACCGGCAGCAGGCGTTCGGCGCGGCCAGGGCGCACGCCTGGTCGGCCGAGGGTGTGGTTCTGCTGTCGCAGGCGGCGGTGACGGGGCTGACCGTCGCTGGCGTGCTGGCGGTCTCGGCGGCGACCCCGTTGCCGCTGGCGGCGCTGGCCGCGCTGGCCACGGCCGTCGCGATGGAGGGCGGCGCCGGGTTCGCGCGGATGTTCGACCGTGATGGGGCGATGCGGGCGGCGGCCTTGCGGCTCGACGAGGTGCTGATGCCGGCGTCTTCCGCACCGGAAGCCGCGCCGGCGCTCACCGGCGCACAGCTGCAGTTGCAGGCCGGGGCGGCGACGGTGACGCTGTCCCAAGGCCAGCATCTGGCGCTGGTCGGGCGGTCCGGCACCGGCAAGACCCGCCTGCTGGAGACGCTGGTCGGGTTGCGCGCCGCCTCGCCCGGGCAGGTCCGCATCGACGGCATGCCGCTCGAAGCCGCCCCGATCGGCGCCGCGCGGAGCCTGTTCGCCCTGGCGCCGCAGGATGCCGCGGTGATCAGCGGCACGCTGCGCGACAATCTGCGGCTGGGTGATCCGCAGGCCTGCGACGCGGCGCTGTGGTCAGCACTCGATGATGCCTGCCTGGCCGACCGGCTCCGCCGCCTGCCGCAAGGGCTCGACACCTGGGTGGGCGAGGCCGGGCTGCGCCTGTCCGGCGGCGAGCGGCGCCGGCTGGGGCTGGCGCGCGCCTATCTTCGCCCCGCCGCCTGGCTGCTGCTCGACGAGCCGACCGAGGGGCTGGACGCGGCCACCGAGGCGGAAATCGTCACCTGCCTGGCGGCAAGGCTGGCACGAACCGGACAGGGCGTCATCATCGTCAGCCACAGACCGGGCCCGCTGGCGCTGTGCGCGCACCGGCTGGAGCTGGGCCTGGGCGATTTTCCGCTTGCCAAGCCAATTCAAAATACAGTTCAACATTTCATATAAGTTAATTTGACCGGGCGCCGGGAGCACACACAGGACCATGAGAGGCTGGGCAACGAGAAAGGCGGCCAGCGCTGGCATCGTCGCCGCCGCGCTGGTGCTGTCGCTGGCAGGGGGTCCGGCCGGTGCCGACGACTCCCTCATCGCGGCGGGCGGTGCGCTCGCCGCCCACGGCGCCACCGCCGAACGGCCCGGCTGTGCGTCGTGCCATATGCAGAACGGCGCCGGTCAGCCGGATGTGGGCATTCCCAGGCTGGCCGGGCTGACCGCGCAGCAGATCGCCACCCAGCTCGGCTATTTCGCGGACGGCGCCCGGCAGGACCCGGCAATGACGACGGCGGCCCGGCTTCTGTCACCGCTGCAGCGCCAGCAGGCGGCGGCGTATTTCGCCAGCCTGCCGATCCCGCCCGAACCCGATCGGCTGGCCACCGACGCCGCCCTGCGCGCCCGCGGGCAGGACCTGTTCCGCAACGGCGACCAGCGAACGGGCCTGATCGCCTGCGCGCTCTGCCACGGTGCCACGGCACTTGGCGTGGGCGAATTCTCGCCGCGCCTGGCCGGGCAGTCTGCCGCCTATGTGGCAACACAGCTGCAGCACTGGCACAGCGGCGCGCTGCGCGATCCGCAGGGCGCCTTCATGCGCGCCGAGGCGCGCGGCATGACCCAGGACGATATCGACGCCGTCGCCGCCTATGTCGCAGCACTCGGGGATGAGGAGACCAAGTCGCCATGAAGCCAACACTGCTGATCGGCCTCGTGGCCGCGTTGGGCCTTGCCGGCAGCGCCGCGTGGCTTGTCGGGGTGAAGCCGGCGCAGATGGGGGCGCTGGTCGGTCTCGGCACCGCGCCCGCCCCGTTTCAGCCGCGCACCGATGACCAGATCCCCAAAGGCCCGTATGGCGATCTCATCCGCCTGGGCGAGCAGATCTTCCGCGAGCCCGGCACCTACGCCGCCGCCTATGTCGGCAATGATCTGCGTTGCAGCAACTGCCATCTCAACGCCGGCCGGCTGGCCGGTGCCGCGCCGATGTGGGCGGCCTATACCGCCTATCCCGCCTATCGCAGCAAGACCAAGAAGGTCGACACCTTCGCCGAACGGCTGCAGGGCTGTTTCGACTACAGCATGAACGGCACGGCCCCGCCGCTGGGCGACAAGGTGCTGGTGGCGCTGGAGACCTATTCCTACTTCCTCGCCAAGAGCCTGCCGACCGGCGAGACCATTCCCGGCCACGGCTTCCCGGCGCTGCCCAAGCCCGATCTGCCCGGCGACTATGCCCGCGGCGGCCAGGTCTATGCGCAGAACTGCGCCAGCTGCCATGGCGCGCAGGGGCAGGGCCAGTCCTCCGGCGGCAAGGTGGTGTTTCCGCCGCTGTGGGGCGCGCGCTCCTACAACTGGGGGGCGGGCATGACCTCGATTGAAAGTGCGGCGTCGTTCATCCGCGCCAACATGCCGCTGGGCCTCGGCGGTTCGCTCAGCGTGCAGCAGGCCTGGGATGTCGCCACCTACATGGACAGCCAGGTCCGCCCGCAGGATCCGCGCTTTGACGGCGATGTGCAGAGCACGCGCGCCAAATACGCCAACACGCCGATGTCGATGTACGGCCGCACCGTCAACGGCGTGGTGCTCGGCGACCCCGCGACCACGCCGCCGGCGCGCCAGAATCCGCCCGCCGTGGTCACCAACTAGGACACGATGATGCCAGAGCCCGCCCCTTCCGCCAAACCGCCGCGCCCGATCGGCGCCTGGGTCGTCGGCGCCTTCCTCATGGCGGCGTCCCTGGCCATGTGGGGCATGGCGGCTGCGATCTTTCACGCCAGGAGCTGACGCCATGAGCGAACCCACGCCGACGCAGGCGTTCGAGGACGCGTTCCACACCGTGGCCGAGCGCCATGAGCGGATCTGGATGTTCCTCTCCTTCATGCTGCTGAGCCTGCTGCTGGCCGGCGCAGGCTTCTTTGTCGTCGATGCCTATGGCGTGGTGGTGCAGACCGCGGGCTACCAGACCCATCCCGGCGAGGCGGCCACCGCCGGCCCGTTCACCGAGACCGGCCTGCAGAAGACCGGCCCCAACGCCTTTGCGGTGCATATGCTCGCCCATCTCTGGGCCTGGACGCCGAGCCCGCTGCATGTGCCGCAGGGGGCGGCGATCACCTTCTACGTCACCAGTTCGGACGTGCTGCACGGCTTCGAGGTGCAGGGCACCACCATTAACATGACGGCGGTGCCGGGCACCATCGGTGCTGTGACGTACACGTTCCAGCACGCCGGCAGCTACAACATCATCTGCAACGAATTCTGCGGGCTGGAGCATCAGAACATGCTGGGACGCATCATCGTCGATCCGGCGCACGGCGCATGAGCGCCGCTGTCGGAGGCAGTCTCGCGCTGCCGGCCACAGATGTCGGCGCCGCCGAGAAGCGGACGATGCTGGCCTTTCTGATCTGCGGCTTCTCGGCACTGATGATCGGGGCCGCGATCGGCCCGCTGCAGGCGCTGAACTATGGCGGCGTCAACGCCTATCCCTGGTTGCGGCCGGTGTTGCAGACCTATTACCAGGGCCTGACCATACATGGCGTGCTGAACGCTTATGTGTTCACTTTCTTCCTCGCCTGCGGTCTTCTGGTGTATCTGCCGGCGCGCGAGCTGGGGCTGTCGCCGAACATGACGCTGTGGCGCCTATGCTTCGCCATGATGGCGGTCGGGCTGGTGATGCTGCTGATCGCGATGTTCGATAATTCGTCGAGCGTGCTCTACACCTTCTACCCGCCGCTGAAGGGCAGCGCGTTCTTCTATCTCGGCATGACCTTGCTGGCGGTCGGCAGCATGCTGCCGCTGCCGATCGTGCTCGATCTGCGGGCGCGCTGGAAGGCGAAGCGGCCCGGCGAGGTGACGCCGCTGGCCACCTATATGAGCGCCGCCACCATGTTGATGTGGGTGCTGGCCGGGGTGGGCGCAGCCCTGGAGCTGGTGCTGCAGCTCGACCCCTGGGCGCTCGGCCTCACCCAGACCGTGGCGCCCGACATCGCGCGCACCCTGTTCTGGTGGACCGGCCATCCGATCGTGTATTTCTGGCTGATGCCGGCCTATATCTCCTGGTATTGCCTGCTGCCAAAGCAGATCGGCGGCAAGCTCGTTTCCGACTCGATGGCCCGGCTCACCTTCGCGCTGTTGCTGGTGTTCTCGCTGCCGGTGGGCAGCCACCACCAGTATCTCGATCCCGGCATCTCGCCGATCTGGAAGGCCATTCTCACGGCACTCACCCTGTCGGTGGCGCTGCCCAGCCTGGTCACCGCGTTCACCATGGGGCTGACGCTGGAATATGCTGGCCGACTGCGCGGCGGGCGTGGCGCGATCGGCTGGTTCACTGCCCTGCCGTGGCGCGACGCCAGCGTGGCGGCGCAGGTGCTGGCGATGGTCACTTATATTTTCGGCGGCGCTGGCGGCATCGTGAATGGCAGCTGGCAGCTCGACAACATCATTCACAACACGATCTGGATCCCCGGGCATTTCCACCTCACCGTCGGCACCGCGACGGCCATGACCTTCATGGCGGTGGCGTTCTGGATGCTGCCGCATCTGACCGGGCGGAGGCTGTTCAGCCCGCGCCTGGCGCTGGCCTCCGCGTGGCTGTGGTTCATCGGGATGTCGGTGTTCGCGCTCGGCATGCATTGGGCGGGGCTGCTCGGCGTGCCGCGCCGGGCCTGGGTCTCGTATATGCCGCAGGCGGTGTATGACCGTCTCTATGGTCTGGCGCATGTACCGCTCAGCTTGGTTGCGATCGGCGGTGTGATCCTGTGGCTGGCGACGGCGTGTTTCTACATCGTGTTCATCGCCAGCCTGTTCGGCCCGAAGCTGGCGGCGCCCACGGCGATTCCGTTCGCGCAGAGCTTCGGCGGGCGGTCCAGCTATGCCATCGGGGTGGCGGTGCCGGCGGCGGAGCTGGCGCATGAACATGTCGCGAAGCTGTCGCGTGTGCTGGAACATCTCGGCGTGATCACCGCCGGCACCGCGTTCATTACGCTCGCCGCCTATATCCCGATTCTGTGGCCGATGCTGGCCAATCTCACCCAGGCCCCGGGATGGATCGTCTGGTAGCCCGGCGCTGGCTGCGGTTCGCCCCGCTTGGCCTGCTCGCACTGGGCGCGGCGCTGGCGTTGCATGGGCCGGCGCACGATGCCGCCGGCTCCGCGGCTTGGGATGCACCGGCGCCGCCGCTGCACCTGGCCGATGACCGGGGCGGGGTGTTCGATCTGGCGTCGCGGCGTGGCGGCGTGACGCTGGTGTATTTCGGCTACACCGCGTGCCCGGATGTGTGCCCGACCACGCTGGGCGATCTCGAACGTGTCTGGCCGTATCTCGGCGACGATGCCGCTTCGGTCCGCGTGGTGTTTGTCACTCTTGACCCCGCGCGCGACACGCCGGCGGCGCTGCATGACTATCTCGCCAATTTCGCGCCGGCGCCGCTGGGCCTGACCGGCGCGCCGGACGCGATCGCGGCGGCCGCCCGGGCCTGGGGGATCACCTGGTATCCGGCCGAGGACGGGCGGTTCATCGACCATACCTCCGTGGTTGCGGTGGTGGGGCCCGATGGCCGGCTGCGCCTGCGCTATGGCTTTTCGCAGCTTGGCGATCCGCAGGCGATCGCGCGCGATCTGCGCCGTGTGCTGCATGACGGCTGAACGCGCGCGACGTTGGCTGGCGGGTTTTGGCGGGGTCGGGATGATTGCCCTGGCGTCGTGGGAGCTGCACGATCCGCTGGCGTCGATGGCCAGCACCACGGCCGCGCTGATGGCGCTCAACCAGGTTGCGCCGCCTTTGCTGCTGCTGGCGCTGCCGCGTGGCGTGATGGCCGGTCGGCTGCTGGATCCCTGGACGGCGACGGCGCAGTTCGCGCTGTTCAGTGTGGTGGTGAGCCTGCCCGGCCTGTTCGACCGCGCGCTGGTGAATGCGCTGTATACCGGCCCGCTGGGCCTGCTGGAGCTGCTGTCCGGCCTGATGCTGTGGGCGCTACTGATGCCGGCGACGCGCGGGGCGGGCCCGGGCTGGCAGGTGGGGCTGGCGGCCTGGCTGGGCAGCCTGCCGATGATGGCGGTGGCGCTGGTGTGGATGCTGTCGGCGGAGGTGCTGTACACGCCGTATCTGGATGTGATCTGCCGTTGGGATGTGCCGCCGATTGTGGATCAGCGCTGGGCCGGGCTGGTGATGCTGGTGGCGGGGCTGCCGTTGCAGGCGGTGGGGGCGTGGATGGTGTTGGGGCTGGGAGGAAGTAAGAAAGGACTTCTTTTTTGAAGAAAAGAAGCAAAAGACTTTTGTTCGTTGGGCCCGGCCGTTCCGAAACGGCACGCGCCCAGGGATGAAAGTTTTTTGGTTCTTTTTTTCAAAAAAGAACTGCTTGCTTATACGTTCCGCATATGCGCGCCGAGTGCTTCGATCCGCGGCAGGACCTCGGCGCCAAGCGTCGCGTCCGTCACCGTCTCGGCCCAGGCCTGGTGGAAGCACAGCAGCCATCCCGCCGCCTCCTCGGTGCCGATGCGCGCCGGCAGATGCCGCCGCCGCAGCATCGGCGGGCCGTGCCGGTCGGTGAACAGCGGCGGGCCGCCGAGCCACCCGCTGAGATACTCGAACAGCTTCTGCTCGCTCTTGACGAGGCTGGGCGGATGGATCGCCCGGCACGCGGCGGCCTCCGGCAGTTCGTCCATCAGCGCATAGAAGCGGCGGGTCAGACGGCGCACGCCGTCCTCCCCGCCGATCCGCGCGTAGGCGTTCGGCGTGTCGCTCACTTGTGCGCCTGTGTCATCCAATCCCATTTGGCAAAGATCGCCGCGGCCTCCGGCGAGGATAGATAGGCCACGAATGCCTTGGCCTCCGGCCGCTGCTCCCCGCGCTGGGTGAGGGCGACCCCGGTATCACGGTAGATGCGGTATTTCGACTCCACCGGGACGGATTGGGTGATGGTCGGGTTGGCGACCTGCCAGATGTTCCAGATCAGCCAGGAATCGTAGGAGGTGTCGTTGGTCCACAGCGCACGCGCCTCGGCGCTGTTCTTGGCGAAGGCACCGATATTGGCCCGCAGCGCGCGCACCGTGCGGATATCGCCGAGCCGCCCGGCCACATCCTCCCACAGTCCGCCCTGCCCGGCGCCGTTGACCACCAGCACCTTGTGGCCGGGCTTCAGGAGATCGGCGAGACCCTTGATATGATGCGGGTTGCCGGGCCGCACGAGAATGGTGGAAGGGCGCAGATACAGCGGCGTGACGCTCGCAGGATCGATCTGGCCGTCGAAGGCCGTCTCGAAATCGGTCATCATGGTCTCGGCACCGCTGAACACCACGTCGGCGTCGAGTTTGGCCTGGGGCAGCCATTTTGGCGTGGGGCCGGCGGTGACCTGCACGTCGATGCCGTGGACCTTGCCGTAGCTCGCGGCGATCTCCTGCATCGCAGGGAACGGGCCGCCGGGCCCATAGACATGCAGGGGCTCGGCCGCGCGGGCGGCGGTGAGCGTGGACAGGCCCAGAGCCAGGCCGAGGGCGATACGTGTCATCATGCACTGCGTTCCTTCAGAGCGCGGCTGGACCTGATCCGGTCCAGCCCTTGGTAAAGCATCATGCCGGCGAGCATCGCCGCCACAAACACCAGGACCGGGGTGCCACCCCAGAGCAGCGATGCCAGGGCTGGCCCGGGGCAGTAGCCGCCAAGGCCCCAGCCGATGCCGAACAGGAGGGCGCCGAGGCAAAGGGGGGTGTCGATGCGGGTCTTGGAGGGGGCCACGAAGGCTGCCGCGCAGGCAGGGGCGGCGCGCCGCCGTGCCAGAACGCCGCCGAGGGCTGCGACGGGAATGGCGCCGCCCATCACGAAGGCGAGGCTCGGGTCCCAGTCGCCGGTGATGTCGAGGAAGCCCAGCACCTTGGCCGGATCGATCATGCCGGAGACGGTGAGGCCATGGCCGAACAGCAGGCCGGCGGCGAGGCCGGAGAGCATGGGGCGCATCGGCTCAGCCTCCCAGCGCATGACGGGTGACGAATACCGTCACGCCGGCGGCGGCGATGAACAGCAGCGTGGCGGTGATCGAGCGAGGCGACAGCCGCGCCAGGCCGCACACGCCGTGGCCGCTGGTGCAGCCGCCGCCCAGCCGGGTGCCGAAGCCGACCAGCAGCCCGGCTGCGATCAGCGTCCCGGTGCCGGCCGAGACCGTCACATGCGGCCAGCCGGACAGCGCGATGGCGATGAACGGGCCGGCCATCAGCCCAACCAGAAAGGCGATGCGCCAGCCGGCATCGGCGGGCCAGGTCAGCAGGCCGCCGAGGATGCCGCTGATGCCGGCGATGCGGCCGTTCATCAGCCACAGCAAGGCCGCCGACAGGCCGATCAGCATGCCGCCGACGGTGGAGGCGAGGGGAGTGAAATGTGCCATGACGGGTTATCCAACCAGTTCGGGCGTTGCCAGCCATTCGCGGCCCTTCAGCATGCCGCGCCAGTACAGCGGCGGCAGCATCCGCTCCTTCAGCAGCCAGGCGAGCCGGCTCGGCCGGGTTCCATCGATCAGCCAGGGCGGAAAGCTCGGCAGCAGCTTGCCGCCATAGCCGAACTCCGCCAGCACGATGCGGCCGCGTTCCACGGTGAGCGGGCAGGAGCCGTAGCCGTCATAGGCGGCATCGGCCCCTTTCAGCAGGCCCATGTCCTTCAGCAGGTTGTGCGCGACGACCGGCGCCTGCTTGCGCGCCGCCGCCGCGGTTTTGGCGTTGGGGGCGTTGGTGGCATCGCCCAGCGCGTAGATGTCTGCATGGCTGCGATGGCGCAGGCTGGCCGGATCGACATCGACCCAACCTGCCGCATCGGCCAACGGCGAGACGCGGACGAAATCGGGCGCCTGCTGCGGCGGCACGACGTGGAGCATGTCGAACGTCTCGACCACCTCGCTCTTGCTGCCGTCCGCTGCGGTGCGGGTGAACCAGGCGGTGCGGGTGGGACCGTCAACCCGGGTCAGATTATGCTGGAACAGCAGGTTGATGCCGTAGCGTTCCACATAGGCCATCAGCGACGGCACATAGTCCTTCACGCCGAACAGCACCGCGCCGGCATTGCAGAAGTCGATCCGGATGTCCTTCAGGAGGCCCGCGGCACGCCAATGGTCGGCCGACAGATACATCGCCTTCTGCGGCGCGCCGGCGCATTTGATCGGCATCGGCGGCTGGGTGAACACGGCACGGCCGGATTTCAGCGCCTGCACCAGCTGCCAGGTGTAGGGGGCGAGGTCGTAGCGATAGTTGGAGGTGACGCCGTTGCGCCCCAGCGTGTCCACCAGCCCCTCGATGCCGCCCCAGTTCAGCTTCAGTCCCGGCGCCACGACGAGGCGGCCGTAGGTGACCTCGCGGCAGCCATCGAGCACGACGGCGTGGCTGTCCGGCTCGAAGGCTGCCACCGCCGCCTTGATCCAGTGCACGCCCCGGGGGATCAGCGAGGCCATGGTGCGGGCCGTGGCGGCGGCCGGGAACACGCCGGCGCCGACCATGGTCCAGCCCGGCTGGTAGTAATGGATCTCGGCCGGGTCGATGAGGGCGATGTCCAGACCCGGCCGACGCGCCAGCAGGCTGGCCGCGACGGCGATGCCGGCTGCCCCCCCGCCGACGATGACGATGTCGTGGCGCACGGCCACGTTGATGTTCGGCACGCGTCCGCCGTTGACGATGCGCCGCATCACGCTGCTTACGTCGTAGCCGGCCGCCTTGGCGACGGCCACGATACCGGGCATCGGCTGGCCGCGCGCGGCTTCGGCCAGCGCCCACAGCGTCGTCGAGCGGGTGCCGGTGCGGCAATAGGCCAGCACCGGCTTGGGCAGCAGGTCGAGCAGCCGGGCGAAGGCCGCCGCATCGGCATCGCTGACCTTGCCCGATTCGACGGGCAGATACGCCGCCTCGATGTCGTGCTCGGTGCACAGGCGCTCGATCTCGGCGTAGTTCGGCTGGTCGGCGCCTTCGCCGTCGGGGCGGTTGCAGATCACCGCGCGAAATCCCGCCGCGGCGAGGCCCGCGATCTGATCGGCGGTGATCTGCGGCGCGACGCTGACGGTCGGCGACAGGGTGTGGAGGGTCATGGCTGGGGTTTCCTGCGGCCTTGGGGCCTGTTGTCGGGAGCGGCCTGACCGTCAGAGCTGATCGATCGGTATCTTGAGGAAATGCTTGCCGTCCGGTTCGGCCGGCGGCAGGTGGCCGGCGCGCATGTTGACCTGGATGGCGGGGATGATCAGCCGCGGCATGCCCAGCGTCCGGTCTCGCGCGGTGCGCATGGCGACGAACGCGTCCTCGCTGATGCCGTGGCCAACATGGATGTTGTGCGCCCGCTCCTCGGCCACCGTGGTCTCCCAGCTGATGTCACGGCCAGGGGCGCCGTAGTCATGGCACATGAACAGCCGCGTTTGCGGCGGCAGGGCCAGCACGCGCTGGATCGAGCGATACAGCACGCGCGCGTCGCCGCCGGGAAAATCGGCGCGGGCGGTGCCGCCGTCGGGCATGAACAGCGTGTCGCCGACGAAGGCGGCATCGCCGATCACATGGGTCATGCAGGCCGGGGTGTGGCCGGGCGTGTGCAGCGCCACGGCCGTCATGGTGCCGATGCGGTAGGTGTCGCCGTCGGCGAACAGAATGTCGAACTGGCTGCCGTCGCGGCGGAACGCGGTGCCTTCGTTGAACACGCGGCCGAACACGTTCTGCACCAAGGCGATCTGGTCACCGATGCCGATCCGCCCGCCCAGCGCCGCCTGGATGTAGGGAGCGGCCGAGAGGTGATCGGCATGGACATGGGTCTCGATCAGCCATTCCAGGGAGAGCCCCTGGGCGCGGATATGGGCGATGACGGCGTCGGCGGCGCGGTGGTGGATGCGGCCGGCGGCGTAGTCGAAATCCAGCACCGAATCGACGACGGCGCAGGCGGTGGAGGCGGGATCGCGCACGACGTAGCTGATCGTGTTGGTCTGCGCGTCGAAGAACGCGGTGACGTCGGGGTGGACGGTGTCGGTCATGTGTGGGTTCTCCGCCAGTCGGGCCTGCGTCATCACGCGGCCCCGGTTTCACGCCAGATGATGTAGGCCGCGACGCCGAGCACGAGGGCTGCGAACAGGCGGTTGAGCGTGTTGCGCTGTTCGGCCAGGTGGCAGGCGGTCTTCATGCCGAACCAGCCGCCGAGCACGCCGCCGGCGATGAACTCGGCGGCGACCGTCCAGTCGACAAAGCCTGATGTGGCGTAGTTCAGCGCGGTGGTGAGGCCGAACACGCCCACGGCCAGCAGCGAGGTGCCGATGGCGTTGATCATGGGCATGCCGGTGGCCAGGATCAGGCCGGGCACGATCAGAAAGCCGCCGCCGATGCCGAAGAAGCCTGACAGCAGGCCGACACACAGGCCGATGCCGAGAATGCGCGCGGCCATCATCGCCGTCATGGCCGCCAGCGCCGTGCCGCCCTTGGGGCGGGGGCGCAGCATGACCAGACCGATCACCACCATCATCACGGCGAACAGCAGCACGAGCCGCTGGCCATCGACCGCCTTGCCCACGGTCGAGCCGATCAGCGCGCCGATCATGCCGGTGGCCGCGAACATCGCCCCGGTGCGCCAGCGCACGTTGCCTTCCCTGGCATGGCCGGCGAAGTTGACGAACGCGTTGGCCGAGACGGCGAGCGCCCCGGTGCCGATCGCCAGATGCGGCGACAGGCCCACGACATAGAGCAGCAGCGGTGTTGCCACGATCGAGCCGCCGCCGCCGATGATGCCCAGGGTGAAGCCGACGAAGCCGCCGGACGCCGTGGTCAGAAGGTCAGCTGCGATCGCCATCAGGTTTGCCTCCACGATCGGCAGGCCAGCCCGCTACCGAGAACACGCCGCATTCGGTCCTGGCCGAAACCACCTTGCGTGGCGGAGCCGCGTCAGGTGTCCTGATCGGTCGTGGCTGCGGCGGGCGCAAGGCTGCCGCAGCCGGCGCTGCCGAACCGTCGGTGACGAAGGAGCGCAGGGCTTCGAGCACGGTGTTCAGCCGATGATCGGCCAGGCCGTAGACCACCGATTTGGCCTCCCGGCGGGTGGTGACCAGCCCGGCCTCGCGCAGCAGGCCAAGCTGCTGTGACAGGCTCGGCTGCTTCAGGCCGAGCTCGCTCTCGAAACCGCCGACCGACAGCTCGCCATCCACCAGCCGGCAGAGAATGGTCAGGCGCATCGGGTGCGCCATCGCCCGCAGCAGATCGGCGGCGGCCCTGGGATCGCAGGTCCGGCTTGCGGTCTGGGCATCAGCCTTCATCGCGCGGCGGCTTTCGTGGATCGGGTACGAGGCGATTTGGTCGGCGGGGCAGGGGGCTCGGTGGTGACGGGCTCGGCCGGTTGGGGGCGGGCTGACTGCGGCAGGAAATACCAGGCCGGCGCCCCGGCGGCGCTGCGCTTATCGGCCTCCTGGACGGTGGCGGGCGGCGGCAGCACGCCGTCCTCGCCCGGCCGCCAGTCGGCCGGGGTGGACAGGCCGGAGGCGTCGTTCTCCTGCAGCGCGGCCAGGGTGCGCAGGATCTCCGCCACGTTGCGGCCGATCGCCATCGGGTAGAAGCTCACCAGGCGGACGATGCCGGCGGGATCGATCAGGAAGGTGCCCCGGACGGTGGCGGTGCTGGTGTCGCCGGGATGGATCATGCCGTAGGCCTGGGCAATGGCCATCGACAGGTCCTCGGCGATCGGGAACGGGATTTCGATGCCGAAATTGTCGCGGATGCTGCGCACCCAGGCGAGATGGGCGAACAGGCTGTCGATTGACAGGCCGAGCAGGTCGCAGCCCATCGCCTGGAACGTGTCATGCGCCCTGGCAAAGGCGATGAACTCGGAGGTGCAGACCGGTGTGAAGTCGGCGGGATGGGAGAACAGCAGCAGCCACCGGCCGCGATAGCTGTCCAGGCTGCGCTCGCCGAGCGTGGTGCGCACACGGAACGGGATCGCCTCTTCGCCGATGCGCGGCTGGCGGAGGCCGAGCACCGCCGCTTCGAACATGTTGGTCTCGCCCGGACGCGGGCCGTCCCCTCGTGTGAGCGCCATGGAATGCCTCCTCGCCGTTTGACAATATATAATACGTAAAACTATATAACGTCAATTCATAGAGCAAAGAGGCTGGCATGCCGGATGTCGACCTGGCGACCGATCGCGCCGAGCGGCCGAATCTGTGGCCCTGGCCGCCAATCCTCGTGGGCCTCTGCGCCGCCGCCGCGGTGGCGCTGGATCATGTGCTGCCGACCGGTGCGGTGTTCGCTGTGCCGGATCCGGTGCGTGCGGCCGGTGTGGCGGTCGCGGCCGTCGGGCTTGGCCTCGATCTGTGGGCGATCCGGACCATGCGGCGCCACCGCGCCAACATCTTGCCGCATCGTGCGGCCACGGCACTGGTGACGACCGGGCCGTTCGCGTTTTCGCGCAACCCGATCTATCTCGCCAACGGGCTGCTGCTGGCCGGGGCCGGCCTCGCCTTGGCCAATGCCTGGCTGCTGCCGGCGGCGCTCGCGCAGATGGCCCTGGTCACGCGGCTGGCGATCCGCCGCGAGGAGGCGCATCTGGCGATCCGCTTCGGCGACGGCTGGACCGCCTATGCCGCCGCCGTGCCGCGCTGGCTGCGGCTGGGGTGAGGTTCAGGAATGCGGGCTCTGGCCGGTGGCGATCATCAGATGGTGCATCTGGTGATGCATCCCGCGGGTCAGGACGCCGATGAAGCCGAGGGCCAGCAGCTTCTGGACCTCTGCCGGATCTGCGGCCTTGACCGTGAGGATGGCGCCATCCGGCACCTCGGCGGCCGTGAAGCTCCAACCGTTGGTTCCGGCAACGAGAAGCTTCTTCATGATGCCTCCGAAGGCAAGGACCTGCGGCGAGATCTTGCCACCGCGGCACGAGGATGGACATGATCCGAGTGGTGCTGTGGCGTCGGGGCTGCGCTCTCCCACGTCGGCGACGACCCGACGGCACCGTATGGGATGCGCTCCGGAGGCGCGGTATCTGGAGATCGCGCTTCGGCGGAAGGCGGTGTTGAGATGAAAGGTTTCAAGAAAGATCTTCTTTTCTAAAGAAAAGAAACAAAAGACTTTCAAACCTTGATGCGGTCCTTTTCAAAATGAGCAGCGACAGCAAGATAAAAGTTTTTTGGTTGTTTTTTTCAAAAAAGAACCACTTCTCTTCTCTCCCACGTTGATCCGCCCCACCCTCATCCAAACAGGTGATCGAGCCTGCGGTAGTCGGGCAATGTCGTGTCGATGACGCGGCCCTGGCGGAGCACCACCCGATCCGTCTGCGGCCGGGCCAGCAGCTCGGTCATGAACCGGGCTCGGAACAACAGCAGATCGGCCGCAGCACCCACGGCGAGGCAACCGGCGCCCGCAAGCCCCATGGCGGCGGCCGGCGCCATCGTGACGGCGGCCGGCCAGTCGCCGAACGGATGGTCCAGCTGCACAATCCGTAGCGCCTCGCGATAGACCTCCAGCATGTCATAATCGCCATAGGCGTAGAACGGATCACGGCAGTTGTCCGAGGCAAAGGACACACGCACCCCCGCCGCCGCGAGCTCGTGCGCCAGCGTCACGCCTCGCCAGCGCGGTGTCTGGCCGGGGGCGCGGCCCTGCAGATACATGTTGCACATCGGCAGGATGACGATGGAGATGCCGGCTTCCGCCACCAGGCGGATCGTCTCGGCAGCCTCGTCGTCCGGCTGCATGGCGAGCGAACAGCAATGGCCGCATTGAATGGGCTGGCGGAAGCCCCGCCGCAACGCCGTGCGGGCCACTTCGGCCAGCACGCGGGCGCGGGCGTCGCCGGTTTCGTCCACGTGCAGATCGAGCGCCAGGCCGCGCGCCTCGGCCAGGCTGAAGAAATGATCGAGCTGCTCTTGCAGCCCCACGCGCAGCGGCCGGTCCGGATCGCCCAGCCCGGTGGTGACCATGCCGAGCACCCCGCCGGAGCGAGCGACCTCGTCGGCAAGCGCGGTGCCGTCCTCGCCGAGAAACCGATCGAGCGGACAGATCGAGCTCGCCTGCAGTTCGATCCGCCCGGCCCAGGCGTCACGCAGCCGGCGAAACACCGACCAGCCGATGCGCGCATGCGGCCAGTAGCTGTCGAGATGCGTGCGCATGGCGACGGTGCCATGGGCATAGGCGGTCTCCAGCCCGAAGCTGAACCGGGCCTCGATATCGGCAGCGGTCCAGGTGGGCAGATCCGCCGCCACCGCCTGGCGGGCGCCGGGATGGGTGCCGGTCGGGTTGGGGGCGCGCGGCCAGGTCTGAGTCTTGTCGAGATGCACATGCGCATCGACCAGGCCGGGCCAGATCTGCCCGCCATCGAGATCCACGCCGTCATCCCCGGTGCCAGAGGGCGCGGTGCCGGAGGGCGCGATGCCGGCGATGCGGCCCTTGTCGATGCGCAGATCGATCCGCACCAGCCCCTCCGCGTCGGCGGGGCCTGGGGGAGCGGCGAGCAGACAGGCCGGCGCGCGTCCGTTGCGCAGCCAGACCGGCCCTGCGTTGAGGTCGCCAAGCCAGGTTTGCATCAGGGTTCACTCCGTTGCGGTCATCGTGCTTGGCAAGCGCCATACCAGCCCGCACTCTGGCGTTCTTGCATGAGGGAGTGCCGCTTGGCCCCAAACCTGCCCAGCACGCCACGTCCCAGGCCGCTCGACCTCTCGGGCCTGGTGTGCTTCGAAACGGTGGCGCGGCTGGGCAGCCTCAGCGCCGCCGCGGCCTCGCTGCATATCGCGACCTCCGCGCTGAGCCGGCGGGTGCGCCAGCTGGAGGACGAACTGGGTGTCGCCGTGTTCGAGCGCCTGCCGCGCGGCATGCGGCTGACCAGCGCCGGCGAGGTGCTGCTGCACCATGCGCGGCTGGGCTTTCAGGAGCTCACCCGCGCCCGCGGCATCATCGAGGAGATGCGCGGTCTGAAGCGCGGGCATGTGCGGCTGGTGGTGGTGGAGAGCGCCATGCGCGGCCCGGTGGTGGCAGCGCTCAGCGAGTTCTGGCGCAGCTTTCCCGGCGTGGAGGTGGATGTGAAGGTGGTACGCTCCACCGCCGCCGCCCGGCTGGTGGAGACCGGCGAGGCGGAGCTGGCTGTCACCTTCGCCGCCCGCCCCCGCGCCGCCCGGCTGGAGGCGATGGCCGAGGCGGGCCTGCGCATGGGAGCGGTGATGCGGCCCGACCATGAACTGGCCCGCGAGACCGCCCTGCGGCTGCGTGACCTCGCCGGCCATCCTGTGCTGCTGGCGGATCCCACGTTGATGCTGCATGACGCCGTGCGCGCCACCGACGAGCTGGACCGGATGTTCCCCCGGCCCCGCTTCTCCAGCAATTCCATCACGCTGATGAGTCTGCTGGCGGTGCACGGCGCGGGCATCGCGCTGAAGACACGGCTGGGTATCGAGGCGGAGATCGGCCGCGGCGAACTGGTGTTCGTGCCGCTGTCCGACACGCGCCTGCCGGTGCAGCGCCTGGTGCTGTGGGCCCGGCGGGGGCTGGACCTGAGCCGCGCCGCCCGCGCGCTCGCCGCCTGCCTGGCCGCGGCGCTGACCAAAGTGAGCGAAATCTAGCAGGCCGCTGCCGCCCTTGCGCGCAATTCGGCTGGCTTGCCGCAGCGGCAACGCATGCTGCGCCAAATGGCAATCGTCATCGCCGAACCAGGCCTCCTATGGTTTGAGGCGCAAGCGGAGTTTGTCCATGCTGGTCACGCAACAGCCGGTTCTCAAACGCTTCTGGTATCCTGTGATCCCGCTGGCAGCGCTCTCGACCGGGCCGCAGCCCTTTACCTTGTTGGGCACCGAGATCGTGCTGTGGCTGGACGAGGCTGGCCAGCCCGCGGCTGCCATCGATCGCTGCATCCATCGCACAGCGCGCCTTTCGGCGGGCAGCTGCACCTCGGGCCTGCTGCAATGTGCCTATCACGGATGGACGTTCGATCGTACCGGGCGCGCCGTGCGCATTCCGCAGCGCCAGCAGAGCGAACTGGCCGCGACCACACGCATCGGCATCACCGCGTTTCGCACCGCCGCGCGCTACGGCTATGCCTGGGTCTGCCTCGGCGAGCCGCTGGCCGACATTCCCGTGCTGGAGGAGGCGGAGGATCCTGGCTTCCGGTTCATCGACGAATTCTACGAAACCTGGGATGCGCCGGGCCTGCGCGTGATGGAGAACAGCTTCGACAACGCGCATTTCTCCTTCGTCCACCAGAGCACCTTCGGTGTGCCGGAGGATCCGGTTCCCGCTCCCTTCACCATCGAGCCGGTCCAGGGCGGCTTCGTCATGCGCTCCGACGTGCCGGTGAAGAACCGTGACCTGCAGCAAAAGAATCTCGGCATCGCCGAAAGCTCGACCGTGCGCCGCAACGAGAAGACCTGGTTCATGCCGTTCTCGCGGCGCATGCGCATCACCTATCCCAATGGCCTCCAGCACGTGATCTTCACCGCCGCCACACCGATCGACGACCGGCGCTCGCAGATCGTGCAGTTTGTGTATCGCAACGACACCGAGGCCGCGGCTCCGGCGGAAGGGATCGTGGCGTTCGATCGGCAGGTGACGCTGGAAGACCGCGCCATCATCGAGTTGTGCGACCACGATGTGCCGCTGCAGGAGCGCGGCCAGGAGGAGATGCACATGTAGGCCGACCGTCCCGGCCTGGAGATGCGCCGCCAGCTCCGCGCGTTGCTCGCGGCGCATGGCGAAATCGAGGCCCGCGCGCCGGGCCGCCCGGGCGCACCGCCGGTGGCGGCCTGGACTCCGGTCGGCCAGGCTGCGGAATAGGGGAGCAAAGTCATGCTGATGCAGGACGACAAGACCGGCCTCACGCTCGACAGACTGCCCGGCAGCTTCGGCGCCCGCGTGACCGGGGTGCGGCTGCAGGATCTCACCCCTTCGGGTGGGCCCGCGCTGATGGAAGCGCTGCATCACCACCAGGTGCTCGTGTTCGAGAACCAGAGCCTCACACCCGCCGAATACATCGCCTTCGCCCGCATGCTCGGCCCGCCGGAGCCGCATGTGCTGGCGCAGTTCCATCTGCAGGATGCCAACGAGATCTACGTGATCTCCAACATCGTCGAGAACGGCCGGCGGATCGGCTACGCCGATGGCGGCTATGAGTGGCACACCGACATGGCGTTTGCCGAATACCCGATGGCCTACACCATGCTCTACACCATCGAAGCGCCCGCGCAGGGCGCGGACACGGTGTTCGCCAGCACCTACGCGACCTACGAGGCGATGGACCCCGCGGAACGCGCGGCCCTGCGCCCGCTCGATGTGGTGCACAGTCTGGAGAAGCTCTACGGCGGCCGCAAGGAACAGCCCAGCGAAACCATGCGCCGCGCGCGCCCCGATGTGGTGCACCCGCTGGTGCGCACCCATCCGGACACCGGCCGCGAAGGGCTCTATCTCGGCCTGCGCCAGACCCGCAGCGTCACCGGCCTCGACGACAGCCAGAGCGATGCCTTCATCGGCGGTCTGGTGGAGCGGATCGTGGCGCCCGAAGGCGTGTATCGCCACAAGTGGAAAGCCGGTGATGTGGTGGTGTGGGACAATCGCGGCCTGCTGCACGCGGCCACGCCCTACGACCAGGAGGCCCATCGCCGCCTGGTCTGGCGCATCTCGATCCGCGGCGAGCGCCCGTTCCGCGCCGAACGAAGCTGATTTCTGAAACAGAAGGACTCCGGCCATTACGATCCATCGTCCCCTGCTTCGGCTCATCGCCGCCCTGTTGTTTCTGCAGCCGGCCGCTTCCCGCGCGCAGGCCCCGCTGGAGCCGATCGAATTCGGCATCAACTGGGTGCCGGAGGCCGAGCAGGGCGGCTTCTTGCAGGCCATGGCCACCGGGATCTATGCCAAGCACGGGCTGAAGGTGAACCTTCATGTGCTGGGCCCACAAGGCAACATCGACCTGGAAATCGCCTCCGGCCGGGTGCAGGTCGGGCTCGTCTCCAACTCGTTCAACTCGCTCAATGCGGTGGCCAACAACATTCCGCTGATCGAGATCGCGGCCTTCTTCCAGAAGGAGCCGCGGGTGCTGATCGCGCATCCCGGGCGGGGCAATGACAGCCTGGAGGCGCTGCGCGGCAAGCCGATCATGCTCGCCAAAAGCGGGGTGCAGACGTTCTGGAATTTTCTGAAGGCCAAATACGGCTACACCGACGCGCAGATCCGAGTCTACACGTTCAACTCCGGGCCGTTTCTGGCAGACCCCGATGCGATCCAGCAGGGGCTGCTGACCTCCGAGCCCTACGCCATTCGACAGGCCGGCGTGGAGCCGGTGGTGCTGGTGCTGGCAGACCACGGCTACCAGAGCTACGCCGACCCGATCGAGACAACCACGGAACTGGTTCGCACCCGGCCCGACCTGCTGCAGCGGTTCATCGATGCCAGCGCAGAAGGCTGGTATAGCTACATGTATGGCGACCCGACGCCCGGCAACAAGGCGATCCTGGCCGCCAATGCGGATATGAACCAGGGTCAGATCGACTTCACCATCGACCAACTGCGCCAACACGGCATCGTCGACAGCGCAGACAGCAAGACTCTCGGCATCGGCGCCATGACCGATGCGCGCTGGCATGAATTTTTCGATCTGATGGTCAAATCAGGTGTGTATCCCGCAAGTATGGATGTCTCGAAAGCTTATACGCTTCAATTTGTGAACAAGCGGGTGGGGATGGGGAGCAAGTAAGCAAGCGGTTCTTTTTTGAAGAATAGAATCAAAAAACTTTTGATCCATTGTATCTGGGTTATCTGGCCAGTTCCTGCAGCGATGCCTTGAGACGTGGGGCTGCGAAGTCGAGAAATGCGCGCAGCTTCAAGGGCAGCAGTGGCTGGCCGGCATGGACCAGATGCACCGGCAACGGCTCCGGTTCGAATTCGCGTAAGATGATCGCAAGCTTGCCCTCTGCCACCGCGGTGCGCACCTGGTAGGACAGTACACGTGTGATCCCGGCGGACGCGATCGCCGCCGCAATCGCGGCGTCCGCCGTGTTGACCGCGAAGCGCGGACGGATCGACCGCTCCTCCGCCTGATCGCCGCGGCCGAAGTGCCACAGATTCGTGGAATACAGACCCTCGAACATCACGCAGTCGTGCTGATCAAGACAGGCGGGCCTCAGCGGAGTGCCGCGTGCCGCGAGATAGTGTGGACTGGCACAGGTGACCCAGCGCACCGCGCCAAGTCGCGTGGCAACCATGCTGCTGTCCATCAGACGACCCACCCGAATGGCCACGTCGATACGGTCGTCGATCAGATTGACGAGGTGATCCGCAAGGACGAGCCGGGTGGTGATGTCTGGATAGGCCTTGAGGAACTCCAGCACGACGGGCTCGACATGCAGACGCCCGAACATGATCGACGCGGTTATCGTCAAATGGCCCCGCGGCGAGCGATACTCGCCTGCGGCGGCCCGCTCCGCGTCGTCGATATCATCGAGGATCCGCCGGCTCGCGGCCACATACGCGCGGCCCGCCTCGGTCAGCGACAGCCTCCGGCTCGTTCGAACCACCAGCTGTGTGCGCAGATGTGCCTCAAGATCCGAAACCTTGCGACTGACCGTCGCCAGCGGCATGCCAAGCGCACGTGAGGCCGCCGACAGGCTGCCGCCGTCGACGGCTGCGATCAGCGTTGTCATCGCATCGAACCGGTCCATTCAGGCTCTCATAAAATGGAAGGAAGGTTCCAGAACATACCGAATTATACAGAGAATTGGAAACGCCTAGATCCATGGCAGCGGCCAGCAAGGCTGTGAAGCAAAGCCAGGAGCCACATCATGTCCCGCATCCCGACCCCCGCCACCGTCGCTGAAGCCCCCGAGAAGTCTCGTCCGCTGCTTGAGGCGGTGAACAAGCAGTTGGGCGTCGTGCCCAACATGTTTCGGCTGATCTCCACCAGTCCCCAATCCCTCGAAGGCTATTTGGGCCTTTCGGCAGCCCTCGGCCATGGCGCCTTGCCACCTGCCACACGCGAGCGCATCGCGCTGGCGGTGGCCGAGATCAACGGCTGTGACTACTGCCTGTCAGCGCACACCTATCTGGGCCGCAACCTGGCCCGCCTGGACGACGCCGAGATCACGGCAAACCGCGGCGGCGCCTCCAACGATCCGAAGGCCGATGCTGCGGTGCGCTTCGCCGCAGCCGTGACACGCGCCCACGGCCACATCGCCGATGCGGATCTCGCAGCCGTTCGCAGCGCCGGCTACACCGATGCGCAGGTGATCGAGATCGTGCAGCACGTGGCCCTGAACACCTGGACCAACTACGTCAACGAGGTCTTCAAGACCGATATCGATTTCCCCGTCGTTCAAGCTCGCCAGGCCGGCTGACCCCGACGATGCAAGTGGCGTGCGCCGAGCTTTCCCGGTGCCCGCCGCCTCGCCGAACACAAGCATCACAGCAGACATGGAGGCAACCATGAGTTCCCCAACTTCTGACATCGCCTTCTCACCCGCGGTCAAGGCGCTTCAGACGAGGCGTGGCTCGCGTGCAGCCTATGCCAAAGTGGAAGCACGCGGCGGATTTCACACGGCGATCGACGAGACCCTGATCGCATTTCTGGCACAGGTGGATACCGCCTATCTCGCCACTGCGAGTGCGCAGGGGCAGCCCTATGCCCAGCATCGCGGCGGGCCGAAGGGCTTCATCCGCGTCATCGACGCCCACACCATCGGCTTTGCCGATTTCACCGGTAACCGCCAATATATCTCGACCGGCAACCTCGCCGAGAACGACCGCGCCTTCCTGTTCCTGATGGACTACGCCCGTCGCCGCCGTATCAAACTGTGGGGCCATGCGCGTGCAGTGGTGGGTGATTCTGTCCTGGAAGCGCTGCTGATGCCTCACGGTTACCAGGCGGTGCCCGAACAGATGATCCTGTTCACGGTCGAGGCCTGGGACACCAACTGCCCCAAGCATATCCCACAGAAGTTCGACGCCGCTGACATCGCCTCTGCCATCGATCGGATGCAAGAGCGCATCGCCACTCTCCAGGTGGAGAATGCCCAGCTCAGGCACCAGATCCACACTGAAAGGCCGCATCCATGAGCCGCGCGCCCCTCCCGCCGTTCGACGCTGCGACCGCAGCCCAGAAGGCGCGGCTGGCCGAAGATGCATGGAACAGCCGTGATCCCGCGCGTGTGGCCCTCGCCTATACGGCGGACAGTCAGTGGCGCAATCGAGCCGAATTCATCACTGGTCGCGCCGGGATCGAAGCCTTCCTGACCCGCAAATGAGCCCGCGAACTCGGCTACCGCCTCATCAAGGAAGTATGGGCCCATGCCGGCAATCGTATGGCGGTTCGCGTCGCCTATGAATACCATGATGACAGCTTCCACTGGTTCCGTGCCTACGGCAACGAGAACTGGCAGTTCGACGCCGAGGGCCTGATGGAGCGTCGCATGGCCAGCATAAACGAGCACCCTATCGCTGCGGCCGACCGCAAATTCCATTGGCCGCTCGGCCGCCGCCCTGATGACCATCCTGGATTGAGCGAGCTGGGACTTTGAAGCGGGGTCGCCAGGGGGGTGGTCTGTGTGTCTGGGGGCGCAACCTTGGCGCGGCGAGCGGGACCGTTTTCAGACCGCCGATCGGGCTCCGGCTATGCCGCGCGCACTGAACCAAGGCAGCCCTTCACCTCGCAACCCAGGACGCGGGTGTTTTCCGGGACGTTGCGTGCCTTGCTGTTGACCCCTTCGACGCGGTCACCGTTCGCCCTTATGTCGTCGGAGATGCGGGTGATCACCTGCGAGACGGCGGCCTGTTGTGCGACGGCCGTGGCACCGCCGACGCCGATCTGGTGGAGTTCGCTGGCCGTCGTGCTGAGCCTGCGGATGTCATTGGCCACCGCCTCTGTGTGGCTCCGGATGCTGTCGATCATAGAGACGACCTCACCGATCTTCACCGCGGCGTCCGACAGGGCGCGCGTGCTGGTGTTGATCCGTGAGGTGTCCTGAGTGACCTGATCGGAGATCGAAAGCGAACGGCCTATCTGCGGGCAGATTTCGGGCACCGCAGTACCAACTAGCTCGATTGGCTGTGCCGTTCACCGGTCGTCTTGCCCGTCCGCTCGCGAAGACTGTCGAAACGAGCCGGCTTGTTCTCCAACCCGTCGCTGGAGGGAGATCCGCTTGCAGGCTTCCGAGAATGTCACCGGGCTTTGCGATGCTTCAACCTGCCCGGCGGGTTGGGCACCGACGACGCGGTTTGCCAATGCGACGGTCAGGCTAGCCACAATCAAATAGGAGAGGAGCCAGGCTTTGGTGCATTCGGGGCCGACCAGAACAGTTCATCGATCCCGCCCGATGTTTTGGGCCGCGTGAAACGCATCTCGATCTCCCATCGTGCTCAACACAGCGCAAGAAAGCGCGATGCAGATTGCCGGTGGGGCCAATTTTCAACTCGCCGTCACAGAGTGCGTTCGCTGACAATCTTTGAATCCGCCCGAAGTTTATCAAGGGTTCCGGAAACTTGGTCTGAAGTGGAACGAGGAACGCCGACATATGGATGTCGTCATGAGGGCGCGCTCATTCCGCATTTTCTCAACCTGTCAGTCCGGGGGCTGCCGCAATGGTACCGACGTTGCGGATCTTGGCGCGTGGAAAGATCTCCTTTTGCGACAGCACTGGGATCGAAGGGCGGAACCGTTCGACAATGGCGCGGATGGGAACACGGATGTTGTGTCCGGTTAGCAGAACCGGCGATTCACCCGCGGCGGCGGCAGTGTCAAACGTGGTTCTCAGCCGTTGGATGAAGTCTGAAAGTTTCGATGGGGCAATCGCCAGCTGCCGGTCATCGGCCGGCCCGGTGATGGCCTCCGTGAAGGCGAATTCCCATTCTGGCGCCAATGTGATCAGAGGGATGAATCCCTGCGGACCGATAAGGCTTTCGCTGATCTGCCTGGCGAGGCGAACACGGACATGGGCAATGATGGCGGGGATCGACTGTGGGCCGGCCATGCAGATCTCCATGATACTCTCGAAGATGGTGGGCAGGTCTCGGATCGAGACCCGCTCGGCGAGAAGCATCTGCAGTACGCGCTGGACGCCGGCGATGGTGATCTGTGAGGGGATGAGATCGGTGACGAGCTTTCGATGCTCGGGGTCGAGATCGTCGATCAGCTTCTGGGTTTCCGCGAAGCCGAGCAACTCCGGCATCATCTGCTTGGCGATCTCAGTCAGGTGCGTGGCGAGAACGCTGGCCGGATCGACGACGGTGCAGCCGCGAAACACCGCCTGTTCGCGCATGGCCGGCTCGATCCAAAGCGCCGGGAGGCCGAAGGCCGGTTCGTTCACGGCAATGCCCGGCAGATCCGGAGTACCGCCGTTGGGGTCCATCACCAGCATCATGTTGGCCCGCAGTTCGCCGCTGCCGGCTTCAAGCTCCCGCACCTTCAGTGCATAACGATCAGGTGGGAGTTGCATGTTGTCCTGGATTCGCACGGGGGGCAGCACGAAGCCGAACTCGGCAGCTATGGTGTTGCGGACCCGCTTGATCTGTTCCGTCAAGCGCGGTGTCTCGCCGGAGGCCAGCGCCAACAGGCCGTAGCCGAGTTCGAGGCGCATCAGGTCCATGCGCAGGATGTCGGCGATCTTCGGTTCCGGTTGGTTCGACGGCAGAAGGGCAACCGGCTCCGCGCTTTGCTTGTCTTGCTTGTATCTCAGCCAGGCGCCGCCGCCGGCAAGGCCGGAGATGGCCAGGAAAGGCAGCATCGGCAGGCCTGGCAGCAGGGCGAGCACCGCGGCACTGCCAGCGGCGATGGCAAGCGGTTTGGGACTGCCGCCGAGTTGGCGGACCAGCGCGGCATCGGCGGTTCCTTCGAGGCCGCCCTTGGTGACGACGATGCCGGCCGCCGTCGAGACCAGCAGGGCAGGGATCTGCGAGACCAGGCCGTCACCGACGGTCAGTGTGGTGTAGTTGTGGAAGGCTTCCAGGATCGGCACACCTTCGCGCAGCACCCCGATTGCCAGGCCGCCCAGAATGTTGATGATCGTGATCATCAGGCCGGCGATGGCATCACCGCGCACGAATTTCGCGGCACCGTCCATCGCACCGTAGAAGCCGCTTTCATCCTCCAGCTCCTTGCGCCGCCTGCGAGCGGTCTTCTCATCGATCAGCCCGGCCGACATGTCGCTGTCGATGGCCATCTGTTTGCCTGGCATTGCGTCGAGGCTGAAGCGGGCCGCGACTTCCGCGATGCGCCCTGAGCCCTTGGTGATGACGACGAAGTTCACGATCAACAGGATGGCGAACAGGATGATGCCGATCACCACGTCGCCCCCCATCAGGAAGCCGCCGAAGGCAGCCACCACGTGGCCGGCAGCGGTCTGACCCTCGCTGCCATGGGAAAGGATCAGCCGCGTTGTGGCCACGTTGAGCGACAGGCGGAACAGCGTAATCAGCAGCAGCAAAGTCGGGAAGGACGTGAAGTCCAGCGGGCGGATAAGGAAGACGGCCACCATCAGCACCAGGATGGACATGGTGATGGACAGGGACAGCCCGATATCCAGAAACAGAGTAGGCAGTGGGAAGATCAGAATGGAGAGCAGGACGATCAGGCCCAGCGCCATCAGGACATCCGAGCGGATGACACGGGCCGGGATCTGCGCCAGGTCCTTCAGCGAGAGGTCAGACATGAACGACACTGCGAACGGCATCCTCTGCGGTGGACGCCGGTGTCATGCCTGGAAGATCCGATGACGCGGCACCGTATTCGCGCAGCTTGTTGCGCAGGGAACGTATAGAGATGCCGAGCAGGTTGGCCGCATGGGTGCGGTTGCCGCGCGTGTAGCCGATGGTCTGGATAATCAGGTCGCGTTCGATGTCCTCGAGTCGCTTGCCGACATAGCTTTGGAGCTGCGGCGTGCTGGAGAGCCTTTCCGTGGGGGGTGCTGCTGGGTCGGGCTCGATGTCCAGCGTGTCTCCAGGTGAGACGAGCACGCTGCGATGGATGGCGTTTTCCAACTCGCGGATATTGCCGGGCCAAGGGCGCTCCAGGACGATCTGCAGCGAAGCAGCGCTCATGCGGCGATACGGCAGCTGATTGAGATCGGCGTATTTTCGGGCGAAATAGTCGACCAGCAGCGGAATATCGCCGGGACGTGCGCGAAGCGGTGGGATGGTCAGGCTTACCACGTTCAGGCGGAAGAACAGATCCTCCCGAAATCGGCCACGCGCGGCCTCTGCCCGTAGGTTGCGATTTGTGGTGGCGACGATGCGCACGTTGACCCGCACCGGGGCCTGGCCGCCCACTCGGTCGATCTCGCGTTCCTGGATGGCGCGCAGCAGTTTGGCCTGCAGCCGCAGGTCGATCTCGCCGATTTCGTCGAGCAGCAGCGTGCCGCCGGTGGCGGCCTCGAACTTGCCGATGCGCCGCGCAAGCGCGCCGCTGAAGGCGCCTTTCTCGTAACCGAACAGCTCGCTTTCGAGGAGATTGTCAGGGATCGCCGCACAGTTCAGAGCCACGAACGGCCCGGAAGCACGGCGCGATTTGCGGTGGATGTGACGGGCGAACAGCTCCTTGCCGGTGCCGGTTTCGCCCAGGACGAGCACCGAGGCATCCGAGCCCGCGATGCGGGTGGCCAGGGAGACCAGCTCCTGGGTTTTAGGATCGCCTGAGATGATCAGATGACGGCGCTCGTCGAGCAGGCGGATCGTGGGGACCAGAGTGCCGTTGAGATCAGCGTAGTCGACGAATTCGAACGCCCCGGCGGCAATGCCGGCCTTGGCGGCCTGCCGGTCGCTGGTTCGCCCGAGCAGGATCACCGGTGTTTCGACCAGGAAGGGATGGTAGTGTCGCAGTGTGATCCAGTCCGGCATCGCGAGGTCGAGCAGAACGAGGTCGAAATGAGGGGGGGCGGGTGACTGGGCGATGGACTCAAGGGCGCGCTGATCGGCGAACACCGCCTCATGGCCGCCTTCCGCCAGCAAACGGGTCAGGTCGCGGATAGGGCCGGGAAGGGCGCCGAGCACCAGGACGCGCATGGCGATCTCAGCTGGCCCTGTCGGACTTGACGATTTCCGTCATGGTGATGCCAAGGCGGTTATCGTCCACCATGACCACCTCGCCGCGGGCCACGAGGCGGTTGTTGACGTAGATGTCGATGGATTCGCCGAGTTTGCGATCGAGCTCGACCACTGCGCCGCGTCCGAGTTTCAGCAGCTGGCTGACCTGCATCGTGGCCTTGCCGAGAACGGCACTGACGGTGACGGGAATGTCGTAGACAGCTTCGAGGTCACGCGGCGAACGCGTGGCCGCGGTGTCGGAGTCCTGGGCGATCTGGTCGGTGAACTCGTCGAGGGTTGATTCGCTGGGCATCGTCAGATTGTTCCTTGAGACGGGAGGGCCGGACACGCAAGGCTGGGTCGGTCAGGGCTCATCCCAGTGGGATGCGGCCCGCATGGCCTTGGGTGGTGGTGGCTGGACCGCGGGATCGGCAAAGACCTCGGCGACACCGCGTGCCAGAATGCCGGCATCGAAGGCGATGGTACCGTGGGGCCAGGCCAGCGCTGCTGTGCAGTGTCCTGGAGTGATCGATGGAACCAGGGTCAGGTTAACGTTGTCGCTGCGATGTCGGGCAAGGCGGCGTTCGAGAGACGACGGATCATCCGTCGTCATGCGCACTTCGATGCGTACAGCATCGGTCGTCAGCTTCCGCACATGCTTCAGCAGGGCTGCGAGATGATTGTCCAGCATGGTCGGCAGGTTGGCCTGAAAGCTCTTGGCGTAGACTTCACGGATCACGTCGCGTGTGATGGACATGATCTCCTCGAGCTCCGCTTCGAATTGCTCGGTCAGGGTCGGCAGCAGGGCTGCGATCTCGGCAAGGGTTTCGTTCGCGTTGTATCGCTGGACCTGCACGGGGCCGAGATCGACGGCGAGGCCGGCGAAGCTGGGGCAAGGGTCGATCAGCGTGTCTGCATCGTCCTCCGGTTCGGCGGTGTCCGTGAGCGCGTCGCGCTCTGCATCGTCCTGGGCGCCATTGCGTTCGGCCAGCGCCAGCTGGTCCCAGTCGGCCAGGTGATGGCTGTAGGCGGTCTGGGCCATCAGTAGACCAGCTCCTCTTCGTTGGTGCCGCCGATTTCGATAATGCCCTGGGATGCGAGGTCCTTGGCGCGGCTGACGACCGAGGCCTGCGCCTCGTCCACCTCACGCAGCTTGACAGGGCCCAGCGCCTCGATCTCTTCGCGCAGCATCTTGCCGGCACGCTCGGAGAGATTGCGGAAGAACAGCTCGCGCAGCGGTTCGGAGGCGCCTTTGAGGGCGAGGGGGAGCTTCTCCTTGTCCACCGCGCGCAGCAGCAGCTGGATGCCCGGGCCGGTGAGCCTGGTGAGATCGTCGAAGGTGAACATCAACGACTTGATGCGCTCCGCCGCCTCACGGTTGCGCTCCTCCAGGGCCGCGATGAAGCGGGTTTCGGCCTGACGATCGAGATTGTTGAAGATCTCGGCCATCATCTCATGCGCATCCCGCCGCGAGCTGCGGGCGAGGTTGGACATGAATTCGGAGCGCAGCGTGCGCTCCACGCCGTCCAGCACGTCTTTCTGCACGCTTTCCATGCGCAGCATGCGCATGACGACCTCGATGGCGAAGCCGTCCGGCAGGATGGCCATCACGCGGGCGGCGTGGTCGGGGCGGATTTTGGAGAGCACCACGGCGACGGTCTGCGGGTATTCGTTCTTGAGGTAGTTGGCCAGCACCGCCTCGTTCACGTTGCCGAGCTTGTCCCACATGGTGCGGCCGGCGGGACCGCGGATCTCGTCCATGATTTGCGAC
The DNA here is from genome assembly GCA_037445025.1 of Rhodospirillales bacterium. Taxonomy (GTDB): domain Bacteria; phylum Pseudomonadota; class Alphaproteobacteria; order Acetobacterales; family Acetobacteraceae; genus CAIQQQ01. The sequence continues at coordinate 91,584 of JBBILI010000016.1, forward strand.
ACGCGGTCACGCGGGAGGGCCTTCATGAGCATGCGTTCGGCGTTCTCGAAGCTGCCCACCAGTCCGCCTGAGCCGTTCATGCCGTCGGTGAATTCCTGGCACAGGCGTTCGATGGCGTCGGCGCGGAGCGGGCCGAGCTGTGCCATGGTGGAGGAGATCTCCTTGATCTCGTCCTCGTGCATGAGGGCGAAGAGCCGGCTGCAATGCTCCTCGCCGAGGGCCAGCATCAGGGCGGAGGCCTTCTGCAGTCCGGTCAGGCCGCGGGCATCGGTGGGGCGGCGGGTCATGCGGGTTCCTCGTGCATCCAGTTGCGCAGGATCGCCAGGCTCTCATCGGGATGGCGTTCGACCAGTTCGGCGATGCGGCGGATGGACGACGCGCGCAGCTGGCCGTCGATCTGGGCGATCTGCAGCATGTTTTCGTCGTCGCGGGGGCGGCCGTCCGGCAGCAGGCCGGCGGCCGTTTCGCCGGGGCCGCCGAGCAGGGCCGGCTGGTCGCCGATCGGGATGAGCACGCCGTCGGCGCCGATCGTGCCGGAGAGCGCGGCCGTGGTGCTGCCGCCGGCGATGGCGAGTTGCGTGTACTGGCGCATCATGGGACGCACGACCAGCAGCAGTCCGGCCAGTCCCAGCAGGCAGGCGAGGCCGGCCTGGACGATGCGCGACAGATCGAGCCCGTGGATGGCGCCTGCCAGCAGCGTCTGGTTGGTCTCGACGGGCTCGTCCTGTTCCGGGGCGAAGCGCAGGGACAGAACCTCGACCTTGTCGCCGCGTTTCTCGTCGAAGCCCATGGCGGCCTTGACCAGGCGATCGATCTTGGCGAGTTCGGCGGCCGGTCGTTCGTGCCATTCCGTGGTGCCGTCGGGCTTGGTGTCGGTCACGCCGTCGACCATCACGGCGAGGCTGAGCCGCTCGATGCGGGGCTGTTCGTGCACCACGGTGCGCACCGACTTGGCGATTTCGTAGTTGGTGGTCTCGTCCTGGTGGGTCTCGGTGGTGCCGCTCGGCGTGGCGCCGGCATCGGCATTGGGAAGATTGTTCTGCACCGAAACCGAGCCGGCGGATTCCGTGCTCTTGGAGGAGGAGGTCACGGTCTGGACGCTGCGCGGGACCTGATTTTCCGGGTCGAACCGCTCCTGGGTCTCGTGGATCTGGTCGTAGTTGTAGGTGATGGCCGCCGCCGCGTGGGCGTGGCCGGCGCCGAGGCTGAGGTCCAGCATGTCCTCGACCTCGTGCGCCAGACGCGATTCGCCAGCGATGCGGGCTTCTTCGAACGCGCGGATCAGCGGGGATGCGCCATCGGTGTCGTCGGGGCGGGAGAGCAGGTTGCCGCGCGTGTCGGTGATGGCGATGCGGCCGGGCTTGAGGCCGGGCACCGCGGCGGAGACGAGGCTGACGATGGCGTTGACGCCGTCCCGGTCCAGGCGCGCCGCACCCGCCATGGTGAGCTGGATCGACGCCTGGGATTCCTGGCGGGTGCGCGAGAACGGCTCGCGCTTGGGCAGCACGAGGTGCACGCGCACCGCCTTGACGCCGCGGATGCCGCGGATGGTGCGGGCCAGCTCGCCTTCCAGCGCACGGGCCTGGTTGATCTCCTGCTGGTAAGGCGAGGCGGTGAGGCTGTCCGTGCGGTCCAGCAGTTCGTAGCCGATCGATCCGCCGGTGGGCAGGCCTTCCTTGGCCAGGAGCATACGGGCGCGCGGCACGTCCGGCTCGGCGACGCTGATCTGGGTTCCTGCCGGCGTGACCTGATAGGGGATTTTCTGATGGTCCAGCAGCTCGGCCATCTGGCTGGCCTCGCGCGGGTCGAGGTCGGTGTAGATGGGGGTCATGCTCGCACTCGGGCCGCGCAGCGCGATGACGGCGAGGAGGCCGAGCATGGCGAAGCCGACCGCGCCGAGCGAGGCCAGGCGGGCGATCCCGAGGGCTTTGATCTGGTCAAGCACGCGCCGATCCCATGCCGTCACGACGACGCTGCGTACGCGCGGCTGCCAGCTTCCGGCGGACGGGCTCAGCGCGTGAGGCACCTCGGCGTGGTGCAGACGTGTGGCCGTTTTGGCCCATGGGGTGGTGGCTCCTTGTCCGACGAGCGGATGTGGAGCCGAGTGTGTGTTGAGAAGGTTGAAGCAGGGTTAACGGGGCGGGCGGTCAGTGCGCGTCGTGCAACGATCCTGCTCAGCCGCCGGCCTGTGCCAGGATTGCCTGCAGATTGCGCTCGGCGACTTCCAGCACGGCGGGATCACCGGAAACCATCAGGGCGGCAATCGCCCCGTCGATGGCGAGCAGGATCTGCCGGGCCAGCATGGCGGGCTCGTGCAGCCCCGCCTCGGTCGCGAGACCCTCGAGGAAATGGCGGATATGGCGGTGGTGCTCGGCCGCCATCTCGCGCAGCATCGGCTCGCCCTTGGCGTGTTCGGCGGCGGCGTTCATGAAGGCGCAGCCGTAGAAGCGGCCGCCCGCGAACCAGGTGGCCAGGGCAGGGACCACCCGGTCGAGCTTCTGGCGGGCGGTGAGGCCCTCGGGCGGCGCGCTGACGGCGGCGAAGAAGGCCGCGCGCCAATCGGCGCCTTCGCGGGTCAGCACCTCGCGCAGCAGGGCCTCCTTCGAGCCGAAGCGGCTGTAGAGGGTCATCTTGGAGGCGCCGGCCGACGCGAGGATGCGGTCGATGCCGGTGGCGTGGATGCCGTCGCGGCAGAACAGCTCGCGCGCGACGCTGACGATGCGCTCGGCGGCCGGCATGGCGCCGAGATCCTCGATGAGGTCCGCCGAAGCGGGTGGCAGGCCACGAAGGGTTCGCTTCGCCATCATCGCTCCAATGCCCGATTTTTGAGCTTGTGCCCAAATCGTATGCGTCGCCGGTTCAAAACACATCAATCAGCCCGGGTGACCCGACGGGACCGACCCCGCCGCCGCCATACGCCAGCCCGCAAATATCGCACCGTCAAGCCGTTGCCCGTCAATGTTCGCGAGCCGCGCGTGCGACGCAAAGGTGGCACGCGTCTTGTATAGAGAAATCAGACAGAACGGTCTGTCCAGTTCCGGCACGCGCAGGGAACCCAGGGCCGGGCCGAAGTCCGGCCAGAACAAGGAGACGCATGTGAGCGACACATTGACCCCGGGCACCGCCATCACCGGCTGCCTCGCACCCATCGACAAGGACGGCCTCAACAAGCTGATCGAGACCGGCCGCGCCAATCCGCAGGCCATCAAGACCCTCAAGTGCAAGACCATCGCCGAGGGCCGGTTCCGCCACCTCAACATGATCCGCAACCTGCCGCCCTATATCGTGGACGAGCCGCCGGGCCTGCTGGGCGATGACACCGCGCCCAACCCGTCCGAGGCGTCGCTCGCCGCACTGGGCTCCTGCCTCGCCGTCGGCATCCATGCCAACGCGGTGGCGCGCAACATCACGGTCTACAAGCTCGAGATCGAGCTTGAGGCGGACATCAACATCACCGCCGTCTGGGGCACCGGCGACACCTCGCCCAAGCCTGTCGGGTTCGACGCGGTGCGGGTGAAGGTCGATCTGCAGGCCGATGCGCCGCAGGCCGAGCTCGATGCGCTGATCGCGCACGCCAAGGTGTGGTCGCCGGTGGCCAACACCTTCACCAAGCCAGTGGCACTTTCGGTGGAGGCGAAGTGATGTCGGCCGGGCTCGCTTCTCTGGCCGCTGTCGAGACGACCATGGCGACGCCGCAGATGGTGCTGGACGGGATCAGGAACCGGGCCCGGGCCGAGCTGCCGTCGCAGGTGGACGCCATCGACCGCGATGGCGTCTATCCCCGCGAGATCATGGCCTCGCTCGGGGCGGAGGGGCTGTTCTCGTCGCATCTGCACGCGCAGACGCGGCTGGCGCGGGCGGATCTCGGCATGGCCATCCGGTCGATGGCGGCGGTTGCGGCGGAGTGCATGTCCACCGGGTTCTGCACCTGGTGCCAGGACGCCAATGGCTGGTATCTCGAGAACACCGCCAACACCGCGCTGCGCGAGCGGCTGCAGCCGGGCATCGGCAGCGGGGCCGTCATGGCCGGCACCGGCATGTCCAACCCGATGAAGACGCTGTCCGGTATCGAGAGCTTCAAGCTGAAGGCCACGCGGGTCGATGGCGGCTACATCGTCTCCGGCGTGCTGCCCTGGGTGTCCAATCTCGGGCAGGGGCACTGGTTCGCAACCGTCATCGAGGATGCGACTGATCCGTCGCACCTGATCTTTGCCATGGTGCAGTGCGGCCAGATCGGCGTGGAGATCCGCCAGAACGCCCGCTTCGTGGCGCTGGAGGGCACCGGCACCTATTCCGTGCTGTTCCGCCGCGCCTTCATCGCCGACGAGATGCTGCTGGCCGATCCGATCGGCGATGCGGTGAAGAAGATCCTGCCAGGGGTGATCATGCTGCAGACCGGCATGGGGCTGGGGGTGATCGAGGCCTGCATCCAGCTGATGCGCGAGAGCAACCGCACCCACGGCGCCACCAACCAGTATCTGCCCAAGGGCCCCGGCTATTTCGAGGACGCCGCGGCCGGCCTGCTGGACGATATCCTGCGCCTGGCCGCAACGCCGACCGAGACCGATGCCGGCTTTCGCAAGCAGGTGCTGAGCGCGCGGCTGCGCACCAGCGAGATGGCGCTCGAGGCTGCGCAATCGGCTCTGCTGCATGCGGGGTCGCGCGGCTATCTGCAGGGCTCGCCGGTCAACCGGCGTCTGCGCGAGAGCTATTTCGTCGCCATCATCACCCCCTCCATCCGCCATCTCCGCAAGGAACTGGCCGGGCTGGAGGCGCATTGATGATCTCCGTCGTCGTCACCGACCGAGAGGGTGTCGCGCATCTTCTCAAGGCCCGGCCGGGCGAGAGCCTTATGCAGGTCGCCCGTGCGGCGGATCTGCCGGTGCTGGGCGAGTGCAACGGTTCGCTCGCCTGTGCCACCTGCCACGTCATTGTCGATCCCGACTGGGCGGCCCGTCTGGCCGCCATCAGCGAGGATGAGGAGGATATGCTCGACACGGTGTTCTCCCTCGCCGCCACTTCACGCCTGTCCTGCCAGATCCGGCTGAGTGCCGATCTCGACGGTCTGCGTGTTGCCCTCCCCGCGTAGTCTTCAACCCAAGCCGGAGTGCCGCAAATGAGCGAGAAGGTTCTGATCTCCCCCGCCGAGCTGGCGGCGAAATACGAAAGCCCGGATGTTGTCGTCATCGACACGCGCAGCCCCGACAATTACGCCGCGGGTCACATCCCCGGTGCCGTCAATCTGTTCGACGTCTTCACCTTTCTCGCCACCTCCACCCCCGAAGGTGTGGCCGAGCTGCGCCAGAAATTCGCCGACAGCTTCGGCGCCGTGGGCCTCTCGGGCGCCGAGACCGCGGTGTTCGTGGAAGAGAGCATGAACTCCGGCTTCGGCATGTCGTGTCGCGGCTATTTCCTGCTGCAGTTCCTGGGCTACCCCAAGGCGCAGGTGCTGCATGGTGGCCTCGTCGCCTGGCGTGCCGCTGGCCTGCCCACCACCACCGAGGTGCCGACGCCGGTGGCCAAGATGTTCCCCGTGGTCGACACCGGGCAGGACATCATCATCAACGCGCAGACCATGCTCGAAGCGCTCAAGGACGACGGCGTGGTGAAGATGGATGTGCGCGATGTGGATGAGTGGGTGGGCACCTCCTCCTCGCCGTACGGCCCTGATTTCGCCCCGCGCAAGGGCCGCATTCCCGGTGCCCGCTGGCTGGAATGGTACCGCATGATGAAGCCGACGCCGGCGGGGCCGATGTTCAAGTCCAAGGACGAGATCCTGGCGGAATGCGCCACCATCGGCGTGACGCCGGAGACGCCGGTGTTTCTCTACTGCTTCAAGGGCGCGCGTGCCTCCAACACGCTGGTGGCGTTGAAGGAAGCCGGCATCAAGGACGTGCGGATGTATTTCGGCAGCTGGAACGAGTGGAGCCGCGATCCGTCGCTGCCGATTGAGCGTGGTCTGCCGTTTGCAGCGCCGGCACCGATGGCCGAAGCCGCCGAGTAGAACCGTGGGGCGGGTGCGAACCCGCCCCATTCACCATGGGAATTTCTGCATGACGATGAACTGCGACGCGTTCGACCCCAGCGCCACCCATGCCGATGGATGTTCCTGCGGCCGCCATGGTGTCTCCTCCGCCACCGGCGAGGCGCGGCTGCAGCAGATCGTGGCGACCTCGGTCTTGAAGGCGGCCTTCCCGAAGGTACGGCAGCGGCGGGCGTTGCTGCAGGCGATCGGTGCGTCGACGGCGCTGGCAGCCCTGGCGCAGGTGTTTCCGCTGGCAACCGCCACCGCACTGGCGCAGGACACGCCCAAGACCCTGGAAAAGCCGAACCTCAAGATCGGCTTCATCCCGATCACCTGCGCCTCGCCGATCATCATGGCGGCGCCGCTTGGGTTCTACGCGAAATACGGCCTCAACGCCGAGGTGATCAAAACCGCCGGCTGGGCGATCGTGCGCGACAAGGCGCTGAACCACGAATATGACGCGAGCCATATGCTCTCGCCCATGCCGATCGCCATCTCGCTCGGCCTTGGCTCGGTGCAGCAGAGCTGGCAGATCCCGGCGATCGAGAACATCAACGGCCAGGCCATCGTGCTCGGCATGCATCTGAAGGACCGGCGCGACCCGAAGACCTGGAAAGGCCTGAAGTTCGGCTCGCCGTTCGATTTCTCGATGCACAACTACCTGCTGCGCTACTACCTCGCCGAAGCGGGCATCGATCCGGACACCGATGTGCAGATCCGGGTGATTCCGCCGCCGGAGATGGTGGCCAATCTGCGCGCCGGCAACATTGACGGCTTCCTGGGGCCGGACCCGGTGAACCAGCGCGCGGTGTTCGACGGCATCGGCTTCATCCATATCCTGTCGCGTGACATCTGGGACGGGCATCCCTGCTGCGCCTTCGGCATCTCGAAGGCCTTCGTGGCCGAGAACCCCAACACGTTCCTGGCGCTGAGCCGGGCGATCATCGATGCCACCGGCTATGCCAACAAGGCTGAGAACCGCAAGGAAATCGCGGACGCGATCGCGCCGGCGAACTACCTCAACCAGCCGCCGGTGGTGGTGGAGCAGGCATTGACCGGCACCTTTGCCGACGGATTGGGCAACATCATCCGCCAGCCGCTGCGCGCCGGGTTCGATCCGTTCCCTTGGGAGAGCTTTGGCGTGTGGATTCTGACCCAGATGAAGCGCTGGGGGCAGCTGAAGGGCGATGTGAACTATGCCGGCGTCGCGCGTTCGGTGCTGCTGGCGACCGATGCGCGCAAGCAGATGGAAGGGCTGGGACTGGTGCCGCCGGCGGCCAACACCAAGACTTTCTCGGTGATGGGCAAACGGTTTGATCCCGCCGCGCCTGATGCGTATCTGGCCAGCTTTGCCATCAAGCGTACGTAAGCAAGGCGTTTTTTTTTGAAAAAAAGAACCAAAAAACTTTTGTCTGCCTGACGCCCCCTGCCGGATGGGCACGGCTCCAACGAATGAAAGTTTTTTGCTTCTTTTTTTCAAAAAAGAAGCTCTTCCTTCCTCGAAAGCCCCCATGACCCGCTTCGCCGCCCCCATCCTGTCGCTGACGCTTCTGTTGGCCTTCCTGCTGGCCTGGCAGCTGGCCGTGCACGACACGCATCCGGCCGCCCCGATGGACCCGGAATACGCCAAGCTGATGGGGCTGCAGGCCACCGCCGGCAAATCGGCGATCCCCACACCGCTCGATGTCGGGGCGAAGCTGTGGCAGGCCCTGTCCAACCCGTTCTACGACAAGGGGCCGAACGACAAGGGCATCGGCATCCAGCTGGCGTATTCGCTGGCCCGCGTGCTGGTGGGCTTCGTGCTGGCGGCGATCGTGGCGATCCCTGCGGGGTTCCTGATCGGCATGTCGCCGCTGGCCGGCGCCGCGCTGAACCCATTCATCCAGGTACTGAAACCCATCTCGCCCCTGGCCTGGATGCCGCTGGCGCTTTACACCATCAAGGACAGTGGCCGGTCCGCCATTTTTGTCATCTTCATCTGCTCGGTCTGGCCGATGCTGGTCAACACCGCGTTCGGTGTGGCGGGCGTGCGGCGGGAGTGGCTGAATGTGGCGCGCACCTTGGAGGTGGGCACCTGGCGGCGCGCCATCCGGGTGATTCTGCCGGCGGCGGCACCGACCATCCTCACCGGCATGCGCATATCCATCGGCATCGCCTGGCTGGTGATCGTGGCCGCGGAGATGCTCGTGGGCGGCACCGGCATCGGCTATTTCGTGTGGAATCAGTGGAACAATCTCTCGCTCGCCGACATTCTGGTGGGGGTGCTGCTGATCGGGCTGGTGGGCATGGCGCTTGACCGGCTGCTGGCCGGGGCGGCCGGCCTGGTGGCGTGGCGCGAATGACCAGGCCCTATCTTTCGGTTGAAAGCATCGGCCGGCGCTACGGCGCGCGCGTGGTGTTCCGCGATCTGTGGTTCGGAGTGAACCGCGGCGAGTTCGTGGTGCTGATCGGCCATTCCGGCTGCGGCAAGACCACCATTCTCAACATCCTCGCCGGGCTGGAGGCGCCGGATGACGGCGCGCTGGTGATGGACGGGCGCGAGATTGCCGGGCCGTCGCTGGACCGCGCGGTGATCTTTCAGTCCCACGCGCTGTATCCCTGGCTGACCGCGCAGCAGAACGTGGCCTTCGCGCTGCGCTCGCAGCACAAGGACTGGTCGCGCGCGCGGATCGACGAGGCCGCCCGGGCCGCGCTGGCGATGGTCGGGCTGCAGGACGCCGCCGGACAGAAGCCCTCGGAGCTGTCCGGCGGCATGAAGCAGCGGGTCGGCATCGCCCGTGCGCTGTCGCTGAAGCCGGCGATGCTGCTGATGGATGAGCCGTTCTCGGCGCTGGACGCGCTGACCCGGGGCACGCTGCAGGACGAGGTGGGCACGCTGGTCGGCGGCGGGCGGCAGACGGCGTTCATGATCACGCATGACGTCGATGAGGCGATTCTGCTCGCCGATCGCATTCTGCTGATGACCAACGGGCCGGATGCGCGTCTGGCCGAGATCGTGGTCAACACCTTGCCACGCCCGCGCGATCGGGCCAGCCTGCACCGTCAGCCCGGCTATTACGCGCTGCGCAACCATATCGTCGATTTTCTGGTCACCCGCTCGCGCGTGCTGGCCGGAACCCGTCCGCCCGGCTGGACCGGGCGTGAGGTGCCGGAATGCCGTCCGGCCGAACAAGAACACCACATGGAGCCCGCCTCGACATGAACGACGACAAGACCGCGCTCGGCAAGAAGCTGCTCAAGCTCAAGAAGCAGCAGGGCTGGAGCTGGAACGACATCGCGGCCAAGCTGGGCCATGCCCCGGTCTGGACCTGTGCCGCCTGCCTCGGCCAGATGTCGATGACGCCGGAGACCGCGGCGAAGGCCGCCGCCCTGTTCGGTCTGACCGATGACGAGGCGGACCTGCTGGCGCAGGCGCCGTATCGCGGCTCGCTGCCCACGGCGGTGCCGACCGATCCGCTGATCTATCGGTTCTACGAGCTCGTGCAGGTGTATGGCACCACCTGGAAGGAGATGATCCACGAGGAGTTCGGCGACGGCATCATGAGTGCCATCGATTTCGACATGACGCTGGAGCGCCAGCCCGACCAAAAGGGCGATCGGGTGAAGATGACGATGAGCGGGAAGTTCCTGCCGTACAAGCGCTATTGACGTCGCGGTGCTGTCCGGACCGCGGGCCGGACAGCATGGCTTTCCTATGCCGCCGCGGTTGACCGGTTCCGGAAGATCCGGCACGGGTCTCCACCCGGGCTGACCGCCGGATGTGGAGAGCTTGCATGCGTCCGTTCTGCTGTGCCGCGATCGTCTCGGCTGTTGTGGCTGGCCCGGCCCTTGCCCAGACCCCGCCCGCGCCGCAGGGATTCTGGGAGCGGGACACGCTGCTGGGCGAGCTTGGCGGGGCGCGAACGGGATTGGCCGATCATGGTGTGACGGTCAGTCTGGTCACCACCGAGGAGGGCTTCGCCAATCTGGCAGGCGGGCTGCGGCGCGGCAGCGTCTATGACGGGCTCACCCAGGTCGGCCTCAAGCTCGACACCGGCAAGGCCGGGCTGTGGGACGGTGGCACATTTGCCGTCTCGGCGGACCAGATTCATGGCCGCGGGCCATCGCGCTCTCTGGTGGGCAATCTGCAGACCGTCAGCGGGATCGAGGCGCCGGCATCGACCAAGCTTTATGACCTGTATTACGAGCAGTCGCTGGCCGACGGGGCGGTGGCGCTGCGGGTGGGGCAGTTCGGGGCGGATGAGGAGTTCATCGTCACGTCCTATGGCGCCAGCTTCGTGAACAGCAGTTTCGGCTTTCCGGTGCTGCCGGCGACGGACCTGCCCAATGGCGGCCCTGCCTATCCGCTGGCCACGCCTGGCGTGCGGCTGAAGCTGGTGCCGAACGAGCGCGTGACCTTGCTGGCGGCCGCGTTCAACGGCAATCCGCTGGCGCCGGGCGAACAGGTGGTTGACAGTTCCGGCACCGATTTCCGCACCGGTGACGGCGTGTTCGCCATTGCCGAGCTGCAATACGCCGCCAACCAAGGTGACAAGGACACCGGATTGCCCGGCACCTACCGGGTGGGGGCCTGGTATCACTCCGGCCGTTTCGTCAACCAGAATCCGCTGCCGCAGGGTGCGCCGGGCAGCTATCGCGGCGATGCGAGCGTGTATGGCGTGCTCGATCAGCTGGTCTGGCGCCAGGGCGAGCGCGCGGCGGACAGCACGGACCCGGTGAAGCAGCGCGGCATCGGCGTGTTTGCCAGGGTTGATGGCGAGCCCGGACGATCGCAATCTGATCGACTTCGCGGCCTCGGCCGGGCTGGTGTGGAAGGGTGCGTTTGACAGCTGTCCGGACGATCAGCTCGGCTTCGGTGTCACCTATGCCCATGTCGGCAGCCGGGCGCAGGCGTTCGACCAGGCGCGCGGTGCGCCGATGCGTGGCAGCGAGACGGTGTTGGAGGTGAACGAGCTCGCCCAGATCACCGGCTGGCTGCAGCTGCAGCCAAGTTTTCAGTACGTGATCGCGCCCGGCCCGAGGCTGCAAGACACCGCCGTGCTTGGCCTGCGGGCGATTGTCACATTCTGAACGAATGAAAGTTTCTTTGCTTATTTCTTTTCAAAGAAAGAAGTTCTTTCTTGAAAGAAAGAACCAAAGAACTTTTCAATCGTTTTTGTAGAATCGCTGTTCCCAGGTTTTGTGGTTGTCCACGCCTTCGCGGATGAACGGGGTGAACACGGACAGGTTCAGGATCAGCCAGTTCACCAGGCTGGCGGGAAACCGCAGCGGCTTGACGAAATCCACGAACAGCACCACGCGAGTGCGCTCGCTGTGGTTCCAGGCCTCGTGCTCGTAGGCATCGTCAAACACCAGGGCGCGGCCTTCGTGCCAGTGGCACACCTGATGCCCCACGCGGATGGCGATCCGTTCCTGTTCCGGCACGATCAGGCCGAGATGCAGCCGCAGCACCCCGTTATAGGGGCCGCGATGCGGCGGCAGATGCTTGCCGGGTTCGAAGATGGAGAACATCGCCGTCTTGAGCCCGGGCACACGCCGCAGCGCCCGCCAGGTGGCCGGGCACTGCGCGATGTTGCGCTTCGAGGACAGCCCGTAGCCCGCGAGAAAGAAGCTCTTCCAACCACGGTCGGTGCTGATCGTGGCCACGTCGGTCGAGATGTCCTGCATGCTCGGCAGCTCGCATTGCCGGAGCAACACATGGTCCAGCTCGGCCCGGATCGCCGGCCAGTTCTGCTCGAGACCTGCCACCCATGGAAAGGTCGCGTTGTCATACACCGGCGGGTTGCCGACACGGCTATGCCCGGTGTTCAGCCGCTCCGCCCAGGCGACGATGCGCATGAACATCCGGGCCACCCGGCTTGGCCGGTCCAGGGGATTGATGTTCTCCGTGCCAAAGCTCTGCCGCGGTTCTGCGTGCGGTACAGGCTGCGTAGCACTCTGCTGCATGGGCCCCCCATTGCACGATGAAATCGATACCAAGGGAGTAGGGTACAAGATCGGGCGGTCAGGAGAGGTTTCAGGAATAGGAAAATATGGTAACGTGTTGGTTTATCGAGGCTTTGCCGCATGCCTGCGCGGCGGGCGAGCTCAGGTGACGGGGATGCCCGTCACATGGGTGGCGAATGCCGGGCGGGCACACATCCGGTCATACCAGGCGCGCAGGTGCGCAAGCTCCGGCCGGCCGGGAATGTCGAGCGTCAGCCAGCGATGCACGTGCATGCCGTACACCACATCCGCCAGCGTGAACCCGTCGCCCGCGATATGGGGGTGCGCTGCAAGCCGTGTATCGAGAATGCCGTAGATCTTGCCGACATCGGCGATCGCCGCCGTGATCGCGGCCATGTCGCGGTGTTCCGGCGCGATGCGGACCAGGCCCTGAAACACCACCGACATCGGCCGGTTGTGCGCGGTCTGCTGAAAATCCATCCACATCTCGACCTTTGCGCGGCCGGCCGGGTCCTGCGGATACAGGGGCGACCCCGCGCCGTGAGCGTTGACGATGTAGCGGCAGATGACATTGCTCTCGAACAGCCGGAGATCGCCGTCCTCCAGGCTCGGCACCACCCCCAGCGGATTCATGGCGCGATAGTCCGGCGTGGCCGTGCCGCCGAACGGGCCGCCGACATCCACCCGATCGTACGGCAGGCCCAATTCCGCCAGGGTCCAGACGACCTTCTGGACGTTGCTCGAATTCGCCCGGCCCCACACCTTGATCATCGCCGCCTCCCGTATTTGCGCTCAGGCTAGGCGAGCGGACCGCACGCGGCAACTTGCCCCGGCGCGCCGGTCAGGCGATATCTCGGTCATGATGGTTCCTCGCCTCCGACTGGCCCTGCTCATCTGCGCTGCCATTTCGGCGGCGGCACTCGGGCTGGCCTTGGGCAGCGAATACTATGGCGGGCTGGTGCCGTGCCCGCTCTGCCTGCTGGAGCGTTGGCCTTACCGGATCGCGGCCCCGCTCGCGCTGTTCGGCGCCGTTCTGCCACGACCCTGGGCACGGCTGGTGCTGATTCTGTGCATTCTGGTGCTGCTGGGTGGCGTGGGGCTGGGCTTCGTGCATGTCGGGGTCGAGTTTCACTGGTGGCCGAGCCCGCTGCCGGAATGTGCGGCGCCGCGTCTTGAAGGCCTGTCGATCGCCGAGCGTCTGCGCCGCATGCCGGCCACGCCCCAGGTGGATTGCAGCGAGGGCACCTATCTCATTCCCGGGTTGCCGGTTTCGATGGCGGCGATGAATTTGATCCTGTCCCTGGCACTCTCGGGCGGGCTCGCCACCTTCTGGGCACGCACCAAAAGGAGTCCGCCATGACCGATGTTCCCCTGCCTGGCGATCCCACGCCGCGCCAGACCCTCGCCCGGATGATCCGTGTCGATCACGCCGGCGAATATGGCGCGGCGCGCATCTATGCCGGGCAGCTGGCCGTGCTCGGGCGCGGGCCGAAGGGCGATCTGCTGCGCCACATGAAGGCGCAGGAGCAGGTGCATCTCGACACGTTCGCGGGGCTGATCGCGGACCGCAGGGTGCGCCCCACGGCGCTGCTGCCGTTGTGGAACATCGCGGGCTTCGCCCTCGGCGTGGCCACGGCCGCCCTGGGCCCGCGGGCCGCCATGGCGTGCACCGTCGCGGTTGAGGAGACGATCGATGAGCACTATTCCGCCCAGACCGCGGTCCTGGGCGAGGACGAGGCACCGCTGCGCGAGACAATCGAGGCCTTTCGCCTCGAAGAGGTCGAGCACCGCGATATCGGCCTGGCGAACGAAGCGGAACAGGCGCCGGCCTATCGCCTGCTGACCCGCATCATCAAAGCCGGCTGCAAAGCGGCCATCACTGTAAGTGAAAAGCTTTAAACGATCGAAAAGTTTTTGCTTCTTTTTTCAAAAAGAAGTTCTTTTTTGAAAAAAAGGACCAAAAAACTTTTATTCGTTTTTGGCATGCGCTTTGCTGGAACTTGCCGTGTTGAACATAGAAAGGGAGTGTCGTGATGATCCGCCGTCTTGCCGTTTTGGGGATGATGCTGCTGGCCGCGACGCACGCGCAGGCACAGACCAAGTTCACCTTCGGCACGGACTGGTTGGCCGAGGCGGAGCATGGCGGGTATTATCAGGCCCTGGCCCTGGGGTTCTACAAGAAGCACGGGCTTGATGTGACCATCAAGATGGGCGGGCCGCAGATCAACGGCAACTCGGCGATCGCGACCGGGATCGTCGATGGGCAACTCAGCTCCGGCAGCTTCGGCGCACTCACCATGGTGCAGCAGGACATCCCGGTGGTCGCCGTGGCTGCCCTGTTCCAGAAGGACCCGCAGGTGCTGATCTCGCACCCCGGCCAGGGCTCCGACACGCTGGCCGAGATGAAGGGCAAGCCGATCATGATCTCGACCGGGGCCCGCACCGGATTCTGGCTCTTCCTCAAGGCGAAGTTCGGCTTCACCGACGCTCAGATCCGCCCGTACAATTTCTCCATGGCGCCGTTTCTGGCGGACAAGACCACCATTCAGCAGGGCTTCGTCTCCTCCGAGCCCTACCAGATCGAGCGCGCCGGCGGCGAGAAGCCCATCGTCAACCTGCTCGCCGACAACGGCTACACCAGCTACTCCAACGTGGTGCTGGTGCAGTCCAAGATGGTGGCCGAGCATCCGGATGTGGTGCGCGCCTTCGTCGAGGCCTCGATCGAAGGCTGGTACAGCTACATCTACGGCGACCCCACGCCCGGCAACAAGCTGATCCTGGCCGCCAACCACGACATGACGCAGGACACGATCGACAACAGCATCAAGGTGATGAAGCAGTACGGCATCGTTGATTCCGGCGACAGTCTGACCCAGGGCATCGGCACCATGAACAAGGCGCGCTGGCAGGAGTTTCTCGACGTGATGGCTGACGCGGGGCTGTATAAGAAGGATCTCGACGTGTCGAAGGCCTTCACCACGGCGTTCGTGGGCAAGGGCTACGGGATGGAGATGAAGCCGAAGTGATCGGCCTCGCCCGCGCCCGTCTGCCGGAAGGCGCGCTGGTCGATATTGCCATCGCCGGCGGGCGGATTGCCGAAATCCGCCCGGCCGGCGAGGTGAATGCCAGCTATCACGACTGCGCCGGCGGCCTGGTGTTCCCGGGCTTCTGCGACGTTCACACGCATCTGGACAAAGGCCATATCTGGCCGCGCACGCCGAACCCCGATGGCAGCTTTCCCGGCGCGCTCGGGGCGGTGGGGGCAGACCGCACGGCGCACTGGACGGGCGAGGATATCCGCGCCCGCTTCGCATTCGGCCTGCGCTGCGCCTATGCCCACGGCACGGTTGCGATCCGCACGCATCTGGATTCGCTGCCCCCGCAATATCGCATCTCCTGGCCGCTGTTCGCCGAGCTGCGGGCGGAATGGGCCGACCGCATCACGCTGCAGGCCAGCGCCATCGTCGGCTGGCCGCTGCTTGATGATGCAGAATTTGCCACCGACCTCGCCCGCACCGTGGCGCGCGTTGGCGGGCAGATGGGCGGCGTGGTGTATCCGATGGAGCGGCTCGATGAGCGGCTACGGGGGCTGCTGAAGCTCGCCGCCGATCACGGCCTCGATCTCGACATCCATATGGACGAGACGCTCGACGAATCGGCCCGCGCCTTGCCGCTGCTGGCGACGGCTGCGCTGGCGATGGCGTTTCCTGGCCGTATCCTGGTCGGTCACTGCTGCAGCCTCTCCGTGCAGAGCGACAGCGAGATCGACCGCACGCTGGACCTGATGGCCCGCGCGAAGATCGACGTGGTGAGCCTGCCGATGTGCAACCTGTATCTGCAGGACCGCACGGCCGGCCGCACGCCGCGGCGTCGCGGCGTGACGCTGCTGCACGAAATGGCGGCGCGCGGCCTGCGCGTGGCGGTCGCCAGCGACAACTGTCGCGACCCTTTCTATGCCTATGGCGACCACGATCTGCTGGAGGTGTATCGTGAGGCCGTGCGCATCGCCCATCTGGATCATCCGTTCGGCACCTGGCACCGCGCCGTGGGTCAGACGGCAGCCGAGATCATGGGCATTGACGCGGGGCAGATTGCGGTGGGGGCGCAGGCCGACCTGGTGCTGTTTCGCGCCCGTTCGATGAACGAGTTGCTGGCCCGCCCGCAATCGGACCGGGTGGTGCTGCGTGGGGGTGTCGCCATCGACACGCGCCTGCCCGACTATGCCGAGCTGGACGCTGTGGTGGGCGGACCGCGCTGACCGGTTCGCGGCCGGGCGTTCCCCTGCCATCAGCCTGCCCGCAACACGCAGATCTCACGGAATCATCGTCTGCATCTGGCCAGGGCTGACGATTGTCACCACGCCGCCCCAGGTGCAGTTGCACATCGAGGTCGCATCGAGCATCGGCATGTTGCCCAGCAGCACGGTGGCCGCCCCTGGGGCCCAGGGTGACATGGTCATGGGAATGCAGGGCATCGGGGTCAGCACGCCCAGGGCCGCTGCCGTCGCCGCGGCCACCATCGGGTTGGACGGCGACATGCACATGCCGAAGGGCATGATGTTCACCATCGGCATGTGATCCATGATGTTGGCGGCGAACATCTTGCTGATCATGGTCTTGTTGAGCGGCAGCACGCTGAGAACCGACGGCGCCATCCCCATTGCGCACATCAATTGCGCCGTCATGACGGTCGACGGAACGCCTCCGCCTCCGCCTCCGCCTCCGCCTCCGCCTCCGCCTCCGCCGCCTCCGCCTCCACCGCCACTGCCGCCCCCTCCACCGGCGCCACCACCGCCACCGCCGGCGGCGCCGGCCGCAGCGGGGCCGGCCGCCG